>ONKQ01000012.1 GCA_900318465.1 uncultured Bacteroidales bacterium
CACCCCCTCAAGAGGGGGACGCCTGCCGGACGCTTGTTTTGCGCCGCATTGCGCGTCCCCCTTTTAAGGGGGGCAGGGGGGATTCAATCATCTCACCACGATCTTTTGCGTTTTCACATCGTTGCCATTGATGAGGCGGAGCATGTAGACGCCAGGTGCGGCGTTGATGGCCTTGCTGACGCTGCCGTTGACGGTCTCGCTGCTCAGGATGCGGCCTGTGACGTCGACCACTTGCAGGGTGGCTTCACCCTCGTTGCCGATGATCCAGTTGCCGTTGCTGAAGAAGGCGAAGTTGTCGCTGTCGTTGTTGACGCCAGTGGCAAACACCAGCTTGAAGCGGCTCGAGTAGTCGGTCGTCGTGGCGTTGAAGGTGTAGCTCGGGGCTTGCAGCAGGTCGACATCAGTGCCGGTCATGTTGTCGATGAGGTGCAGGTAGCTGAAGCTGACTTCCTCAGCGTTGAAGCTCAGGGTGTAGGCGCCGTTTTCGTTGGCGCGGAAGTTGAGCGGCATTTCGCCTTGGCCTTCGCTGTAGACCACAGCGCAGTCCTTGTTGCCTTGCGGGATGTAGACCTTGGTGTGGCTTTGGTTGAGCATGAACTTGGGCAAGACGTTGCCTTCGCCGAAGCGTACAACAGCGCGGTCGATGAGGCCATTGCCGCGATGGTTGGCGGCTTTCATCACATTGATGCTGAGCGCACCTTTGTTGCCTGTTGAGGATTCAGTTTTATAGAAAGTTAACTCTTCTCCATTTTGTTCAGCATAGACGAAGGCACCTTCCATAGGTTCAATGTAATTGCGCTCGGGAGTGACGATGTCATTGCCATCTTGGTTCATCACATAGAAGTCGCGACGTGGGTAAGCTTTCACGGAGTAGGGGTTGCCCACAAGGTTCCAGCCCCTCATGTTTTCATCGGGATTATCTTCGGTATTGCTCAGCAAGATCATCTTGTCGTATGGGTTTACTTTTTCGTAAGCAGCACCGGTGAAGGTAAGGGTGACATTACCGCTGTTGGCATAGAGGTAGCCAATGCCAGATTCGATGAGGAAATCTTCCGTATGACTCTTGTAGTTCTCCCACTCTAAATACTGTCCTTCACCGTTCGCTGTAGGAGCTTGGTTGAAGCGATAGAGGTCGAATTCGTTGTCGGTCATCTGATCCACCGCGTCCACAGGGATGCTCAAATATAACGGCGAGGCAATCAGATACCAACCTGACGTTTCTTCTCCTGTGCTGTGAGCTAAGATTTCCTTGGTGAAGAAAGGAACAGGCGTGGTGAATTCGAAGATGTCGCTCCACTCGCCTTCGGTGCTGCCGCACACGCCTTGCACCTTCACTTCGTAGGTCTTGTTAGCCTCGAGGCCATTGAGCGTGACGCTCTCGGTATCGGATGTGGCATCTTGCCACTCGCCGTATTCACCTTCGATGGTGCAAGTGTAGTTGATGTCATCAACATACAGCCAATACTGGTCAGCGGGAGCAGTATAAACGATGGCAACATAGCCAGTGCCGGAATAGCTGCTCAAGTCGTATGTGTATTTGTCGAAAACAAGGGAAGGAAGCACATTACCATCCGTCAGTTCGATGTTGAAGTCGGAAGCGTTGGTGTTGCCCGTTGTGGAAAGATACACACGGAAGGTGTCATTTCCATTATTAGATTGACGTCTTGTATAAAAACTGAAAGTGCCTCCCAAAGAGATTTGCGGGGAAACCAAATAGTCTTGATGGTCATAAGAACTGTTGTAGGTTGCTTTCATGGAATAATTACTATTATTCGCATAACTAGAAGAGTTGTTAATACTCCATGCATTGCCATGGCCATCGGCATCGATGGTGGTCCAGCCCTGCTGGGTTCCATCTTCAAAGTCATAGGTAACGTTGGTATTAACGGCTGCTGTGATGACTTCACGATACATCACATTGTAGCTGTCGCCTTCGCCCGTCCAGGTGATGTTGGCGCTGACGGCGGTGATGTTGTCGGCCACGATGTTATACGGGGTGAAGCAGTCTCCCAAAGTGGTGAAGCTGATTTCGTTGCTCCACACGCCGTAGCCGTCTTCGCTGCCGCAGTTGGCGCGCACTTTCACGTAATAAAGTGTTTCGGGCATGAGGCCTTCCAAGAGGAAGCCATTGTTGGTGGTGGCATCAACGTAGGTGTAGCCAGCACCAAGGGGCGAGGGGCTGTAGGCCACTTGCCAAAAGTCTTGCGTGTCGTCCGTCAAGGTCCAGCTGAGTTTTGCGGAGGTGGATTTCACCTCGGTGGCCTCGGCCAAGGTGCCGACGGGGAGGCAAGCCACGGTGGTGGTGAAGGTGACCGTGCTCGACGGGGCGCTATAGCCTTCGGTGCCGCAGTCGCCAACAATGTAGGCTTCGTAAGTGGTCTCGGGATCGAGGCCGTTGATTTCAATCGTGGTTTCGTCGGCGTTTTCAACTAACAGGTCGCTAGCAGGCACTTCAAAGCCAATCTTCACATTGTCGATGTGGATGTTGTTGTCGTATGATGTGGTTTCAGCATGGGCAAAGAAAGCGATATTCACTTCTTGACCGACATAGGAAGCAAGGCTGACATTGATGGTTTCGCCCGTTTGGGAAAGGTTGTCAAGCACATCGGTGCCCGTGCCGCTGTTGTTCCACTCGCGCAAAATGGTCCAAGTGGCCATGTTGTCGGTCGAAATCAGGACGACGAATCTGTGCGTGGTGCAACCTGTAGCCAAAGCATTGTTATTGCTGTATGGGGTATAAGCTGCATCAAAGCTAAAGTCATATCCTTCTTTGACAGTCATGCTTGGCGTAATCATCCAATAATTGACATTACTACCATATAAATTGGTATAATAGTGATAACCGTCCAACACATTGTTCATAGTGCTGCTCCTTGACCATGAAGAAGTGCCTAACAAGGTGGCGGTGCCGTCGGTGTTCAAGGCACCCGTGCGGAAGAGCCATCCTGTCGGAACCGAAGAGAAGTCTGCATTTTCACCGTCCCATGAGGCAGGTGTGCGCCAATACACGTTGTAGCTGTCGCTGGTACCCGTCCAGTTGAGGGTGGCGGTGTGGCCGGTAATGTAAGTAGCAGCGGGAGTCGTGGGTGCCGGGCAAGCCACGAGCGTGGTGAAGGTTAGGGAAACGACTTCACTTTGGTCGCTCTCGCCGCAATACTTGCGAATGGCGAAAGTCCAGTCGTAGTCGGCGTACAAAGTGTTCCAACTTGCCGTGTTGGTTTCTCTAGGATCGTCCCAGGCAACCGATGAGAAGTCGGTTGGAGTGCCATGAAGCATGACATATTGGAACATTTCGCCCTCTTCGGCATCCCATTCAATGGTGACTCCGTGGGCGGTGGGACCTTCCGTAATACGGACATTGGTGGGAACCGGGCAGCTGACATCGGTCATAAAGAACAGCGTTTCCGACCATTCGTTGTTGGCTGCGTCGCAGGTGCCTTGCACTCTCACTTGTATTTCGGTGCTGGCCGGCAGGCCTTCGATGGTGCAGGGCGAGGTCACGCCGGACATGCTGAACCAGTCGTTATGACCGGCGTAGATGTACTCGAGGTTGAACTCGGTGAGGCCGTTGCCTTCCCAGCTGATCTTGGCCGAGTGGGCGGTCACTTCGCTTTGGGTGGGTTTGCCAGGGTTGGGGCAGTCGTCGGGGGTGGTGAAGCTCACGGGGGCGGTCTCGGCACTATAGCCGTCCTCGGTGCCGCAGTTGCCTTTCACTCTCACTTGGTAGCCGGTGTTGGCGGCGAGGTTCTCGAAGGTGTAGGTCAGGTTGGCAGTGGTGTATTCGGTCCAGGAAGAAACGCCAGCGTTGACAACGATGTCGTCCACATAGAAACAGTCATCGTTATAATAATCGGAATCATCCTTGGTGTAGTACCAGCGAAGGGTATGAGTGCCAGCGGTCAAAGAATAGGTGTAGTCAATCCAATTGCCATTGCCGGAAATGCCGTTAAGGTTGGATTGAGGAGTGCCGTCGATGGAGAAGTAGGCCTTGTCATAAGTATCTTCCGAGGAAACCTTGGCCGAGAAAGTGAGGGTGGCATCGTTGGCCAAAGTCACTTCGAGCACCATGTCGGAAGTCGAATTGTTTACGCGACCATTGCCGCTCTTGGCGCAGTAGGCGCCACTGTGGTTGTTGGCCACCACCGTCCAGGGATAGTTACTGGTGGTTGTGAAATCGGCTTGGCTAAGGTCGCCAGTCTCGAAGTCGGCTTTGGCAAAAAGGTTTTCTTCGCCAATCATCACGACATAGCCGTCGCTGCTGGTGCCTTCCCAAGTGACGGTGGCTCCGTGTGCGGTCACGCTGCCTTCGGTCACGGCCAGTGCAGTAGGTGCGGGGCAGGCGATTCCAGTGGTGAAGTTCTCGGCGATGTTTCTCCAGTCGCTGTATTCATTGTTGCCACAGGCGGCTTGCACGCGGGCGGTGTATTCGGTTTCGGGGGTGAGGCCCGATATGGTGGTGGTCAGCAGATCGTAGGCCGTTCCGACGCGGGTCCAATTGAGAGGCTCGTCGGGGTCGGCGGCTTTCTTGTACTCCACGTTGAAGCCGTGGGCGGTGGCATCAAGCGGGCTGTCCATGGTCCAGGTCAAAGTGGCCGTGCGGACGGCCACATTGGAAGCCGCGAGCGTTCTGGGCTTGGGGCAGTTGCCAGGGGCAATCACTGTCAGCTTGTAGTCTTCACCTTCGCCGAAATCTGTAGAAACGCAAGGATTACTTGGGGATGAAGTATTATATTGCATCAGTACGCGCATACAATAGTCGCCCACAGCGGTGGCGGAAGGAACGGAAAAGCTTCCACTCCAACTTGTAGTTTGTGTGGCACTCGTTGCAGCCACTCTTTCATCGGCGCTAAACTCGTAGTCTTGGTTCCAGTCAACCCAGATGGCAAATCCACAACCCCATTGGGAACCCTGGCTTACCGTAAAGTCCAAGGTTTCGCCAGGCTCAATCTCTGCGGAATGGCTGTCGTAGTAGTCGCCATAGCCGCCTGTGGAAAAGCCCGTGCTGTTGTTTATTCCAGCTTCTGTGGTAAAGTTCGTGATGTAAATACCATACCCCCCTCCAAAAACAGGCTCGCAATACGACGGGTCTTCCACGGTGATGGCGGCGGTGGCGGTGTAGTCAGTGCCTTGGTAGCTCATCGTGGCGGTGATGGTGGCGGTGCCAGAGGCTTCGCCTGTCACCGTGGCGGTGGTGCCGTTGCCGCTAACCGTGGCCACGCCCTCGTTGCTGGAGGTGTAGGTGATGGTGGGTGTGCCCGTCACGTTGCCGTAGGTGGCAGTAAGGGTTTTGGTGAAGCCGGTGAATACCGTTTCGGAGGCAGGGGCAAGTGAGATGTAAGGGTCTGTTGTTTGATACCCAATTTGGATGTTGGGGCGGTTGGTTGAAGCGGTGTAATAATTAGGGTTTGTAATGTAGCCGTAATTATCAGTATCGCTGCTTCTGACCATGTACTTGTTGTCCGTGGTAGCGGTGTATTGCCAACCTATATTGCCGGACCAACCATTTCCAGAATTCGTTCTACAGACCACAACAAGGAGGTTGTCGTTGCCGTTGTATTCGAAAGGCGTAGTGAGTTGGAAAGTTTGCCATCCAGCACTGCTTCCGCCAACCGCGATGCCTGAACCCGTGTAAACAGGAGTTCCTGCGGTGACAGGGTTATTGGTGGCTACCGTGCTGGCTGTAGTGTGGAACAGATAGATGTTCACATTAGCATTGAAAGAATTTCCATTGTGGTTGAAAGCCACGGACGTAATGGTTTTTGCACCGTTCAGTTCTTCAGCCGTATAGATGAACTGGGCCGTGGAGTTGTAGTAGTAGCAGTTTCCGAAAGGGGAACCAGAACTGTTGCCCTGATAGTTTCCACTGAGGGCATAGTTAGTGCCCGTTCCGATAGTCATCGTTTGCTGCGCGAAACTTGTTGTCCACGGCGCGAACACCGCGAGCAGCAGTATCAAGAATAAAGATCTGTTTTTCATAAAGTAAGAATTGTAAGGTTTGTAATAATTGAATTGAATAAACGGATTGAGGCTTGCGCATGGCAAGTCCTGCAACGGAGATTTTAGGCCCGTGGCCTGCGGCAAACCCTGCAATTCGGAGCTTGTCACACAGGCAACAGGCCGGGAATGTCTCCAGGCTTAAGGATGTTGGTGTAGGTGAGTTTGCTCATAGGTTTGTTGTTTTTAATGAAGTTATGTGTTAAAAAATGGATTTGCTTCTTTCCTAAGAAGCCCCAAATTTACAAAAAAATGGAATGTCAAGAAAAAAGCGAAAAAAAAAGCAAAAAAAACAAGTAGATAAGCAGATTTAGTTTACGTAATAGACTCCGAGACATTAGCTTGTGACTATGACTTGTGACCTTGCAGGGCTGTTAGCAATTAGCTTTTGGCTGTTGGCCTTTGGCTGTTGGCTGTCGCTTCCGTCATTGCGAGGAACGAAGCAATCCAAGGGTTGGGGGCAACTACAAGCCTAACTTCTCCTTGGCCAAGCTGGTAACCTTGATGATGAAGTCTTGGGTAGGCAGGATGTTAGGCACTACGTCTTCTTCCGTGAGGTCGAAACGGTCACTGTAGTCGCCTGTCAGCCGCATGTCAAATAAGATGCTGAACAGCTTCCCCATTTCGATGGGCACCAATCCTGTCTTAACAAAGTGCAAGTTAAATTGGCCTATGCAACCTTCGTGGCTTTTTACGCGGATTTCGTTGGCGATGAGCAAGGCTGATGCAGCGTAATAGGCAGCATAATACAAGCGGTTGGCGGTTATCTCCAAATAACCCATCTGAAGATTGCCCTTGGCTTGCTCGAGAGCAGCAAAGGCTCTTTCGCTGCGATAGATAACAATGTCTTTGCGGTTTTCGTCAGTCAAGCCCATATCCTTATTCCCTCCTCGTTTACGTTTTCATGGAAAGGACTTGCTGCATCTTCCTGCCAGCCTTTTTTGGTGAAAAGCACAACATTGATGTATTGCCCTAAATCCCAGCCCAATTCGCGGAATGGATAGGAATATAAAGCGTAGTCTTCGAGTCGGATACGGTCTTTGTCAAGCAAGATAAGAATGTCCCAATCCGAGCCTTCGTGGGCATCGCCACGGGCGCGTGACCCGAAGAGGATCATTTCGGAATGAGGCGGAACCACAGTCTTTGCCTTGTCCGTTATCGCATCGATTATCTGTTTATGTGTTTTGGCTGTCATTGATGTTTAGCTCCTTCATCAATCATTTTGGGGCTACAAATATACAAAAAAGTGGTATGTCAAGAAAAAAGTGGAAAAAAAAGCAAAAAAAATAAGTAGATGAGCAGATTTAGTTTACATGATAGACTGCGAGACTCCGAGACTGCGGGACTGCGAGTTGAACAAAAAAGCTCATTGCACCACAATCCTACGTTTCAACTCCACGCCGTCCTCATCAACACAACGAAGGCGATAAGTGCCTTTTTCCACATCGATGGGCATTTGGTGGTTGAGGCGGGTTTGGCCTAAGAATTGGTCGTTCAAGGTCCAATAAATCGTTTTTTGCGGGTTGCGGTGCGCGATTTCGAAAATCACCTGCTGGCGGTCGCCACGAATGCCGATGGGGATGGTCACCTTGGCGTCGCTCTTGGGATAGACGAAATCCATCACCTCGTCGGGATGGGCTGTGCCACAACCCGGATAAAAGGCCGGCATGGGATGGAACAAAGGTGAATGTTTCTTGTAGAACCACTCCATCACGGGCGGCAACACAAAATACACCTCATAGCATTTCTGGTCAATGGGATAGCAGTCGGGAAGCACCTGATACTGACGGCTCTCGTCCAAAAACACCTTTTTATGATAGGGGCACACTCCTGTTTGGTTCTCCACTACAGGCACACGCATTGTCTTCGTCACAGGGCAAAGTTCCGATTTCGGATAACCCGACTCGGCACAAACCTCAATCTCAACGCTTTCCGAGGTATTGGCAGGATAGCGATAGCTGTCGTTCAACTTGCCGATGACGTCGAACAGAATCGGTGCCGCCACGCCCACACCCGTCAGTCCCGGGCGACCCTCTCCATCGGAATTGCCAGCCCAAACACCCACCGCATAACGGTCGGTGAGACCCACCGCCCACGCATCCTTGAAACCGAAGCTGGTGCCCGTTTTCCAAGCCACCTGTTTCGACGAGGCAAAACTCCCCCACCCTATCTGACTCGTTGGCCGCGTCAAGCCCGTCATCACATGAAAAGTCTCGGCGATGGCTTCGGCAGAAAAAGGCGACTCGTTCTCATCCACCTGAGTATCATAGTTTTCATTGACACGCGAGGCCAACTTGCGACCCATCTTGGCGTAAGCATTGGTGATGTCGTAAAGCGAAGCCTCGCTGCCACCCACGATGAGCGACAGGCCGTAATGCTCCGCATCGAAAACGAGGCCCCTCAGCGGAAGTTGTTTCAACAAGGCATGAAACCTCGCCTGACCGTATTCGCGCAGCAAATGCACAAAAGGCGCATTGAGCGAGTTTTGCAAGGCCTTGTCGGCAGGCACCGCGCCCCAGTATTCGCCGCTGTAGTTTTTCGGCGTGAATCCAGAAAGACTCATCGGCACGTCGGGCAATATCATCTCAGGCAGCAACGTGCCTTCGTCGAGCATGGCGGCAAAAAGAAAGGGCTTGAGGATGCTGCCCGTGGAACGTTGCGCCCTGACCATATCCACCATGCGGGCATCGTCGGCATCCCAGTTGTTGCCCACGTATGCGACCACCTCATCATTCAAGTAATCAAGCACATACACCGCAGCATTGTCGATGCTGTTCATCACATTCACCTGATGATGGTGCTTCATGATGTCAATGACCGACTGCTGCAAGTTGGCGTCAATGGTGGAAATGATAGGCTCGCCGTGATGACGTTTGTCCTCCTCGGCAAGATAATGGTAAGCCAACATGGGCATCTCAAATGGTCGGTCGGGGATGCACTCCATCATGGCCAACTCTGCATCTTCCTCCGACAGCGCGGACACTTTCAACCGCTTGGGAATGAACGTCTTGGAACGAGGCAGGCGTTGCAGCAAGTCGTTGCGTTTCCTCTCCAAGCGATTGCGTGAGCGGCCTGGATGGATCATGGCGGGCGCATTGGGCAGCACCGCAAGGGTGGCCGCTTCGCCCCACGAAAGTTCGTCGGGCGTAGTGTGGAAATAGCGCCACGCCGCCGCGTCGATGCCCACCACATTGCCCCCGAAAGGCGCATTGGCGGCATACATATTAAGGATGGTCCTTTTGGAATAGCGCAGCTCAAGGCGCATGGCCAAAATGACCTCAAGAAGTTTCTCGCCGTATGTTCGTGGCGGGTTGTCGCGTGAAAGCCGCACCACCTGCATCGAGAGGGTGCTACCACCGCGCACCACCTCCCCTGCCTTCCGGTTGTCGATGAACGACTTCACGAAAGACACAGGATTGAAGCCAGGATGCAGGAAAAACCACCGATCCTCAAACTCCAACAGACAAGCTATATACTTAGGGGAATAGTTGTTTGAAGCAGGGAAGCGCCACTGTCCGTCGTCCGCGATTTTTGCGCCGAGCAGTTCGCCGTTCTTCGCGGTCAAGACGGTGGAATAGGGTTTGTCGAAGCTCGGCGTTGGGATACAGAGGAAGGCGAGGAAAAGGCCGACCAAAACCAGCAATACTATTTTGAGTTTTTTATTCAAAACAAAGACCACTTATCTTTCCGTATTCTCCGATTGTCACAACTTTTCACCTAAGTAAAACCATAATGAGTCAGCCTATTTCGTTCCATATTCTTTTGCAATGAGGATTGAACGGTTCAATTTGTCGATAAACCATTGCTTGTCGGGCAGATATGTGGTGTATTGCCCCACCTTGATATTATCCTCATCCAGCATCAATAGTTCGATATGTTCCGTATTGCCTTCGCTACAAAGCAACAACCCAATAGGTAGATTCTCACCTGATTGCATATCATACTTTTGGATATACTTTAAGTAGAGTTCCATTTGCCCCTTGTATTGAGGTTTGAATTTGCCAAGTTTCAAGTCGATGGCAACCAAACATTTCAGTTTCCTGTGATAGAAGAGCAAGTCAAGATAATAGTCTGTTCCGTCGATGGTGAAACGTTTTTGCCTTTCCAAGAAAGCAAAGCCCTGTCCCAATTCAAGGATGAAATTCTCCAACTGCTTGGAAATGGCAGCTTCCAGTTCCTCCTCCGAATAATAACCGCTTAATCCAAGGAAGTCAAGCACATACGAACTTTTCAACACGACATCTGGCTCCATGTGTTGTGGACATATCCTTTCCAAGGTTTTGGCAATCTTGTCGTCGGGTTTTGCCGCTATCAGTGAACGCTCGTATGCCATTTCATCCTGTTTGTCTCGCAATTGCTTCACACTCCAATGCTCCGCAATGCCCATTTGTTGGTAAAAGAGCCGCTTTGTGCCGTCTTCAATAGTGATAAGTTCCAAAAAATGGCTCCAAGTCAATGTTTGCGACAGCATCGCAAACATTTCCCTATTGCCATAAATACGAGCCACTTTCATCATCCTTGTCAATGCGGAATAAGTGTATCCTTTCCCATAACGTGCCATCAATCTTTGCGACAGCGTCGCAAGAATCTTTTGTCCGTATGCCGAATAGGTTTGATAGTCCATGTCGTCTATGATGTACTTGCCGACATTCCAGAACGTCATACTCGACTGCGCATTGACATAAACAGCAACCCTTTGCATGGCGTTGTCGATGATTTCTGAAACGCCCTGATAAAGGTTGTCGCTGATTTGTGCTATTCTATTGGTGTCTATTATTTCGTTTGTCATGTTTTTCTCAATTTCATCCTATTAAATATTTCGTTTGTTGTTCTCAAATTTCAAATTCACATATTCACTAATGAAGGAATTACTAGTAAATCCACCAGATCCTAAGAAATTAAATCGTCCGCCGTTAGCGGGCGAATTGCAAATACGCCTGAACTGGGTTTATGTATTGCTCATCATTTTGACACAATCAAGTGAAACCAACCCGGTTTTGTCCTTAATCTTGTCGGGAAGTCCAGGACCTTGCACCGCTTCACCTCTTTGCTCTTTTTCAAAGACCTTGACATTCAAGTCTAAGAGGAATTGAAGTATGTCTGCATCGCGCCGCATTCCGTAGGCATCACGCACGGCATTGTCGAGCCGTGTCTGAATCTCGGAAATAGGATTGTTGGGTGTGTCATCCATGATCCGATAAAGCTGACGCAGAGTATAGTGATGCTCATCCATGTATTCATTCCTTTTGTCTCGCAAAGCCTTGGCATGTTTTGCCACTTCCTCGATTTGCTTCTTGGTTGGATTCTGTGGCCAAGGAAATGTGTCGAAAACAGTATCCGATGTATAACGCCAATCACCTTTCAATGTAGAACATCGAGCCACGAACCATTCCCAGTGAATGGCCGACTGAAGTATGCCAAACGAGTAATCATCATCAAGAGGAAATACTTGTAATGCTGCATTAGGATTTATCTTATTGCTGACAAATTCAAATATAGGTCGTTTTGTCACACAAGAGCAAACTATATATCTATCTATAGCCTCAATATGGTCCATGAGTTCACCTCTTGACCTAAACAGTTTATACCAATTCTTAAAAGCACTCTGATGATCCTTCTTCTCTTTATAATTGGGATTCTCTTTTTTTGCCTTTTCGTTTCTTGCGATTTCATCATCAGCTTTCTCCTTGAAAAGAGGATAGACATTTTCGTGAATATGCTCATAAAGATTTTTATAAGAAGCCACCTCAAACACATCCTTTGCTTTCCGAAAATCTATGACATATCGCTGTGGCTGGGAGCCAAATTGTCCTAATAATTCTTCTCCTATCAAATAGGGATGTATTACACTTTCGTTATTTTTATCCTGCAAATACTTCACAGCTTGTTCCTTTGTAAGTAGGAAATGTTTGTTGCCGTGTGTTTGTCCTTGATAGCAAGCCGAGGATTCTTTATTACATTTCAACACTTTCGCTTGGGTCACATCAAAAAGGCTCAATGCAGAATTGATGGTGTCGAGTTCATAATCTTCAAAAGGTGAATCTTTGCTGTCGCCTGTTTGAATTGACAACACTTTCTTTCGCTTTTCTTCGCCTTTCTTCCATGTCGCTATGGAGACATACACAGCAGCATCGCCCGACCATACTTCAGTGGAAACCGAATCAAGGATGGTTCCATCCTTTTCCACAATATAATCCAATCCGCCCATGCGGGAATAGTTTTGGCGAATGGTATTGGTTCCAACAAGTCCAGCATATTGGCCTTTTTTCATAAGGTCATGGGCTTTGCGGAACCAATAAACACAAAAATCAGCCCTTCCCGGAACATCGGGGAATGCTTGTCGGACACGGTCCACATAAGCAGCACCCAACTCCTGCACCATCTTGTTTTTTGACTGGAATGGTGGATTGCCTATCACAACATCGAATTTTGGCCATTCGCAGAACAGGGCATCTTGCAGCAAGATATTGTTGTCCATATTTTCCAAAGGCAAGGAATCGTCAAAGTCGATAGATGTGCCATGAAGCGAGATTCGTTGCAAATAGGTGATATTGCATAATTCTTTGGCAATCATCATGGTCATTTTCGCCACTTCAACGGCTATTGGTTGCACATCAATGCCAAAGAATTGGCTAGTTTTGATAACAGATTGGAAATTGAACTTGTAACTATCGCGAATGTTTTTTGGAAATTCAAACAGTCTGTCAATAACCTGACACTCCAATTCTTTCATTTCACGATAGGCGACAAAAAGGAAGTTTCCACACCCACAGGCAGGGTCAAGCACCCTATATTCCCCCATTTCCTGTCTAACTTTATTCAATTCCACAATCGTTTTAGCCTTTGCTATTTTCTCTTTCCATGGACGAATGATTGTAGGGGTAATCACTCTGAGCATATCCACCTCACTTGTGAAGTGTGCGCCAAACTTATGACGCTCTTTAGAACGCATGGTTCCTTCAAACAAAGCACCGAAAATAGAGGGGTTGACTTTTGTCCAGTCTTTGTCGGCAACCTCTTTCAGCACTTTCAGGCAATGGTCGTCGAGAATAACTGGGTCAATCTCTTTGAACAAACCACCATTGAAATAGCGAATGTCTTTGAACTTGCCTGCACGGGCAGGAACAGGATTGGCCATTTGTCGGAAAAGATTGCCAAATTCATCGTAAGCATTGCACTTCCCATCCAAACAATCATGGATGATTTGCGTAAAGAAGCCCTTGGGCAACAATTCAACATCTTCTGAAAACAATGCCAATACACATTGAAGGATAAAGTGCTGAGTGCGAGTCTTGTCTTCCTGTTTGTCGATGGTCAAATACTGAAACAATTCGCCTATCAGTCTTGCAGCATCTTTGGAGACATCTTCCGT
Organism: uncultured Bacteroidales bacterium; assembly: GCA_900318465.1. GTDB lineage: Bacteria > Bacteroidota > Bacteroidia > Bacteroidales > F082 > Limimorpha. The sequence goes on from ONKQ01000012.1 coordinate 13,367, forward strand.
GTTGTTGTTGAACAAAGGAGATTTACCCTCCAAAAACGACAAACAAGTATATCTCTCCGGAAGTTCGTCAAGCGTAACTTCGTCCACTTTATTGAACTCGTCATAAATAATGAACTTGTCGAAGTTGCATAATACGATATATCGGGGCTTTCTACATCCGGGACCAATATCTTTCGAGGGCACAAGATTAATCCAATAGTCACGGGCTTGGGGAAAATGTGATTCCAGGTTTTTTATGTCTTTCCTTTTCATCTCTATCAATACACCATCTTTACCCGCAGGACTCCAAAGACAATCTATGTATTTAGTAGATTTGGAATCGGCCTCCTTCACTTTGACTTCAAGCCCCCCGTTTGCCTCAATTATTCCTTTGTGTCCATAAGCTTTGAAAAGACGGTCACAAAACAGTTGAGCCTGTCCTTTCTCGTCACCAGTCAAATTGTCTTTGACGTATGAAACAAATTCTTCTATGTCTTGTTTTCTCATATTAATAAGTTTTTCCAATCAAAAACTGCCTAATTAAGACTTATTTGTTACCTCTTTCGTTTTAGGACATTTTCTGCAACAGCGCATCCGTCCCAATCTCCATCCGGCTAAACGCAAACCATTTCTTCCCCAAATCCTTCAGCGATGCGCCAATGTGGTAAACCGTGTCGTCAATGCAATGGAAACGGTCGTGGGCGTTTTGAACTTGTAAGAAATCCTTACAGATTGCTCCTTTTTCAAGTTCGTGTTCTTTGTAAACATTATTAATATGAATCGTAATGTTTTGTGATGTAGTATCAAACAGCCACGACATTTGCTTTTGGGTAAGCCATATCGTTTCTTCCGACAACTGGACTTCCAATTGCACGGCATCGTCATCGCTGTGATAAACAACAACAGAACTGCTTTCAGGATGATATGTTGCCAACTCTTTGTCCATAAATAAGATAATTCAACCCTGCAAAAATAACAAATAAAGTCCTATCACCCCGGAAAATTTTTCAGCACCACCTTCATATAAACCGACACAAACGTAGTTCCGCTATCTTTAGCGGTCACTACTATAGAATAGGGCTTATCGAAACATTGAATTGGGACACAAAAAAGCACTAAAAAGCCCGCAAGCACAAAAAAGGCTACTTTGGTTTTTCTATGTCTTGCGGGCTTTTTCACCCAATGTGACTAAAAATTTCTCACACCGCGAACCAGTCGACGGCCATCCTTGGTGCCATTGAAGCTGTGATCTCTGTAGCGCAACTTGCCATCAGAGTCCATAAACCAAGAACTGCTAAGCGAATACTCGGTGGATGACCAATACTCGCCGTCCTCGACTATGAAGTTCGTTCCGCCTACAGCGCTGAGGCTTGCGTTCACCTTGTCACGATTGTCGTACAGCTTCTTCAGCTGGCCCAAGGCCGGCAAATACCAGCCGTTGGAAAAGTCCACGCTGTCAAAGGCAGGATATTGCGAGCCATTTTGGGAACTAATGGAAAGAATCTTCTCGGTATTGCCATAGCCATTGACGTCAGCCACTGCCGCCTGTCTGCTACGGCGGTCGGGAAGCAGAGTACTAACATGGTTCGGCCCCCATGACAAGCTGCCTTGATCGTCCAAAGCCACGGCCCAGCCATGCTTCTTGGTGGCGTCGACGTAAAACACCACGCCAATGGCTTTTTCGCCCGACAAAGCCAATTCGGTTGAACTAATCACGTTGTTGCCTTCGCAAAGGATGTCGCCCACATGCACTTGGGCCTTCACCGCAGGCAATGCAGCAGCTATGAAAAGCACCGTCATCAATCGTCTCAATACATTTTTACGCATACTCTTAGTTTTATAGTTTGTGGCAAAAATACGCTTTTTTTGTTTTCCAAAGCATAAAAACTTTTTTTTGACCTCTTTAGGCCCACAATCAACAATCATGCCATTCACTTCACAACGCAACCACGGGCGGGAATCTGGTAATAGATTTCGTTGTTGTACATGTCCTCGCAACGCACGGCGGGAATCATGTAGTTGCCCTCGTAGGTGGCGTTAGCCTTTATGACAAACGTCTTTTGGGTATTTGGCGCAAGGTCGAAGTAGAAGTAGGCGCGGTCGTCGCGGAAGTCGATGTGCTTGGCAGATTCATTCCTGGAATCGTCGATGACACGTTCATTGACCAACTCCCAGCCTGAAGGCAGGTAGTACGACAAGGCCAATTCGGTGACTTGCCACTGGCTCGGGTTCTGAACGGTGACCTCCACCACAATGTCGGTGCCTACCTTCAGGTTGGACAGGTTCAAAGTGCTGCCGTTCTTCTCACGATATGCCACGCTCATCTTGATGAAGTTGCCGCTCTCGGTCATGTCGTATTCGGCCACCGAGGTCTTGGTGAAGAGGTTGGCCACCAACTTTTGGTCGGTGTTGTTCTTGATTTCCAAGGTGTTGTTGCCCAACTTCGGCACAAACTTGAAGCCTGCCGAACCTATGTTGCTGTTCAAGGTGCGCTCCTCGCTATTCACCTTGACGGTGGAGGAAAGGTCGCCATTGCTGACCTTGTTCTTTTCGGCATACTTGCCCAAGACAAACAGCGAGAAGGCCGTTGTTTGGGTATCCATCCAAGAACCGCTGTTCAAGGCTTGGCAAATCTCGTTGACGTTGTTTTGCACCGTCTGCTGGTCCACATCACAGAGCATCTGCGTGTAAGTCAGGAAGGCAAGGTCGCGGGTGATGGAGCCGAAAGAGGTGTAATAATCCGACATGCGGCCTTCAACCGCCGTAGGCAACAGGTTCTGAGCGATGGTAGTCTTGCCCGTCAGCGCGAAGGCGGCAGCGGCAAGGGCCTTGGTGAGGTCGTAGTTCATCTCAATTTCCTTGAAACGGTTCATTGCTCCCATCTCTGGCGCATCGGCCAACGCCAAAACGAAGAGACGGTAGGCTTGGATGGTCTCGCCTTGCTTGAAGTCGGGGTTGTTCCTCCACTGCTTGGCTCGGTTGGCCTGATAGCTCTTCAGTCCATCGAGGAAGTATTGCGGCACGTTGAAGCCTTGCTTTTGGGCCTCGACGAGGAAATGCAGCGCGTAAATCTCGGTCCACGGGTCGCTGTAGGTGCCACCAACCCAGTTGGTCATGGAGTTGTCAGACTTCTGGTAGGCCTTCAGGTTGTTGATGGCCGCTTCGATGTTGGAACGCATCTGCGCCATATCGTTTTCGTCCTGCTGGATGAAATAGTTGAGATACAACTGCGGGAAGGCCTTGGAAGTGACCTGTTCGAGGCAGCCGTGAGGATAGGTGGTCAGGTAATCGAGACGGCTGTAGAGGTCGACGGGCAGCAGCGACGACAACGTGAGGTTGCCTTGTTGCGTACCGCTCATACCAGCCAATTCAAACGGGATATTGAGCGTTTGTCCGCCTGCAACTTCCTTGGTAATCAGGTTTCTGCGTTCAGCGTAGGGCATTCGGATAGGCATTGTCGTCGATGATTCGGCACTGTAGCCTGCGCCTGTCACTGTCACCTTCAACGTGGCATTTCCTGTCGTTTCAGGCACTTTTGTCTTGATGGCAATCAATCCCTCACCGTTTTGGTCGATGCTGACCGTGGTCGGCAAGGCACCGAGGGCATTGAGGTTTTGGTTGTCGAACTTCACCTCAAGGCTCTTGCCTTTCATCGTAGGCGACAGCACTTGGACTTTCATCGTCAACTCGTCGCCAGGAGCCACCACACGCGGCGCGGAGGCATAAAGCGTGATCGGGTCGACGACCTTCATCTGCTTTTCGGAAGCACCGTAAGCCTTGCCTTTGCCCTTTGCCACTACCATAAAACGCAGAGCGCCAGAGCATTGTGGCACTTCAAATTGATGGGTATTACTTTCACCCGCCTTCAACTCGAAAGGTCCAAGCGTGACCGCGTATGCCTTGAAGCGGTTATCAAGAGTGATTTCCTGGTTGAGGATACCGTCACCACCGATGGCGTAAACGGAGCCTAACTCGCCGCTGAACGCATCAACGACCCAAGCATAGTTATCCCATGTGCGCACCTTCAATGCCTGCTTGCTGTTGAAGTAAGCGTATGGATTCGGAGTGGTGAAGTTTGTCAAACCAAGGATGCCTTCATCGACGATGGCCAGCGTGTAGGTCATGGCTTGCTTGTTGGCCTCGCTCACCTTCACTTCGATGTTCTTATTAGTGTTTGACGTTTCGGGCACAACGAGGTTAGGCTGCAATTGCAGTTGCTTGTTTTCGACCTTCACTGGAACCACGCCATAAAGTCGGATAGGCAGGCCGTTGGCCACATCATGCGGCTGAATCAGAGCCACATAGACATAGACATTCGGAATCATTTCTTCGGTGGCGGCAATTTCCACTCTGCCTTCGTCGCCGAGGTTCTCCAAGAATTGGGTTTGCAGCACCTTGTCGTTGGCTTCCACCGTGACGAGAGCCTTGGCCTTGTTGTTGGCAGGGAACGTGACCACAATCTTCTCGCCCACCTGATAGCTGTCGGCGGTGGCGCGCATCGAGAGCTGTGCCGGAGCACCCGAAGCACCTGCGGCGTGACCGTAGGAGCTGCCCCAGTCGAAGCTGATGATTTTTGCGAAACTATGTCCGCCTTCATCATCGCTGACTACCAAGAGATAGCTACCCCATTCTTTGTCGGGGACGTTGAGCGTCAACGAGGTGGTGCCGTTGCAGGTCAAAATGCCGTTTTGCATCGGGCGTTTGTAAGTTCCCGAGGCATAGCGTTGCAGCGAATACTCATTCTCACTCGACCACCACCAATAGGAATCCAATTTATAAAGTGCATAATTGAGCGAAACAGCCGCTTTGTTGGCCTTTCCATCCTCATCGACCACTGCAATATTGAACTTCCAATCCTTGCCAGTATCGTAGTAACTACCGTATTTTGAGGCGGTTTCGGGGAGTTGCACACCCACATAGCGGGCATAAGGCGACAGCTTCGACCTGAAGGAAGCCACACTGAAGTCGCCGCCCTGCTCGAAGACCTTGGTCGTGAAAATGGCGTTCATCATCTGCTGCGACGACAAGTCGGTAAGCGGACCAAAGCCCACATTGGCCATGCCCTCACTGCTGAGCGGACCGCTGAAGACCGAAATCTCGACAGGTTCGAATGTCTCGGTCTCGTTCACGAAGGAATAGCTTTCATAGCCCTTGAAAGAGGTCTCTCCCCCACGCACTTTTACGTCGACTTCGGCCTTCAAACCCGTGGCTTTCAATCCATTGAGCCACTTAGAAGTCAGGGCTATACGATCGGGATGGCTGAGGCTGATAAGTTCAGGCAGGTCGAAATTGATTTCCAAGCGGTTAGGTTTCACTGTCTCCACACGCAGCGGCTTTTGAATGGTGGTAGTGCCCACCTTGAAACGAGCCATCCAAAGGCCGGTCTCATCGCTGACATTGGTCTGCACGGCGAAGCAATAAATGCCATTCACGGGCTTGCTGCTCACCTGCTTGGCATAAAGCCTACCCGTGGCATCGGTGACTTCAAGCACGACAGGATAATTGTCGGGCAGCTGGTTGTCCAAGTCGTTGAGCATCAGATTGACTTGAATCTCATCGCCCGGACGCCACACGCCACGATTGGTGTAGGCAAAGCCCGAAACACCTTTCTCAACAGGTTCGCCATCCACATTGAAACGGCTGTAAGACAGCGCATTGCCATCACTCAGCTTGATAACCGACTTGCTGCCTTTGCTGTCCTTGGCCACCACGAAAGCGGGACGGTTGGCGCATTGCAGCTGCACATGGCCTTTCGCATCGGTTGTGCCCTTCGCCAATTCCTGACGCTGGAAGTTGTAGGCCTGCACCTGTGCTCCAGAAACGGGTTGAGCATCAGAGATTTGGAAGACATAAACATCAGCCACATCGTTACGCCCCATCTTGGCAGTCACGGCAAGGTCGCTGACGACAATGTTTTTCCTTTGCTCCACATAGTTATAGAAATAGAATCCATTGGGGTCGCCCCACTCACCATCGTAGCGATATTCCTTGTAGTCAAAACGTTGGCCATCCCAATAGTCAGCTTCAATCTGCGCATTGTCAGCCACATAATTCTTCATCTCATCGGAAGCGAAAGTGTAGTCGGCGGGGCCAAAATCGATGCTCAATTGATACATCGCGCCAGGTTCCACCTTGACGTAATCAGACAGCGTTATGGGGAAAGTCTTCCATTGCGTCGGATACGGATTGTCGATTTGGAGGCGCACTTTCTTCTCCAAACGGCCCGCCTTGCGCACACCGTAAGTCTCGTCCAACTCATTGTCCTGCAAGAAAGAAAGGATGTTGTCGTCGAAAACACGGATGATTCTCAGTGTCACTGAGTTAAGGCAAACGGCATCAAAATAGACGGTGGTCTCTTGCACGTTGGGGATGATAACGCCATCGTCGGTCCAACGCACCTTAGGCTCATAGTCGGTCAACTCAAACCCGAAGGGATATTCGGCTTGCAGCACTTGACCCGCGGCACTGCGGATGCCTGTGCCGACCGTCATCTCCATCTCCTTCATCTGATAGTCGTAGAGACTCGACTTGTCGAAATAGAAGTTTACCTTATTATCTTGAATGTCAGATTTGTAACCAATCGAATTGTTGAACGAAACCAATCCGTTGAGGTTTTGACCTTGTTTCAATGCTTGGGTAAAATACAGCGTTCCCTGTCCCGAAGTCTTGTCAACATCGAAAATCACAGGCCTGAAATCACCTTTGGCATAAATGGGCAAGTCATAGCTCATGGTTTTGTTGGCTTCAATCTTGCTGCCATCCAAGGTAACTTTCAGCTTGGTTTCTGAATCTTTTCTTTCAATACCCTGAATTTCAATGTCATAAACATTGTTTCCTACGGCATTGGCCTTGACCTTATAGGCTTTCCTAATATCCTCACCGATGAGTTGCTCCACATCGCCCTCCACGGGATTGACAAAGGCGACGCGAAGGATATAATCCATCTTGTCAGGCTCCTTGCACACGGGATAGGCACCCACAAGGCTGATGTTTTGGCGGCGCACCGCAAAACCAAACTGCATGGGTACAGTCGCATCCACATCAAGGAAGTCACTGATGCGGAAGTCGCAAGTGTAGCTTTGGTTCGGATCGATGTTGTCGTATTGGAATCCGACCGTGTTTTCATCAATCCAAACGGCCTTGCCCTTCAGGGCAGGCTTGAAGTCGAAGGCTTTGGCTGAGATGGGCTCGCCATATTTCACCTTCAACGTCTCAGGGTTTTTGAAGCGCACCACGATGGGTTCGCCCTTCAGGATGGCGCCCGAAGTGAACCCGTCAACCAACGGCAACAGGGTTTCATTCAAAGGACGCAATTGTTCTACAATGACGCTTGACGCGGATGGTTTCTTGACGCACGACGGCACAAGCAACCATAAAGCCACGGCCAGCAGCACCATGCCGCCTCCAAAGATTCTCATTTTGATGGTCTTTTTCATATTTTAAGGTATTAAATTTCCAGACGACAAAAATAGGCAAAAAAAACATCACGGCGACCCTTTTGTGAGCCGCCATGAGAGATTTTTGCATTTTGCCATGTTGAGATTACAAACTTCTTCAATATTTCGCCTTAAAAGTCAGCCCAAGAAAGAACCTATCGACAGGCTCCTTCACCTGCAAGTCGTTGTCCATACGGACGAAGGCGGAAAGCGAGTATTGCCGCGCCAAACGGTAGTCGACCGAAAGCACCGTGCGCAGGTTGTCAATGCCACCTTTTTTGGGGTCGTTGGTAAGCCAAAAGAGTTCGGTCGAGAGGGCATACTTGAATCGGCTGTTCATCGGCTGGTAGGTCACTTTCAGGCGATTGCGCCAATACAAACGCGGATTGACGCGGTGTTCGCCCGTGCGCTCGTCGAAAAAGGTGCCGATGACCTTGCTGCGCACTTGGAACCTGAAGCGGCGCCAATCCTCAGTATAAGTCACTTGCAAACCGAGGCGGCCACGGTTTTCGTAATAACCTCGGTCGTTGTGGCGGCGGATGTAGTCGGCGGTGAGGCCGATGTTCATGCGGTTGTGCAGGCAGGTGTAGTCCACGCCAACGGAATTGAGCCAGCGGTCGAATTGGGTGCAATTGTTCTCGAAACGCAACTCCTCCTCCACCGAAAGACCAAAAGGTCCACCCAAGCCCACCTCAGCCTCAGCCGAAACAATGCCTCCGAAGTCGGTCGACCTTTCACTTTGGGCAAAAACACCAACCGAAAACAGCAATAATACTATGGTGAGTAATCTTTTCATTTTCTTTTTCACAAAACCTACAAAACACTCAAAACTTTTTTTGCACCGGCGGTCTGCCCAACCGGGCGACCGCCTAGATTTGGAAGTTTCGCTGGTTTTGTGACATCAATTATCAAAATCTTTCAATTTAGTTATAGTATCAATCGTATTCACCTCACCGTCAATGGGTTCGTAATAAACTTTCACGAAGGCCACATCTCTCAGATAGTCGATATGCCCGACTTCCACTTTGCTGATATTCAATCCCGTGCGCTCGATAAGGTCGGCCTTCAGGTCATCCTCCTTGCCGTGCTTGGTATTCTCAATGCGGTCGTAAAGGATGATTTTCATTGCGGTATGCTTCAGCAACTTTGTGCCATCCAAAAGCCAGATAATCAACACCGTAAACAGGTTGACCAATACAAGTTCGGAATAACTCGTCGAAAGCGCCATGCCATTGACGATGCTCAATCCCATCACCACGAAAAGATAGGTCATTTCGCGGATTTTTATGGTTTCAGTTCGGTATCGAATCATGCCGAAAATGGCAAACAGGCCGAGGGCGTAGGCGATGTTCATCTTCATGTTCTCCATCAACGAAATGATGAGGAAAATGACCACCGCGAACATGAGGAAGGTGAAATAATAGTCCTTGCGGTTGGCCTTTTTGTAGTAGAAACAATGGATGATAACCCAACAGACCAAGAAGTTGAAAACGAAGCGGATAAGCATCGTCCAAAGACTCTGGGCATCAAAAAGCGGCACGCCGAGGAAGTCCATTCCGCTGGCACCGCCACCAAATTCGCGTGCAATGTCAGGATCAAAGTCCTGCAGGTTGATTTGTAACAGGTTCATATTTCGAGATTTAAAATTTCAAGATTTCAAGATTTAAGATTCTTCATTCCACATTCATCATTCCGCATTCATCATTCCGCATTCCGCATTTTTTCCAATCTCCTAAGTTTCTTCTTAAACCGGTTTTGCTTCACCTCGGGGCGTGTCAGGCAGGTGCCAATGCAATACTTGCTGACCTTGAACGGCTTGATTCTCAACTCGAAAAGCACATCCTTTAGGAGAGATTTTGCCCTACCGTCCTGTTTCAGTTCCATCACGACCAAAGGCGACATCGAAGCGGTTGCGCCGTTGCGTAGGTTCTCGAAATGCAAGTTGCAATCGATGGTGAGGCGCTCGGTTTTCCCATAATTGACCAAAGTGATTCTGTCGAAAATTGTCACCAAATGCGGGCTGAGCGACTTGACCTCGTAAGGCTGTTTCTCGGCCAAAAACGCCGCCGCTTCGGGGTTGTCCAAGATGTTCGGAATCGGCTCAACAGCGATGCGTTTTTTCTTCGTGCGGCCTTTGTTGCTCTTGTGCTTCACCTCGCAAAAAGTCAGTTTTGAGTCAACGTAGGTACGAACACGAACTTTGTCGCGCACCAAGTGTCGGTCGTGGTGGATGAGGTACATGGTCAGTTCAGGCGTGTCGTAATACACAGTGCTATAGGGCGATAGGCGGTTGCCTTCCACCTCTTGGGCATAATAGTTTTCGCGGATGCCCAAAAGAATTTCATGCAGTTGAGCCTCCGTCACCACATATTTCGTGTCGATGCGGTTCATCAATTTCACACCGCTCATCTCATCAAGCGAAATCGGCTTCATGCCTTGCACTATGTCAAGAATTTCCTCCACGGTACTTATTTCGGGACGTATTCGTATGTTTTCACCGATTCCAGTTTTCCGTTGGGGTAATAATTGAGTTGGCGCACCTTGGAACCGTCTTCGTCATACTCAAACTTCCTGATTCTGACCACTTTATCGCGGTCGTTGTACTCAATTTCGCGCACCACCTTGGCCGAGATGTCGCTGTTTTCGGGGTACTCGCTCACCACACGCCATTTCTGGCCGTAAGAAGCGTATTCGATTTCCTCAATCTTGCGGCCCATCGCGTCATAGGTCGTCACGCGATCGAGAAAAGCGCGTTTGTCGCCCGCCGCCGTGTTCCATTCCTTCAGCACCATGCCTCGACGATTCTCACGCTTGGCGATGGTGGCATCTGAAACCGATTGGGCCATAGCACCGAAACCAATGGCAAAAAACGCCATAATTATTACTAATCTTTTCATTATTAGAGATTTAATATTCAAAATTTACGATTTAAGATTTCAGTTCCTTATACATTAATGATGACTTCAAACTGTTCCTCAAGCTCATAAATCAGCCCTGCATCGTTGACGGTGATGCTTTGGTACACGAAATCAGGGATTTCAGTGTTGATGTCGTCGGAAGCTGTAAACACTTCATATTCGCCAGGTTGCAGTTTTTGGAAACCGAAATAACCATCAGACCCCACGCGGGTGTCATCGAAAGGAACCTCCTCTCCCACCCTACGGATATAGACCCGATGTTCGCAAGCCCAGCCCTCACCGCGCCAACTGCCGTTGTGGTAATATGAGGCATGAACGCGCCCTTTCACGACGGAAGTGCCGTATGCCTTGCCATCGTGGATGTAGAGCGTTGGCACCTGAGCCACAGCGCCTCGCGCCAATTCTACCGTTTCGCTCACAGCTACCTTCTGTCCTGAAGGCAAGGTGGAATAAGCATACACGGTGTAGTTGCCAGGACGCAGATACTCAAATCGGTAACCGCCATCGGCACCAGTTTCAATATCGTCGCCGAAAAAGTTCTCATCGCCATAAACGATGAAAACATCGGTCTTGGCCGCGTTCACGGTGTCGGGGGTCAGGGTATAGTCATCGTCGGGATGATGCACCAACTTCACGAAGCCCTGCACCGTGCCCGTGCCGCCCATGCCCTCGCCTTTGTTGCACGATGGCATAATCAAGGCCATTGCTAAAAGCGTCATCAAAAATCTTGTCATTCTATTCATTGCGTTGAAAATTGGGGTACAAAAATATGCAATTTAAATTTTACTTGAAGTTTTTCATTCAATTATCATACCATTTGCAATAAAAACCATGAAAACAGTCAAATATTGCCACAAATCTTCTTCAGCACGTCCACAAAAACAAGCACATCCTCCTCAGGAATACCCTCCAAAGCCTTGTTCATCGTCTCGATGGCCAATTGTTTGGTCGAATCCTTCAAGGCCATGCCTTCTTCGGTCACGACGATGTTGTTCACGCGGCGGTCACCTTTTGCCACGGAGCGCGTCACGAGACCTTTTTTCTCCAAATTGTCAATGAATTGCGTCACCGAGTTCTTGTCCTTCTGGATGATGAAGGCGATGGCCTGCTGGGTAAGCGTACCCTCGTTCCAAAGCGTGTCCATGACGAGATATTGCTCCGCCGTCAGGTTCACGCCGTGCTTCTTGAACACCTCTGCAAGGTGTTTCTTGAGCCTGCAATTCAAGATGTTGACATAAACTCCAGCTTGTTTTACGAGTATCATATTATCACGTTTTTGGGATTATCACAAACTCCGAAAATGCAAAGATAGGGATAATATTGGAACAAAGAACTAAAAGGCAGTTTTTTTATTCCGCCAAGTCGGAAAAGTAAGCTAACACGGAATACAACGGAATGTTCTCCATCCAGCCTTGGTCGGCGTAGGGCAGCATGGAGCAGCGCAGGGCTTTCAGGTGCTTGTCGGCATGATCGACATTCACGAAGCCGTTCAGCGACTTGCTTTTCGTGTTCTCCTCGGCCTTCACCTCAATCGGGATGATGCGCTCATCGGTCTGCATGAGGAAATCCACTTCCTGCGTCGAGTTGTCCTTGCTGAAATAGTAGAGCGGCAGGTCGCCAAGGGTTTTGAGTTGCTGAAACACATAGTTTTCGGAAAACGCGCCCTTGAACTCGACGAAAACCTTGTTGGCGATGACCATCAGCCGCGCCGGCGCGTTCGACATGGCACCGAGCAGCCCTACGTCGAGCAGATAGAGCTTGAAGGCCTCCGTGTCTTCATAGAACGACAACGGCATGGTGGGATTGAGGCAACGGCGCAGCTTCAGCACCAAACCAGCATCGACGAGCCATTGAATGGCCATCTCGAAGTCCTTGGCCCGCGCCCCCTTCCTGACCGCGCCATAGACGAACTTCTTGTTTTCCTTGGCCAATTGCCCCGGAATGGAACTCCACACCAAGCGGATGCGTTGCGTTTCGCCGCCGGCGTGTTTGGCGAAGTCGCGCTCGTAAGTCTTCAATATCGACTTCTGGATTCGGCGCACCTTGGGCACGTCGTGGTCGGTGATGTAGCTCAGCACCGCCTCAGGCATCCCTCCTACATAGAAGTATTGGCGGAGCAAGTCTTGAAGTTTGGTGTCCAAAGTGCGCAAAATGTCCCACTGTTTGGAGTTCAACACATCACAAAGTTGATCCTCGCCCATCGCCCAAAGAAATTCCTCGAACGACATAGGGTAAAGGCTCAAAATATCGACCTTCCCGACGGGATAGGATTCACCCGTGCGACAACTGATGCCCAACAACGAACCCGCCACCACCACATGCTGATCGCTGGCGTTTTCGCAGAAATACTTCAACGAGGTCAAGGCTCGCGGGGCTTCTTGTATCTCATCTATAAAAAGGAGCGTTTTCCCAGCATTTATGCTTTGGTTGGTAAAAGCCTCGATAGCACGCAAGATTCTTTCCATGTCAAAATCCTGCAAGAAAAGAGTCTTCATAAAATCGTTGTTGTCGCAATTGAGATAAATCAAGTTCTCATACTCCGACATTCCGAACTCTTTTAGGATAAAGGTTTTTCCCACCTGTCTGGCACCCTCCAAAACAAGGGGTTTTCTTCCTTGTGAATTTTTCCACTTCACTAAATCATTGATAATTCTACGCTTCATTTTCCATTGATTTTAGATTTCGATGCAAAAATACTAAATTTTAGACACATACAACAGATTTGAACAAAAATTTTAGGGAATATTTGGAAAATCTATACATTTTTATTGCGGAATATTCGGCAAATCACTACACTTTTCTTGGGGAATATTCAGCAAATTACTACATTTTTATTGGGGAATATTCGACAAATCACTACACTTTTATTGGTGAATATTCAGCAACTTACCACACTTTTCTTGGGGAATATTCAGCAACTTACCACACTTTTCTTGGGGATTATTTGGCAATTTACCACACTTTTCTTGGGGAATATTCGGCAAATCACTGCACTTTTATTGTGGAATATTCGGCAAATCACTACACTTTTCTTGAGGAATATTCAGCAACTTACCACACTTTTCTTGGGGAATATTCGGCAAATCACTACACTTTTCTTGAGGAATATTCAGCAACTTACCACACTTTTCTTGGGGAATATTCGACAAATCAATACACTTTTCTTGGGGAATAACAAGAAAGGGCCACTCAATTGGAGCAGCCCTTCCATATTGGTTTTAAAAACGCCTACTCAATCCTCATATTCGGCACTTCGGTACCATCATAGAATCCTTTATCAAGTTTTTCCTTCACCTCCTTGAAGGCATTCAATGTGTAGTTCACATCGTCCATCGTGTGGGCTGCAGTCGGGATGATGCGGAAGATAATCATACCTTTGGGAATGACCGGATAAGTGATGACCGAGCAGAAAATCCTATAGTTTTCGCGCAAGTCCATAGCGATGTTGGTGGCCTGAACCACGTCACCCTGCACATGAACCGGTGTGACGCAAGCCTCGGCGGGACCGATATCGAAGCCCAAGTCGCGGAAGCCCTGCTGCAAGGCGCGAGTCACCTTCCACAGCTGGGCACGCAAGGCATCACCTTCGGCACTGCGAATGATTTCCAAACGCTTCTCGCAACCTTCCACGATGGCCAAAGGCAAACTCTTGGCATACATCTGGGAACGCATATTATAACGCAAAAACTCTATCACATACTTCGGGCCTGCCACAAAGCCACCAATAATGGCCATTGCCTTGGCGTAGGCACCAATGTAAATGTCGATGTCGTCCATCACGCCGAAATGCTCCGACGTGCCGCGCCCGTTGGGACCCATCACGCCGAAGCCGTGGGCATCGTCGATGAGGATGCGGAAGCTGTATTTCTTCTTCAGCGCCACGATGCCGGCGAGATCGCCAAGAGCACCTGTCATACCATACACGCCCTCTGTGATGACGAGGATACCACCGCCCGTTTTTGCCACCACATCCGTGGCGACCTTCAGTTTCTTCTCAAGATCTTCCATATTGTTGTGGCGGTATTTGTACTTGTTGCCGATGTGGAGGCGGATGCCGTCGAGCAGGCAGGCGTGAGCCTCGTTATCGTAAACAATCACGTCGTGAGGATTGACCAAAGTGTCGATGGTTGACACAATACCCTGATAACCAAAGTTAAAGAGATAGGCGGCTTCTTTCTTCTCGAAATCAGCCAGTTCCTTCTCGAAATGCTCGTGCATACGGGTATGGCCCGTCATCATACGGGCACCCATCGGGGCGGCAAGGCCGTATTTTGCGGCGGCTTCGGCATCCACGCGGCGAATTTCGGGGTGGTTGGCCAAGCCCAAATAGTTGTTCAAGCTCCAGCAGAGCACTTCCCTGCCGTTGAAGGTCATACGCGGCCCCATCTCGCCCTCCAAGCGCGGGAATGCGAAATAACCATCGGCACGTTCACGGTACTGCCCAATCGGGCCACCGGAATCCTTTGATATTCTTTCGAAAATGTCCATTTTGTATTGTTGATTGTTGATTGTTGATTGTTGAACTGTTGAATTGTTGAATTGTTGTAGAGGCATAATGCCTTGCGTCTCCCTACAAATTACGAAGCCACAAAATTAGTAAATATATTGATTATCCCAACGTGAAGGAATTATTTTTAATTTTGCGGCCTGCAAGCGTGAGGTGCCCGACCGTGCCTCGCCCAGAGGGCGAAACATCCCGTAACCACGGGTCGCGACCCGTGGCAGCACCTCGGCAAGCAGAACAAAAACATAGAATATGCTCAACCTCAAAAACAAAACGGCACTCATCACCGGCGGCGGCACCGGCATCGGGCGCAGCATCGCGCTCCACTTGGCGCAAGAGGGCTGCAACCTCGTCCTAACTGGACTGGGCATCAGCGACTTGGAAGCCGCCAAAGCCGAGTGCGAAAAATACGGCGTGCGCGCATACGCCACCGAAACACAATTGGACGACTACGCCTCCATCGACCTACTTTATGACTATGTGGTTTCCAATGGATTAAGTATCGACCTCTTCGTGCTCAACGCAGGCATCTCGCAGCGCGAAAAAGCCTTGGACACCGACATCAGCGTGGACGAAAAAATCCTGAAAATCGACTTCCTCAGCGGTGTGTATCTTGTCAAAAAGTTCAAGGAGATGATCATGGCGAAGGAGCATGTTCAATTCAGCGTAACCACTTCCCTATCAGGACTTTTTGGCTTCCCGTTGCGCTCGGCCTATTGCGCGGCGAAACACGCCTTGTTCGGGTTCTACGAGTCGCTGGAGCTGGAATACGACAACATCGGCGTGACCTTCCTCATCCCCGGGCGCATCAACACGCAAATCAGCAAGAGCGCGCTCCACGGCGACGGCACCGCCCACGCCAAGATGGACGCGGGTCAAGCCAACGGCCTCGATGTGGACAAATGCGGCAAAATCGCCGTCCGCGCCATCAAGCGACAGAAACACAGAAAATTAATTGGACGAACAGAACTTTTGATGGCGCATATCCATAAATATTGCTTACCTTTGTATTATAAACTATCGAGAAAAATATCAGCAACGTAAAGCTGTAAGCCATAAGCAGTCAGCTATAAGCATGGCCGAACCAAGGCTGAAAACTGACCGCTAAAGGCAAATCTTGAAATTAGAAATCTGAAATCTTGAAATAACACATACAATGAAATCAAAAGTTATCTGCGGCATACAGCAAGTGGGCATCGGCGTGAGCGACTTCGTCGAGGCCTGGAAATGGTATTACGACCAATTCGGATTTGAAATCAAAATCGTTGACGACGAGGGCGTTGCAGAACGAATGTTGCCCTACACCGGCGGCAAGCCCCAACCGCGCCGATCGGGCATCGCTGTCAACATCCGTGGCGGCGGAGGCTTCGAGATTTGGCAGCCCAAAGGCCGCCCACTCAACTACCTAAAAGAACCCGTCAAACTCGGCGATTTGGGCATCCTCATCGCCAAGGTGAAATGCCCCGACATTGACAAGGCCTACAGCACCTTTATTAATAACGGAGCGGACATCATCAGCAAACTCACCGTTTCCCCTTGGGGACAGTGGCATTTCTTGATGAAAGACCCTTACGGCAACCTTTTCCAAATCGAGCAGGACGGTTATGTCTTCGTCGATGAGGACTTACCGACCGGCGGTGCCAATGGCGTCATCATCGGCGTGAGCGATATGGACAAGTCGCTTCCCTTCTACACGCAACTTCTTGACTACGACAAAATTGTCTTTGACCAAACGGATGTTTTCAATGATTTTGAAAGTCTGCCCGGAGGTGAAAAGAAGTTGCGCCGTGTCGTCCTCGAGCGCTCCAAGCCCATTGAAGGGCCATTGTGCAAGATTATGGGCACCTCGCATCTCGAACTCATCCAAGCCGTTGATGGGCCGGGCAAGAAACTCTACGAAGGACGCTTTTGGGGCGACCCAGGCTACATCCACCTCTGCTTCGACGTGCGCCACATGGAGGCCGTTAAGACACAAGCTGAAGCGATGGGGCATCCTTTCGTGTGCGACAGCGGTGCCGACTTCGGCATGGGCGACGCCAATGGGCATTTCACTTACGTGGAAGACCCCGACGGCACCCTCATCGAGTTCGTCGAAACCTTCAAAATCCCGATTGCCAAGAAGTTCGGCCTCTACCTCAACCTCGCCAACAAGGACGACCACAAGCCCTTGGGCATCCTCAAGCTGCTACAGTTCGCCAAGGTCAAGAGAGAGAGCATCAAATAAAAATCAGCCAACCCTACGGGTTGGCTGATTCTGCGTTTTCAACGCTAACAAAAAATGAAAAACTCAAAAATCTTTACTTGATTCCTAATTTAGCTTTCACGTCCTTGGTGCAATCAACGGCATCGTCGCCCACATAGACGGCGGCACCCGTGGCCAAGTCGAGGACGTAGGTGTAGCCCTTCTCCTTGCCCACCGTGTTGATGGCATTCTGGATCTTATCGAGGATGGGCTTCAGCAATTCGGCACGCTTGGCCTCAAACTCGCTCTCGGCATTGGCTTGGAACTGCTGGATGCGGTTCTGCAAGTCAACGATTTCCTTCTCTTTCGACTGCTTCACCAGATTCGACATCGTGGCTTGGTTGGCCTCGTAGTCCTGCATCTTGTTCTGATACTCAGTGGCCATCGTTTGCAACTGGCTCTGCAACTCAGTGTAATAGTTTTCCATCGATTTCTCGGCAGTCGTCCTCTCAGGCATGGCCTCAAGAATTTCAGCCGTGTTGACATGTGCAATCTTCACTTGGGCTTGGGTCATGCCGCTCATCACGAAGAGGGCGATACCCAAAAACATAACTTTGAACAAATTCTTCATTATTCTATTGGTTTTTAATAATTTAACTCGTAATTTTATGCCAATTAGGGTGCAAAGATAGGAATAATTTGCTTTGGTCAGCCTAAAACGCCTTTATTTTTTGCCCTTTGATTCGGGGGTGTTGCCTGTCGTGCCTGTCGAAATCGACTTGCCACTTGGCCTGTTTCCTCCGCTGTTGCTTGTTCCGCCCACGTTGGAAGTGGCATTGGCTTTCTTACGGTCCTCGCGGCGCACGGTCTGCATGACGTTGCCAAGTTGGTCGAGCACGTCGTCGCTGACATCGTTCTTGTCGCTGGCCCACAGGATGGAAGTCCCCGAAGCCATATCAAGGATGAAGCCATAGTTTTTGGTCTGAGCCAGTTCTTGCATGGCCGTATAAATCTTCTCCTGAATGGGTTGAATCAGTTCGGTACGCTTCTGGTAGAGCTGTCCCTCTGAGCCGAAGTATTGCATTTGCAAGTTCTTGGCTTCCTGTTCCTTGGCGATGATGGCCTGTTCGCGGGCGCGTTTTTGGTCTTCGGAGAGGAGCAGCATCTCAGTCTGATACTTGCTGTACATCTCCTCCACCTTGTCGTAGATGGCCTTCACTTCGCCTTGCCATCTGGCTGACAGGGCGTTGAGTTCTTCTTGAGCGTCGCCATACTCAGGGATGTTCGCCATGATGTATTCCGAATCGACGTAAACAATCTTTTGCGAGCCACCCATCAGTTGGGCTTGGGCGCTCATCATGCCGCATAGCAATGCTGCGGTCAGGGCTAAAGTTTTCAGTGCTTTCATTGTATTATGGTGTTTTCTGTTTGTTTGCTTCTTCTTACAATAATCGTTCCATTTTTTTTCAGACGCGAGACTGCGGGACTTCGAGACTTCGAGACTCATTCTTCATTCAGCATTCCACATTCCGCATTAATCAATCGATCCTCCAATGGAGAAGTGGAACTGGCTATGGTTGTTGCCTGTGGTGCCGTAAATGTTGTCGAAGCCGTAGCCCCAATCGAGGCCGAGCAAGCCGAACATGGGCAAATAGATGCGCACACCGAGACCCGCGGAACGCTTCACGTCAAACGGGTCGAAGTTTTTGAAGCCTAACCAGCAATTGCCTGCCTCAAGGAAGGTGAGCGCATAAATGGTGGCTTGCGGGTTGAGCGATAATGGATAACGTAGCTCAAGGGTGTATTTCGTGAAGAGGTCGCCGCCACTCGAGCCATTGTAAAACCCTGGCGAGAGCGAATTGTTGGCATAACCACGCATACCGATCAACTCGCGGCCATCCACGTTATAGTTATTGATACCGTCGCCGCCAAGATAGTAGCGGTGGAAAGGCGTGGGACCTATCTGGTCGTTGTAGTGACCGAGGTAGCCGAAACGCACACGGGTCATCATAACCAACTTCTCATACAACTCGGTATACCACACAGCCTTGAAGTTCCAACGGTGCATCTCCACCCACTTGTATTTCTCGTTCTCCGACATCGTGGAATAATCCTTGTGGGTGAAGAGCGAATAGGGAGGTGTCAACTCAAGGCTGATTTGGAATTCGGAGCCATTGCGCGGATAGATGGGTTGGCTCACCGAATTGCGGCTCAGCACGATATTATAGCTAATAATGTTGAACTTGCCATTGCCGTCGCCCACGTTCAGATATTGGGTCGAATATTTCATCAGGTTGTAACGCATTACGTTAATACCTTGGTAGATTGAGAAGTAGTCGTCGGGCCATGTCAAACGGCGACCCAAACCAGCACTAACACCCGTGCGACGGAACCAACCATAATTTTCGCTGGTCTTGCTTTGCCAATTCGACATGAACGACTGGAAGAACGACAACGTCAACGCATTGGGCTTACGACCTCCCAACCAAGGCTCGGTGAACGAAAACGAATAAGAAATTATGGCGGGAACGTAGGCCGACACGCTCAACGAGAGCTTTTGTCCGTCGCCGGCAGGGATGGGCCGCCAAGCTTCTTTCTTGAATAGGTTGCGCATCGAGAAGTTGGAGAACGAAAGACCTGCCTGCAATATAAGGTATCCACCACCATAACCGCCCGAGAAGGTGATTTGGTCGGCAGCAGCCTCCTCCACAGAATACTCAATGTCGACCGTGTTATCGCTATAGTCAGGCTGCACGTCGGGGTTGATTTTCTCTTGGTTGAAGAAGCCTAAAGTGGCCAGTTCGCGCACAGAACGAATCACATCGCTGCGGCTGAACAACTGACCGGGACGGGTATAGATTTCACGCAAAACCACATGGTCGTAGGTCTTCGTGTTGCCAATCAAGGTCACGTTCCTGATGCGGGCCTGCTTGCCTTCGTTGAGGCGAATCTCAAGGTCGATGGAGTCGTTTTCCACCGCCACCTCCACGGGGTCGGCACGGAAGAAAAGGTATCCGTCATCCATATACAACGAACTGATATCCAAGGTGGTTTCGCTGTAGGTCAAGTTTTTGTCCAACAGTTCCTTGTTGTACACATCGCCAGGCTTGATGCCGAGGATGCCGTTCAGCGTTTCGGCGCTGTATTTGGTGTTGCCCGTCCAACTGACGCTGCGGTAGTGATATTTGTTGCCTTCGTCAATGACAAGGTCGATGCCTATGTTGCGGTCGTCGATCCTGTAGACCGAATCACGCACGATGATGGCATCACGGTAGCCTTTTGCATTGTATTTATCAATGACTTTCTGCTTGTCATCCTTGAAATCGCTCTCCTTGTACCGCGAGGCCTTGAAGATGCGCGGGCGGTAGTTGTTATAGAAATACTCCTCAATGCCCGTAACGGCTTTCAAAGGCTTCAGCGTCACCAAATCGGCAACCGTGTTCACCACAAGCGGTCCCAAGGGATCCAACGGGTCGAAATGGCCGCGTTGCTTGGTCTCTTTCATCGCCGAAAGTATCTGTCCTTCAGAGAGATTATCGTTGCCGATGATGTTGATTTTCCCGATTTTCACCTTTTGACCCTTGTCGATGTTGATGATCATGTCGACGTAACTCTCACGCACGGTATCCTCAATCTGCTTGATGTCGATGTCGACATTGAGATAGCCTTTGTCGTAGTAATAATTCTCAATGATGCGCTTGGTCTTGGTGACGAGATGCTCGGTGGCCACATCGCCGCGCGACAGGTTGATTTTGTTGCGGATTTCGTCGGCCTCGCTCTTCTTGATGCCTTTCAGCGAAAACTTCGAAACACGGGGCTTTTCCCTGATGACGATTTGAAGGAAAACCTTGTTGGCCACAAAGTCGACGGCGTTAATGGACACATCCTCAAACATACCTTGTTCCCAAATCTTCCGGATGGCTCCTGCGATGTCGTCGCCCGGAATCTTCACCGTCTCACCCACACGAAGCCCTGAAATCATCGTCAACATGTTTGCATCGACGTATTTGGCACCCTCCACGGTGATGCCGCCGATTTCATAGTCCTTTGGGCGAGAATAATCCACATCCGACAAGTCGTCGCCGATTTGGATTTGGGCGAAGGCATTGTTACCCAAAAAAGAAACAAAAAGCAACAAAAATATGATTAAGTGTCGTTTCATAGGCTCATCAATTATTTGGCGACCTGCTCGCTGGTCTTTCCGAAACGGCGCTCACGATGCTGGTAGTTCAATATCGCCTCGTAAAGGTCGGCCTTGCGGAAGTCGGGCCAATACTTGGGCGTGAAATAAAGCTCGGAATAAGCCAGCTGCCACAACAGGAAATTACTGATGCGCTCTTCACCGCTGGTGCGGATAAGCAGCTCAGGGTCAGGCATTCCAGCTGTGGAAAGGTATGACGAAATGGTTGTGTCGTTGATTTGGTCGGGGGCAAGTCTTCCGTCAGCCACCTCCTTTGCCATGCGTTGTGTGGCTTGGATGAGGTCCCAACGGCCCGAATAACTCAATGCGAGAGTGAGCACCATGCGTGTGTTGTGGCTCGTGTCATCAATGGCTTTCATCAGCTGCTCGTAATTGGCCTTAGGCAAACTTTGCAAATCGCCGATGGCGTTCAGCTTGATGCTGTTTTTGTTCATCGTACTGACTTCATTCCTAATGGTTTGTGCCAATAACGACATCAGCCCCGACACCTCGGCCAAAGGGCGATTCCAGTTCTCGGTGGAGAAGGCATAAAGGGTCAGAAACTTAACGCCGATTTCCGCCGAGGCTTCACTCACCTCGCGCACCGATTGTATGGCACTCTGGTGCCCGAAGAGGCGTTGCTTGCCGCGTTCCTTGGCCCAGCGTCCGTTGCCGTCCATGATGATGGCGATGTGCTGCGGCAGCCTATCGCGATCGATTTGTTGCATCAGTTGGTCTTTCAGTTCCATGGTCAGAATTTGCTTAAGTTACAGCCCCTTCCGTCGGGCAAGTTGAATTTCCAGGTCAGCGACACCCTTGCCATGCCAAACCAGTCGTTGAAAGAGGCATTGCCCCTTTGCTGGCCAGGGAGATAATTCCCTGTCGGGTCGCTCAAGTCGTAGGTCACGCCGTCCTCTGCGGTGAATGAGGCATGACTTTCGGGATACACCGTCCCGACATCGTCGAGGTAGTCGGTGAAAGTTTTTTGCATCCGCCATTCCACGGTGGCAGCCATGTGTCTTGAAACAGAGAGTTTTACACCAAATCCGAAAGGCACAGAGACTCCAATGGGCATTGACCGCCCGAAGAGCGACTCGTACCATTTGACATCGTCAGGGGTGGATTCGGTAGGATACTCGCGCAGGTTGACTAAAGTGCCGCCATATTCCGCGAAAGGTGTATATTGAAACACCGAAATGCCGCCGAAAATGTAAGGCGACACATTCCTTTTCGGGTTGCCGGTGTAGTATTCAAGGAAATTGAACTCGGCCATGAGGCTGAAATCATTGATTAACGTCGTGAAATTCAGTCCGCGTTCAGGCCGCCAACCGATTTTTTCATCAGATGCCGTCACTGTGGCGCGGCTATAGTCGAAACGGAACGTCCAGCGGTTGTTGTAATTGAAACGCAACACGCCGCCATATTGAAGCTGAGACATTGCAAAAGGCTTCGTCGGATTCAGGTCGCCCATGTAATAACTCACACCCACATGCGGCCCCACTTCGATGGTCTTGGGGTCGTCAAATTGAGCATTGACTTGGCAAAAAATAGCCAAACAACTCAAAATCAACAAGAAACGAATTTTCCTATACATAGTTCAAGGTTGCAAAATTATGAAATTTTCCTTTGAAAACGTCAGAAATCAATTTCTATTGTCTTTGCCCCACATCAATTTGTTGCGGATGGTGCCAAAAAAGTCCTCGCCACGCATCCTGACGAGGTTGAGGCAGAAGCCAGCCTTGCGCACCTCCAACTGCACGGAAGTGTCTAAGGTACAATTCCTTGAGTCCATGCTGAACACAAAACTTTTCTCCCTTCCTTCCACCTGAATACGGATGGTGCTGTCGTCAGGAATCACGACAGGACGCACGGTCAAATTGTGCGTGGCAATGGGCGTGATGACGAAGTTTTTCGCATTAGGCGCGATGATGGGGCCGCCCGCACTCAATGAGTAAGCCGTGGAACCCGTCGGAGTGGCCAAAAGGATACCGTCGCCCCAATAGGTGTTGAGGTAAACATCATCGACAAACACCTTGATAGCCAACAGACTATGTTCTGGATTGCGGATAACGTTCAACTCGTTTAAAGCGTATTTTACATCGTCAAAAACCTTTTCGGGCGAAACGAGCTCCAAAAGGCTGCGCTGTTCAACGGTGTAATCGCCTGTAAGAACGCTGTTTACCGCATTGGCAATCTCGTTTTTCGAAATGCTCGAAAGGAAACCCAAACGCCCCATGTTGATGCCCGCCACAGGAATGCCCGAATCGAGGACGAAGGGAACGGTGTCCAAAATGGTGCCGTCGCCCCCGATGGAAAAGAGCAGGTCTGCGTTCAAGTCGGCATTGGAAGTGAATACGCTGCAGTTCACGCCTTCGGGAACGAAAGCCTTAACCAATTCAGCAAAAGGCTGGTATACAACAATTTCAACTTGGTTTTTGGCCAATTCCGCAAACAATTGCCGCATATATTCCCCGTTTTCTGGGGCGATGGTTTTTCCAAATAGGGCGATGGTCATAGTTTTTATATTTTCGTCTGGTAAGGACAACGGGGCATGCCCCTCTTTTCTTTTTTTCTATCCGCTAATGACAGTGGGGCATGCCCCACTGTTCTATCCTTCTTCCTTCACAGATTCATGGCTTTCGTCAGTCATCATGCGAAGGTAATTCACATAGCGCCAGTCGGCAATGTCGCCGTTCTCGACGGCGGCTTTCACAGCGCAACCCGGCTCGTGGGTGTGGGTACAGTTGGCAAAACGGCACTCGCTCATCAAGTCGCGCATCTCAGGGAAACGCTGCGCAAGGGTCTCTTTTTCAAGGTCGTACAGCACAAATTCCTTGATGCCGGGCGTATCCACAATCCACGCGCCGAAGTTCAAGTGGTGCATCTCGGCAAAAGTCGTGGTGTGCTTGCCTTTTTCATGATAACCCGAAATCGCACCGATGCGGACGTTCAACGACGGGTCTAAGGCGTTCACGAGAGCCGACTTCCCCACGCCTGAATGTCCCGAAAACAGGCATATCTTGTCTTGCATCAAGGTTTTAAGTTCATCAATTTGGAAACCCGTCTTGGCCGAAACGCCAAAAGAAGTGTAACCCAAACTTTGATAATATTCCATCAAGACGCACATCTCCCCTATCTGGTCGTCAGTGTAAAGGTCGCACTTGTTAAAAATGACGGCAGCGGGAATGTGGTAGGCCTCGGCAGTCACCAAAAAGCGGTCGATGAAACCCGTCGAGGTGCGTGGATGGGCAATGGTCGCCACCACAATGGCCAAATCGACATTGGCGGCAATGATGTGGGAGGCTTTGCTCAAATTCACTGATTGCCTGACGATTACATTCTCTCGCGGCTCAATTTTCTTGATAACTCCCGTCTCTTTTCCAGGTTCCTGTTCAAACTCAACGTTGTCGCCCACAGCCACAGGATTGGTGGAGCGCAAGCCGTCCAAACGGATTTTCCCGCGCAGGCGGCATTCCCACTGCCGACCTTCACCGTCCAAGACGATGTACCAACTGCCCGTCGATTTAATGACTTTTCCTAACATTTCTGGTAACGTTTTCCGGGCAATGCCATCAGCACGCCGTCGAATTCCAAATTCAAAAGTATAGCTGCAATTTTCGTGGTCGGCAACTCCGACTTCACAATGATTTCATCCAAACTGATAACGGCATTCGCGCCGAAGCAGTCCATAATAAGTTTTTCCTCCTCAGTGAACTCGCGGAACAATGCGGTTTGTTTCTCAACCTTTTGCTCTGAATCCCAACGCATTGCATAGCGAAGATTGAATACGCTTTCCATCAAATGGGCACGATTGGTACGGATGAGATAATTGCAGCCTTGGCTATAAATGTCCATCACGCGACCTGGATAAGCGAACACGTCGCGGTTGTAGGAATTGGCTATGTCGGCGGTAATCAGTGAGCCGCCTTTCAACGCTGATTCAATGACAATTACGGCATCCGCCATGCCCGCAATGATACGGTTGCGGCGCGGGAAATTCTCGCGGTCGGGCTGTGTGCCACTCAAACACTCGGTGAGGACACCGCCGCCTTGCTCAATCATATCATTGGCTAATTTCTTGTTAGGCGAAGGATAGACTTGCTGCATTCCACAGCCCATCACCCCGATTGTCGGGATACCGTTTTTCACTGAGGCTTTGTGGGCGCAAGTATCCACACCGTAGGCCAATCCGCTTACAATCAAAACATTATCATCTTTCAAATCCTCCACCAACTGATTGCAGTTTTCCTTGCCGTATTCGGTGATGTTGCGCGTCCCGACGATGGCCACCGTGCGGTTGGCGTTCAAATTGGCCGCACCTTTATAATATAGCATCATCGGGCCGTCGTCGCATTGCAAAAGTCGGCGCGGATAGTCGGAATCGAGGAAGAACAGCGGTCGAATGTCGTTTTTCTCTATGAAAGCAATCTCCTCCTCGGCGCGTTTCAGGTAAGGTTTTGGATTGCAGATGGCCTCGATGGAAGCCTCGCGCATCCCCGAAATCTTCTCCAACGACTTTCGCGTCTCCTTGAAAATGGCCTCCGCACTACCGCAATAATGCACGAATTTCTTCCCGCTGATGTCGCCGATGCCAGGCAACAGGGTCAATGCTATTTGATATTGGAGGTCGGTCATATTAATCCAGTTTCAGCACGGCCAAGAACGCCGACTGCGGCACTTCAACATTGCCGACCTGCCTCATTCGTTTCTTTCCAGCCTTCTGTTTTTCAAGCAGTTTGCGTTTACGCGACACGTCGCCGCCGTAGCACTTCGCCGTCACATCCTTGCGCACTTGGCGCACCGTTTCGCGGGCGATAATCTTCGCTCCGATGGCCGCTTGGATGGCGATGTCGAACTGGTGGCGCGGTATCAATTCCTTCAGTTTCTCGCACATGCGCCGACCGAAGTCGTAAGCATGGGCGCGGTGTATCAAAGTCGAGAGGGCATCCACCGACTCGCCATTGAGCATAATGTCTAATTTCACCAAGTCAGCGTCCTGATAACCAGCGATATGGTAGTCGAAAGAGGCATAGCCCTTCGAGATGGATTTCAGTTTGTCGTAGAAGTCGAAAACGATTTCAGAGAGCGGCATTTGGAAGGTCAGTTCCACACGGTCGGTGGAGAGATAGACCTGGTTTTTCAAAGTGCCTCGCCTATCGATGCAGAGCGTCATAATCGGGCCGGTGAAATCGTTTTTCGAGATGATTTGCGCGATGATGTAAGGCTCCTCAATGTGGTCAATCTTCGTCACCTCGGGCAGACCGCTGGGATTGTGTACCTCTATCATCTCGCCATCAGTTTTGTAACACTTGAACGACACATTCGGCACCGTAGTGATAACATCCATGTCAAACTCTCGGTCGAGGCGCTCCTGAACGATTTCCATGTGCAACAAGCCCAAGAAGCCACATCGGAAGCCGAAGCCCAAAGCCGCAGACGATTCAGGTTCCCAAACCAAACTGGCATCGTTGAGTTGCAGTTTCTCCAACGAAGCCCTAAGTTCCTCATAATCATCCGCATCCACAGGATAGATACCCGCAAACAGCATGGGTTTCACATCCTCGAAGCCCAAAACAGGCTCGGCACAGGGCCTTTCGACGTGCGTGATGGTGTCGCCCACTTTGACCTCCTTCGAGGTCTTAATGCCAGAGATGATGTATCCTACATCGCCCGCAGAGAGTTCATTCTTAGGCACTTGTTTCAGTTGCAGCACCCCGATTTCGTCCGCATGATATTCTTTGCCTGTGGCGAAAAACTTGACGAGGTCATTGGTGTGCATCGTTCCGTTCATCACACGGAAATAGGCGATAATACCACGGAAAGAATTGAAGACCGAGTCGAAAATCAGGGCTTGGAGCGGGGCTTCAGGATCACCTTTCGGGCAAGGGATGCGCTCAACGATGGCATCCAATACGGCGGGAACGCCTTCGCCCGTCCTTGCACTCACCTTCAAAATCTCGCTCGGGTCGCAGCCCAAAAGGTCAACCATTTGGTCTTCCACAATGTCCACCATCGCGCTGTCCATGTCAATCTTGTTCATCACGGGGATGATTTCGAGGTCATGTTCCAATGCTGAATAAAGGTTAGCAATCGTTTGTGCCTGAATACCTTGCGTGGCATCCACCACAAGCAAGGCACCTTCGCAAGCCGCGATGCTTCGCGACACCTCGTAGGAGAAGTCGACGTGACCGGGAGTATCAATAAGATTCAATGTATAAGTCTCATCCTTATATGGGTATTTCATTTGGATAGCGTGGCTCTTGATGGTGATGCCACGCTCGCGCTCGAGGTCCATGTCATCCAAAACCTGATCGACCAATTCCTTGTCGTTCAGTGTGTGTGTCAATTCCAAAAGCCTATCTGCCAGGGTAGATTTGCCATGGTCGATGTGGGCTATGATGCAAAAATTTCTGATATTTTTCATTTTAACCTCCAATTAAGCCCGCTTGCGAGCCTTAAATGCCTTGTCATAAACATAATTGCGGAACAGCCAGTTTTTGCTTTGCTCAGAAGGCTCAAGATCAATGGTTTGCAATGGCGAAACCGCAATCAGGTTGTTGGAGTAGCGCGTCAAATAATTGACCGCCTCCACCGAATTCACGCTTTGGTTTCTTTGCAACGAATTGATTACCCTTGAAATAAACCTATATTCTTTTTCAGAAAAAATGCCCTGCAAAAGGTTGAGCTTCTTTTGAGAATAGCGTACTTCAATGCCTTGATTATCAACGATAATAAGCCCGATACTCAACTGTTCCGAAATCTCGGGACGAATCACCGCATAAATGATGCTATATCTTAAACTGTTCATTTTCCAATTTTTTCCGTTAAACAATCGGTAAAATTACACCAAACACCATCAATCCACTCAGATTCAAAAAGTTGTCTCGTCTTCTTGTCAACAACAATTGACGGGACATTCCACTCCTTTGGCATGACCTTGACCATTTGTGCAGAAAGTTGCAGACTTCTATTGACACATGCCAAATAATAGGCTCTCAACGGTTTAACCATTGCTTCCAATGATGCAAGAGACTTGTCTCGAATCAGGTTTTGGAACAAATCGGAATAAAGAATGGTGTCCGTCGAGGTCAGTTGCGATAAAGGAAACTCAAAAGTAGCAGTGTTGAAAATACAGCCATAGTCAATCGAAATCAAATCCTCATGCTCCACATTATAAAGAAGATTCGCATTGTTGGCATTTCTGTCTTCATTGGCCATCCAAAAATCAAACAAGGCTATTTTCAAAAGTTGCGTCAACGTCTTTGCAGACGATTTCACCTCCCTATTGGTTGAAGGCGTGATGTCCACAACACCTACCATTTTCTTGCTTCCAATCGACACTGCGGCATTGTTTCCCTTTGACCAATGTGCAGGCCTTATTCTTACAAAAGCGATTTCAGGCGAGTTGAAATGCCATGCCTTAGCCATTTGAGCGCCAATCAGTTCACAAGCCAATTTATATGCAGCAAAAGACGAACGCATGTATTTACAGATATATGCATTCTTGTCGGAACACATGACCAAAACAGGCTCTTCCCCTGTATAATACTGTCTTTCAATGGATTTTACACTGTCTAACAACGGGATTGACATGGTCGGCTGCTTGCTAAGTGGATTTCGGCGCAAAAGTACGGAAATTTTTCCATTGCTTACGATTGTTTGGAAATTTGTACCAACTTTGCGCCACTTCCGCTCTCATTCCGGCGTAACCAAGCGGACGGAATTGCCGTATGACCGCCCTTCCGAATCGCCTAATCCAACATAATATTCCGTAACACCGAGGGCTGATGCACAATTCATGCCAATCCCTTGTGTGGAAGTCCAGTATATTCCCTCAGAATTAATCCGCCCATAATCCAAAAACTCAAAAGTAGAAGAATTAAAGTAATAGGTGTGGTAATATCCATCTGCATAAGAATAGCTGGAAAAGCGCGCACCTGCTGCGGGAAGGAAGACAGCACCCATTGGCTCCAGAATGTCAATCCAATCCATGGCGGAAATGACATTTGCAAGAGGGCTGGCAAAGGGCATATTAGCGTCGCTCAACAGATAGTTCGAGGCATTCCAATCGTCGGGCAAAAGCACCAAACCGAAAATGCCAGCCACTGTCGCCTTGGCATAACGAATGCCAGATTCTGTTGTCCGTTCGTCAAGCAGATACCCACACTCCTCCAAAGTCAATGTGCGCCATTGCCTTGAGCCGCCATTGGAAATGTTCGCGTGTACGCCCCAATCGGAATGGGCATACTCACCCGTCAAATCATGGTTGCCGTATGGCCCATAGTAGGGGTTATAAATATCATTGGCCATATAGTTCCATGGCTTGTAATACTGGTTTCCATTGTTCCAGCCGCTCGTGCCCCATCCAAACAAATCGATCCATCCGTTGTAAGTATAGCCCACCAATTGGTTTTCGCATTTGACACCGTTTTCATAAACCGTGCCTACAGTGCAAGGTTCATCGCCAACAACTTCACCGCCGACAAAATCCCATTGGCACTCGGCGAAACGCCACTGGTCAAAGTAAGGCCTGTATTGCAGGTTGCCTTTCGAGAAACGCACTCGTTGCTCCTCGCCGATGGAAAACAGCCCTGGAAGCGCACCATCAGGATATGAAATATTGGGCGAATCGGGCACAAACACCAAATCGTTACCGTAGACCACACCTGCCTCATTGATGGAGTAGGCCCTCACAAAATAGGTCACTCCGCGCTGAATGCCAGACAGATAGCAAACAAACGGCCCTGTTCCCGACCCCGTTTTGACATGCAGGCCGTCGAGGGTAGGCCGAGGCTCCGTATCCCAGCAGAAACCACGTTCCGTCACGGCAAGGCCGCCGTCGCGCACCACAAAACCTTCACAGCGCGCCCTCGTCGAGACCACGTCAGACACCTCCACCGTCAGAACCTCCATCGGCTCGGTCAGCGGCATGAACATCTTTTTATGGCCATATACAACGCCATCGGGCACAATCGCATAAGCGCAATAATAGTACATGACATCGGGCATCAGGTTCTCCAACGTTACCCTAAACTCACCCACACCCGAGCCACAAGCAATATGGGTATCAGACATCGAAACCTCGCTTTCGGTGGAATAACACACACCACGCTCCGTCACCTCAATGCCAGCGTCGGCGGCCACACAGCCCCCAACCACAGCTGTGAACTGGGTAATGCCGGCAGCCTCAAATGTACTCACCATCACACCTGTGTGACTAAGGGTAGCGAAAGCAAACTCGTCGCTGTAGCCATAGCCATTCACATTACGAGCGAAAGCCTTGCAGTTGTAAGTCGTTGAAGGCAACAAGTTGTTCACTTCCACTGAGAAACGACCTTCATTCGCACTACATAACACGGTGTCGAGCGATGCCCCTGCCAAACCGTAACAGAATCCGCATTGCGTAATCATAGCGCCACCGTCGTCAACCACTTCTGCCCACAAACGTGCTTTGTCGTGGCTTACCACTATCGAATCCTTAATGAGAGTCACTGTCGGACTCTTGACCTCTTCGGGCTTTTTGCAGCCCATAGCAATCCAAACGACCGCAAAACACAAAACGGCGGCCATCAATTTTGTAATGTTCTTTTTCATGTCGCTATTTTTTTGCAGATGTTCATACTCATAATCCATTTTAACCCAATAAAATGATGTTTCAAGTCATCTTTTACCCCGCAAAGATAGTTTTTTTTTCAAATACAAAACACATTTTCCAAAAAAAATGTTTCCAACGGCCACAAAAACGAGGATAATCCCTAACTTTGCAGCGTAAAAGCTGTGATTATTATGATTCCCGACACGTATTCCAAAGAAGAAAAAGAAGAGATAGAACGGCGACATCGCGAGTTGATTGACGCCTGGCACGGCCGCAAGGAGCCACAAGACCTTGAGATGGTCGACAAAGCGTTTTATTTCGCAGTCGAGGCGCACAAAGACCAACGTCGCCGCTCGGGTGAGCCTTACATCTACCATCCCATCGCCGTGGCCCACATTGCCGCCCACGACATCGGATTAGGTCGCACCTCCATCATCTGCGCCTTGTTGCACGATGTGGTGGAAGACACGCAATACACCCTTGACGACATCCGCGAAATGTTCGGCGAGAAAGTTTCGAAGGTCGTCGACGGGCTGACCAAGTTCGAACTGATGGACAACGTGGAGAGTATGCAGGCCGAGAACTTCAAGAAAATCATCACTTCGCTGTCGTATGACGTGCGCGTGGTGCTCATCAAGCTCTCCGACCGCCTCCACAACATGCGCACCCTCGACTCGATGCCCAAGCACAAGCAGCTGAAAATCGCCTCTGAAACTTCCTATCTCTATGCGCCTTTGGCCTATCGGTTGGGACTTCATGCCATCCGCATCGAGCTGGAAGACTTGGCCTTAAAATACACTAACCCAACCATTTACCAAAACATCAAAAAGCGTGTGGATGAAGTGCGCGGACAACGTGTCAGCGAGTTGCGCAAGTTCATCCAGCCCGTGATGGACGAATTGGCAAAACTTGGCATAAAGACTCGGGCCGAAATCAAGGAACGCTCGGTCAACTCGATATGGAAGCGCATGATGGAGAAAGAATTGTCGTTTGAGGAGCTTTACGCCTCGTTCATCGTCCGCTTCATCACCGATTGCCCCAAGGAACAAGAGCGCCTTGAATGTTGGAAAATCTACGCCGTCTTGACCAATTTCTACCGTCCGAACACCGCAAAGCTGAAAGACTGGATTTCGTTCCCGAAAACCAACGGATACGAGTCGCTTCATGCTATAGTCATGGGTCCTGCGGGCACCTGGGTTGAGGTTCAAATCCGCAGCGAGCGCATGGAGGAAATTGCCGAAAAAGGTTTTGCCGCCTATTGGAAACACAAGACCGACGACCAGACAGAAAGCGGTTTCGACGAATGGCTCAAGAAGGCCCAAGCACTCATCAGCAGCGACAACGCCAACGCCATCGAGTTCGTCGACAACTTCAAGCTCGACCTTTTCTCCGACGAGATTTTCGTTTTCACACCCAAAGGCAAGATGATTACGTTGCCCAAAGGCTCAACCGTGCTCGACTTCGCCTACAACATCCACTCCGAAATTGGAGACCACAGCATTGCGGCCAACGTCAACAACCAACTGACCCAACTCAACCGCATCCTGCTCACCGGCGACCAAGTGGAAATCATCACCAGCGAAGCCCAGCATCCACAAGAGAAATGGTTTGAGTTTTTGGCTACGGCCACAGCCAAGTCGAGGCTCAAGAACGGCATCAAGGAATACCGCCGCTCCTTCCGCGAACAGGGAGAAGAGAAATTCGGCGAAATCATGCGCAAACTCGACTTAGACCCCTCCAAGGCCAACCGCCACACAGTGATGGAATCAGAGGGACTCACCAGCTCCATCGACTTCTACTATCAGGTGGCCACCGGCAAAATCGACGAGAGCATCATCCGCGAGGTGCTGAAGCCGCAAAGCAGTAACTCCAACTTTGTGCGTTACATCACTTTCGGCCTGTGGGGTAACTCCAACAGCAAAGGCAAGGAAAACACCTCCAGCATCACCACGTCGGGCGAGTTCGACTTCAACGTGTCGACTTGCTGCAACCCCATCCCCGGAGACGACGTCATTGCATTCAATTTCCCTGGCGAGCCGTTGCAAATCCACAGGAGCAACTGCCCGAAGGCCATCCAGCTTTCATCGCGTTACGGCAACAACATCGTTAAAGCCAAATGGCAGCCCAAGAGCGAAATTTCCTTCCTCTCAGAGTTGAAAATCACCGCATTAGATACGGCTGGCTTGCTCAACCGCATGACCAACCTGCTCTCCAACGAGATGAAACTCAACATGCATTCGCTCCACATGGAAGCCAAAGACGACCTTGTGGAAGCCACGCTTTCCATCTTTGTGCATAACACTCAGGAGCTTGACGACCTCATCAGCAAACTGAACCACATGAAGGAGATCCAGAAAATCGTCAGGAAAAACAATTCAGGGTCGAATTAATGCAGATTATTTAGAATTATTCTGAAAAATATTTCTACCTTTGCGGCAACATCACGACCCGAAAAAATGAAAGACTCGTTTGACAATACCTATCTGGCCGTCAAGAAGATATTCATCGACTACTTGATGCGTTGCAAGCTGCGCAAAACGCCAGAGCGTTTCGCCATCCTTAAAGAAATCTATTCCATCAACGGCCATTTCGACATCGACTCGTTGTATAACATAATGAAAGACAACAAGTACCGCGTCAGTCGTGCCACGCTTTACAACACCATCGACCTGCTGTTGGACTGTGGGTTGGTCATCAAGCACCAATTCGGGCACAACTGCGCGCAATACGAGAAATCCTACAAATTCCGCCAACACGACCACTTCATCGATGTGGAGACGGAGCAGGTAATGGAGTTTTGCGACCCCCGCCTATGGGAGATACAACGCGCCATCGAAGAGCAATTGGGAGTGGAAATCACACATCATTCTTTGATATTTTATGGACGTAAGAAAAGTTGAAAGTTGAGAGTTGAAAGTTGATAGTTGAAAGTTGATAGTTGAGAGTTGAAAGTTGAAAGTTGAAAGTTGAGAGTTGAAAGTTGAAAGTTGAAAATTGAAAATTGAGAGTTGAAAGTTGAAAGTTGAGAGTGTGAAAGTGTAGGGCTGTTACACCGTGGCAGCCGATAATCTTGAAATTTGAAATCTTGGAATCTTAAATCTTTGAATCTTAAATCTTGAAATTACAATATATGAACAAATTAGATATTCTCTTAGGCCTCCAATGGGGCGACGAAGGCAAAGGCAAAGTCGTTGATGCACTTACGCCAAGATATGATATTGTAGCCCGATTCCAAGGGGGTCCCAACGCGGGCCACACCATCGAATTTGGCGGCAAGAAATTCGTTTTGCACAACATTCCGTCGGGCGTACTTACCCCTGGTTGCGTCAACATTATCGGCAACGGCGTCATCATCGACCCACATATATTAAAAGGTGAGATTGAAGGTTTGCGTGAGGCTGGTTTCGACCTGCGCCAAACCTTGAAAATCGCGAACCGCGCCCACTTGATACTACCCACCCATCGTGCCTTGGACGCAGCCAACGAGAAAGCCTTGGGCAAGATGAAGATTGGTTCCACGCTGAAAGGCATAGGCCCGACCTACACCGACAAGACCGCCCGCAAAGGCCTGCGCATAGGCGACATCGCCTCAGCCGATTTCAAGGAAAGATACAACAAACTGAAACAAACTCATTTACAGCAGATTGCCTCATACAGCTTCGACATGGACGGCCTCCGTTTGGACGGCATGACCTTCGCCGAATACGAAAAAGCTTGGTTTGAAGGCATCGAATATCTAAAACAATTTGAGTTCATCGATAGTGAATACTATATCAACGAGGCTCTTGACGCAGGCAAGAAAGTGTTGGCCGAAGGCGCTCAAGGCTCCATGCTCGACGTCGATTTCGGCAGCTATCCTTTTGTCACTTCATCGAATGTGATTGCGGCTGGCGTTTGCTCCGGATTGGGTGTTGCACCGAGTCGCATTGGCAAGGTCTACGGCATCTTCAAGGCTTACTGCACCCGCGTGGGCACAGGCCCCTTCCCTACCGAGTTGTTTGACGAGACGGGCGAGACCTTGCGCCAAAACGGGCATGAGTTTGGTGCCACCACAGGCCGTCCGCGCCGCTGCGGTTGGCTCGACCTGCCCGCATTGAAATATGCCGTCATGCTCAGTGGCATCACCGACCTGATGATGATGAAATCCGACGTAATGGACGATTTCAAGACCTTGAAAGTGGCCACCGCATACCGCTACAATGGCCAGGAAACCAAGAATTTGCCTTTCGCTGCCTGCACCGAGACGATGGAACCCGTCTACACCGAAATCCCTGGCTGGCAACAGAAAATCGAGGGCAAGATTCCGCAAAAACTGGAGGAATACATCAAGTTTATTGAGGATTATGTCGGCGTTCCCATCAAGTTCGTTTCATACGGTCCCGATAGGTCGCAGAATGTTTGGAGATAGCGCAAGTTCTCTCTTTAAGAAATTTTTCGTAACTTTGCCCCAAATTCAACAGGCAATTCGCTTATGAGTACCGAGATGCAACAAATCATTGTCGACTATCTAAAGACTCAGCCCATCATTCGGGCATGGCTTTTCGGTTCGTTTGCCCGAGGTGAGGAAACGCCTTTGAGCGATGTGGATTTGCTTGTGCAGTATGATGAAAACGGCATCAGTCTGCTGAAACATTGCGCAATGATTAACGACTTGGAAGCGTTGCTCGACCGACCTGTTGACCTTGTCCAAGATGGAATGCTGATGCCCTTCGCCGCCGAAAGTGCCAACCATGACAAAAAACTGATTTATGAGAGAACCGCTTAAAGACCGAATACGCTTAGAACATATCCAAAATGCCATCAATAACATCAACCAATACATTGATGGCAAGTCAATTCAACAGTTGACCGACGACTCAATGTTGTTTTATGCGGTCGTAAAAAACATAGAAATTATTGGAGAAGCCGCCTATCACCTCACCAAGGTTTTTTGCAAGGAACATCCCGAAACTCCTTGGAAAGATGTCGTACTCATGCGAAATGTTCTCGTTCACGATTATTACAGGATTGACCATAAAGAAGTTTGGAAAGTCATTCAAGAAGATCTCCCACCCCTCCTCGACCAAGTGACCCACTACTTGGCCGAGACCAACTGGGATGAATGGGAGAAAAACGAGATTGCAATTTCCGAATCTGCCACGCACAAAGCTCTCATACAAATGGCTACTCGCATGAAATCACGAGGCTATGACGTGAATGAGATATGCAAAATTACTGGCCTAAGCCGAGACGAAATCGATTGGTTATAAGATAATTAACCACATACACCAGGCTTATTGGTGGCTCAATTCGATTTAGACAAAATCCGCATTTTTGACATAAAATCCACTATTTGCACGAGAAAGCGTTATGGATTTTGCTATTTTTGCAGCAAATTCACAACTAATCATTCTATTATGCAATTACTTACCATTGGAACAACTGAAATCATCCTCATTGTGGCCTTGGTGCTGCTACTCTTTGGCGGGCGCAAAATCCCGGAATTGATGAAGGGCCTGGGCAAGGGCGTGAAAAGTTTCAAGGACGGAGTGAACGGCGTTGAAGAGCCTGAAATCAAGGAAGATAAGACAAAAGAGGCTAAGGGATGAGCGAGCGGGAGGTCAGCAGTTTCTGGGACCATTTGGATGTGCTTCGGAAAGTGCTGTTCCGCTGCCTGATTGCTTGGGCCGTCGGGGCTATGGCGGCTTTCTGCTTCAAGGCGTTGCTGTTCGACCTGCTGTTTGCCCCATCGCGAGACAACTTCATCTCGTATCGGCTGATGGCTTGGCTTTGTGCCAAAACAGGTTGGCAGTCACTCTGTCCGGGCAGTTTTCAGGCATCGTTCATCAACACGGAGTTGGCGGCGCAGTTCATGACGCACATCAAAGTGGCGCTTTGGGCGGGACTTGTTGTGGTTTCGCCTTACCTCATCGTGCAACTTTACGGCTTCATCGCGCCCGCGCTTTACGACCAAGAGAAACGCCATGCCACACCTATAATAATATGGGGGACGCTGCTGTTCGTCCTCGGTGTGCTGATGAACTACCTCATCATTTTCCCGTTTTCGTTTCGTTTCCTCAACAACTACCAGGTGTACGAGGAAGTGAGGAACCAGATTTCGCTCTCGTCTTACATCTCCACCCTGCTGATGCTCAGCCTCTTGATGGGCATTTTGTTTGAGATTCCCATCGTCAACCACCTCTTGGCCAAGGCAGGATTGCTTCAGGCGGAAACGCTCAAGAAATACCGTCGGCACGCCATGGTGGGCATTGCGATTGTGGCAGCCGTCATCACCCCAACTGGCGATGCCGTGACCTTGATGCTCGTCACTTTGCCGATTTATTTGCTTTATGAAGCGAGTATTTTTATTGTCAATAGGACTGCGAGACGCGAGACTGTAAGACTACGAGACGGGCAAAGCCCCAAATACCCACGCCCCGAAGTCCAATAGTCCCGAAGTCCCATGGTCAAAATCGAAAACTAACTCAAAATCAATATAATATGCTAAGAAAAATCAGAATCTTACTTCAAGTGGTCACAATGACTTTAGTGACCCTGCTCTTGCTCGGCATCGGTTTCCGAGTGCATCTCTGGGCCGGTTGGGTGGCCAAAATCCAGTTTTTGCCCGCCCTCATGGCCTTGAACTTCGGCGTGTTAGCTATGGTCATCATTGCCGCGCTCCTTTTCGGAAGAATCTATTGCAGCGTGGTATGTCCCTTGGGCATCATGCAAGACTTCTTCTCATGGCTTGGCGGCAAGGCCAAGAAAAACCGTTTCAGTTATGCCAAGGAAAACAAGGTGTTGCGCTATGGTTTCCTCGGTGTGTTCATCCTCGCGATGATTCTCGGCTTTGCGCCTTTGACGACCTTGTTTGCCCCTTACAGTGCTTACGGTCGCATCGTGAACAGCCTGTTCAAACCGCTGTATGACATGCTGAACAACTGGCTCGCCGGTCTCGATGCCGCCAACGACCGCTACAACTTCACCGAGGTGCAAATCTGGACTCGCAGCGTGACAACTTTCGTAGTGGCCATTCTCACCTTATTGATATTGGCCTTCCTCGCGTGGCGCAAAGGTCGCGTATATTGCAACTCGATTTGCCCTGTGGGTACGACTTTGAGTTTCTTCTCACGGTTCTCTTTGTTCCGCGTCCGCTTCGACCAAGACAAGTGCAAGCATTGCGGCATGTGCGAAAAGAACTGCAAAGCGCAAGCCATTGATTTCAAGAATGGTACGGTAGACTATTCGCGTTGCGTGGTTTGCGGCGACTGTTTGGACAAGTGCAAGTTTGACGCTTTGCATTATACTTCCCAAAAGCCTGTTGCCGTGGCAAAGCCCGTTGATAAAGAACGCCGTGCTTTCCTCGTTGGTGCAGCAGTTGCTGGTACCTCGGCGGCTTTGGCCCAAACGCAAATGAAAGTGGACGGCGGCTTGGCGGTCATTGAGGACAAAGTTGCCCCGAAACGCCAAACGCCCATCACGCCTCCGGGGTCGGTGTCGGCGCGACACATGCAACGGCATTGCACGGCCTGCCAACTCTGTGTTTCCAGTTGCCCGAACAATGTTTTGCGTCCCTCCACCGACTTTATGAAACTTATGCAGCCCGTCATGTCGTTTGAGCGCGGCTATTGCCGTCCTGAA
Organism: uncultured Bacteroidales bacterium; assembly: GCA_900318465.1. Taxonomy (GTDB): domain Bacteria; phylum Bacteroidota; class Bacteroidia; order Bacteroidales; family F082; genus Limimorpha. The sequence continues at coordinate 51,781 of ONKQ01000012.1, forward strand.
TGCACACGATGCAGCGAGGTTTGTCCCGCTGGTGCCATCAAGCCCATCACGAGAGAGGAAAAGACCACCATCCATGCCGGTCACGCCGTGTGGATTAAGGAAAACTGTGTAGTTTTGACCGACGGTGTGAGTTGCGGCAACTGCGCCCGCCATTGCCCCACGGGTGCCATCCAAATGGTTGATTACGAAGGTCCGAACGGCATGGTGAAAGTACCCGCTGTAGACGATAACAAGTGCATCGGTTGTGGAGCTTGCGAGTACCTCTGCCCTGCCCGACCGTTCAGCGCGATTTATGTGGAAGGTAACGAAATGCACCATATCAGTTGATAGTTGATAGTTGAAAATTGACAGTTTAGGTTAGTCCCGTAGGGACGACAGAACAATAGGCAGGTGGTGTAAACCTCTGCATAAGAATAAAAATTTATCAATAAACAATACAATGGATAGAAGAGAATTCATCAAACATATCGGCGGCGCGGCTGTGGCCACTTCGGTGGTGCTTTCCGCCTGCAAAAACGACGAAAAAGAAGCCCCCGTCGTGGGCAACATCATTGACGGTCAGGGCGAAATGACCTACCGCATCAATCCCAATACGGGCGACAAGGTCTCCATTTTGGGCTATGGCATGATGCGCCTGCCCGTTGAGGAAGGCGGCACCCTGCGCGAACATCCCAACTCCCCCGTCGACCAAGAATTGATCAATCAAGAGATTGACTATGCCCTTGAACACGGGGTGAACTATTTCGACACCGCGCCGGTGTACTGCAAAGGCATGTCGGAACACGCCACGGGCATCGCCTTGGCTCGACATCCACGCAACTCGTACTACATTGCCACCAAACTCTCCAACTTCAGTCCCTCGACTTGGAGCACCGAGGCTTCGAAAGCCATGTTTGAAAACTCACTCAAGGAGTTGCAAACCAACTATATCGACTATCTGCTTTTACACAGCATCGGCGGTGACACCAACGACTTGAACAGCCACGAACTGTTCAACACCCGTTTCGTTGACAACGGCATCTTGGACTGGCTTGTAGAGCAGAAAAACGCGGGGCGCATCCGCAACCTCGGCTTCTCCTACCACGGCGATGTGGACATCTTTGACATGTTGCTGAAATGGCATGACGAAGGCCGCTACCATTGGGATTTCGTTCAAATCGAGTTGAACTACCTTGACTGGAAATATGCGGACGAACTCAACACTCGCAACACCGACGCACATTATCTTTATGAAGAATTGCACCGGCGTGGCATACCTGCTGTTATCATGGAGCCTCTGCTCGGCGGGCGCTTGGCCTCGTTGCCCGACCATATCGTCAAGCAACTGAAAGAGCGAGAGCCTGAAACGCCCGTGGCGCGTTGGGCCTTCCGCTTTGCTGGTACGCCCGAAGGCATCCTCACCGTGCTCAGCGGCATGACTTACATGGAGCATTTGGTGCAAAATGTGGCTACCTACTCGCCCCTACGACCCATCACCGAGGAAGAAGATGCCTTCCTGATGAAGATTGCCGAGGAAATCGTCGAGTTGCCACTCGTGCCTTGCACCACTTGCAACTATTGCATGCCCTGCCCTTACGGACTGAACATCCCCGTCATTTTCGACTTCTACAACAAGTGCGTCACCGAAGGCAAGATACCTGTCGGCAATACCGAAGCGCGTGAGTATCAAGAGGCTCGGAAACGTTTCCTTATCGGCTACGTTAGGAATGTACCATCACTACGCCAAGCCAGCCACTGCATCGGTTGCAACCAATGCGTGGAGCACTGTCCGCAAAAAATCGACATTCCAACCCAGCTGCACCGCATTGATGACTTTGTGGAGCAGTTGAAACAGATGTAACCCCAAAACGAACGGAACTCACATTAACGGGTTTCGTTCTTTTTTGTAAACGCCACCGAGTCGCCCCAAGCATTATACAAAACCTTGTGCCCGATGGCGGCAAGCCTTACGTCGAGGCAGGTTTGGCATTGGTCGGGCTGGTCTTTCACACAGGCCTTGTCGGGATAAATCAGGTAGTTCTCGCGGAATTCGTTTGGCGTGAGGTTCGGCATAATAACATTAGCGCCCACAGCAATGGCCTTTTCGCGCCCTTGCGGGTCGACGGTTTGATTGGCCGTGGCCGCCACCATGTTGATTTCAGGCATCATCAGACGGAGCGTGGCTATCATCTTCAAAGTCAAGTCCATGCGCTTTTCGGCTGACGGGATTTGGTCTTTGTATTGCCAAAGTGGTGTGTCAGGATGGGGAATGAAAGGCCCCATGCCAACCATGGCAACATCTTTTTGTTTGAAAAACAGCAAATCGTTGGCAAGATCGTCCAAAGTCTGGAACGGCAGACCGACCATCACGCCCGTACCGGTTTGATAACCAAGTTTTAAGAGTGTGTCAATGCAGTCCAAACGCTTCTTGAAACTGTGTTTCTCGTCGTGCGGATGAATCTTATAATAGAGTTCCTCATTCGAGGCCTCGATGCGTAACAGATAACGGTGTGCACCCGCCTCAAACCAACGGCGATAAGTCTCTTCAGTTTGCTCGCCTAATGACAGAGTAATGCCCAAGCTCCCATTGTCTATCTTCTTGATTTCCTTGACCAAATATGTGATTTTTTCGGTGAAAGCCTTGTCGGAACGTTCTCCGCTTTGCAGCGCCACCGAGCCATAGCCCAGTTCGTGCGCTAACTTGGCGCATTCAATCACTTCCTCATCGCTAAGTTGGTAGCGTGTGAAGTTCGGGTTCTTGCAGCGCACCCCGCAATAGAGGCAGTATTTCGTGCAGATGTTGCTGTATTCAATCAGCCCGCGCAGGTGGACATAATTGTCCAAGTGGGCCAACTTGGTCTGCAAAGCCTTGTCGAACAGCAGTTTCTTGTCGTCGCCTTCGGCGGCAAGGAGAATTTTGATGTCCTCTTTTTCGAGGTCAGGTTTGTTTAGGATTTCAGAGATGGACATTTGCTTGAAATTTGGCGCAAAAGTAATGATTTCAGAAAAATGACTATATTTGCAAACTAAAATAATCTAAGAATAAATCATGTAAGTTATGAAATCCTCATCGAATTTTTGTGCGTTTTTGATTATTGTTTACACCTTATTGCTGGTTATTTGCTTATTGAATGAAATTGCTTGTTTATGCTATTATTCATACGTGTTTGACAAGGAAACCCGGGAGTTGTTGCCCGAAAAAATGATATTTCCAGAATATGACAAGAATGGCGAAATGACTAATGCTGACGAGGTCACTGCATGGGAATACGCTGGTTTGGTTCCTGAAAATCTTCATAAAGTCCATAATTATTTCTGTCGAGTTGCCGATGGCAAGGCTTCTGTTCATGCTTGGGTTTTGTTGGGGCTTTTCCTGCCCATGTTGATTTGTTACAAACGGATGGATACCAAACCTTACCTTGCCATCACGTTTCTTGTGCTGATTGTTGCGATTGCTTGGTTTGTTTTACCGCGTGTTTGTGGGACGTCATTTTTGTAATGGATTTATCGTTTTTTAGGTTATAGGACTGTCACACCGCTACACCAGTCTCAACGAAACAATAATGCGGCCACCGTGTTTACGCATAAATTCGATATCTTTGCCTCTTCAAAACTATATGTACTATGCAAATTCCTTTAGACCAATTCGAGCAAGTCATTGACGAGAAAATACTGCAACGTGGCTTGACCTATTTCAAGAAAGGCCATGTGCAAGAACTTGAGGAAGTCAGCCCGAACACCTACCAAGCCATCGTTGAGGGGACGGAGGACTACACCGTCCGCCTGACCGTTGAAAACAATGTGGTGACTGACTACAGTTGCGATTGTCCATACGATTTGGGACCCGTTTGCAAGCATGTGGCCGCCGTAATTTTTTCATTGCAAGAGGAAGATTTGGGCCTGACTAAGAAAGCGGCCAAGTCCAAAAAATCGGTCGGGTCGGGGGTGAAAAAAAGCAAAAGCGTAGCGACGCAAATCGATGAACTAATGGCCAAAGCCTCTGTTGATGAACTGAAGGAGCTGATTAGGACGGAAGCAACGAAAAATGCCGTTTTCCGCAACCATGTCCTCGCAAGCCTTGAGCATTATGATGAAAGTATATCCAAAGAGCTGTACCATAAGCAGTTGAAGGCCATGATACGATCGGCAACAGATAGATATGGTCTTATTGAATGGAATCAAGCACGCTCTTTGGGACGTGCTGTCGATGAATTGCTTGATTCGGCCAAAAAGCAAATCAATCGGGGCAGTTATCAGAATGCCTTATGGATTTGCTTTGCCGTGATGGAGGAGATGCTGGAAGCCCTTAATGGAGCCGATGACAGCAATGGTGATATTAGCGGATGCATTGATGGAGCCATTAATTTATTGGGCGAAATGGCTACGACTTGCGACTCACCGTCCATCCGTAGACAAATATTCGACTTCTGTTTGGAGAAATTTGACAAGGGAGTTTTCGAAGGATGGGATTGGCACAATTCCTTGTTGTTCGTGGCGACCGAATTTATAGTCACAGATGACGATTTCGACCGCGTCATGGCCTTGGCCGAAAAAAAGCAACAGTCAGAGTACCGAAACGAGGAATTGCAACTGATAAAGTATGATTTGCTTTTGAAAAGGAAAGGTGAAATGGTTGCAACCCAATTCCTTGAGCAAAACATTGACAATCCGAAGTTTAGAAGGATGGCCATCGAGAAAGCATTGGAACAAAAGAACTATACGAAAGCCGTCAGATTGGCTGAAGACGGGGTGAAAACAGACATGAAAGACAAGCCGGGATTAGCAAAGGAATGGTATGATTGGCTGCTGAAAATTGCGCAGGCACAGAAAGATACGCCAAAAATCATCGAATACGCCCGCTATCTGTTGGTTGACAATTTCAGGAATGAGCAGGACTATTACCAGATATTGAAGGAGCATGTAAAGCCTGAGGATTGGGACGCCGTTATCAATGCCATCGTCCACGAAATCAAGGCGAAAAGGCGGTGGTATGATACAGGATTGGTCGGCACTATTTACATCCGGGAGGAAAAATGGGACAAACTGTGGGAAATGGTAAAGGAGAATCCTGACTTGTCTTTCATTGAGCGATACGAAACTTATCTTTCCAAGCGTTATTCCGATGAACTTGTGGATCTGTACACAAGCCAGATTTTGGATTATTTGGAACGCAACATGGGTCGCGACCATTACCAAACCGCCTGCCGTTACATCCGCAGGATGATCAAGTTGGGTGGAAAAGCGAAGGCAGACAAACTCATCGCCCAACTTCGCGCATTATATGCCAAGCGCCCCGCATTGATGGAGGAATTGGACAGGGTTTGATGGGGTTGGCCATCAGCCTACAACAATGTCAAGTTTTTTGCGTAGATAACTTGATTTTTCCGTACCTTTGCCGCGAATTTTGAAAACGAGAAATTTTATTTTATGACCAAACCATTGAAAATCGTGGTGCTTGCCAAGCAGGTGCCCGACACGAGAAATGTGGGCAAAGACGCGATGACGCCGGAAGGTACTGTGAACCGCGCCGCATTGCCCGCCATCTTCAACCCCGAAGACCTGAACGCCCTTGAACAGGCCCTGCGCCTCAAGGAGCAAATCCAAGGCAGCACCGTCGGCGTGCTCACCATGGGCCCGCCGCGCGCCGGTGAAATCATCCGCCAAGGCCTCTTCCGCGGAGCCGACACGGGCTGGCTGCTCACCGACCGCCTCTTTGCAGGTGCCGACACCCTCGCCACTTCGTATGCCCTCGCCACCGCCATCAAGAAGATTGGCGACGTAGACATCGTCATCGGAGGTCGTCAGGCCATCGACGGCGACACCGCTCAAGTGGGTCCGCAAGTGGCACAGAAACTGGGTCTCAACCAAGTGACCTACGCCGAGGAAATCCTCAAGATTGAGAACAACATCGCCACCATCCGCCGCCATATCGACGGAGGCGTAGAGACCGTTGAAGTGCCGCTGCCTTGCGTGATTACCGTCAACGGCAGCGCGGCACCTTGCCGCCCCTGCAACGCCAAGCTGGTGATGAAGTATAAATATGCCATGTGCCCGCTTGAAGTGGATGCTAATTCGGAATGTGGAATGCGGAATGTGGAATTAAGCAAAACGCGACCATATTTGACACTCAACCAGTGGAGCGTTGCCGATGTGGATGGCGACCCCAACCAGTGCGGCCTCTCAGGTAGTCCCACCAAGGTGAAAACCGTGCAGAACATCGTCTTTCAGGCCAAGGAGAGCAAAACCCTCACTGCCAGCGATGCCGATGTGGAAGGATTGATTAAAGAATTGTTAGAGGAGAAGATTATTGGATGATGAGAGACTTGACGATGTTTGGCTTTTAGCAATTAGCAGTTAGCTATTAGCTTGGTAACCAGTAAGCTAACGGCTAATGGCTAATAGCTAAGAGCCACAAAAGCCAAAACATCAAGTCATGTATCAAAAAAAAGAATGAACTATGAACAACGTATTTGTATATATCGAGACCGAAGGCACACAAGTGGCCGAAGTCTCCCAGGAGTTGCTCACCAAAGGGCGTAAATTAGCCGACCAGTTAGGCGTGGAACTTCACGCAGTAGTGGCTGGCACTGGCATCAAGGGCATGGTGGAAGATCAAATCCTGCCTTACGGCGTGGATAAACTCTTCGCTTTCGACGGCGAGGGCTTGTTCCCTTACACTTCTGCACCGCACACCGATATTCTCGTCAACCTCTTCAAGGAGGAACAACCGCAAATCTGCCTGATGGGTGCCACCGTCATTGGTCGCGACCTCGGCCCGCGTGTCAGTTCTTCATTGACCAGTGGCCTCACCGCCGACTGCACCCAACTCGAAATCGGTGACTTCGACGACATCAAGACCAAAAAGCACTATGATAATTTACTGTATCAGATTCGTCCCGCTTTCGGCGGCAACATCGTGGCGACTATCGTCAATCCTGACCACCGTCCGCAGATGGCCACCGTCCGCTCGGGCGTGATGCAGAAAGCCGTTTATGAAGGCAAGGCCAAGAATGAAGTGGTCTATCCCGAAGTGTCAAAATATGTTTCTCCCGAGGCATACGTCGTGAAGGTCCTCGACCATCATGTGGAGGCTGCCAAGCACAACCTGAAAGGCTCGCCTATCGTGGTGGCTGGTGGTTACGGCATGGGCTCGAAGGAAGGCTTTGATATGCTGTTTGAACTCGCCAAGGTGCTCCACGGCGAAGTCGGTGCCTCGCGTGCCGCCGTCGATGCGGGCTTCTGCGACACCGACCGACAAATCGGCCAGACTGGTGTAACTGTTCACCCGAAAGTGTATATCGCTTGCGGTATCAGCGGTCAGATCCAGCACATCGCCGGTATGCAGGACTCCAAAATCATCATTTCGGTGAACAGCGATCCTGACGCACCTATTAATAAGATTGCGGACTATGTGATTGTTGGTACGGTTGAAGAAGTCGTCCCGAAACTGATCAAATATTACAAACAGAATTCAAAATAAGATGGTAATTGTTATTATTGTCCTCTGTGTTATTGCTGTGGCATTATCCCTTTTCAAAATTTTAGGGGTGATAGATTTTATCAATATGGATGGAAATAAGAAGAAATCCAAAGATAATGCAGAAGGCAATGTGACGGATACCAAAGAGAATGAATTAAATAAATAATGGTCTGGGTAGAGACGCACGGCCGTGCGTCTCTACCAGCCCACAAAATAGAAAACAATGGCAAACTATTATAACGACAACCCGAACCTGCAATTCTACCTCGACCACCCGCTGATGAAGCGCATCGTCGAGCTGAAGGAACGCAATTTTGCGGACAAGGACACCTACGATTATGCTCCCGTTGACTACGAAGACGCGATGGAGAACTACCGCCGCGTGTTGGACATCACGGGCGACATCACCGCCAACATCATTGAACCCAACTCCGAGAGCGTCGACCTCGAAGGTCCGCATTTGGAGAATGGCCGTATGATCTATGCCTCCAAGACCGTGGAGAACCTCGATGCCTGCACCAAAGGTGGCCTCTGGGGTGTTTCCATGCCACGCCGTTACGGCGGCTTGAACCTGCCCATCACCGTCTTCTCCATGCTGAGCGAGATGGTGGCCAGCGCCGATGCCGGCTTCCAGAACATTTGGTCGCTGCAGTCGTGCATCGACACCTTATATGAATTCGGCAACGAGGAGCAGCGCATGAAGTACATCCCGCGCGTTTGCGCTGGCGAGACCATGTCGATGGACCTCACCGAGCCCGATGCCGGTTCCGACCTGCAAAGCGTCATGCTGAAGGCTACCTATAGTGAAAAAGACGGCTGCTATCTGCTCAATGGCGTGAAGCGTTTTATCACCAACGGCGACTCCGACATCCACCTTGTGTTGGCTCGTTCCGAGGAAGGCACCAAGGACGGTCGCGGCCTGTCGATGTTCATCTACGACAAGCGTCAGGGCGGCGTCAACGTGCGTCACATCGAGCATAAGCTTGGTATTCATGGCTCCCCGACCTGCGAGTTGACCTATAAGAACGCCAAGGCTGAACTTTGCGGTGAGACCCGTTTGGGCCTTATCAAGTACGTCATGGCTCTGATGAACAGCGCCCGTTTGGGTATCGCTGCCCAGTCCGTCGGTCTGGGACAAGAGGCTTACAATGAGGCTCTGAAGTATGCCAACGAGCGCCAGCAGTTCCACAAGAAGATTATCGAGTTCCCGGCTGTCTACGATATGCTTTCGCGCATGAAGGCCAAGATTGACGCTGGTCGTTCCTTGCTCTACCAAACCGCCCGTTACGTGGACATCTACAAGTGCCTTGAGGACATCCAGCGCGAGCGTCCGCTGACGCCCGAAGAGCGCGCCGAGTGCAAGAAGTACTCGCGTCTCGCCGATGCCTTCACGCCTCTGGCCAAGGGTATGAACTCCGAGTATGCCAACCAGAACGCCTACGATGCCATCAGCATCCACGGTGGTTCGGGCTTCATCATGGAGTACAAGTGCCAGCGAGGTCTCCGAGGACTTGAAACCTTTGCAGAACACGGTGCGCACCCTCGTGGAACTCTACGAGCAGAGCATCAACTACGTCAAGGGCGCCAACAACCAGGAGGTTCAGGACTTCTTGGCCCGCCGTCTCTACGACATGACTGGCGACATCATGATGTCGCTGCTCATCCTCGATGACGCCACCCACGCTCCGCACCTCTTCACCCGGTCGGCCAACGTTTACGTTCACGCCGCCGAAGAAGATGTCATCGGTAAGAGCGTCTATGTGAAGAACTTCATCGAGGAGGACTTGGTGAACTTCAGGGCAAAGGCAAAGGAAGTGACGGAGTAATCCTTTGGATTGTATTGAACAAAAGCCCTGGCATTTTGGAGAATGTCAGGGCTTTTTGTGTTTGTTTTGGAATCCATCAATGAGCCACCGAAATAATCGGTTCACCTAAAGCCTCTGAAATCTTTGCCAATGTGGAAAGTGTAAAATTATGGCCGCCGCCAATCCAATGCGACACGGCAGCCTCCGAAGTGCCTACCAATTTGGCAAACTCTTTCTGCGACAAACCTTTACGGTGCAAGGTGGCATCAATATGGTCTGCAATGTCGTATGACCATTCCACCTGTTGCTTGATGGCTTTAGGCGTTTCGTCAAGTACCTGCTGAAAGAGTTGCTCCGTTTCTGATGCGTGTTTCATAAGTCAAAGATTTGGTCATCAATGCCCTCAATTTCTGTTTCCTCAATGTGGATGGTGCCTTTTTGTTCAGCAAGTCGGAGAATGTCATCCAATTTCTGAAGCGTGATAACATATCCGTTGAGTTCAGGGTCTTCGTCGTATGTTTTTGTGGTCTTCTGCCCGCCATTGCCGACAATCAGAACACTGTCAGATAGCCGTAAACAATAAAGTCTTAACTTGCTGGTTTGTAAAGGTAATGCCGCAACCCTATCGCTATATTTCCCCTCTGGGCGGAAATATCTCTCCAAAAATCCTACTGCATTCATCATGCGTTGAATGGCGTTCAAAATCTTTTGGAGGTCGGGTTGAAGTGTCGCGTTCTCATTGCCTTTGATGATGAACTTTTGAAACTCCGTATAACTCTCACCCTCAAAGCAAATGGTGAAAAGCCCTACTTTTTCGGTCTGCCTAACAGATTGAATAGTTGCTTTTGTCATAATTTGAATCGTTTTATGCGGCAAAGGTACAAACTTTTTTGAAATAATTATCATTTGAGATAATTTTTTGTTGAATAATAGACGTCATCGGCAAGAGCATCTATGTGAAGAACTTCATCGAGGAAGACTTGGTGAACTTCAGGGCTAAGGCGAAGGAAGTGACGGAGTAATCCTTTGGATTGTATTGAACAAAAGCCCTGGCATTTTGGAGAATGTCAGGGCTTTTTGTGTTGGTGTATTTGCACGTATAGTAATTGCTTTTCAAGGGCAAAAGTAAAAGTTTTCAGGGCTGCTTCCCTTTTCTTTTGAATGAAAAGAAAACCGCGAACACTGTAATCAGCAAAACACAAAGCCATCCGTTTTCCCAAATAGCATGAATTTTTTTTGATAGGGAAATCATTCCAATTATTGCCAAAAACAACCCAGCAATAATAGCCAATCCATCAAAGAAAAATGATTCTCTGAGTCTGATAAGAATAACCCCACAAACAATAAGGATGATTGGGATAAGCATGGTAGAAAAGTTTAAGCACTCGTTATTGATATCTTTGATTCCGAACGGGTGCTTGGTTTTTATGGGTCGGTATCAAACATAGTAAAACAGTGTGGCTCCCATGCCCAAAATGAGCAAGGCGTAGCCAATAACGGACCATAGAACATCATGGTCGTTATCGATGAGTGGATCACCGTCATTGATTTTTGGAAAATGGCCAAAGAGGACTACAACAAGCAGGCCTATGGCGGCAGTGATTAAGCTTATTTTTCCCATTGTAATAGTGTTTTTGTAGAGTTATAAACTTTTGTTTTCCAATCCGATTATTGAGGCATTGTCGGTTGCGGTTGTTTCTTTTATGGTGATGATGGCTTCCTTGAATCCGAAGGTTTTGAAGATGTTGCTCATTTTCTCAATGCCGTATTTGTTAGCCTTTTCGAGGATATTCTCGCTCATGGCATGGTCATACATTGTGATTTTGCCTCGGCTGACCAATTCCGAAATGCTCTCTTCGTCCCAATAGTTACCATCGCGGTGGAAGAACTCTATGTCGGAGGGGTTGATGATGATGTCGAAGATTTCGGCCTCGGGAAGCGTGGCATAGAGCGTGTCGTTTTGGATCTTGAAATCGTCCTCGGTCAGTTTTGAGAAATTCAGGCCTGCTCTAATTTTTCCTTTGGCGATAAGGACAATCTTGCCAATTTCAGTTGAATCAATTTGAGTTCCCACCTCTGTCTTACCCAATCCCAATTGCCTTTTGTACCAATTGTCGCTTTTTTTGTAAACCTTACGCTCCTTGTACTTGTATTTGGTATCTTCGATGACCAATTCTTCATAGAAACAAGCCGTTGTGAACTCGGCTATTTTCTTGATTTCCTTAACCAAATTGGTGGTTTTTTCGATTTCAAGTTTCCTATTGGCGAATCCGATGTTGAAGTGGAAGGGGTTGATGAGGAAAATGAAAACGAAAGCGAAGACAAGAACGGCGGTGGCAATCAAAAATAAAGGCCTTGTTTTGAATAAGTTAAAGCCGTCCTTGTTTGGTTTGGCTTCCTTTTGGACAGTTTTCTTACCAGTAGTTTTGTTTTCCATAGTTATTCGAATTTTATAGTGATGACTTCAAATCCTAATTGTGTGAGTAATACTTTGAAGAAGCCTTTGGCGTTGTTTTCGGCATCTTGCAAGATGCCCATGTTGGGAATGTCTTCTCGTATGGCATTCTCGGCTTGGATTTTGAGGTCGTTTGTTTCTTCTATGGTGAATTCTTTTCTCGCACCTGATATTTCTGAAAAGGCGACATGAATCTTTTCTGGTGGCATGTTGAATGACAGCACCTTTGCTCTTGGAAGCACGACAGAAACAGTCTTCTCCTCCTTGTTGAAAGTTACGTTGTTCATTGAAAACTCTTGCATGTCGATACCCGCTTTGATGTAAGCCACGCTGTTGAAAATGATTTTTCTTTCACCATTTTTGTACCATTTGGGGTCGTTGGCCTTGATGATTTTGGTTACGGTGTATTCCACTGTTCCTAATTCGGCCATAGTTTCAAGTCCCATAATTCTTTTGTTCAACGAATCTTCTTCTGGCTTGCACGAAAACATACTCATCAGCGCAAGCCCACATATTAATATGACTAATTTCTTCATAATGAATTGACTAAATTGTTATTGTCCACTTTTAGCGAAGTGTCCGAATTACAGCACCAGTTTTGGCATTTCTTAATTCTGTGGTTCCTGCTTTCCTACTGACGGCGAGTGTTCCATTGTCGCTCCATCGGGCATCGATTGCATCTTTTAATGGGATGGTGCGCAAAACGCCGAAACCTGGAATCTTAAAAACTTCCACTCCAACATTCTCCACGGTGAGAGCAAGGAGGTTTTCTTCTGAATTGATGTTTGCTGAAAGCACGCCTTTTTTCATCATTTGTCTGACGGTTCCGCCTTTTTCGTTCTTGATGGTGACTTTGTCTTTTTCTGCTATTGCTACTAACATGATATTATGATTTTGAAGTTGGTTTTCGTTTGCTTTCGGGCATAAAGATAGCGTGAATCTCTTGTCTGATCCTCAGGTTTCCACGCCCGTACTTCGTACAAATCAATCCACGCTACACATTGTAGCGCGGACTGACCTATCCTTGAAGTACAGCCTTTCGGCTAAAGTGGAAATTGAGGATCAAGAACGGTCTGTCCGCTTTTCAGTATGTCTTATTTTTCTTTTCTTCTATTTCGATAAATGCCTTTCTTTTGCTTGATTACGGCACAAAGATAGAGATTTTTTACAAATTGTAATGATTTCAGAGTTTTTTTGTGACAAATGAAAACGGTACGTCTCATTTGAAGCGTACCGTTTCGCGTTTAACCTAAAGTCTCTCGTAGTATACGCCACGTTTCCCGCTTACACCCCGATCGGCTGTACCTTTCCCCTTTGCACAACATACAACTGCATGGCGTGTCGGTGGAAATGCAGTTTTACGGTTTCAAACATCCTATCGGCACCACCCAAACGCCGTCTTTCGGGCGACGATAGGAGTAATCGCCTACTGCCGTTAGCACCATCATAAAGGAAGGCGACGGCATCTTTTCCGGGTTGATTTTTTTTGCCAAATCGCACAACGTGGATGCGCCTTTTTCAACAAGGTCAGGACCGCCCAACTTGATTTCAATTAGGCCGTATGTCCCATCGCGACGATGCAAAACGGCATCACATTCCAACCCTGCCGCATTGCGGAAATGAAACACGTTGCCCGACAAGGCATCGGCATAGACACGCAAGTCGCGGACGGCCAACGATTCAAAAAAGAGGCCGAATGTCTTGAGGTCGTTCATCAAGTCTTTAGGGCCGATGGATAATGCACTGGTGGCAATACTCGGATCGATGAAATAACGGGTGTCTGAGGTTTGAATCGCCACTTTGCTTCTCAGATTGGGATTCCACGCTGGCATATCCTCTATGACGAACAGTTTTTTCAAAGCGTCCACATAATCCGATACGGTCTCGTATGTAATGGATTGGTTGTCGTTCTCTTTAATGTCCTCGCTCAGTCGGCTGAAACTGACCGCACATCCTTGGTTCCGTGCGTATGAACGCAGCAAGAGCCGAGTGCGTTCACTGCTTCGGCGGACGTTATCGATCCGATGAATGTCATTCTTGTAGATGGCTTCGTAATAGTCGCGGGCTTCGTCTAAGGCAATTTCACCTTTCATCATAGTGGAAAGCGGCCATCCGCCCCTACACACTAAGTAAGCGATCTGTTCTATGTGAAGCGGGTTGTTTTGTGGTTCCAACGATTTGTTGTCAAACAAGTCGCTTAAACTAACCGTACCGTTTGATTCTCCTGATTCCCAAAGGCTCATAGGTCGCATACTGATACGTCCGATTCTGCCCGTTCCGCTATGGTGGATTTCTTCCTGTTGTGGAGGCACACTGCTTCCTGTCAAAATGAATTGCCCAAACGCTTGCCGCTTGTCCACTTCCGAGCGTACCATATCCCAAAGTGCAGGAATGGTTTGCCATTCGTCTATCAGCCTTGGAGTGTTGCCTGCCAAAAGTACGGTTGGATTGACTTGCAATGCGGTTTGCGCCTCAGCGAAGGTAACACTGTCGCCCAAATCCAACAGACTGTTTGCAAATTGTTTGGCTGTGGTTGTTTTGCCGCACCATTTCGGGCCTTCTATCAAGATGGCTCCTTTGCCTTGTAATCGACGCTCAAGTAAACCATCAGCAATACGCTTTTTGTAATTCACTTTTTTTGCCATAAAACTTTTGTCCTAAGATTCGCTGCAAAATTACTCAAAATAAATGAAATACAAAAACTATTCCGCAACTTTTATCTGTTTTGTTCCGCAATTTTTAGGAATTTCACTCCGCAACTTTTATCTATTTCATTCCGCAACTTTTAGAAACGACAATTACTTTCCGCGAAACAATCCCTTTTTCCGTTTCCATCCTCACCAAATAAACGCCTCGTTCCAAACCCTCAATGCGGCACTCCGTTCCGATGGTTTCAAAAGACTTCACCAAGCGGCCGTCAACGGAATAAACCGAAACCTGTTTCAGTCCATCGCAAAGGATAGTGAAATTGCCATTAGAAGGGTTCGGGAAAATTTCAGCCTCAAGGCCTTGCTCGTTGATGCCGTCGTAGGCTTCCACAGCATTCACGGCGGCCAAAGCATCCACGCGGCCCACGCCGGTGACGTTGCTCTTGGTAGGCGTCAGTTTGACGGAGGTCTCTTCCAAGATGCGGCAAATCTCGGCGGGAGTGAGTTCGGGGTTCTTTTGCAGCATCAGGGCGACGATGCCCGCCACGCAAGGTGTGGCTTGCGAGGTGCCGTCCATGTTGGTGTAGCCGCTGGTGTTTTCATAGTCCAACGACTTGATGCCCACGCCGGGGGCGCATACGTCGGGGCGGATGAGGCCGATGCCGGGGTTGTAGGCGTAGTCGCCAAACTCGGTGTCTTGCCAAGTGACAGGGCCTTGCGAGGTGAAGTCGGCGGCAACGTCGTTATAGTTCACGGCACCGACGGCCACCACGCAACTCAAGGGGCCGGGGTTGGCCATTTGGTCGGGGTCGAGGTAAGGCGGGGGACAACTGGCCGGCACGCGCACATTGTTGGGTATCGGGTACATCATCTGAAGGATGTTAATACCTTCATTTCCAGCACATACCAATGCCACGATGTCTGCATCCAAGATGGCTTCGCAGGTGCGGCGCAAGATTTCCTTGTCGGCAACTCCGGCGCCCACCATGCCCAACGACATGCTAATCAAGTCGCAGCCATGCTCGACCGACCATTCCATGCCGCCGGCAATGTTCACCGCGCCGCCAAAGCCATCGCCACGAATGCTCTTGACGCACATCAAGGTGGCCTCGGGTGCCATGCCCGTCAGCGAGCCTGCCGTGCCGTCGCCCAATACCGTGCCTGCGCAATGCGTCCCGTGGCCTTTGTCGTCCATCGGGTCGTTGTCGTCGTTCACGATGTCATAGCCGTGGTGCGGAAATTCCTCGCCGCCGTCCCAAAGGTGGTCGGCAAGATCGAGGTGGTTGTAGTTCACTCCCGAATCGACGACGGCCACCACGACACCTTTGCCCGTGTAGCCCAGTTCCCACACTTGGTCGGCCTTCACCTTCGTGATGTTCGGCGTGGTTTCGCGCGTGTCGGATGCCGGTTTGGGCGTTTCGCCCTCGGCAATCCATTGGTGCTGGGTGTTGAGTGTAATGGTTTCAATGTCAGTGCGTTCAGCGAGGTTAAGAATGGCGGGTTTTGTGGCCTCGAAATACAGCGTATTGGCCGACCAAAGGCTGCGCACAGACGAAACCATGCCGTGGCTTTCCATCTCGGCGAGGATACGCTTCAAGTCGTGTTGCGAAGCCTCGGCAAAGGCTTTCAACTCATTGACGACAAAGTCTCTGCGCTCGGCTTTCGTCGGGAAGAATTCGGCGCGACGGCTCAACTGCGAGCGGTCGTATTGCGCTTTCATCAGCACGACGACTTCGATTCGCTCGTCGTCGCTGCGGCGGTTCATTTCTTGGTTCAGTAACGGGTCAAGGCAGCCTTGGGCAAAACCCATTATGCAGGCTGACAACATAATGGAGATTAGGACAATTCTTTTCATAGATTATAGTTTTACGATTTTGTTTATGATGACACCGTTCTCCGTGTCGATTTTCAATAAATAAACGCCGTTCATCAAGTCTTCGATACGGCACTCGTTTCCATTCACTTCGATGGTTTTCAGCAACTTGCCATCAAAAGATAACACAGAAATTGTTTGGATTCCTTCACAGGCAACGGTGAAATCGCCCGTGCTCGGATTGGGATAAACTTGCGCTTCATTTCGTATCTCTTCAACTCCGTCGTAATCCACGGCATTCACTGCAGCCAAGGCATCCAAAAGGCCTGAGCCGAAGTCGTTGCTCTTGTGTTCAGTGAGTTTCACGGCGGTGCGTTCAAGAATCTCGTCGATTTGCGCGGGCGTGAGTTCGCGGTTTTTGGAGAGCATCAGTGCAATGGTGCCAGCCACCAAGGGCGTGGCCATCGAAGTGCCATCCATCAAGGTGTAGCCGTCGGTGGTGTTGAAATCCAATGACTTGATTTGCACACCCGGAGCGCAAATGTCTGGACGGATAAGGCCAATCGCGGTCGTGCTGCCTGCCGTATAAAGATAGTCGTTATATTCTGCCACATCAGTCCATTGCGAAGGGCCTTCGGAAGAGAACGCGGCAATGGTGTTGTCGTAATTCACCGCGCCAACGCAAATCACGCAACTTGTTCCGCCTGCATTAACCAACTGGTCTTCATGCAGATGCGGCGGCGGGCAGTCGCCCGGAGTATAGATGTTGTTCGGCACGGGCACCATGAACTGCATCTGACGGATGTTGCCTGCACAGGCTGCCACCACCACGCCTGCCGCCAAAGTGTTGTCGCAGGCTTGGCGCGTCATCAGTTTTTGTGCAGGGTTGGGTTGGGGTCGGCCCAACGACATGTTCATCACATCGGCACCATGCTCCAAAGCGAACTGCATGGCAGCCACCCAATGGGTTTCCTCGCCAACGCCCTCGTTGTTGAAGGTTTTCAACGCCATGATGGTGGCCTCTGGAGCTATGCCTGTCTGTGAACCGGAAGCTCCTGTGCCACAAATGGTTCCGGCTACATGTGTGCCGTGTCCCCAATCATCGGAAGGGTCGTTGTCGTGGTAGTAAAAGTCGTAGCCGTGATTGGGATATTCCGCGCCACCATCCCAAAAGCGACCGGCCAAGTCGGCGTGGTCGAGGCGGATGCCTGTGTCAATGACAGCAATCAAAACACCTGCGCCTTTATACCCTTGTTCCCATGCCTGCGGCGCATTAACTTGCAGCAGGTTTTGGGTGATTTCACGTCCAATGCCTCTCGGGGCAGGTATGGCCTCATTTTCAAAAATCCATTGGGTTTCTTGGCAGTGGTAAATCGTCATGATGCCGCGCTGTTGCGCCAAGTCAGTGATGGCCGCTTTGTTGGCCTTGCAACTGACGCAATTCACAAGCCAAAACTGCTGAATCTCGTCCACCATGCCGTTGCGCTCCATCTCTTTCAAAAGTCCAATCAACTCATATTGAGTGGTTTCAGATTGACGTTTCAAGGTTTCGATGACAAATTGCCGCTTTTCTTGTTTGGAGGAGAAAAACTCAGTTTCACGAAGCAAAGCCATTGCATCAGATTGCTCTGAAAGGAGGATGACAACCTTTGTTTTCTCTTCATTGCCAATACGTTGCATCTTCGCTTCAAGTTCGGGGTCGATGACGGGCATGGAAAAGCCTGTAAAACAATAGCAAAGCATCAAAACGGAGAATAATAGTCTTTTCATAATTTCTCTTTTTTTACTTAGGTGCAATCATCTGCTCTTTTATAACACACAAAAATTGAGACCAACTTCCTGAAATTCTGGACGTTGGTCTCGATTCATATTCAAACATTCCTGTATTTTCTGTGAGAAACAAGCTCTGTGTGAAATCACACAGTGAGGATGTCCTTCGATTTCAGTTCGGTGAGGTCATCAATTTTCTTGATGTACTTGTCCGTAAGTTTCTGAATCTCTTCCTGTAAGAGTTTCGATTCGTCCTCTGAAATCGTGTCTTTTTCGAGTTTCTTGGCCTCGTCGTTGGCGTTGCGGCGGATGCCACGGATGCCGACTTTGGCTTCTTCGGCAGCATTCTTGGTGCGTTTCACCAGTTCGCGGCGGCGTTCCTCGGTCAAAGCAGGCACTGCTATACGAAGGATTTCGCCGTTATTGATGGGGTTGAAGCCCAAGTTGGCGTTCATGATGGCCTTGGCGATGTTGTTCAGCGCACTCTTGTCGAAAGGTTGCACCACAATCATGCGGGCGTCGGTGCAGCCGATGTTGGCCGTTTGCTCGATGGGCACCACAGTGCCGTAGTATTCAACCATAACGCCGTTCAGCATGGCTGGACTGGCTTTTCCTGCTCTAATGCCCTGAAATTCATGCTCCAAGTGCTTGATGGTGTTGTCCATGCTTTCAGTGGCTTCGTCTAATACAAATTGAGAATCGTCTGTCATAGTGTTCAAATTTTGGCGCAAAAATAATCTTTTTTTGTTTTTCCGCTCAAATATCCTCCCAAAAATCTTCAATTCAATGGTTCGTACAACCCTGTCAGAATCGGGTCTTTGCGGGTGAGGTAATAGCTCATCTTGTCTTGTGTGATCAGGCAGTGACCTTTGTTCCAAATGTACGACTTGATGCTTTTGCCTTTCAGGTTCTCTATCTCGTTGAAATTGACCGCATTGACGATTATGTTTTGTCCTGGCATAAAAACGACTTCCTCGGTCGGGGAACTGTACCAAAGCAGCAATGAATCTTTTTCAACGTCCTTTATCTCAATGACCACCACGCAGTTGGCCACCGTGTCATGGTTGTGGAAATTTGCGATGAAGCCGATGCTCTCCACGTCGTCGGGCAGGGAGTCACCACAAACAATGCTGCCACTCCCCCACTCCATGCCGTTATAAAACGGATGCGGCGTGTCGTCGAGGGTCACCAACGGACATTCACTGCCTTCGGTCGGGACTTTGCTCAATGTAAGGTAACGCGATGTAAACCAATCTTTTTGCTTCTCTTTGTATGGATAAAATCCCACCGCCGTGGCTTCCCAAATGGGGTGCATGTAGTCGGTCCAGCCGAAGCCCAACATCGGGGCTTGGTCGTGCTCGTGCAGCCATTGGTAGAACTCGTTCACCGAACTGTAACGGTTATAGACGATACGCTCCTCAATGCCCAACGGCTCTTGGTAAAACTCCGCAGCCTCACCAATCTCGGTGCGCGTGGCGAACTGGATTCGGTCGCCGTATTGTTCGCGGTCGGCCTCCATCTCGGCGGCAATCTGATCGAAACCTTGATGATACATAAGGTCGTAATGACGGCGTTCCATAATCAAAGAAATGGTGCCGACAAACAGAATGGTGGCCACCACCAAGGCATTTTGCCACGGCGACAAAGTGCGGTTTTTGAACAATGAAAACGCCACGATGATGAGGAAAGGATAGCTGAAAATCAACATGCTATGTTGCAAGATAGGCTCACGGAGCAAGGAATAGGCAAACGCGATGCCAAAGATGATGACAAACCACGCGATGCCCGCCCAACGTAAGGGTTTGCGACTCTTATCAAACCTGCCGAGGATGAGTGGCAAAAGGATGATGATCCCCACGGCAAACATAAACAGCATCGAGTAGTTCATCGTATATTGCAGAAAATCAATCAGAACGGTATTTTTTGGCTTGGCCAGCCAACCGCCGATGCTCCCGCTGACGAAAAGTTGTTGGTAGAAAATCGGCAAGGTAGGAGCGAACAACACAACAGCAGCGATGCCGCTCATCCAATAGGCCTTGCGCCGCTCTTTCGGCAAGAAAAACAAGCCCGTAAGGAATATCAATCCCGCTTGTGCGATGGAGAAATACTGCATCAGCGAACAGGCCCAAGCCGACAATGCAAAACCGATGTATGTGCCCTTTTTCGGTGTTTCCGTCCCGAAAACGATTTTGTGCCAAAACCAAGCCATCAGCAGGACGAAAAACAAGCCCGCCGAATAAGGCCGCGCCAACTGACTGTAAAAAACGGTGAACTGGCTGACGGCAAAAAACGCCGCCGAAAACAGTCCCACCTTGCGATTGAACCACTGCTGCCCTATCAAATATATTAGGTATATGGAACCAATGCCCATCAGCACGAAGGGCAGCTTGACCCAAAACTCGCTCCACCCGAAAATCCGCACCCAGAGCCAAAGGAAGGCTTCCACCCCAAGGGGATGGCTGTCGGGCATGATGCCTTGTTGAATGAAATCGTGGAAGTTGTCGAAACGAGTGCGCAGCAAGGCGCTGAACTCGTCGTGCATGAAAGGCACTTGGCCCAGTTTCCAAAGACGCAGCAACGCCGCCACAGCAATGATGACTCCTATTAAAATATAGTCCACTTTGCGGTTCGAATGGACTTGCGGTTTCCTCAGATGGTGACTCCTCATTTTCTTGAATTTAGCGTCGGCAAAATTAGGGATATTTCGCGCCAAAACTCATTTTTTTGTTTTTTTTTGGCTTTGGTAAGCCGAAAATTGCGAACTTTGCGCCTTAAAATGTGAATTCGCCTATGCGTACCAACTTACTTCAGAAGAATTGCGCCAAGTATACAGCCCCTCAAGAAGCCCAAGCCAAGGGCATTTATCCTTATTATAAGCCCATCCAATCAGAGCAAAGCACCGTGGTGAAAATCAACGGAAAACAGGTGTTGATGTTCGGTTCCAACAGCTATCTCGGCCTCGCCAACGACCCGCGCCTGAAAGAAGCTGCCATCGAAGCCATCAAGAAATATGGCACCAGCTGCTCTGGTTCGCGCTTTCTGAACGGCACTTTGGACATTCATGTCGCTTTGGAAGAAAAGCTGGCTAAACTGGTAGGCAAGGAAGCCGCCGTTTGCTTCAGCACGGGATTTCAGGTCAACCTCGGCGTCGTGTCGGCCCTCTGCGGTCGCAACGATTACCTGCTTCTCGACAACCTCGACCATGCCTCCATCATCGAAGGCAGCCGCCTCTCGTTTGGCAAGGTGTGGAAATACAACCACAACGACATGGACAACCTTGAGGCCAAGCTGAAACTCTGCAACCCCGATTCCGTCAAGCTCATCGTCACCGACGGCGTGTTCTCGATGGAAGGCGACATCGTGCCGTTGCCGCGCATGGTGGAGTTGGCCGACCAATACAATGCCAGCATCATGGTTGACGATGCCCATGCCTTGGGTGTGTTGGGCCATCAGGGACGCGGCACTTCCGACCATTTCGGACTCACCGACAAGGTCGACCTCATCATGGGCACCTTCTCCAAGTCGTTTGGCTCGTTGGGTGGTTTCATCGCCGCCGACTTCGACATCATCAACTTCCTGAAACACAATGCCCGCTCGTTGATTTTCAGCGCCAGTATGCCGCCGGCGAATGTGGCTTCGGTAAGCAAGGCCATCGACATCATGCTCAATGAGCCGGAGCGCATCCAGCATCTTTGGGACCTCAGCACCTACGCCCGCAACCAGTTCAAAGACCGCGGCTTCGACACAGGCCACAGCGAAACGCCTATCATCCCGCTCTTCGTCCGCAACTCAGAAAAGGCTTTCTGGCTTTGCAACCGTTTGTTGGACGACGGCGTGTTCGTCACTCCTGTCATCGCGCCAGCCGTGCCCGAAGAGGACGTCATGATTCGCTTCGCATTGATGGCCACCCATAGCTTCGAACAGGTGGACGAGGCGGTGGAGAAAATCACCAAGGCCTTCAAAGACGCCGGAGTGATTTAATCATGATTATCTTCATCACAGGCATTTCATCAGGTTTCGGACTCGAAACCGCCAAGCTTCTCACGCAAGAAGGCCACACCGTTTATGGCACAGTGCGCCGCGAGGTGACGCCTTTACCCCAAGTGAATTATCTCACCCTTGACGTCCGCGACAAACAAGCGGTTGCCAATGTCGTTCAACAAATCGTTGAAAAAGAGGGTCGTATCGACGTGTTGGTCAATAACGCGGGTATGGGCATCGGCGGACCGTTGGAGTTTGCCACGGAAGAGGAGATACGCCTACAAATGGACACCAACTTCATGGGGCTTGTGCATTGCGTGGATGCCGTGCTGCCTTACATGCGCAAGCAGAAAAGCGGCAAAATCATCGCCCTCAGCTCCATCGGCGGACTGATGGGACTGCCGTTCCAAGGTTTCTATTCTGCCAGCAAGTTCGCCATCGAGGGGTATTGTGAGGCATTGCGCCTCGAAGTCGCATCTTTGGGCGTTCAAGTCGTTGTCGTCCGTCCGGGCGATTTCAGCACTGGGTTTACGGGAAGCCGCAAAAAGATAACCAACGAAGCCGCGCTACAGGCCTATCCCCTTTACCGTGACGCCATCGCCAAGGTGGAACATGACGAAACGGGCGGGCTGAAGCCCGAAGTGCTGGCCCGCACCATCAGTCGCGTCGTCGGAAAACGCAACCCGCGCAATGGATACGTAGTGGCCTCGTTGGAGCAAAGGCTCTCGGTGTTGCTCAAACGCATCCTACCCGCCAAATGGTTCGGCAGGATACTGGGAAGCTACTACAAGCTATAAGTTTATTTCGTCACCAAAGTACCGATGCTCTCGCCACGGAGTACCTTCATGAGATTGCCGCGCGTGTTCATGTCGAAGACGTACATCGGCATGTTGTTCTCCTTGCACATGGTGAAAGCGGTCATGTCCATCACTTTGAGGTTGCGTTGGTAGGCCTCATCGTAGGTAATGTGGTCGAACTTGGTGGCGGTGGGGTCTTTCTCAGGGTCGGCGGTGTAGATGCCGTCCACGCGGGTGCCTTTCAGGATGATGTCGGCCTTGATTTCTACGGCGCGGAGGGCAGAGCCGGTGTCGGTAGTGAAGAAAGGATTGCCCGTGCCGGCACCCATCACCACGATATGGCCTTCCTCAAGCAGACGGCAGGCTTTGGCGCTGCTCATCGTGTCGGCGATGCGGTCGATGTAAAGGCCTGCCAAAAGCGTGGCTTTCTGGCCCTTGCTCTGCAAAGTCGATTGCATGGCCATGGAGTTGATGACTGTGGCGAGCATACCCATGTAGTCGCCTTGGATGCGGTCCATGCCCTTCGAGGCACCTTGCAGGCCGCGATAGATGTTGCCACCGCCAATGACGATGCCGATTTGCACACCCGCTTTTGCCGCTTCGATGATTTCGTCAGCGTAGTCGTTCAGTCGTTGCGGGTCGATGCCGTATTGCTGGCTGCCCATCAGGGCCTCGCCGCTGAGTTTCAATAGTACTCTGTTGTATTTCATAGGGTTACTGTGTTTGATTCGAGATTTAAAGATTCAAAATTTAAGATTCAAGATTTAAAGATTCAAAATTTAAGATTTAAAATTTAAGATTCATGTCGCGTTGTTAATCTGGACATTTATGGGAGCAAAAATAGCCTTTTTTCTTCAAATGCAAGACGATTCATCGGAAAACATGTAATTTTGCGCCACAAGCCGTGCTGCAATGAACATCAAAGACATCACCCCTGAGTTTTTATTGGAAAATGGCATCAATCCGGAAGGAATGTTGTTCGGGCCGAATTTTTTGCCTTATAATCCGAGGCTGAAAGATTTCAGCAGAGATTTGAGGTCGCGCCGTCAACTATCCGAAGCTTTACTTTGGAATTGTTTGAAAAGCAAGAAAACGGGTTATTCTTTTTCACGGCAAAAGCCTATCCTCAATTATATAGCGGACTTTTTCTGCAAAGAGTTGCGTTTGGTAGTTGAAATTGATGGAAGTTCTCACTTCTCAGTCGAGGCGCAGGAAAAAGATAGGGAAAGAGATCGTCAAATGGAGGTGTTAGGGCTCAGGGTTATTAGGGTGAAAGACGGTGATGTGAGACGGAATCCAGATAGAGTTGCTGATTGGTTGATGGAGCAGATGAAGGAGATGAGGGAAAGCGAGTCTTAGACTCCCCCTTGCCCCCTCTCAGAGGGGGAATGGCGCAAGGCGACGCGGGGCAAAGCCAAGTGTGGACTCCCCCTTGCCCCCTCTCAGAGGGGGAACAGCGCAAGGCGACGCGGGGCAAAGCCAAGTACAGACTCCCCCTTGCCCCCTCTCAGAGGGGGAATGGCGCAAAGCGACGCGGGGCAAAGCCAAGTGCAGACTCCCCCTTGCCCCCTCTCAGAGGGGGAACAGCGCAAAGCGACGCGGGGCAAAGCCAAGTACAGACTCCCCCTTGCCCCCTCTCAGAGGGGGAATCCTACCGGACGCATAGGATAGTCATACAATACAAGCCCGAAAGGAAAACACCTCTCCCCTTGCCATAACTCCAGCCGTTCCCCCTCTGAGAGGGGGGCAGGGGGGAGTCAAAAGACCCGAACAAAACAAAAAAAACCGCCCCCAGCATAGGAGCGGTTTTTCTGATTTCAAATCCTAATCGGACTTACTTGGCGATGACGACACGCTGGACGCTGTTGTTGCCGTTGTTGTCGTAGACGCTGAAGAAGTACACGCCAGCCTCGAGATCGAGGGTGAGGGTGTTGCTGACGCTACCGAGCTTCTCGATGCGGACCAGCTGACCGGCCACATTGTAGATAACCACAGCGCTCAGGTTCTCACCATCGAGGGTGATGGTGGAGGAGGCAGGGTTAGGATAGATGCTGGCCAATTGAGCAACAGTCTCTTCCACACCGTCAACACCAACCTTCAGTGTAATCGGAATATTGAACTCCGGATTTTCAACATCGTTTGTGTTAATGAGCAGAACAGCATGGTATTTTTCTCCGTTGCTCAAACCAACGGTGTTAAATGTCAAAGTGATTTCGTCATCGTTACCACCGAGTATGGAGCCATAATTCTTGTTCATAGAGACCCAGTTACCAGCAATAGGAGTGCCTTCGCAAACGGCATGGAGGCAGAAATTGTAATTGCTATCCCAGATATCATCAACCAATGACCATGAATTGCCATTTCCAACCGACAGATACCTGACACCAGGAACCATTGTACCATTGTCAAACACGACAGGATAGCCACCATCAATCTGTTGGAAACCAGCAGCAACAAACACATCGTAACCAGTCAGCCAAATATCTTCAGCGAAGGTGCCAGTATTCCAGTCATTCTGAACAATTTGGTTTTCAGGAATGATGACTTCGCCAAGAAGTTCACCAGGTACACCAGTAGTACCAGCCTTATAAACACGCAAGTAAAGATCGCCCGTCATACCCAAAATGCCGTTGGAGTCTGTTGCAACGAAATAACTAACACTCTTCAGCTTGGTTCCCATCACTGCTCCGCCGTAAGATGCAACAGTGAATTTATTGGCAATCTGAATGAAATTGGCAGTCACAAGACCCGTAAGGTTGGTAGGCTCACCGTTGTCATAGTAAATCTCTTGTTGTTGAGTTCCACCTTCGCCTTGACCGAAATCGACATAACCCGACCAATCGCCAATGGAGTTGCCCTCATTCGAGATGACGAATGTTTGAGTCGTCACTTCATCTTCATCAAGCTCTTGATAGATAGCATTTGCGCTCACCACCATAGAGGGAGCGCTTTCGCCACCGATTCTCGTGAACTGGATGTTGTCGACATAGAATTGTGAAGTAGCCAAAGGGCCAAAGAAGTTGGCACCAGCGATCACTCTAGTACTTTCGTCACCGAAACTGCCCAAGCTCCATTGCCAAGTGTAAATTTCCTGATCGTTGAAGAACAAAGTGGCTTCATCAATGTCGCAATCGATGTGGACGCGAACGTTCATCCATTCGTCTTCGACGCAAGGCAGGTCGGCCACCAAGGCACCGCCGGCATGAACCGAACCATGACCCGTGCTGTGCCACATCTCGTTGTTGGTCTCATCAGACTCAGCATTGAAATAGGCTTGCATGGCCCAGTCGGCATTGTCTGAAGCGGGGAATTTGTGAAGGATGTTGAAATAACCATCCTTTCCGGCAGGAGTGTAAACATCAAAACTCAGGTCATAAACGCCAGTCTCATAGTCGCCAAGCAGCAGCACTTGGTCGGTAACGTTGGTGAAATAGCCAGAGTTATTGCCTTCAGAGGCGTAATCGTTGGAGACAGTACCATCGTTATTACCGCCAGGTTGGTTGGTCCAAGTGGTCCACCAGTCATGGCCAGCGGCAACGGCTTCGGCAGCAATCTTATTGCCTACGGTGTATTCCTCGAAGGATTCACCAATAAGCACTTGGTCCTCTTGCGACGAAACGAAGGAGAAATCGTCAATGTAGAAGACCGATGTGCTAGCATTGGTCGGAGGGTAGAAATCAAGCGCATCCAAGACACGCATACCAGGAGTAGCGGAAGATTCCTGTTCGCTAAAAGCCCACGAGTGGACTTCCGTTCCATCGATTGTCAGAGAAATGGCATCGTTGTCAAGGTCGATGTCAAAGTGAACTGGGAACCATGTGTCGAAGGGGAAGGTGAAGGGATGAGTAGCGTTTGACACATGCAATACAGTTCCCTGATCAGCAGTGTTGAAGTAAAGGCCGAATGCCCATTCGCCATCCTGATCACCAGTGAAATTGTGCTGGATGTTTAGATAAGCATCTTTTCCAGTTGGAATATACATATTCCAATCGAGTGTGTAAGAACCAGTTGTTTCATCGTTGAAGTTGAAAATTTGGTCGTTACCATAGGTAAATTTTACTGAGTTGGTGCCAGAAGCCGCTTGTTCATCACTAAACACGGCATCTTCAGCACTTCCTGGTAAATTAGTCCAAGTGGTCCAAGGTTGACCGATAGTTTGAGCTACCTTATCGCCAACATTATATTGGTCAAAATCGTAGCTTTGTGCAAACAGATTGCCACAAACGAAGGCAATCATCGCGATAAGTAAAGAAACTTTCTTCATTTTGTTGAGATTTTAGTTAGTATTTAAGTTGTTTGTGTTAAGTCCACAAGGGTGCAAAAAATGCGCTGCAAATATAATGAAAAAATGAATGCTGCAAGGGAGAGGGGATTTTTTTTCAGTTGAGAGTTGTTGGATCATCCCATTTTTCCCTTCGTCAATTCTGAATCAAGGAAAGCGAACACATAGCGGGGACTTTGATAATAAAGATGTGTTTTCTCATTCATCACTTTCAGATAGGTTTCAGAATTAAAGACAACAGAAAGGGCCTGTTCCATCGTCAATGTTTCGTTTTGCTCCATCAGCAACAGGGCAAGATTCTTCACCATGTCCATTTTCATCATCAGTTGCTCGCTCATATTCTCTTCAAAATATTAATTGCTTTCTCCGTCCCGAAGAAATATTGTATCGTAAGTCCTTTCATATACTGCAAGTTTCTAACCAAAGTAGGCAAGTCGATAGACTTGTTCTCGTACCTCCATAGTTGTGCGCCCACAGCGTCGTTGGCTATGGGACCTATCACGACATCATAATCGTGAACAGCCACATTCGATGCATTGTTGCGGTTCAATAATATAAATTTGGCCCATTCTTCGTTGTAATCTTCGAACCGAAGAACATGCAATCCAGAAAAAGCCGATTCATCCAGTTCGTAAGTCAAAACAAGCGGTTCGCCAAACTCAAGTTGCTCCACCTTCGTCTCGGCCATTTCAAAGGCTTGCTGATAATTGTCAGAAAGATAGAATCCGCGTCCGAAATCCTTGTTGGGCTTCGATTTCAGCAGATCAATCCTGTCAAACTCAACATTGGAACCATGATATAGAATCATACGAGCATCCCTCCTTTCCGATGGCAATACTCTGTCAGGTCGGCGACCATGGAAGGGAATGACTGTGTATGGACATAATCGTAATGGCGGTCGACGAAATCAATGCCTTTGAATCGACTCAGATAGTTGAATGCTTGCTTCATCGTGAGGCCATGCTTCTGTGCGAACTCGACGATGAAAATCAGTGTCCAATCCAGTTTGTCTTGTAGTTCGTATGCCATAACTATTCTTTAATATGTTGCAAATGTAATCAATTTTTGGTTGCCGCAAAGAATTGGGGATTTTTTCAGTTCGCAGGTTCAAAAGTAACTGGCAAGAAAATCTGAAGGAGTTATCACCTTCATTGTTGCGAAACCATAATCCTTGATGTTTCTCGTCAACAGGAAATCGGCCATTGCGTGTGCTGCCGAAAAATATTGCAGAGCATCCTCAAAATCGCGGGCTTTTAACGCAAAAGCCTCATCCACGGCTTCTTCCCCGACGGGAACAATGGTAAACACGGGTCGGAAAACCGCCATCACCTCATAGAATCTTTCAACCGAATAGTCTTTTCTCGTGATGTACTTGATATTGGCAATGCTAAGATCAGAAATCAGAATCTCCAACTTGCCGTCCACAGCAAGGTCAAAAACTCGAAGCGAATCGGCAAGAAAACCTTCTCGCCTAAAAAGCAAGTCAAGGAAAACATTGGTGTCGATAAAAACTCTCATGGCCTCGAACTATCATATTTCTCAGTCAGATAATCTTCCTTCGCCTGCTTCCAGTCTCCTGTATCGCTTTTCTCAAAAGCACCTACCATCTGACGGATTTTGGCCTTTTGCTCAACACGCTTTTTTGCCCGAGCGATTTCCTCTTCCTGATAGATGGCAGCCAAAGCGTCAAGCACCTTCTGCCAAAGCGAAGAATCTGTCTTATCGAAACGCTGAAGCAACTGCATCGTGTCGGATTGTAATTCGATTGCTGTCATGGCTATTGTTTTTTCGCTGCAAAAATAAACAAAAACATTGAGGTATGAAGCAGGATAGGGAACTTTTCTTTGACTCCCCCTGCCCCCTCTCAGAGGGGGAACGCGCAAAGCGGGAGAACGGACAACATTTCCTATAATTCTGCGGGTTCTGCGTGAGGCGATTTGGCTTCCTTCCAATAGGCAATCATCTCATCGAGGCTGAGATGCTGCACGCCTTTGCCTTGCTCGCGGGCGCGCTGCTCCACGTGGGCGAAACGCTCGCGGAATTTCTTGTCGGTCTTCTCCAAGGCATCATCGGGATTCACGCCGATATAGATGCCGTAGGCCGCCAAAGCGAAGAGCAGGTCGCCGTATTCCTCTTCAATGCGCTCGGTGTTGTCGGGCTTTTGCAGTTCGGCAAAGAGTTCCTTCTTTTCCTCCTCCACTTTCTGCCAAGCTTGTTCGGCATTAGGCCAACGGAAGCCCACGCCAGCGGTTTTTTGGTGCATACGGTAAGCCTTCAACAATGAAGGCAGCCCCTCGGGCACACCCCCCAAAACGCTTCGGTTGTGCTCGCGCTCCAACTTGATTTTCTCCCAATTCTGCTCCACCTGTTCTGCGTTCTCAACATGCTCGGTACCAAAGATATGCGGGTGGCGCACAATCATCTTGTCGCAAATGCCGTTGAGCACGTCGGCAATGTCGAAGGCACCCTTCTCCTGCCCTATCTTGGCATAGAAAACGATGTGGAGCATCAAGTCGCCGAGTTCTTTTTTCACCTCGTTGAGGTCGTCGTTGAGGATGGCCTGACTCAGTTCGTAAGTCTCCTCAATGGTGAGGTGGCGCAGGCTTTGAATGGTTTGGGTGCTGTCCCACGGGCAGCCCGCGCGCACAGCATCCATGATGTCTAACAAACGCTTGAAAGCTTGTAGTCTTTCGTCCATGATAACACTATTTGAGAGCGCAAAAATAGGGTTTTTAATCACAAAACATTCAAAACACTCAAAACATTTTGGCTTGAAAAGTCGCCAACCAGCTCCTTTTCAACGCATCCTTTCGGATGCTTATGAGAGTTTTTTGTACCTTTGCATCTTCAATGAAAAGCCATGCACTCCATACAGTCCTCTGTCTGCTCTGCTGCCTATTAATAATAGGTGTTAGACAAGTGTGTGCCCAGCCAACCCACAAGAATTACGAACTTGAGGCGCGGGCGCATTTCGGCTATCTGTATTTCCAAAACGACCAATATCATTCAGCCTTAGGACGTTACAGTATGCACGCGCCCGCTGTTGAACTGTCGCTGCACCACAACACCTACGGGCAACACCGTTGGGAAGTGCTGCACAACTACCCTTCCATTGGCCTCACCTTCTATTATTCCGGCTTCCGCAACGATAGCATTTCCAAGGAGTTGGGTCGTGTGTTCGCGCTCTATCCCTATATCAACTTCCCCATCATCCCCAACGAGAAAAGCAAACTTACTTTCAAGTTGGGCGTAGGACTCTCCTACCTCACCAACAAATTCCATCCTTCGGAAAACTACCACAATTATGCCATAGGCTCGCACGTGAATGCGGCTGTCAACCTGTCGTTTGAATACCGTCAGCGCATCGTCAAGCGGCTGCATTTGGTGACCTCCGTCGGGCTGACCCACTTCTCAAACGGTGCCACACGCACCCCCAACATGGGCATCAACATCTTTAGCGTTGCAACGGGTTTCTCGTGGTATCTGAAACCACCGAAAGACTTGGTTGACTACAAGTTGCGTCCCAAGAACTACCTCTTCGAGTTTGACGGCAAGCGGCATTTCGTCACCGATGTGCAATACACCGCCGGATTCAAGGACATGAGCCAACAATACGGCACCCACCAATATTTCTTCATCCACAACATAGCAGGAAACCTGATGCTGCAACTCACCGAGCGCGACCGTGTAGGCATCGGATTGGAATGGGTGTACGACCCCTCGCTCCGAACCCTATACCCCGAATGGAGCCGCACCCGCGACTGCATGAAGATTGGCGGGCTGCTCTCCTACGAGATGATGCTCGACCGCGTAAGCTTCATGTTCAACATCGGCATCCGCAACAACGCGCCATTGTTCAACACCTCCTTCCTGTTTTACCAAAAAGTGGGAGCGCGTTACTACCTCAACGACAACCTGTTTGCCACCATTTCATTCACCACTTACGACATCAAGGCCGACTTTATCAGCGTCGGAATAGGATACCATTTCCAACACAAATACTATCTGCCCCAACATGAAAAGAAATCATATCGCAGCCCTATTTTTCCTCGTTAGCCTGACCTTGGTCTCGTGCGGCAAGTTCACGAATGGCGAACCCGTCACCGAACAACGTGGCGTCGACAAGCCTTTCGACATCATCTGCATGTACAACAACGTGAATGTCAACCTGATACACAGCCAACACCCGCATTTGGAACTGACCTGCCCGAAAAACCTCATCGACAACATTGTGACCGAGGTTCGCAACGACAGCCTCATCATCCGCAACGAGAACAATTTCAACTGGTTGCGCAGCTACGACTACACCATCGACCTGAACGTGTATTACGACAGCCTGCGCGAAATCAACTACGCTTCCATCGGCAGACTGACCACGCAAGAGCCATTGTGCGGACGTTTTTCCGTTGACAGCACAGAAAGCGTTGGCAGACACGCCTTTATGCTCCGCACCAAAGAAGGCAGCGGCGACATCGACCTCAGCTTCAATTGCGATGTGTTGCGCAACCGATTTTTCAACGGCACCTCACAAATCACCCTTCGCGGCGTTGTGGGCTATTCAGAGCACATCATCAGGAGCTACGGCACTGTCCATGCCGAAGAATTGGACTCCAATTTAGTCACCGTGGCGCATGAATCCACCAACGACCTTTACCTCAGTGTGCGCAACGGAGGCAGCCTGCGCGCACAACTGAACAGCATCGGCAACCTCTACTACAAAGGCAATCCCAACCCAAGCCTTACTTTCATCGAATGCAACAGCGACGGAAGGGTCATCAAATTGGAATAAAATAAGTCGGGAAAAAGTGCATTTTGGTATAATATTTGTATATTTTTGAGCAACATTTCAACCTTAAAAAACAAATAAAATCTCAATACAATGAAAACGTTCAAAATCATTCCGTTCATCGCCTTGATGGCCTTAATTGGCTGCTCATCAAGCAAAAACACGGTCAAGGACGATGTTTACTACTCGCCTTACGGCAACACGGGGTCGCAAATGGCAACCAGCAACGGTTCCTACGTCAACCCGAAAATCACCGGCAACTCGGAATACGACTACCAAGCGTATTACTCCGACAGCAAAAACTATGTCAACAATGCCGAGCCCGTTTATCAAACCACCGAAACGGTGACCGACACCAACGGCGTGGTCTACACCACCACCGAAACCTATTACGACGCCGACTATGCAGCCCGCATCAAGCGTTTCGGCACAGGAGCCTCATCAACCCTGAGCTACTATGACGACTACTACACCGGCGGTGGCGACACTTACTACATCTACACCAACAGCTATGACCCGTTCTATTGGAACTACTATCCGAGCTTCTACTTCAGCTGGGGTTATCGTCCCTACTGGCGCAGCTATTACTGGGATTGGTATTGGGGCTATCCCTACTATTACTCCTACTGGGGCTGGGACCCCTACTGGAGCTACGGCTGGGGCTACCACAGCTATTGGCACAATCCCTATCACCACCATCATCACCACGACTGGTATGACGGCGGCCACAGCCACGGCGGAGGCCATGGTCCTGGCAACGGCGGAAGCAGCTTTGGCAACTATGTGGCCAGCGTCCGTCATGGCAACACCGGCACAGGTGGTTCAATGAGCCGTCCCTCAAGCGGCAGTGGCAGCGGCGCACAAAGCGGAGCCTCCGTCTCAGGTCGCACAACCACTGGCGGTTCGATGAGTGGCACACGTCCGACCGTCTCGGGCAACACCACGGCAGGCAGCAGCTCAGGCCGCACCAACAGCGTCAGCAGCACACGCCCGTCGGTGGGAAGCAGCAGCCGTCCGACCGCAGGCACAAGTGGCCGCACGGGAACGACCGCCACAGCCAGCCGTCCGTCGAGTTCCAGCAGCAGCACTGCCCGCACTGGCAGTCAAAGCGGCACTCGCCAGACCTACACCTCGCCCAATAGCAGCCGTCCATCGCGCTCAAGCTCCGAATATGTGCGCCCGCAAAGCTCAAGCCGTCCCTCATCGACAGCCTCAAGCTCAAGCAGAAGCGGCTCCTACAACAGCGGCAGCTACAACCGCAATTCATCGAGCAGCAGCTACAACAGAAGCAACTCGACGCCCTCGCGCAGCAGCTCGTCAAGCATAAGCCACAGTTCAAGCTCAAGCAGCCGCAGTTCAGGCAGCAGCCACTCAAGCTCTATCAGCCATAGTTCAGGTGGCGGTCGCAGCTCAGGTGGTGGAAGCCACAGCTCAGGCGGCGGCGGTCGCTCGGGTGGCGGCGGAAGAAGATAAGAAAATTCGCCCAGAATCCAATAAAAAGACTACCTTTGCAGCACCAATGCAAGGTAGTCTTTTTCATTTTCAAGCCATGAAGAAAACCATCACAACCCTCCTGCTGACCCTGTTTGCAGCAATGCTTTTCGCGCAAGGCACCGATGATGCCTACCGCTTTTCACAGACCTACTATCAAGGCACAGCTAAATCCTTAGGCATGGGCAATGCGCTTGGTGCCGTAGGCGGCGACATGACCTCCATTTGCATCAATCCCGCAGGCATAGGACTTTACCGCAGCAGCGAACTCACCATGACGTTGAACCTTTCCGACAACTTCCACACCGCAACATATTACGGCACAAAGGAAAACGCCAACAAGTTTCGACTCTCAATACCCAACATAGGGTTTGTTAAGACAACGCCGAAAAGCAACTACAAGCCCTTGCGCTATTCGCAGTTCTGCCTCAGCTTCAACAGAACCAACGACTACAACCTGCACACCTATACTTCAG
Organism: uncultured Bacteroidales bacterium; assembly: GCA_900318465.1. Taxonomy (GTDB): domain Bacteria; phylum Bacteroidota; class Bacteroidia; order Bacteroidales; family F082; genus Limimorpha. Next base: position 85,544 of record ONKQ01000012.1, read on the forward strand.
GGAAGAACCCAACCAGCTCCAAGATCGACAATTATCTCATGAGAATCGACGGCTATTTGCCATACGAGCTTCAAGACGCATTCGCTTACGACATCTTTCCCGCATGGAGCACTATGCTTATCGACATCAACAACCAAGGCTATTACACCAGCCCCGTTCCGCAAGGCGGTATCATCCAAAACAGCGAACAAGACTTCAAAGGCCGAGCAGAGGAATGGTCGTTTGGCTACAGTGCCAACTTTTTCGACAAGTTGTATTTTGGCATCTGTGCCGACATCGCTCACATCAAGCGGACTGGAACGACAATTTTCCAAGAAGCAATGCCCGACCAATCCGACATCGACACCGTCTTCAACAGTTGGAGTTTCACCGAATCCCTTAGTACGAGTGGATATGGGGTGAATGGCAAAATCGGCCTCATTTGGATGGCCAACAGATGGCTGCGCTTGGGTGCAGCTTTCCACAGCCCGACAATCTACACTTTCGACGAGTCGTGGCAAACCCAAACCGAATCGCAAATCGCATGGATAACGAGGAAAAGCCTCAGCCCGCAGGCAAACTACGAGTACTATCTGTTCACGCCGCTGAAATGGATAGGCAGCGCGGCTTTCGTCATCGGGGAACAAGGAATGATTAGCCTTGATGCGGAAATGATTAACTTCGGGGCAGCGAGACTGTATGCCGATGACTACGATTATACTTCCATCAACCAAGACATCAAAGAGATACACGGCCGCACTTTCAACTTCCGCCTTGGTACGGAATGGCGCATCCATGATTCCTATTTGCGTTTAGGCGCGGGCTATTTCGGCAGTCCTTTCGGCTTGGGCGACAAAAGCCTAAGCGTCAAGAAAGCCTCCGTCGGCATCAGCCTGCCTGCAGGCTCGTCCGTCACTTTTGATTTCGCCTACGAATTCACGCATGGCATTCATTACTACACACTTTATGATGCTGGCGAATTGGGCATCGAACCTATTGAACAACAGCAGTTCCGTCATGTCGCCATCGCAACGCTGAAAGTCAGGCTCTGATACAAAAAAAGGCTGTCGTGGACAGCCTTCATTTTTAATTAAGTAAGTGTTCAAAATTAAACTGCAATACCTTTTGACATCGGGGCTTCGTGTATTTGTTTGACTCGCAGTCCCGCAGTCTCGGAGTCCCGAAGTCCATTATGTAAACTAAATTTGCAGCTCTACTTACTTATTCTGTTCAAACATTGTACTGCGCAATGATACCCTTGTCGACAAGGATACGTCCGCAATACTCGCAAACGATGATCTTCTTGTGTGTGCAGATGTCCAATTGGTGTTGGGGAGGAATACGGTTGAAACAGCCACCACATGCCTCGTCGAAAATGCCAACCACAGCCAGACCATTGCGGGCGTTTTTGCGAATACGCTTGTAAGCGACCAACAGACGATCTTCCACTAATTTCTCACACTCGGCGGAACGTTGCAACAGTTGCTCCTCTTCCTTCTCCGTGCCTTCAACGAGTGAGCTTAGTTCATCCTTCTTCTCCTTCAGTGCAGCCTTCAGTTCGGCAAGACGCTGATGCGCTTCGTTCACCTTAACGTCAACATCGGCGATCTTGTTCGTAGCCTCACGGATACGCTTCTCAGAGAGCTGAATATCAAGATTTTGATACTCGATTTCCTTGGTCAGTGAGTCATATTCGCGGTTGTTGCGCACATTGTTCTGCTGCTCCTCGTATTTCTTGATAAGGTCTTTCGTCTCCTTAATCTTGATATTGTATTCCGACACCACACGTTGGTACTGCTTGCTTTCGGTTTTGAGATTGGTGACACGAGTTTCCAAACCTGCAATCTCGTCTTCCAGATCCTGGATTTCGAGAGGCAAATTGCCACGGTAGGCACGGATTTCGTCAATCTTCGAGTCGACCTGCTGCAAGGTGTAAAGCGCAACCAATTTCTGCTCAACGCTTACCTCAATGGGCTCTTCGGCGGCAGGCTCGGCCACAACCTCCTTTTGTTCTTCCTTCACTTCCTCTTTCACTTCTTCCTTGGCCTCCTCGACCTCTTCCTTAACCTCAGCCACCACAGGGGTTTCCTTCTCATTCTTCGTGGGTTTCTTAGCAGCTTTCTTGGGCTTCTTTTCCTCGGCAGGGGCTTCAGCAACGGGCTCTTCTGCGACAGGCTCTTCCGTCACTTTTTTTGTGGACTTTTTCGCGGTCTTCTTGACCTCTTTCACCTCGGTATTTTCCTCAACCTCGGCAACTTCTGTATTAACTTTCTTAGCCATATTGTTGATTTCTAATTTCTTACAAAATAATAAACCGCATTTGTCCTTGTTTCAGCGATTTCGGCTGCAAATTTAGGAAATTTTTTCCGAATCAAGTCACATAATAATTCTTTCGTGAATTGTTCGGTCTCGAAATGCCCGCCATCAACCAGCAGAATGTTACCTTCGGGGACAAAAAAGTCGTGGTATTTGATGTCGGCAGTGAGGTAGGCATCTGCATGGTTTTTCAACGCATCAGTCATGAAAGGAACGCCCGCGCCGCCACACAGCGCCACTTTTTGGATTTTGCGCCCCGTCAAGGCGGAATGACGCAAGCATGGCGAGTCGATGGTTTTGGCCACAAGATTCAGGAAATCAACATCTTCCATCGGACGTTCAAACTCTCCAAGCATTCCTGAACCACAAACTTCAGGTTCGGTAATGGAAGGCTGCAAAAGATGGAGGTTTTTCAAACCCAAACGCTCTGCCAACACGCGACTTACACCCAAATAACTGTTATCCAGATTGGTGTGCATAGAAATTAAGGCGATGTCGTTCTTAATGGCTTTCATTACAGCGCGTTCTATGTAAGTTTCAGGTGTCAAATGCTTCAATCCCCTGAAAATCAACGGATGATGGCTGACAATCACATTGCAGTCCTTGGCAACGGCCTCGTCAACGACTTCTTCGGTTATGTCCAAGCAAACCAAGGCTTTACGCGCTTCGGCGTTGAGGTCGCCCACTTGAAGGCCAGCGTTGTCGTAGCTCTCTTGCCATTGCAGCGGCGCAATCTCGGTGATGCAGTTCAGAATGTCTTTTACGGTCATAATTATCTCTTGACGCGAGACTCAGGACTTCGTGACACGGGACTGTCTCGCGTCTCGATTCTAACAGTCTCGTGTCTGATTTTTTTGAATTTGGCCGTAAAATTAAGGAAATTTGCCTAATTTTGACCCCGATAATGAGAATTTTGCTTTTGCCCATATCGTTTCTCTATTCCATTGTGCTGACAATCAGGCACAAACTTTACGATTGGCACGTTTTGAAATCGTTGAGGTTCGAGTATCCCACGATTGGCGTGGGCAACCTCAACTTTGGCGGAACTGGAAAAACGCCCACAGTGGAATACCTTATTAATATATTGCGCCCTCATTATCGCGTGGCGACATTGAGTCGAGGCTATGGAAGGAAAACCACAGGCTTCAAACGCGCCGATGCCACTTGCACTTACGAGGATGTGGGCGACGAACCCTTGCAATATTTCCAAAAGTTCCCTGATATTCAAGTTGCTGTGGACGAAGACCGCTTGAATGGCATGAGGAATCTGATTCAAGGCAAGGACACGCCCGATGTTTATCTTTTGGACGACGCTTTCCAACACAGAAGAATCAAGGTGGGACTGAACCTTTTACTGACTGAATACCAACATCTTTATTGCGACGATTTCCTTTTTCCGGCAGGCACTTTGCGCGATGTGAAATCCTCCGCCAAACGTGCCAATATTATCGTTGTCAGCAAGTCGCCAAAGAACCTTGAAGAAGCTGAAAAGCAACGGATTACAAAAAAAATGAGGCCAAAAACGCATCAGCAGGTGTTTTTCTCTTATTTGGAATATGCACCTTTGGAGTCATTGAATGAAAAGGCAAAAACAATTTCTGCTGAAAATGCTGATTCAGTTTTGGCTTTTTGCGGCATAGCAAATCCGAAACCGTTTGTTGAGGAACTGAAAAAAAACTATAAAACCGTTGATTTTCTGCATTTTGCAGACCACCACGCCTATTCGGAAAACGATCTTAAAACCATCCTCAAACGTTTTGAAAACCTTGCTGGCGGAAAGAAAATCATCGTCACCACCGAAAAAGATGCCGCACGATTGACAAATTCTCCTTATCTTTGTCAGTTTGAAACCGTGCCGCTATATACTTTGCCGATTGTGGTGCGTTTCCATGAAGAAGAAAAGTTTAACGAAGAAATATTGAATTATGTACGACAAAATATCCACTATTGTTGAGTTTATCAAACAGAAAACCAACAACTTCCATCCTGAAATCGGCATCGTGCTTGGCTCTGGTTTAGACGGATTGGCAGGTGCCATCAAGATCGAACATTTGATTTATTACTCGGAGATACCTCATTTTCCTGTCTCAACGGTGAAAGGGCACAGCGGACAACTCTTGTTCGGCACCGTCGCAGGTCGTCGTGTCATCGCCATGCGAGGACGTTTCCATTATTACGAAGGCTATCCCATGAGCGAGGTTGTCTTACCCATCCGCATGATGATGCGCTTGGGCATCCAATTCCTCATCGTTTCCAACGCTTCCGGTGGCCTCAACCCGAACTTCCGCGTGGGCGACATCATGATCATCAACGACCAGATTCACATGATGCCCAACCCGCTGATTGGGCCGCATGACGAGCGTTTCGGCGAGCGTTTCCCCGACATGAGCGAGCCTTACGACAAGCGCCTCATCAAGTTGGCCGACGAGATTGCAATGGATAAAGGAATTTGGGTGCAGCATGGCGTGTATTGCGCCACCTCCGGCCCGACTTACGAAACGCCTGCCGAGTGCCGCTATTTCCGTATCATCGGAGCCGACACCATTGGCATGTCCACCACTTCAGAAGTCATCGTGGCGAGGCAAGGCAAGCTACCTGTTTTCGGCCTGTCCATTGTTTCCGACATGGGCAACATTTTTGGGGTGGATCACCCCGTCACCATCACCCACGAGGAAGTCATCAAGGCCGTGAGTGCAGTGGAGCCGAAACTCGTCACCCTCATCACCGAACTCATCCGCCGCGCATCTGAAATCAATCTCTGATGGCCGTTTATTTCGTCACGGATTTCCACTTGGGCATTCCCACGCTTGAGGACAGCAAGAAGCGCGAAAAGAAACTATTGCGTTTCCTTGACGACATCCGCCCCAACTGCGAGGAACTCTACTTGATGGGCGACTTGTTCGACTTCTGGTTTGAGTACAAGACCGTGATTCCCAGAGGATTCGTCAGGCTTCAAGGCAAATTGGCAGAATTCACTGATGCAGGCATTCCCGTCCATCTGTTCATCGGCAACCACGACCTTTGGTGCTTCGGATATTTGCATGACGAGTTGGGGATTGAGCTGCACCGTGAACCCGTCGTCAAGACCATCAAAGGAAAGAAGTTCTTCCTCATCCACGGCGACGGCAGAGGTCCGGGCGACAAGGGCTACAAGTTCTTAAAGAAAGTGTTTGAATTCAAGCCCAACCAATGGCTGTTCAAGTGGTTGCACCCCGACTTGGGCATCGGTTTAGCTTTGAAATGGTCGCACAAGCATCGCCTGAAAAAACTCAAGAACGAGGTGGAACGCGGCTATTACGACGACATCCCCAAGACCCGCCTCTACCAATACGCCCAAGAGCAATCTCAACTCGACCCAACCATAGACTTCTTCGTCTTCGGCCACCAGCACAAGCCCATGCAATACAAAACTGGTAACCACGCTTTGACGACCATCGTGGGCAACTGGATTTATGATTTCAGTTATGCGGTGTTTGATGGGGATAAGGTGGAGTTGAAGCGGTTTGAGCCAGAGATAACTTGACGGAATCTTTGTTTTTTGAGACTCCGTCAAGATACAATTTAGGCTTTATTACATAGAAAAACAGTAGCCAAATCCTTCTAAAGTCAATTCTATTGGAAAATTTCATCACATGTCAGCACCTGTCATCCTCATATCTTTTTACAAATAAAAGACCAACCATTAGTGCCATATATGGTATTTAATTTGTCTTGCAACTCCGAACAATTTTTGACATTTTCCTCTTCGGTATTCCAATACGAATCTCCATCAGCAGATCCATGATGATAATCCTCACATTTGCAAGTTTTACTTTTACTACAACTTGAATTTATAAGACCTACCGCCACAAATGTCAAAATAATGAAGAACATCTTTTTCATCTTCTTTTCGCCTAGTTATATCCCATTAGGCTCATCGGTTTTAGTTGATGAATTAAACTTTACAAAAATAGAAATACAAACTGAATATCAAAAAATTAAAACGTAACGGATTATTTGTCACCTGTGCAACAAATGGTTTTACAAAAGTGTCAAATACTATTTTACGGTTTTTGGTTTTCCCAATGGTCAGAATAGACTTTAAAGAAGTTGCAATCCATTATGTCACAAAGCCTTGTAAGGATTTCAGTATTTATCCATCGGCACTCGAAAAGATGATAGACATTTTGCCGCGAGCAACACAATTTTCGGGCAAGCCAAGCCACCGTCCGCTCCTGCCGGGCGAGTTCTTCCTTAATAAGGTGTCCGATATGTGGTGCTTCCTGCGTGGCCATATTCGTGAAATTTGGATATAAAAAAGCGTGGAATTCATTCCTTGCTTGAACACCGGGTTTCCACGCCCACACATCTAACAAGTCATTCCACGCCGTACAGAAATACGGCGTCAATAACTTGGCCTTGATGTGTTCCCTCCGAGAAGAACAATGTGGAAAATGGTGTTCAAGAACCAGTTACAAACGCTATTTTGCCTTTATTATATTTCGAAATAGTTTAATTACTTAATTACGTTGATTTTTAAACATTTACTATTATCAATGAATTTCATTTCGCCCTTATCTCTCAAGGACATCCAGCAAATCAAAATACATATACCTTGTTTTCATTGGCATTGGCAGACCCGAATTTTTGGCTTCTTGTTCTTCGTTAGAGAAAAGGTATCGGAAACCATTCTTTTCATAGAAACCTAATGCACTTTTCACGTTATAAGAATCAACAGCAAGATAACGACAACCCGTCTTATTATCTGGCTGCACAAACCATCTTTTGATAAAATCCATCAATTCTGTACCAACACCTTTGCTCGCATAATCCACATTGACACCTAAACGGCCAATCAATACAGCAGGGTAGCGACGCATTTGCTTCTCTCGAGGAATAGCATTATTTATTTTTTTCTTGCGGCTATTAGGCAGTTGGTCAACACGCACACTATCGTTTGACACAGTAAAAGCACAAAGAATAATGGCAGGATTGTCATCCAACAAATAGCAATAAGTCTTTCCAAGCAATTTCTCTGCATAGTTGGAGGAATCTTTCATAAAAAACTCGTCCAAATCGGGATTGCCACAGGAAAACAATCGACTTGAATCGATGATTTCGCGGGTCAAAATGCGAAAAGTGCCGTGTTCTGCCAAAAAGCCCATACATCAATTTAATTGAGCCTTAGACATCATCCTCTCAAAGTCTTCTTGGGAAAGAGCCAATTCAATCGTATGAGGATTGCGCTCTACAGCTTCTGCTTCCTCTATAAAACGTTCTGCATCAATGCCTGTCAAAACAGGGATAGGTCTAATTTCTAAAGCCATAATTTTGCTCCTTTCTTGTTATATTATGCGCAAAAATACACAAATTTTCTGAATCCAACCAAAACGACTTTCAAAAGAATTCCCTATCTTTGCCCACAATCTTCAAATCTTCAAATCTTGAAATTCCAAATTAAATAATTATGCAAATCACCAACAACTACATCGAAGCCAACAAGGAACGTTTCCTTGAGGAATTATTTGAACTGATCAGAATCCCGTCCATAAGCTCGGAATCGGCGCATAAGGACGACATGATTCGTTGTGCCGAATGCTGGCGCGACAACCTGCTGAAGGCTGGTGCCGACAAGGCCGAGGTGATGCCCACCGATGGCAACCCCATCGTTTATGGCGAGAAAATCATCGACAAGAAGAAACCCACCGTTTTGGTGTATGGCCACTACGATGTGATGCCCGTCGACCCCATCGACTTGTGGCACACCAACCCGTTTGAGCCTGTCATCAAGGACGGAAAAATCTGGGCTCGTGGCGCCGACGACGATAAAGGCCAGTCGTTCATGCACGCCAAAGCCTTTGAAACGATGGTGAAAACCAACACTTTGCCCTGCAATGTGAAATTCATGCTCGAAGGCGAAGAGGAAATTGGCTCGGGCAGCCTTGCCAAATGGATTGTCAAGAACAAGAGATTAGTGAAAGCCGATGTCATTTTGGTGTCCGACACCTCAATGATTGCCGCCGACGTGCCAAGCATCACCACAGGTTTGAGAGGTCTCGCCTATTGGGAAATCGAAGTCACTGGCCCGCAAGCCGACTTGCATTCCGGTCTCTTCGGTGGCTCCGTGGCCAACCCCTTGAACGTACTCTGCGAGATGATTGCCAAGTGCATGGATCGAAACAACCACATCACCATCCCGCATTTCTACCATGACGTTGAAAAATGCTCCAAACGCGAGCGCGAACTGCTCAATATGGCACCTTACGACGAGGAAGAATACAAGAAGAGTTTGGGTGTGAAGGCATTACGCGGCGAGAAGGGCTACACCAAAATCGAGCAAGTGGGCATCCGTCCTTCCTTTGACCTTTGCGGAATGTGGGGTGGCTACACAGGCGAGGGCAGCAAGACCGTGCTTCCTTCCAAGGCCTACGCCAAACTCTCATGCCGTTTAGTGCCGCACCAAGACCACGAAAAGATTGCCAAGTTGGTGCAGAAATATTTCGAAAAGAACGCCCCCGACTACGTCACCGTGAAGGTCACGCCGTTGCATGGCGGCGAGGCTTACGTATGCCCCATCGAACTGCCGGCTTACAAAGCTGCCGAGGCTGCCTATATGAACACCTACGGCAAGCAGCCCATCCCCATGCGCTCTGGCGGTTCCATCCCGATTATCTCCACCTTCGAGAAAGTGTTGGGCATCAAGTCCATCCTGATGGGCTTCGGCCTCGGCGAAGACGCCATCCACTCACCCAACGAGAACTACCGCCTCGACCATTTCTACAAGGGCATCGAGACGATTATTGCTTTTTATCAGCATTATGCCAATGATAATTGATCAGTTAAAACCGTTACAATAACGGGAAAACATAAAGAATCTCAAAAAAAACTGCCGCAAGAAAACCTTGTGGCAGTTTTTATGGATTTCCCAAAAATCCAATCCTACTTCAAAATACTCTTCAAAATCTCCTCGGTCACTTTGCGCGTTGTAGTTGTTACAACGGTTTGGGTGGCTTTCTTGGCGGCTTTGCCTATGACAGAGCCTGAACTCTTCTTTGTCGTGGACTTCTTGGAAGAGGAAACCTTGGTAGTGGTTTTTGTTGCACCGCCTAAGACACTCTTGCCGATTTGCGTTCCAATGCTACGCGCAAAACTTGATGCTGCGGCACCTATCATCGTGCCGAGAATGCCTCGCTTGATGGCCTTTTTCTGTTTCTCGCTCTTCTCCTTTTCTTTGGCAGCCTTGGCATCCTCTTTTTCCTTTATCTTTGCAGCTTTCTCGGCTTCAATGGCCTCCAGTTCCTGCTGTTTGGTTTCCTCAAGCTGCTGGTTGACCTCGGTCAGCACCTCGTAAGCACTCTCACGGTCAAAGAAGCTGCGGTATTCCTTGATATGCTCAGGCGCTGCCTCGTTGATGTCGAGACGTTGTCCGGCACTGATAGCACCAATTTGGCTCAAAGGGAACAGAATCTTGGCGCGCTCCACAATGGACGGCGCACCTTTCTCGTCAAGGAAAGAGACCAAGGCCTCGCCTGTGCCCAAGTCCATGATGGCATCTTCCGTCTTGAAACCAGGGTTGGCTCGGAAAGTCTGCGCAGCGGCACGAACAGCCTTTTGGTCTTGTGGTGTAAAGGATCGCAAGGCATGTTGCACACGGTTGCCCAACTGCGCCAAAATGTCGGCGGGCACATCGCTCGGTACCTGGGTGATGAAATAGATGCCAACTCCCTTAGAACGGATGAGGCGAATCACCTGTTCAATCTTGTCGACCAAGGCTTTGGAAGTGCCGTCGAAGAGCATGTGAGCCTCGTCGAAGAAGAAGACAAGCTTAGGCAACTCCAAATCGCCTACCTCAGGCAGACGGCTGTAGATTTCGGTCATCAGCCAAAGCAAGAAAGTGGAATAGAGCTTGGGGTTGAGCATCAAACGGTCGGCGGCAAGCACGTTCATCACGCCTTTCCCGTCTTCAACGGCGAAGAGGTCTTCGATGTCGAAAGCCGGTTCACCGAAAAACTTTTCGCCACCTTCCGACTCCAACTGCAACACAGCCCTTTGGATGGCACCGATGCTTGCAGGAGCAATGTTGCCGTATTCAGTGGTGAACTTATTCGCATTTTTGCCCACAAAGTCGAGCATAAGGCGCAGGTCTTTCAAGTCGATGAGCAACAGGTTGTTGTCATCGGCGATGCGGAACAACGCGTTCAGGACGCCCGCTTGTGTTTCATTGAGCTGCATGAGACGGGCCAACAACTGCGGTCCCATCATGGAGATGGTGGCGCGCATGGGATAGCCCTGCTCTCCAAAGACATCAAAAAAACGTGTGGGGCATCCATGAAATTGGGGATTGCTGATGCCAAATTCGGGGCAACGCTTCTCAATGAAACCGCTCATCTTACCAGCCTGACTGATACCCGAAAGGTCGCCTTTCATGTCGGCCATGAAACAAGGCACACCAGCCTGACTGAAGGTTTCAGCCAAAACCTGCAAGGTGACGGTCTTGCCTGTACCTGTAGCCCCTGCGATAAGTCCATGCCGGTTGGCCATTTTGCCAATGAGATTGATGTTGCCATTTTCGCTGTGCGCGATATAGAGTTGCTTGTCGTCGGTGTACATATCGGTAGATTTAGAATTTCAAATTAAAGATTTAATATTCAAGAATTTATCTTGAAACGAATGTATTTGATGGTCAGGCCTTGGTCAAGCCACATCTGTTCATAAAAAGTACGGATGCTTTTCACCTCAAGGTCGTCGGAATTGGCATAAAGGTCATCGGTGGCATAAAGCAACGGAAGACCTTGTTTTTCAACCACATCGTGCAAAGTAAACTCATACATGATGGGGCTGTCGGTCTTGAGGTTGAGGATGCCATCAGGACGGACGATTTTTCGATAACGTTCAAGGAACTCAGGCGAGGTGAGGCGATGACGCGCATTACGCTCACCCTCTCCCGGATGCGGGTCGGGGAAGGTGACCCATATCTCGGTCACTTCATCCTTGGCGAAGAAATGCTCAATCTGGTCGATGCGGGCACGAAGGAAAGCCACATTCTTCAGACCTTCCTCGTTGGATTGTTTCAGTCCGCGCCAAATGCGGGCACCCTTGATGTCGACACCTATATAATTAATGTCGCCATGCGCCCTTGCCAGCCCAACGGTATATTCTCCTTTGCCACAGCCCAATTCGAGGACAATAGGGTTGTCGTTATGGAAAAAGTCCTCGTGCCACCGTCCTTGCAACGGAAAGCCCTCAGCCATAATGCGTTCATAGCTGTATTCGAACAGATTCGGGTAGGTCTTGTTCTCGGCAAATTTCTGCAATTTATTCTTCTTTGACATAACAATTCTTATTGTTCTTGTGGGACTAACACCCATGCTTGATATTTCGTGTTTTCCCTAATGTCCATTAAGGCATCCAAGGATTCTTCATACGTAGCATAATGGTCGAAGGAGACGAACCATCTCAGACCTCGTTTCTCATAGAACGCATTCGTGAATCCCGCATTTTTGAGCACATTGGTGAACCACACGGCATTCTCCTCCTGGTCGTAACAGCCTGCTACGACGCGATATTCAGAGGCAGGGACCACATTGGTCAATGTATTATGTACAGTGGAATCTGATTCTGGTTGCGGCACAGATTGACCGTCTTGAGGCACAGCTTGAACAACATCTGGCTTCGAATATTCTTCAGTAAGGGTTTGGTTTTCAGTCTTTCCGAAACGGATAACATCAAAATGATACAAACCGAAGAAGACCCCAACCAAGACGAAAACGACCAACAGAATCCAATACCAAGCCGCCCAATTCCGGGGAGTATGTCCATCTTCCTCATGCACAGCCCATTCATCTACAGTAACGGGCGTATTCTTGTCTCGCTGCTGCTGCTCAATCTCAACCTTAATCTCTTCCTTTGACTTGAAACGCATGACCGGTTTCAACGTGAAGTCGGCCAAGCCAAAAGAATCACTGTTGTAATTGACGGATTTGTCCTGCTCGAAAGTCAAATTGTCGTTCATGTCGAAAGAAAGACTACCTAATCCATTCAAAACGACTTTCTTCTTGGTTTTCAAGGTGTTGAAACAATCCGACACAAACAAAACCAAGGATTTCTTGGCTTCATCTTCAGAAATCTCGTTCTTTTCTGACAAATACCTGACCACCAAATCATTATCCTCTCGCAAGTTGGCGTCAAACTCAACAATGCTTGACGGCGTGGCGAAAGAGTTGGTCTCCGAGTTCACTTGGGCTGAAACAGGTTTCTTGACAAACGCACCTAATCCAGGCACCACCACGGTGTCGCGCACAAACAAAAGGTCTGATATGGCTTCAGCAACGCTAATCATTTTTTCGTATTCATTTGGTTTTCAGCGAATCGCTCCGCTTTCTCAATATCCTTAGGCTGATCGATTGAAACATTTTCTGACTCCGTGAGACCCATTCGAATGTTCAAGCCGTTTTCCAACCAACGCAACTGCTCCAATGATTCGGCCAATTCCAAAGTAGTGGGTTGCAAATCAGCGATTTGACGCAAAACTTCGGCCTTATACGCATAAATGCCAATGTGTTTGTAGAAAGTGCCTTTGGCAAACCACTCCTTTCGGTCGAGGTTGCGCATGAACGGAATCGGGTTGCGGCTGAAATACAAGGCGTTACCTTGTTTATCCATCACCACCTTCACCGTATTGGGATTGAACAACTCATCCTCATCGTCAATCCGTTTGGCCAAGGAAACCAAATCGGTATCGTCTCGGCAAATCAATTCGACGACTTGATTGATTTGTTGAGGATCAATGAACGGCTCGTCACCTTGAATATTGACCACCGCATCATATTGTGCATCAAGAAGTTCCAATGCCTCTCGACAGCGGTCGGTGCCGCTGCGATGGTTAGGATCGGTCAGCACATACCGTCCGCCAAATTCCATCACGGCATCAGCAATGCGCACATCGTCGGTGGCAACCACAACCGCGTCAAGCACCGATTTCAGGGCTTGCTCGTAAACACGCTGAATCATCGGCTTGCCTTTAATCAAAGCCAATGGCTTGCCAGGAAAACGTGTCGAAGCATATCGTGCAGGTATGATGCCTACTACTTTCATTGTCAGAACAATCCGTTGAGTGAACCTTCGATGCGGTCGACTATGGTACCCAAATCCTCTGGGTTCTCGAGTTCGAGATTGTCGGTGTCGATGATGAGCAGCTTGCCGTCATTGTATTTGCTAATCCACTCCTCGTAACGCTCGTTGAGGTTGGAGAGGTAACTGATGCTAATCGATTGCTCAAACTCACGGTTGCGCTTGGCAATATGACGAATCAATGTGGGCACCGAAGCACGAAGATAAATCAGCAAATCGGGCGGCTGGAGAAACTTGGTCATCAGCTCAAACAGCGACTTATAATTCTCAAAATCACGTGTTTCCATCAAGCCCATAGAGTAAAGGTTGGCCGCAAAGATGTGTGCATCTTCATAAATGGTGCGGTCTTGAATCACATCTTCGCCGCTATTGCGAATGTCCATCACCTGACGGAAGCGGCTGTTGAGGAAGAAAATCTGGATGTTGAATGACCAACGTTGCATGTCCTCGTAGAAGCTGTCCAAGTAGGGATTGTGTTCAACTTCCTCATAATGAGGCTTCCAACCGAAATGTTTGGCCAACAGACCCGTGAGCGTGGTCTTGCCTGAACCGATATTGCCTGCTATAGCGATGTGCATGGTGATTGTGTTTTTGCGTTGTGTTAGAAACGGCTAAATTAAACAAAAGTCGACAAAGAGAGCGAAAAATTTTGTCGGAAAAATGCAAAGCACTGATTTACAACAGCTCATTTTGGCGCTTTGGCCAACAGATACACCCCGAGCACGGCAAAGATGAAATTGGGAATCCAAACGGCCATGAAAGGCGACAAATCACCGCTGATGGCATACGACTTGGAAATCTGCATGAAAAGGATGTAGGAAAAAGCGATGGAAATGCCGATGCCGAGATGCATTCCGATGCCTCCCCTCACCTTACGGCTCGACAAGGCGGCACCAATCAGCGTCAAAATGAGGATGGCGGCGGGGGCGGCCATGCGCCGATGCATCTCCACTTCATATTCCTTCACGCCCTCCGAGCCTTTCTCGCGCATCCCTTGAATTTGATCGCGAAGCTCGAAAAAGTCCATCTCCTCAAAGTCTTCCTTCATCTTGTAAAGGTCTTTGGGATAGAGATTTAGCAACGTGCGGTAATCGCGGCCCGTCACAAGGGTCTCTGTGTCGGCGTCGATGGTACGGGCAGCGTATGGGTCGATTTTCCAACTGTTGTCGGCCAGGGTATCGTGATACAAGACATCCGACACCATCTTGAATTTCAACTCGCTGCCTTCGTATTGCTCCCACGAGAACTTGTAGCCGTATTGCTTGAAAATATTATAGGTTTCCACATAAACGAACTCGTCTTTGCCAATCTGCACGTGCACATTGCGTCCTGCGCTCTCGCTCAATCGTTCCATATATTCGTCCTTGAATTTCCGTCGTATCTCATTAGACTTGGGAATCAGGAAGTTGCCGAAATAAAGCGACATAATGGCGATAGTCAGTGCGGCCAAAAAATAAGGATAGAGGAAACGCCAAAAACTGATGCCGCTACTCAAAATGGCCACTATTTCGGTGCGCGAAGCCATCTTTGAGGTGAAAAACACCACCGCGATGAAGGCAAACAAATGGATAAAGAGATTAATATAATAAGGTACCGACATGATATAGTAATCCACCAAAACCCGTTGCCATGGCGCATTGTTTTTCAGGAAACTATCAATGTTTTCGGAGAGGTCGAAGATGATGACAATCACCACCAACATCGATATGGCGAAGAAAAACGTGCCGATGAATTTTTTGTATATGTAGAGGTCTATCTTCTTCATTTTCTTTGACTTCGGGACAATGGGACTGCGAGACCACGGGTTATAATCTTCTAGTGACTTTTGGCAGCATCACATCGCGCCATTCTGCAAAATCGCCGTCGATAATGTGGCGACGCGCCTCGCGCACCAACCAAAGGTAAAAACCAAGGTTGTGCAAGCTGGCAATCATTGGGCCGAGGCTTTCGCCCGCGACGAACAAATGACGCAGATAGGCCCGCGAATATTGTGTATCGACAAAAGTTTCGCCATTCGGGTCGACGGGCGAAAAATCGTCCTTCCATTTCTCGTTGCGCATGTTCATGATGCCTTCGGAGGTGAAAATCATGCCGTTGCGACCATTGCGTGTGGGCATGACACAGTCGAACATATCCACGCCACGCGAGATGCTTTCAAGGATGTTGGCAGGCGTACCTACGCCCATCAGGTAACGTGGCTTGTCCTTGGGCAGAATGGTGTTGACCAACTCAATCATCTCATACATCTTCTCAGTCGGCTCACCCACGGCCAAACCGCCAATGGCATTGCCTGCCGCATTTTTGGAGGCAACATACTCCGCCGACTGCTCGCGCAAATCGCGATAAACGCAACCTTGCACAATGGGGAACAAGGCCTGCTCGTATCCATACTTAGGCTCGGTTTCCCCGAAACGCTCCACACAACGGTCAAGCCAACGGTGCGTCCGTTCCATCGACTGCTTGGCGTAAGCATAGTCGGCGGTACCAGGTGTACATTCGTCGAAGGCCATCATAATGTCGGCCCCAATGCTGCGCTGAATGTCCATCACTTTTTCGGGAGTGAACAGATGCCTCGAACCATCAATATGCGACTGAAACGTGACGCCCTCTTCTTTCATCTTGCGGATACCCGTAAGCGAAAACACCTGAAAGCCACCACTATCCGTCAGAATCGGCCTGTCCCAACCGTTGAACTTGTGCAAGCCTCCAGCCGCTTCAAGGATGTCCAAACCTGGACGCAAATAAAGGTGGTAAGTATTGCCAAGGATGATTTGGGCTTTCACTTCGTCATGCACATCGCGGATGTGGCAAGCCTTGACGGTGCCCACCGTACCCACAGGCATAAAAATCGGAGTCTCAATCGGGCCATGGTCGGTGTTGAGCACTCCGGCACGAGCATTGCTCTTCGCATCGCTGCTGATTAGGTTGAAATCCATCGCTATATTTTTGTGCAAAAGTACGACTTTTTTCTTCAACTTTTTCATTATCTTTGCACTTCAAAATTTCAGCACACCGTGAACATCGAATTTTTCTATAACCGTATCAGTTTCATTATCTTATTAGTTTTTGGAATCACCCTTGTCATCCAACTCATCTATCATTGGGGTGTCTTTTCAAAAGTTGCTTTCTACAAGAACAAGCGACCGCACAAATTTGACAGCGAGTTGGAACCCGTCTCCGTAGTTCTTTGTGCAAGAGACGCTTACGAGTATCTCGTTGAGCTTGTTCCCGTGCTTCTCAATCAGGATTACCCGGATTTTGAAATCGTCATCGTCAACGACTGCTCCGACGACGAGACCGAAGAATATTTGAAAGACCTTGAACGCCGCGAGCCGCGCATCAAGCCTGTGCAACTCAAGCAGCATCTCAACTTCTTCAACGGCAAGAAGTTCCCTCTTTCGATGGGCATCAAGTCGGCGCAAAACGACCTCATTGTGCTCACCGACTGCAACTGCATCCCGACCAATGACCAATGGTTGCGCAGTGTGGTAAATTGCTATGGCAGAAGCACCGAGGTCGTCATCGGCTACAGTCCTTACAGCCAACAAAAAGGGCTCCTCAACAAACTGATACGCTTCGATGCTGTGCAAAACGCCCTACTCTACCTTTCGGCGGCTTTGAATGGGCATCCTTACATGGGTGTCGGAAAGAACCTTTCATACCGTAAGGAATTGTTTTACAGAAACAAAGGATTCACTTCGCATTACACAACACCTGTTGGCGACGACGACCTCTTCGTCAGCCAAGTGGCCACCAAAAAGAACACCGAAGTGCTCATCGACCCCGACAATGCCATCCTGACCTGGCCACCGCAGAACTTCCGCCAATGGATGCGCCAAAAAAGCGCGCGCTACTCCACCGTGCGGCACTATAACGCAAGGGCCAGAATGATGTTGAGTTTGTTTTATGCCTCGCAACTTCTGTTTTACGTTTCATTCATCGCCTTGTTGTGCCTCAAACCCGCTTTTGCCATCGTTGGCGGCGAGGTGTTCTACATTCCCATCCTCGCGTTTTTCTTCCTCTTGCGTTTTGGCACACAACTCTTCATTTACAACAAAGCCGGCAAACGTTTGGGAGGGAAAGGCCTATTGCCAGGCCTCATCGCCTACGACTTCCTTTTTGCCATCCTCTCGCCCTGGCTCCGATTGATGGGACGGATGAAAATCGGAACAGAATAAAAAATCAGTAGATTTCTTGTTTTTTTGTTTGAAACATTCTATTTTTGTCGCGAATTAGACAAAAATAGATTTGACATGAAGACAAGAAAAACCTTTCTGACCTTATTGCTTGCCTTGTTTGTGTTGCAAAGCGTGGCCCAAAACCAAGAGCGCACCATTGTGCAAGGCTACTGCAAAGACGAAAACGGCAAGGCCATCGAAAACGTAAGCGTCTACGTTCACGACTCGCTACTCGTTTCGGTGACCGACGACAAAGGCCGATTCACCTACACCCACGCCAAAGACGGCGACAAGCTGCGTTTCGCCCACATGGTCTTTGAACCGACTTACCACATCATCAAAGAAAATGAAATCAATGGCAAAAATCTGACTATCAGCATGAAAACACGGAGCCACGAGCTACATGAAGTGGAAATCACCGCCAACATGCCGAGCATTGCCTTCGACAACCCCGTGATGAGCGTCATCGATTATACCATCCGCGAGGACGGCATCTATATGATTGTGTATCGTCGGCGCAATTCCTCCCTGCTCCACCTCTCTTTCGACTTGGACACACTGCACGAAATGAAGATTTCGTCGCGCTACAAGCAGATCTACAAGGATATGTACGACGAACTCCATATCATCAATGACTATCAGGCTTGTGAGGTCGGCTTCATCTATAATTCAGGGAAACAAGAACTTGGGCTATACCTCCCGTTGTCGCGGACGAAGTTTTACAACACCTGCTCGCCCATTGTGGCCGCCTCCGACAGCGTTTACATCACGGGGAAATACTACTATTACAATAAGGAGCTGGGCTATTATTGCCACATTCCTTACAGCGAAGAGGAATATCTGCTCCATTACATCGTGGACGAGGAAGGCCGCGACGACATTTGGCTACAAATGAGAACTGGCGGAGGAGTGGACTATTTTTCAACGGAGCGCATCTACAACCCGATTTACGAAATCGACAACAAATTCTACCTCTTTGCCTTCACCGACCACGAAACCATCATCTTTGATGCCGTCGGCAAGGAGCTGGAACGCCATCCGCTAACCTTCCACGAATACCGCAAATGGAACGGTAAAATGGAACCCGACCGCCGCTGGAAAAGGAAGGTGCTTGTCGACCAAGGCGCGAAACAATTCTACACCTTTTTCGTCAACGACGGCATCTATACCCTGAAACGCATCAATTTGGCAACGGGAACCGCCACTTCCGTCATGGATTTGAGCGGTTATCCTTTCGCGCAACAGTTGCGCATCCACAATGGGATGTTGTATTTCATTTATCCAACGGGAATCAACCACAGGAAAGCCTTGTATCGGGTGAGGTTGGAGTAAAAGGTTTACCTCAACCAGAGTTTCTGGCCTTTGGAAATGCGGTCGCCTTCTTTCAAGCCATTCTTTTTCAGAATCTTGTTGGGCTTCACGGCAAAGCGCAGGGCTATGTCGCGCAACGTCTCCCCTTCCTGGACAGTATATTTTTTCGCCTTCCAGTTGAGGTTCTTCAACTTGGCAAGATACACCACATCGCCGCTGTGAAACACCATCTCGTCGGGGTGCTTCAACAGATTATACTCGCAGAAACGGTCGTATTTCAAGCCAAATTCCTTTGCCAGACTTTCGGGGGTCTCGCCCTCCTTGGCAAAAACGAAGCGCACACCGTTGTTTTCGTAGATGAAACGCTTCGTCGCCGTCATGTCGACCAACTCGAAAACGGAGCGTTTTTCGGGCGAATAGGCCAATTCCAAAAGCTCGTCTTCGGGGTCGATGTCAGGCATTTGATTGTCGTCGGTCATCAGGCCGAGGGCAATTTGGTCGTATTTGGTCAGGTCGTACAAGTCGATGCGGTCGATGAGCAGTTGGGCGTACTTGGGATTGGTGGCGTAACCCGCTGCCTTGAGACCCTTTGCCCAGCCTCGATAATCGGTGATTTCAAGTTCAAAAAGAGCAGAGTAGCGGCCTCGTGTGGCCAAGAAAAGGGAATGGTCGCGATACGATTCCTCGGCATTCTTGTACTTGCGGAAACACTCGTTTTTCTCGTCGTCATCCATGATGTAGGTGTCGCCATCCCAGCTTTTGTGGCACTTGATGCCAAAGTGGTTTTTCGCCTCACGAGCCAAAGCACTGTTGCCTGCCCCCGACTCCAACAAGCCCTGCGCCAAAGTGATGGAAGCCGGAATCTTATGGTCGCGCATCTCGCGCATGGCGATGTCCTTGTATGCCTGGATGTATTCTTCAGGGGTGATGCGTTGCGCGGTGAGAGCCAGAGGAGTCAACAACAAAAGTAAAAGTACAGCTTTTTTCATGGTAGTTTCTTTTTTATGACGATGGCGCATGGCTATTGACTAAGGCTCGCAACAGCAGCGAAAGCAAGCCATTGTCAAAGGCATTTGGCCATAGTAAAACAACTTAAAACCAACCAAAATCGTATAATTCCAAAAGAAAAAACTCCGCACCTCAAAAAAAAACCGTACTTTTGAAGCCTATTTTGCGCAAATTATGGACACAACGAGCCTTTTTAACTACTTCCCCGACCTCACCGAAAGGCAGAAGGAGCAATATAACCAACTGAAAGACTTATACTTGGACTGGAACAGCAAAATCAATGTGATTTCGCGCAAGGACATGGAGCACTTCTATGAGCATCATGTTTTGCACTCGTTGGCCATCGCGAAGTATTTTGAGATGCTGCCAGGCCAGACGGTCATGGACTTGGGTACGGGCGGTGGTTTTCCAGGCATTCCCTTGGCCATCATGTTTCCGCAGACCGAGTTTTACCTCATCGACGGGACAGGCAAGAAAATCAAGGTGGTGAACGCCGTGAAGGAAGCCATCGGATTGGAGAATGTGGTGGCCGAACACAAACGCGCCGAGGAAGTGAAGGAGAAGTTCGATGTGATTACCGGTCGCGCCGTGATGACCCTGCCCGAAATTGCCAACCTTGCGGGAAACAGACTGAGAATCAGGGGCGACGAAGAAGCCGGAGGCATCATTTACCTGAAAGGCGGCGACCTTAAGGAAGAATTCAAAGCCCTCAGCCGCTACTGGAAACATAAACAAGTGGCGATAAGTAAATGGTTTACAGAGGAATACTTTATGGAGAAATTTGTGGTACAATTATTTTAATCACAAAACCTACAAAACATGCAAAACAATAAGAAATATAAACAGGCAACGGCTCGCAACCGACTCGCCGCTGCAACACAGCCCAAAGGCTGCCTAAAAGTCCAACCAGCATCCGCAAGGATGCGTCGGAAAGGAGCCGGTTGGCGACTTTCCCTGCCAGAAAAAACGGTTTTGTAAATTTTGAATGTTTTGTGACAACCAAAATTCAATAATTCAACAATAAACAGTTCAACAATTCAACAATAAACAATTCAACAATTCAACAATAAACAATTCAACAATTCAACAATAAACATTCAACAAATGAAAAAGCTGACATTAACCTTAATCGCAACGCTGGCCTTGAGCGCAACCATGCTCGCCCAGTATGCCGTGCCCTTCGACCAGAATGTCAGAAGAGGCAAATTGGAAAACGGATTGACCTATTACATCCGTCACAACGAGAAACCCGCCCAACGCGCCAACTTCTACATCGCGCAGAAAGTCGGCTCCATCCTCGAAGAGGAAGACCAGCGCGGTTTGGCCCACTTCTTGGAACACATGGCCTTCAACGGCACTGCCAACTTCCCTGGCAAGTCACTCCTTAATTACATGGAGCACAACGGCGTGAAGTTCGGCGAAAACGTGAACGCTTGGACCAGCATCGAGCAAACCGTCTACATGCTGACCAATGTGCCGACCACCAATCCCAACCTCATCGACTCGTGCATCCTCATCCTTCACGATTGGTCGAGTTTCATCTCCTTGGAAGGCCCCGAAATCGACAAGGAGCGCGGCGTCATCCTCGAAGAGAAACGCACACGCAACGATGCCCAACAGCGCATGTGGGAAAAAATGTTGCCTGAAATCTACCCCAACAGTCCCTATGGTCATCGTATGCCTATCGGCACCGAGGAAGTCATCACCGGCTTCGACCATGAGGCCCTGCGCGCCTACTACCACAAGTGGTATCGCCCTGACTTACAAGGCATCATCATCATTGGCGACGTGGATGTGAACGTGGTGGAAAATCACCTGAAGGCCATCTTCGAGGACATCCCCGCCCCTGTCAACCCCGCCGAGCGCACTCGTTTTGAGGTGGCCGACAACGCCGAACCCATCATCAGCATCTGCACCGACCGCGAAGAAACCAACTACAATATTTCGATCTACTACAAACACGACGTGGTGCCGAACGAGGCCAAGGACCAAATCGGTTATTGGCTGAAAGGCTACATCGACCAACTTGTGGCCACCATGTACAACAACCGGATGCAGGAACTCACCCAAAAAGCCAACCCGCCCTTCATCTTCGGCTATGGCTACTACGGCACCTTCTTCGTCAGCGACACCAAGGACGCTTGGACTTCGTTGGCATACGCCAAGGACAAGGACGGCATCGATGAGGCAATCAACGCCATCATTGCCGAGAACAAGCGTATGCAACAATATGGCTTCACCGCCTCCGAATTTGAACGCGCCAAGGCCGACCTGATGAAACGCATTGAGAACCAGTATGATGAGCGCGACAAGCAGGAAACCGCACGCCTGTTCTATCCCATCCTCAGCCACTTCCTCACCAACGAGCCGCTGTTGGGCATTGAGAACGAGTACATGTTGCTCAGTCAAGCGATGCCCTTCTTCGAGGTTGAACAAATCAACGAATACGCCAAGGAACTGATTCGTGAAGACAACATCGTCATCACCCTGACCGCACCCGAGAAGAAAGGCGAAAAACTGCCCACCAAAGAAGAGCTCCTCGCCATGTTCAATGCGGCCAATGCCGTTGAAGTGACACCTTACGAAGAGACCGTCAGCAACGAGCCGCTGATTGCCACCCTTCCCGTGAAAGGCGCCATTGAGAGCAAGAAACACGACGACACCTTCGATGCCACCATCCTCACCTTGAAGAATGGCGTGAAGGTCATCTACAAACCCACCAATTTCAAGGACGACGAAATCCTGATGAGTGCCTACAGCTTCGGCGGCTATTCCGCCATGGACCAGAGCGACCCGTTCACTTTGCAGGAAATCAACTCGTTGATCACCCTTGGTGGCGTGGGCAACTTCAGTGCCATCGACCTGCCCAAAGTGTTGGCTGGCAAGAAAGTGAGAGTCAATCCTAACATTCAGTCATTCACTGAAGGCATGAGCGGCAACTGCTCCGTGAAGGATTTGGAAACTATGCTGCAACTCACCTATTTATATTTCAACAGTCCCCGCAGCGACGAGGAAGCCTTCCAGTCCTACATCACCCGCACCAAGGCCATGGTCGCCAATGCCGAATCCGACCCGATGACAGCCTTCCGCGACAACCTGATGTTCGCTTTGTACGACAATCACCCGTTGGTCAAGCGCATGAAAGCCGAAGACTACGACAAGGTGGACTATGCCAAGGCCCTGAAGCTCTATGCCGACCGTTTCAAGGATGCCAACAACTTCGTTTTCACCTTCGTGGGCAACATCGACCCCGAAACTTTTGAACCCATGATTGAACAATACATCGGTTCGCTGAAGACCAAGAAGAACGACGAGACTTGGACCTCCAACGTGCCCGTCATCACCGACAAGGACGTCACCAGCCACTACACCAAGGCTATGGAAAACCCGAAAGTCACCTGCTACACCATCTACAACGGCGACATGGAATTTAGCCGCAAGAACCAACTGACCATGCAAGCCTTGAGCGATGTGATGGACATCGTCTACACCGAGAAAATCCGTGAAGACGAAGGCGGCACCTACGGTGTGGGCGTACAAGGCAACCTCAGCCTCCGCCCGAAGCAAACCTTCATGTTCCTCATCGGCTTCGACACCAACAAGGAAATGTACGAGAAGCTGATGGGCATCGCCATTGCCGAGTTGCAGAACGTGGCTAACAACGGCCCGCGCCCCGAAGACCTGAAAAAAGTGAAGGAATTCCTCGTCAAGAAGCATGCCGAAGACTTGGAGAATAACCGTTATTGGATGAACTGCATTCAGACACAGGACTGCGATGGCTACAACCCCATGGCCAACTATGACGAAATCATCAACGGCATCACCCCCGACGACGTGGCCAACATGGCGAAGGCCGTGCTGAAAGGACACAAGAAGGAAGTGGTGCAGATACCCGAATAATGTTTGGCTTTTAGCTATTAGCCATTAGCTGTTAGCTTAGTTGCTGACGAGCTAATGGCTAACAGCTAACAGCTAAAAGCTAACAGCCAATCTTTAAATCTTGAATCTTTAAATCTTTAAATTACAAATAATTATGACAGAAAAACTCACATTGAGAGACAATCCGACCATGCGTTGGATTGCCTTGTTGCTCTTGGCCTTGGCCATGTTTTGCAGCTACATCTTCATGGACATTTTGTCCCCCATCTTTGACCTGATGCAGGAAACCCGTGGTTGGGATAGTGCCTCATTCGGCCGTATGCAGGGCGCAGAAGTGTTCTTGAACGTCTATGTATTCTTCCTCATCTTCGCGGGCATCATCCTCGACAAGATGGGTGTGCGCTTCACCGCCGTGCTTTCGGGTGCCGTAATGCTTGTGGGCGGCTTAATCAAGTTTTATGCCGTCAGTGAAAGTTTTATGGGCACAAGTTTGGAAACTTGGTTCAACACTCACCTCAACTGGAACGTCAACATTCCGTTCATCGGCGACATTTTGCCTTTTGCAGACGGAATGCCCGGATCAGCCAAATTGGCTGCCATCGGTTTTATGATCTTCGGTAGCGGCTGCGAGATGGCTGGCATCACCGTGAGCCGTGGCATCGTAAAATGGTTCAAGGGCCGCGAAACGGCTTTGGCCATGGGTTCCGAGATGGCATTGGCCCGTTTGGGTGTGGCCACCTGCATGATTTTCTCGCCCTATTTCGCCAAGTTAGGCGGCGAAATCCATGTCTCTAACTCAGTCAAGTTTGGCGTGGTGCTGCTCTGCATCGCCCTGATAATGTTCATCGTTTATTTCTTTATGGACAAGAAACTTGACTCCCAGACTGGCGAAGCCGAAGAAAAGGACGACCCGTTCAAGGTCAGCGACATCGGCAAGATTTTGTCGAGCCTCGGATTCTGGTTGGTCGCTTTGCTCTGCGTGCTGTATTATTCGGCCATCTTCCCATTCCAGAAGTACGCTGTCAATATGCTGCAATGCAACCTGACGCTCAACCCCGCCGACATCAGCACCTATTGGGGCGGCAGCACTGAAAACTTCCCGATTTCAGTCACCATCGTCCAATACATCCTTATGCTCATCGTGGCCATCTGCTCGTTTGCCAGTAACTTCTCGAAGAAGAAAGGCATGAAATTTGGATTGATGGCTATTGCCGTCGTCTTCCTTGTAATCTATTGCTATATGGGCTACATGCGTGGCACCGCCGAGACCATTTTCGCTGTGTTCCCGTTGTTGGCCGTGGCCATCACTCCCATCCTCGGCAACTATGTGGACCACAAAGGCAAGGCCGCCACAATGCTTATGCTTGGCTCCATCCTGCTCATCGTCTGCCACCTCACCTTCGCCTTCATTTTGCCTGCCTTCAAGGGTAACGCTGTTGGCGGAACCGTGGTAGCCTACGTCACCATCCTTGTGCTGGGTGCCTCCTTCTCATTGGTGCCTGCCGCCTTGTGGCCGAGCGTCCCGAAGTTGGTGGACGAAAAGATTATAGGTTCGGCCTATGCCCTGATTTTCTGGATTCAGAACATCGGTCTCGGTTTATTCCCCACCCTTATCGGGAATGTGCTGAAAAACACCAACCCCGAAGGCACAGCCGCCCATGAGTTGAATTATACTTGGGCACTCGTTATGTTGGCCTGCCTCGGTATGGCCGCTTTGCTCATCTCGGTCTATCTCAAGGCTGTTGACAAGAAGAAAGGCTTTGGTCTTGAGGAGCCTAACATCAAGTAATTTTGGATTTAAATCCAAAAATTTTAGATTGTAGAGGGTGTGTCAATACAGGCACACCCTCTTTTGTTTTATTTTTAAGTCGATTTTTTCCGTTTTTCTTGCTCAATACAAACTAAAAGCATATTTTTGCGCATTATTTTATCCTATAAACCGAAATAATTCAAGAAAATTACCATATATAAGTTGAAAAAATTCTGAATCATGGACAAGCAGGTCATCAAGAGAATCATTGCAGAGCGACACCAAGAAATTCGTGAAAGACGACTTGTGGAACGACCACAGTTGTTTGAACACAAGATGAACTATGCGTTGGTGGGCATCAGAAGGGCTGGAAAATCGTGCCTAATGATACAAGACATGCAACAGCGCATCGCCACAGGAGAAATCGCCATTGAGGATTGTCTTTACATCAACTTTGAGGACGAGCGCATCCGCTATATGCCATCCACAGAACTCGGATTTATCCTCGACTGCCATGCCGAAATGTTTGGCGACCGCAAGCCTTTGATTTATCTCGATGAAATTCAAGTCATTGAAGGTTGGGAACAATTTGTGCGCCGCCTTGCCGACCAGCAGTACCGCGTCATGGTGACGGGCAGCAACGCCAAGATGCTCAGCAGCGAGATTGCATCCACCTTGGGAGGCCGCTTCGTCATCCGCGAGATTTGGCCATTTTCTTTCCGTGAATATTTAGCCTATCGCGGCTTGGCTTTGGAGAAGAATTGGCAATATGACGCAACCACGCTTCACGAGATAGCCCGCCGAATGGAGGAGTATTTCTACTTTGGTGGCTTCGCTGAAGCCTTCGATCTTGTTGACAAGCGCGAGTGGATCAACAGTCTCTACCAGAAAATACTGATGGGCGACACTATTGCGCGTCACAGCATACGAAACACACGTTCCATCCGCCTTTTAGCGAAGAAATTGGCCGACAGCGTGATGCAACCTACTGCCTTGTCGCGCCTCCAGAACATCATCAAATCCTCGGGCGAGAAAATCGGGCTTGACACCGTAAAGGACTATTTGCAATACTTTGAAGAGAGCTACCTAACTTTCTCATTGCCCAACTTCGTGTCGCCCATCACCGACCAAGAGACCATCAAGAAACGATACTACGCCGACAACGGATTGTTGAACATTTTTCTCTTCAACGGCGAAACCAAACTATTGGAAAACCTTTGTGCCATCCATCTGATGAAACAGTTTGGCAACACCGACGAACCACACCTATTCTATTACAACCGTAACATCGAGGTTGATTTCTATGTGCCAGAAGCAGGAGTCGCAGTACAGGCCTCCTATGACATCAACGATGATGAAACCCGTCGGCGCGAAATCTCCGCGCTTGTATCGCTCAACAAGGTTTTCCCCTTAAAGAAGGCCATCATCGTCACACGCGACCATGAGGAACAAATTGAGGAGTTGGGACTCACTATCGAAGTCGTTCCCATTTGGAAATGGCTGTTAGACTGATTAATTCCTTCATGCACGCCTCAAGACATTCGCGCTCAGATTCGTGGTTTTCGTAATCGGCATCGGCCAAGTTGTAAAGCACACTCGCAACGGCATTTTTCTCTTCTGAGGTAAATAATCGAAAAAACCTCGCTAACGTGAGGTTTTTTCGTTGTTTATTCTTGCAAATTCGTGTTGACGAAAGGATTTTTTCCGTAATTTTGCCGCCTTAAACTAAAAACCAGTGGAATGGCTGTATAAAACATTGATTATAAAGCAATTAGGGGGGATAATCTCCTTTTCAAACTTTTGTATATCCACTATCCAAGGCAGGGCTACAGGGCTTTGTCTTGGATTTTTTTGTTTAAATCTTTGAATCTTAAATCTTTAAATCTTAAATCTTTAAATCATAAAAATGAAGAAAAACAACAAAAAACTGAAAACCATCGTGTTTTCGTTGGGATTGGGAGCGGCTATGCTGACAGCCCCGTCCGTAAAGGCCCAAGGAGTCTTTGGCGACATGCTTGACAATTACTATGAAGAGCGGGACGAAGCCAACCATGGTGCCTTGTTGAGGCAAGGAAACGGATCGGGCTACAGCATTGCAACCGAGCAATTCGGCAACAGCACAAGCGGTGCCTACAACATCGGCACCGAGCAATTCGGACAAAACGCGCCTTTGGGCAGCGGACTATTCATCATGGCAGCGGCTGGTGCTGCCTACGCATTTAAAAAACGGAAAATGAACAACTAAAAAACCACGATCAAAATGAAAAAACTTAGCGCAATCATCATCGCAATGGCACTCGTGCTCGGAATGGGCCAGTGCAAGAAACAGGAAACACCCGCCACACCTGACAACAACGACGGAATGGTCTACATCACCGTGAACGTTGAAAACGGCGGCAGACACCACATCGAACCCAGCGTGGGAGCATACATCTTCACCAATGGAGACACTCTGTATGTGGGCAACAATGGTCATTTTATAGGAAAATTGGAATACCAAGACGGTGCTTTCAGCGGCGGCATCCTATCGCCCAGCACTAATGACTACCTGCACTTCTACTTCTTTGGCGGCAAGACGCCCGCCACCGCTCCCACGATGGGAGAGACAACTGATTTCACCATCAGCATTGCCGACCAAAGCGGCGATTTGCCCATTCTGGCTTATGGCCGCTCTGCACAAAAATACAGCGGTCCTGAAGGCCCCTATTCCACCACATTGAGGAACAAGTGCGCCTTGGTGAAATTCAATGTCGCAACATTATCAGTGGCGCCTACTTGCATCACTGGAATGAAGAACGAGGTGACCGTGAGTTTTGCGGAAAACACCTTGACACCCAGCAAAGAAGGGGACGGCATTATCACCTTGTCCGAAGGCAGTGGAGAGAAATGGGCCATCCTTTTGCCACAAGAGGCAATGGCAGCGGGTGTGGAGGGTTCCGCATATTCTTCGAATGGAACATATACGGGAACATGCGAGGCTGTGCCAGCTATTGCAGAAAATGGCTATCTGCCTGCTGGAATTGATGTTGATGTAACTACGAATGTTATTCCTGAGCACATCTATGTCGACCTTGGCCTGCCGCGCCACACTTTGTGGGCCACCTGCAATGTGGGAGCCCTTGCCATAACCCCAGAGGCGTATGGCGACTACTTTGCCTGGGGCGAGACTGAACCGAAGAACGTATACGATTGGACCACGTACAAATACTGCGAAGGCACCAATAATACCTTGACTAAATATTGTGACACAGACAGGCGGAGAACCTTGTTGCCCGAGGACGACGCTGCCACGGCCAACTGGGGACCAGACTGGCGTATGCCTACTAAATCGGAATGGAATGACCTCGTTCTTTACACGGACATGAGATGGACGACCCTGAACGGTGTGTCCGGAATGCTTTTCACCGCCAAAAATGGCAGCGGCAACAGCATTTTCCTGCCCGCCGCTGGCGAGAAAGGGGTCGATGAACCCGGAGCAGCTGCCCAATGCTTTTATTGGTCGAATGAGCTCGGCTCCACACCGAGAGTTGCGGTGTATGCTACCTTCTATAAGGGCTATGAAGATGTGGATAATATGCAACGTTTTCTTGGTCTATCTGTGCGTCCAGTGCGTTCTACAGGGACGCACTAACATTTGTTCCGTTCTGGGCAAGATTGCCGTTTTCTTTGCGGCATGTTTTCGTAGAGACGCAAAATTTTGCGTCTCTACGTTTTTTTGTGTCGGTTTCAGCACCCGTTCTTCCGAATTTGCCATTCGCAAGCCGTGAATATGAGCATTTGCAATGCGGGAATGATATAAGACCAACCTAATCAAATCCGGAAAAGGCGGCCTTCAATTTTTGAGGGTCGCCTTTTTGCTTGGTGTTGGTGGGTGTGCGGCAGCCGTGGTACGACAGCCCTACAGCCTATCCGCTGTAGTGCTGTCGCACTGCGGCAGCCGCGTAGGATGTCAGTATGCCTGTCGGTGTGCTGCCGTAGGTCGCGACACTGCCGCAGGTCGCGACGCTGCCGTAGGTCGCGACCTACGGTTAGGGGTAGTTGCGTCTTTCAGACGCAGGGTCGGTCGGCGGCAGCCGAAAATTCGTTTAATTCGCGTAATTCGCCGTTGTTTATCCTTATTCGCCGATGCAAATTTGCGAGTTTGTGTTGGCGTGGGTTCACACCCCAGCCGATGAAAAGCCATGATACGACAACCCTACATTCATTTGTGAACAAACGGCACGTCGCACATTATTAATACCTCCTTCACGAAAGCCCGCTCGCTGGGGCCAAAATGGTTGTCGGAACGCGAAAGCCGTGTCATCATGAGCGAAAAATTTCGCTTTTTCTCTTTTGTCATCCGTTTCAATGTTGTGTAAGTCTGCTTTTGCAACTCGTTTTTCGGAACAGGGACAAAACCCTTGGCATCAAATTTCAACTCCTTCAAGCAGTTTTCGAGACACTCCTTTTCCCCTTTATGGTCTTGATAATCAGCATCAACCAAGTTACACAACACACTGGCTATCGCCTTTTGCTCCTCTTTGGTGTATTCTTCCATACTTCTTTTTTTTGCAAAGAAACAACTTTTTTGAGAAATACTATCCCAAATTCAATTATTTTTCTTTTCTTTGCACGTTCAAACTGATAAAATACCACTACAATGAATAGAAATTTACTTTCAAAGGCATTTTTGACCGTTTCACTTATTCTATTGTCTACTATAGGAGTATTTGCCCAAGACAACAGCATCAAAGGTTTCGTTTATGAGGAATCGACAGGCGAGCCGATGATGTTCACCAACGTCTACCTGAAAGGCACCACCTATGGTGGCGCAACCAGTGAAAACGGTTTCTTCAACATCACCCGCATCCCCGATGGAACCTACACCCTGCTGATTACCTCCGTGGGCTACGACACCATCTCTGAGCGTTTCACCCTCTCCAAAGGTGAGACCGTCAGCCGCAAGTATTACCTCAAGGAAACCAGCCAAAAACTTGACGTAGTGACCATTAGCGCCGATAAGATTGAGGCCCGCACCGAGACCAAGACTTCGGTCATCAGCGTCACGCCCAAGACCATCACCAAGATTCCGAGCGTGGGCGGTCAGGCCGACTTCGCACAATACTTGCAGGTTGTGCCTGGTGTCATCTTCACCGGCGACCAAGGCGGTCAGCTCTACATCCGTGGCGGCTCGCCCATCCAAAACAAGGTGCTTCTCGATGGCATGGTAGTCTACAATCCCTTCCACTCCATCGGCCTCTTCTCGGTGTTCGACACCGACATCATCCGCAACGCCGACGTCTACACTGGCGGCTTCGGAGCCGAATACAGCGGCCGTATCTCCTCCATCATGGACATCGCCACCCGCGACGGCAACAAGAAACGCATTTCGGGCAAGATAGGAGCCAGTGTGTTTGGCGCCAAAGTGATGCTGGAAGGCCCGCTCAAGAAAGCCAAGACCCCCGAAGAGGCCACGGCTTCCTTCGTCCTTTCGGCCAAGAACTCCTACCTCGAATACACCAGCAAACTCCTTTATCCCTACGCCTCCGAAACGGGCTTGCCGTTCAACTTCCAGGACGTTTACGGCAAAGTGTCGCTCAATGCGCCCAACGGCAGTAAGGTCAACTTCTTCGGATTCTCGTTCAACGACCAAGTGAACAACTACTTGTCGCTTTCCGACTTTGGCTGGCACTCGTTTGGCGGCGGCACCAACTTCCTCGTCATCCCCGGCAAGGCTCCCGTGATGATTGAGGGTAACGTGGCCTATTCAAGCTACTCCTCAACCATGAAAGAAGAGAACAGCCCCGACCGCAACAGCACCATCAACGGCTTCAACGCCAGCTTCGACTTCAGCCAATTCATGGGCAAAAACACCCTGAAATACGGTTTTGAGATGCTCGGCTACACCACCGACTACACTACCTATAGCGTTTACGGCCACACACGCATCTCGCAAAAAGTGAACTCCACTGAGATTGGAGCCTACGCCAAATACAAGGCCGTTTTGGGCAATGTGTTGCTTGAGCCCAGCCTGCGCGTCCAATGGTACGCCTCGCTGCCCGACATCTCCATCGAGCCGCGCTTGGCCGTGAAGTACAACGTCAACGACCGCTTGCGCCTGAAGGCCGCCGGTGGCAAATACTCGCAAAACTTCGTCGCCGCCACCAGCGACCGCGACGTGGTGAACCTCTTCTACGGCTTCCTTTCCGGCATCGACAACCTGCCCAAGACCTACAACGGCAAACCCGTTACCAGTTATTTGCAAAAGGCCTACCATGCCATCGTCGGCGTTGAATACGACCTCACCAGCAACATGACCATGAACATCGAAGGCTATTGGAAAGACTTCAACCAACTGACCAACATCAACCGCAACAAGATTTACACCGACTCGCCCGAAAACGCCACCGTCCCCGACCTGCTGAAGAAAGACTTCACCGTGGAGACAGGCAAAGCCTACGGTGCCGACATCTCGCTGAAATATGAGGACAAGCACTGGTATCTGTGGGCCGTCTACGCGCTCGGTTTCGTGTCGAGAGAATACGAGAAAGTGGTTGAAGACGAGGCCGTCATGACAAAATATGCGCCCCACTTCGACCGCCGCCACAACGTCAACGTCATCCTGACCTACACCGCCGGCGCCAAACGCCAGTGGGAGTTCAGCGGCAGATGGAACTTCGGTAGCGGCTTCCCCTTCACGCAGATTCAAGGCTACTATGAATACTTCTCGTTCCAAAACGGAATCAATTTCGACTATACCACCACCAACGGCGAAATTGGTGTGCTTTACAGCGACCTGAACACGGGCCGTCTGCCCACCTACCACCGCCTTGACATCGACTTGAAGCGCAAATTCTTCTTCAGCGAAAACATCAACCTTGAGGTCGACCTCAGCGTCACCAATGTCTATAACCGCAAAAACATTTTCTACGTCAACATGATTACTGGCGAAAACGTCTACCAGTTGCCCATCATGCCGACATTAGGCTTTACGTTCACCTTCTAACTATGATCATTTTAGAAAAACCATACGTTTCAGCCCCGTTAGTGGCTTACCTTGAAGAGAAACAAATCCCTGTGCTGCACAACGAGATGGCGGCACAACTCACCGCCGAAGGGCATCACCTTAATTTATTGGACGACAAGCAGTTCAAAGAGCAATATCTGAAAAAAGAGCAACTTTACGCCGTGTCGGAAAACGCCTTGGTGTGGCTCTATGCCCAACTGCCCGAGTCGGAATTGGTGAAGAAAGTCAAGATTCTGAAGGACAAAGTCGCCTTCCGCCGCATCTGCCAGCAAATTTATCCCGACTTCTATTATAAAGAGGTGGAGATGAAGGCTTTGCGCAGCCTCAATCCTAACGAATTGCCTTTGCCGCTCGTGCTGAAACCCGCTGTGGGCTTCCTTAGCGTGGGCGTGTACATCGTCCGCAACAAAGAGGAATGGCAGGCCGCCTTGGACGACATCGACCGCAACTTTGCCAAGCAATGCGCCGTGTTTCCTGAGACAGTGGTACGAAGCGAGAAGTTCATTTTAGAGCAATGCATTGAAGGCGAGGAATATGCAGTGGATGCCTACTACGATGCCGAGGGCAAGCCCAACATAATCAACATTTTCCACCACATCTTCAAGAGCGAAACCGACGTCAGCGACAGGCTTTATTGCATGAGCAAGCAGATTTTCGAGAGCAACTACCCCGCTTTCAACCAGTTCTGCATCGACCTGAATGGTGCCTTGGGGCTGCGTAACTTCCCGATGCACGTGGAGTTTCGCGTGGACAAAAACACAGGCCGCGCCATCCCGATTGAGGTGAACCCACTGCGTTTCGCCGGCATGTGCCTCAACGACCTGACGCTCCACACTTGCCACCTGCTGCCCGTGCAGGCCTACTTCGAAGGCATCCATCCCGACTACGCCACCATGTGGAACGGCATTGAGAACGACGTGTTCAGTTTCGTCGTCTTGGACAAGCCCTACGACACCAACCGCAAACTCGACTTCGAGCGCATCAAGCGGCACTTTCACGGCGTACTCGAAACACGCGACATTATGAACCCCGCCATGAGCATTTGGGGATTCCTATTCACACAGACCACACCCGAGCACAAAGAGGAGTTGCATGAAATTCTACATTCTTCTTTGGAGGAGTTCATGGTATAGTAGACGTGAGACTTGTCGTCGCTTGGTGTCATTGCGAGGAGGTACGACGAAGCAATCCAGACAAAAAAAATTGGCTAAAAGGTGGTAGGCTTACCACCTTTTTTTGATGGTAAAACACATTTTTTCGGGAAACCATCGCTAAGATTACTATCTTTGCCGAAAATAATCCATTATCATGCGCAATACCTTATTAATACTCATCACAGCCTCCGCCCTGCTGTTTTCTGCCTGCACGGGAACTGGAGAAGCAAAACAAAGCCAGCAATTCACCGAAAAGGAAGCCCTCGAATTCCTCTACACCTACATGCCCCTCGGCGACAGCGTGGACTATTCGGAAGAATACTACCGCGAGTGCGTTAATTACGCCTTCCGAGCCAAGGAAGAAATGCCTTGGGGTGCGAGCATCCCCGAGCGCGAGTTCAAGCATTTCGTGGTGCCTGTGCGCGTCAATAACGAGAACCTTGATGCCTTCCGCAAAAGCTATTACGAGGAACTGAAAGGCCGCGTTAAGGATTTGTCACTCTACGATGCCGTCCTCGAAGTGAACCACTGGTGCCACGAGCACGTGAACTACAAAGGCTCCGACAGCCGCACCAGCGCCCCGATGGCCACCATCAAGACCTCATGGGGACGCTGCGGCGAGGAATCGACGCTGTTGGTGACGGCATTGCGCACCGTTGGCATCCCTGCAAGGCAAGTCTATACACCCCGTTGGGCGCACTGCGATGACAACCACGCTTGGGTAGAGGCTTGGGTCGACGGCCAATGGCATTTCCTCGGCGCCTGCGAGCCTGAGCCTGTGCTTGATTTGGGTTGGTTCAACGAGCCGGCTTCGCGCACCTTATTATTACACACCCGCGTTTTCGGTGATTACAATGGTCCAGAGGAAGTCATCAGCCGCAACCGCAACTATACGGAAATCAACGTGGTGGATAATTATGGCAAGACCGCCAAAACCACTTTCACCGTCGTGGACGAGAACGGAACGCCTCAAGCCAATCTGCCCGTGGAATTCAAGATTTACAACTATGCCGAGTTTTGCACCGTGGTCACCAAAATGACTGACGAGAACGGCCAGACTTGGCTTACCTCTGGCTTGGGCTGCATGATGGCCTACGCTGCCAAAGACGGCAAGTTTGGTTTCCAAGTCTTTAAATCGGGTGAAAATGAGAGCGTTACCATCACCCTCGACCACAAAGAAGGCACGATGGAAAGTTTTGAGTTTGACATGGTACCACCCGCTTCAAGTGGCATTTTGCCTGAAGTCACACCCGAAATGCGCACCAAGAACGACCGCCGCTTCGCATACGAGGACTCGTTGCGCAACGCCTATATCGCCGACTGCAAGAAAGCACAGCAAGAACTGATTATGAACACGGGCAACAAGACTTTGTGTCGCATCTATGAAAAAACTTGGGGCAACTACCAAACCGTTGCCGACTTCGTTAAATATGCCCAAGGCAAACAACAGGAAATCAAAGCGGTGGAGTTGCTTTCCAACATTTCCGACAAGGACCTGCGCGACATCAGCCTTGAAGTCCTGAAAGACCATTTTGACCACACACCCGACCTCACATCTTCAATTATTTCCATGCCGCCCGACCTTTACGCGCAATACATCCTCAGTCCGCGTGTAAGCAACGAAATGATTGTGCCCTGGAGAAAGACCCTCACCGAGTTTTTCCCAAAGGATGAAGCCCAAAAATACCACGACAATCCCGCTCTGCTGGTCGATTGGGTAAAACATAACATCTTCGTTGACGACGAGTTAGCCTTGCAACGCATCCCGATTTCGCCCATCGGCGTGCTGAAAGTCCGCAAGGCCGACCGCCATTCCCGAGACATCTTCTTCGTGGCCATGGCCCGCAGTTTGGGCATTGCCGCACAAATCCATCCCGTCACGGGCAAGGTGCAATATTTTGACAATGAATGGATTGACGTGGATTTCGAGGCCGAGCAGCCCAAAATTGCGGAAATCGGCTATTTGGACATCCGCTACAACCCCATCGCCTCCATGCCCGACCCGAAATATTATACACATTTCAGCATCAAGAAGTTTGACGGCAACAGTTTCCGCCTCTTGGCCTACGATGCCCAAGATCCAGGCATCGATGACGGCATGCCCCTGTCGAGTTTCGAGCGCCCAACACCCTTGGAGGCAGGCTATTACATCCTCACTTCGGGCAACCGTCTCCACGACGGTACTGCCCTGACTCACAGCCAGTTCTTCACCATCAAGGCAAAGGAAACCACCACCATCGACCTCGTGCTGCGCGAGCCTGACGACAATCTCCGTGTCATCGGAAGTTTCTATGCCGACAGCAAATTTACCGATCCCGAAACGGGTGAGGAATGCAATCCAAAACAACTCATTCAAGGTGACTACTTCATCCTCGGCCTTTTAGACCAAGGCAGTGAGCCGACCACCCATGCCATGCAAGACATTGCCGCATTCCGCAAAGACTTCGAGCAAAGTGGCCTGCCCATGATTTTCGTCTTCAACAGTAAAGAGGAATACGACAAGTTCAAATTAAAGAATTTCAGCGAGTTGCCCGATGGCATCACCTACGGTCTCGATAACGGAACCATCCGCGACGAACTTGTAGAAAGCCTTCACTTGAGCAACGACAGCCGCCCAATTTTCATCATCGCCAACGCCAACAGCGAAGTGGTGTTTGTGAAGCAAGGCTACACAATCGGCTTGGGTGAGCAGATGCTGAAGATTATGTCAAAGGCAAGATGATACTCATTCAATCGAATGAAAAGCATCCACGATGTGGTTAATTTCAGGTTTCCCATGATGGTATAGGATGGAGATGACATCAAATCTCACATCAAGGTCGATTTTGTGTTCATAATAATAGGAAGTCGCGACGGCGTAGATATGAGCTCTTTTACGTCGATTGACGGCCATTTCGGGAGCACCATAATCATCACCCTGACGAGTTTTCACCTCAACAAACACAAGGTCCTTTCCATCAATGGCGATAATATCAATTTCCTTACGATAGGCGCGCCAATTCCGCTCAAGAATCTGATAACCCATATCCATAAGAAATTGGGCAGCCAAGTCTTCTCCAATCTTTCCCAACGAAGGTTTCTTTGCCATAACCATTAATAACAATATGCAAAGATAGTGAATTTTCGGACAGTCGCCGCTGGGTCAACAACAAAAAATAGCGAACTTTTCCCAACCGCCGCATGGCTACGGCCACAGAAAGTTAGGGAAAAAACGTCAATGGGGATTGGTGAAAGGCAAAGGAAAAGGCGAGCCGGCAGAAACGGCGAACCCCT
>ONKQ01000123.1 GCA_900318465.1 uncultured Bacteroidales bacterium
GAAGACCTCGTTTGAAGGGGCATACGAAATCACGGGGTATTTCGCCGTTTGGTCGGAAATGACGACCGTGGCGGTGTTGCCGTCAACGGTCGGTTCAAAACCCTTGCCGCCGAGGAAGTAGAAATGCAGGTGCTCACCTTCCACAGTCTCGGAAATGTTCACCGTGCCGCTGAAAGTGTTATTCGAATAAGTCAGTGTGCCAACGTAGGCGTTGTTGTAGCCCACAAAAATACTATCGTTTTCCTCAAAGGTCACTGTAGCATAGTCAGGGTTAGTGTGGCCCGTAGGATTCACGATAACCCTTGAATTGCTGTTGCCACCATTCACGTTAAGCGTAATGCGCACACCTTGGGTTTGGGGTGTGGGTTGCTCTTTCTTGCATTGGGTGAAGCCTAAGACCAAGGCCAAGGCCATCACTAAATAGGTCATTCTTCTCATGGCTTAGTCCTCCTTCTTTTTAAGTGCGACATAGCCGAGGCCGGCACCCAGCAGGATGACGAGGCCGCTGCCCAACGGAACCTCGCCGATGCCAGAGTTGGTGATGCTGTAGCCTTCGCCGATACGGGTTTCACTGCCTCTCAGCAAAGCACCGCCGCCTTGGCTGCTTTGCGCCTCTTTTTCAGCATAGTAGTTGTCAAGCATGTCGCCGAAGACACCTTGGGCGGATGCGCTGGCCGGCAGCATCATTCCCGCTGCCAGGCCGAGGGAAAACACGATGGTTTTCAGGTTAAGTTTACTTCTGTTCATTTTAAATTAGGGTTTGGGATTTATGATTTCAGGATTTCAAGATTTCAGGATTTCAAGAAATTGCTAATTCGCAAGGACGGAAGGCGACCCGAAGGCCGCCTTCCGTGAGTTATCCTTGGGATGCCTGCTTATTGCGCATCGCGCACGAGACGAACGGGACATCCATTGGCACGAGAATAACCATCTAAATACCCACCATTTCCATAAAGAACCGCACAATATGCAGATGGATTATAGGGGTCATCACCCATCGTGCTTGACCAATAATACGCCCCTTCAATCACATTTCCGATATAAAAACCAGCCTTCGGCAAGAACACAGCACCTGCTTCCTGCATTGCCGCTGTATACTCGACAACACCACCATAATATGTTCCAGTCCATGCGTCAGGAAACAAAATAACGCCAGCCACGCCATTTGCCGTACCTGGAACGCATAAATCCCCAGTTCTATTCAACAAGAATTGCCACTCGTCTTTCGACAAGGTGTACCAGTCGTAATCTCTTTGGCTTTCATCAGCGAGCAAATATTCTTTGGTGAAATCAGCAGCGTCCCAATTTAATGATGAACTCCACGCTTGATATGCTTCCCAATCATAATTTGAAACAATCTTCGGATCCGGGTTATCACCCGTCCAAGTGCCCCAGGCGAAATAATCAACCCAACTTGATTCGTCATAACTTCCAATAGTATCCCACTGATTTTCGGCAAACCGCCAAGGATAGGTTTCACCGCTCTTGTATTGCAAGTTGCCCGGCGCGAAATAGATTTTTTTTACATTGCCCTGTCCATCATCAGAAACCGTAAAGGTATCGCCGCGGTCCCACACAATGCCTATGCCATCATCATTAAACATATCATAATCAATTGGACCCATTGTGAATCCAAGAGGTAAGTAACCTTCAGCATTAGTAGTTGCCGTGCTCGTAATGACTCCATCCACTCCTTCATCAGGCAGAAGTATCGCCCAACGACTAGGATGCAATTTGATCTCGCCCGTGTGATCTAATCCATCACTAATTTTTTCGAATGAAAACCCACCATTTCCCGAACTGAAATCAACCACTACTTTATTCTTCATATTATTAATGGTTATGGTATTGCCAAACGGGACATTAGAGTCAAAACGAACCAAGGCGCACATATTGTTCAAGGTGGCGTGGTAAGAGGAATTATTTGAAGAATAATATGACGTGCCGTATGAAATCACAGGCAACCCATCGGTTTGGTCGCTAATATCCACGGTGCAACCATGAACATATCCGTCACTATAGGAGGGTTCATTAAGTACTGCTTTATTACCTAAGAAGTAAAAGTAAAGCGGTTCGCCTTGCCTGGGATTAGTGATTTCACCGCTGAAACCACCTTCGCCGTATTCCAATTGGCCGACATATCTTCCCTCACTGGCCACAAGAATCACGTCACCAGATTCAAACCAAACATACGGTGGGTAGACCTCCACTCTTGAGCCATTGTTGTTGCCACCGTTCACTTTCAAGGTAATGGCCACTTTGTTGCCTTCGCCTTCATTGGAGTTGGCGTTGGCCTGTTCCTTCTTGCATTGCGTGAAGCCCAATACCATAGCCAAAGCCATCACAAAACAAGTCATCTTTTTCATTGCTCGTCCTCCTTCTTTTTGAGTGCGACATAACCAAGGCCGGCGCCAATCAGAATGGCGATGCCGCTGCCGAGGGGGGCTTCGCCAAACATATCGTTTTCGATGTCGGCGTAGATCGTTTGCCCTTCCCCACGGTTGCCATTTCCTCTCAGCAACGCTCCGCTGTTTGAGCTGCTTTCTTTTTCGGAATAATAGTTGTCAAGCATGTCGCCAAAGACACCTTGGGCGGATGCGCTGGCCGGCAGCATCATTCCCGCTGCCAGGCCGAGGGAAAACACGATGGTTTTCAGTTTTTTGTTGTTGTTCATTTTTTATTGATTTAAGACTTCAAGATTTCGCATTTCAAGATTGGGTTTTGCGGTGCATTGCCCTTTTTTGAAAGAAGGTGCAAAATTACTTTCTTCCTATTTGTAAGTTTTCGGCCAAAAACTCGGCGATTTGGGGATTTATTCGGCAAAATGTAAACATTATCAGCGCTTACGCATACCTTTCAGGCCCGAATTGCAAAATGTAGGCTGAACATCTGTTTCGTCCCGTCGTGCGATTTGGTATTGAACTTATTGCGAAGCAATCCAGGCGCAAAGCGACGCAAATTCTGGATCCGGTAGGCCTGCTCCCGGTAGGTTTCCCCCTTTGCAAAGGGGGGCAGGGGGGATTGCACGCCACACCAACCAAAAAAGACGGCCCTCAATAACGAAGGCCGCCTTGCGTAGCGTCTTTTGATGTGTTGATGGTAATTACGGTTATTGGGGATAAACCAACGGACGTTGGGCTAGATAAGTATTACCTCCATTCTGGTAGGCCGATCCATCATAATAGACCGTACCGCCGATGGTTACCGTGCCAAGAGCATAATTTGAAGGTCCATATTTTGTAGAACCTATGCCAATACTATGTATACTGGTACTGGTGCTCGTGCCACTACCCTTAGTGGCGGTAACATGAGTATTGCCATTATCATTCGTGATAGTGATGGAACCACATGTACCAGCCACTCCTGTGCCGATTCCGGCAGCACTCGTACCACCTGTAGCCTCGACGGTGCCACCTGTGATGGTGATATTGCCACATTCTCCGTTCATACTAGCAGTGCCAATGCCTGCGGCACCACTTGTTCCCGAAGCATAGACAGTACCACCTGTGATGGTGATGTTGCCACACTTACCACTCTCGCCACAACCTATGCCTGCACCTCTATAAGATGTACCACCGCCTCCTGTGGCATGGACTTCACCTCCACTAATGGTAATGTTGCCGCAAGACTCTCGGTTTTCATGATCGCCACCAATGCCAGCGCAACCATTATTTCCGCCTGTAGCGTAAATGATGCCACCTTCTATCACGATGTTGCCACAATCACCATCCTCATACGATGCTCCAATACCTGCACCGTATTTACCGCCAGTGGCATCCAATCTGCCGCTGCCTTTGATGGTTAGCGTGCAGCCCACTATAACATGAATAGCAGAAGTTTGACTCACAGTCTGATCCACAGTGTTTACTCCCTCAAGAACAAGGGTGCAAGTAGTGCGGCATTTAATGCCTGCATGAATTGTCACGTTGCGCAGTGTCACGGTAGCACCAGGGCTATTGGTGTAAACATATCCATTGGTTACACCATACAGCACTTGGCCGTTTACTGCATTGTAATTGTTTTTCCCTGTGAGATCAACATATTTTGGCGTGTTCATTGTCAAGGTTTCAACACCAGTGACAATATATTCATTTGAACCTATTTCCGAAATAGCAGGACGTGAGCCAAGATAGCAGTTGCTTTCTACTGCGTCCTCAGTATAAGCAGTGCCGAATGAGCCAGCCGCCAAAGCAGGTTGCGGCAGCACGATGGCCCAAGTTTCAGTGCTTCCAGTGGCAACACCAGGCATCTTTATCAAGCCGCCGTCATCTGAGTTTATGCCGTAGGTGAAACCTTCGTCAGTGCCTTCTGCTTCAGGATTGAAATTAAGGGTCACTTTGTTGTTCATGCCAGTGATGCAAATGGCTGTAGTTGAAGGCGTACCATCAGCCACCGTAAACTTCATGATGGAGCATTTGTTCATCAGTTTGGCCGAATACGAGCCTTCGCCAGTGAAGACCTCGTTTGAAGGGGCATACGAAATCACGGGGTATTTCGTCGTTTGGTCGGAAATGACGACCGTGGCAGTGTTGCCGTCAACAGTCGGTTCAAATCCCGCGCCGCCGAGGAAGTAGAAATGCAGGTGCTCACCTTCCACGGTTTCAGAAATGTTCACCGAGCCGTCGAAAGTGCCATTCGAATAAGTCAGTGTGCCAACGTAGGCGTTGTTGTAGCCCACATAAATCACATCGCCAGTCTCAAAACTGACGGTGGCATAGTCAGGGTTGGTGTGGCCCATAGGGTCAACATCCACCCTTGAATTGCTGTTGCCGCCATTCACATCAAGGGTAATTCTGATGCCCTCAGTCTGGTTGTTGGCGGGCATTTGTTCCTTCTTGCACTGCGTGAAGCCTAACACCAAGGCCAAGGCCATCACTAAATAGGTCATTCTTTTCATTGCTCGTCCTCCTTTTTCTTTAATGCTGCATAACCGAGGCCTGCGCCAAGCAGGATGACAAGGCCGCTGCCCATAGGAACAGTCTCGCCGATGCCGTAGTTGGAGATGCCGCCGTCATCGGTGTTTTCACTGATGTTGTAGTTTCCTCTCAGCAACGCTCCGCTGTTTGAGCTGCTTTCTTTTTCGGAATAATAGTTGTCAAGCATGTCGCCAAAGACTCCTTGGGCCTTTACGGACGGGGCTGTCAGCATAGCCGCTCCCGTTTTGCGGTGCATTGCCCTTTTTTGAAAGAAGGTGCAAAATTACTTTCTTCCTCATTATAAGGTGTTTTTTCGACTCGGCGATTTGTGCACACCCATTCGGCAATTTGTAAGTTTTCGGCCAAAAATTCGGCAATTTGTGAATATATTCGGCAAAATGTAAACATATGGGGGGTTCGAGGCGGTTGGCGAAAAAAACAATGGAAAGAAAAAGCTATCTTTGCCCTTTCATTTTTTTAGAACGCAATGAAAGATCCAAGATTTACATTTTTGTTATGGCTATTGCTCTTTGTCGCCTGCGGCTGCAACTCCAAGCCGAAGACCACAACCCCAAGCGGACGCTACAGTGCCGACTCGCTGATGGCGTTGGCCTCCACCGACCTCGATGCCGCCTACCAGCGCATCGGCGAAGGTGAACTTAGCGGCGAGCTGTCGGCCCACGAAGCTGCCCTTATGAACGCCAACATCACCTACCTTTTCACCGAAAACTACACCCTTGCCAAAGACCACTGCCGCAATGCCATCGACGCGCTTGGCGAAAACGACGACGAGCGTCGGCTGACCGCCCTGCATCTGCTCAGCACCATTGCCGAAACCGACAAGGACTTCAACACCTGCATCAAGGCCTGCTCAGAAGGCAAGGTCATTGCCAACCGAAACAAACAGCCCTTAGAAGAATATAAGTTCGACTACATCGC
>ONKQ01000015.1 GCA_900318465.1 uncultured Bacteroidales bacterium
CATCATCCACAGTCTCGGAAATGTTCACCGTGCCGCCGAAAGTGCCATTCGAATATGTCAGTGTGCCAACGTAGGCGTTGTTGTAGCCCACATAAATCATGTCGCCCGATTCAAAGTTGACAGTGGCATAATTATACTGTCCGTTATTACCAGTCGGGTCAACAATCACCCTTGAATTGCTGTTGCCGCCATTCACGTCGAGGGTAATTCTGATGCCTTCAGTCTGGTTGTTGGCGGGCATTTGTTCCTTCTTGCACTGCGTGAAGCCTAACACCAAGGCCAAGGCCATCACGAAATAGGTCATTCTTCTCATGGCTTAATCCTCCTTCTTTTTAAGTGCCACATAGCCGAGGCCTGCACCCAGCAGAATGACGAGGCCACTGCCCAACGGAGCCTCGCCGATGCCAAGGTTGGTGATGCCGCCATCATCGGTGTTTTCACTGATGCTGTAGCTTCCTCTCAGCAACGCTCCGCCATTTGAGCCGCTTTCTTTCTCGGAATAATAGTTGTCAAGCATGTCGCCAAAGACACCTTGGGCGGATGCGCTGGCCGGCAGCATCATTCCCGCTGCCAGACCGAGGGAAAACACGATGGTTTTCAGGTTGAATTTACTTTTGTTCATTTTAGATTAAGTGTTTGAGATTTATGATTTTAAGATTTCAAGATTTCAAGATTTCAGGATTTAACTACGAATGGCACGAATATGACGAATCTTTAACAAATTGAATCTTGCAACTTCGTTGCGTATGGATACGAATGGCCAAGCCCAAATTCGTACACATTTGCAGCCTTGGCTGCTGTATTCAAACAACTCATTCGCTTAATTCGTTTAATCCGTAGTTTCATTTCACATTCTGGCACAAAAAAATCCAAGACAAAGCACAATAGCCCTGCCTTGGATTAAGGTGTACACAAAAGCTGGGAACTGAGTTTTACCCCCACCCAGCAAATATTGTTGATTATCAATAACTTACGAAGATTTGTCACTAATTTTTGTTTTTTAGAGGCTGCAAAATTACAAAAAAAACTTATCCAAATTCAAAAATCTTGCAGAAATCATGAATTTCAAAAACAAACGCCTTCGTGTCGAAAAAAATCGGTAATTTTGCACACAATTTTGGAAAGCCAAAACCATGCAGAAGACCACCCAACTCGATAGCCTGACCTTCGCCGAAATGCTCCACCAAGGCGCGGTGCAGTTGGGACGCGACAAAAAGGTCGTCAACGACCTGAACGTGTTCCCCATCCCCGACGGCGACACGGGCGACAATATGCTGATGACCCTCCGAGCGGGCTGCGCATCATTGCCCGCCTCGAATCCGTCATTGCGAGGAACGAAGCAATCCAGACAAACACTCTTTGAAGTTGCTTCAGCAGCCTCATCGGGCATGTTGCTCGGCGCGAGAGGCAACTCCGGCGTGATTCTTTCGCGCATCTTCGCGGGTTTAGCAAAAGGCCTGAAAGACATGGTGGAAGCCGACGCAAAAACCTTCGCCAAAGCCATGCAATCCGCTGTGGACGAGGCTTATAAGTCCGTTCCTGTTCCCGTG
This sequence comes from uncultured Bacteroidales bacterium, assembly GCA_900318465.1. Taxonomy (GTDB): domain Bacteria; phylum Bacteroidota; class Bacteroidia; order Bacteroidales; family F082; genus Limimorpha. Next base: position 1,551 of record ONKQ01000015.1, read on the forward strand.
GAAGGCACCATCATCACCGTGTTGCGCGAAGGCGCGGCAGGCGCAGATGCCAACGGCGACCTCAACCATTATTTTGAAACGCTTTTGGAGGCCATGCAAACCTCCCTTGACCATACGCCCGAACTGCTCCCAGTGCTGAAAGACGCTGGCGTGGTGGACAGCGGCGGCGCGGGCTTGTTGAGCATTTTCCGTGGCATGAACGACGCGCTGAACGGCAACATCTCCGACGAGGAAATCGCCCCAACGACGGCCTCGACACCTACAGTTGAACTCGACAAATTCACCGAAAACAGCACGCTCGAATTCGGCTATTGCACGGAGTTTCTGCTCCGCCTGATGCGCTCCAAAGTCGATTTGGGAGCCTTCGACGAGAAGGTGGTTTTCGACTACCTAAACCGCGTGGGCGAGTCGGTGGTGGCTTTCCGCGAAGGCACTATCATTAAGGTGCATGTGCATACCTTCACGCCGGGCGCGATTCTCAACGAAATGCAGAAATACGGCGAGTTCCTGACCCTCAAAATCGAGAACATGGCGCTGCAACACCATCAATCGACCAACCAAAACAACGCCTCGTTCAAGGTGCCGCCGAAGAAATACGGCGTGGTGACGGTGGCATCGGGCGAGGGACTCATCAACGCTTTCCGCGAAATCGGGGCCGACGAGGTGATTGCTGGTGGCCAGACCATGAACCCCTCTACGCAGGACTTTTTGGATGCTTTCGCCAAAATCAACGCCCAACATATCCTCGTTTTCCCCAACAACAATAACATCAAAATGGCCGCCGACCAAGCCGCCGAACTTTATAAAGGTGCTGACATTCATGTGCTTCCATCGGCCACTATCGGCGAAGGCTACTATGGCATCGGCTCCATCGACCGCGACAATGCCAATGTCGAGGAAGTCATCACGAGCGTCACGGAAATCATGCAAAGCGTGGTGACGGGCATGGTCAGCACCGCCATCCGCGATGCCGAGGGCGACCAAGTGAGCGTCCGCAAGGGCGATTATGTCGGTTACAGCGGCAAGCAACTCCTTTCCGACAGCCTCAATCGCGTTGAGGCCGCCAAAGTCCTCGTTGAACGCCTCGGCGCAGCCTCCCGTGATGTAATGCTCATCTTTTTCGGAGAGCAAGTCCCTAAAAATGAAGCAGAAAGCATCGTCGCCGACCTGCAAACCCAATACAAGAACCTTGAAATTATGTTGAACAACGGCCAACAACCGATTTATGATTATATTTTTGTTTTATGCTGACATTTTTTAGCGACACCGATTGCGACATCACTCCCAAGGAGTGCGCCGCATACAACATCAAACTCATCTCGATGCCTTACACCGTGGGCGAACAGGTGGTTTATCCCTACATCGACTTCGACGAATTCGATTCCCACAAATTTTATGACATGCTCCGCGCAGGCACCATGCCGACCACAAGCGCGATGAGCGAAGAGGCTTATACCCAATACTTTGAGCCTGAATTTGCCGCCGGAAACGACATCCTTTATGTGCATTTCTCATCGGGTACTTCCAACACTTTCAACATCATGCATCAGGCGTTGGAGAAACTGAAGGCGAAGTATCCCGAGCGCAAGTTTTATGAGGTTGACACATTGGGAATCAGTGCGTTATGCTACAATATCGTCCTCGAAGTGGCCGACCTGCTGAAAGCGGGCAAGACCGCCAAGGAAATCGTGGAATGGGCCAAAGTGGAAGTGCCGAAATTCCCGATGTATTTCTTCGCCGACGACCTGAAATTCTTCCGCCGCAGCGGTCGCGTGAGCGGTTTGGCCGCCACAATGGGCGGTTTCATCGGCATCCGACCCATTATCCACCTCAACGACGAGGGCAAGATGGTGAGCATCGGCAAGGAAACCGGTCGCGCCAAGGCAATCGCACGTTTGGTGCAATATGTCGAAGACCTCGGCGAGGATGTGAAGGCCCACCGTGTGGTCATCGGCCACTCTGACTGCCCCGACATCGCCGCCGAAGCCGAAAGACAACTGAAGGAGAAGTTCGGCCAAGACCTGAATGTCATCACCACCGTCGTCAACCCTACCATCGGCAGCCACTGCGGGCCTAACGCCATCGGCATCTGCTTCCACGCCAAACATCGTATGCAAGGATAGGCTGGATTACCTTAAGCCTTTTCTCCCAAAAACTACATTTTTCCGACGAGTCTGGAATTTTGAGCTCCTCAACGACGGTTCAGTGACGATAATAATGGACTCGAAGAGAAAAGAATAAATTTTTATTCTATTGGTGAATGCGTGACGACAAAGCGCTTAACCACCTCGTTGTTATTTGGATAAAGATGAATCAAATATATTCCTTCATCGAACTGACTCGTGTCGATGTATAAATTCCCAGAAAAATTCCAATCCAAAACTTCTTGACCTTGGTAGCTATTCACTGTAAAATGACAATAAGGAATCGACTCATCTGCAAAACAAACTGTTGCACCATCTGTGGCAGGGTTTGGATATAAATAGACACGAGGAGTAATCTCTGGATAATAGCACGAAACTTCGCTATAGGAACTGGAACCAAATTCATTAACTGCCTGAATTATATAACGATTCATCCCTTCAAACGGATATAGGTCAATGTAGTTGGTGCTGGTGGTTTCACCAAGAAACACATTATATGGTCTACTAAATTGATTATTGCTATCTTTCATAAGAAAAACAACGGAAATTCGATAATAATCAGCATAAGGAACCCTATTCCATGATAACCTTATGTGGTCATCGTATGCAACCGCCGATAAACTGTTTGGCGCGGTGGGAGGCTCTTTTTTATTGCAGGAGGTGACAAACATTAATAGCAAGGATAACAATGCTGTTGTCAATAATGTTTCAAAATGTGATCTTTTCTTCATACGATATAGTAATCAAGGGTTCAGTTGTTCGTGTCGTTTGCTTTGTCATCAGTCTCTTTCGGCAATTTCGGTGAAGTCTTCTCAATCTGCTTCTCGTTGTTTGTCACGCGGCGTTCCACTTTCTTTATATCCTCTGCTGCTGGAAGGTTTTCGGGATGTATACCGCGCTGTCCCAACATCTTGCGAACGCTGATGTTGTTCTGTATATGCTCCTGCGTAATCGAATTCTCGCCCTGCAAATCCTTCTGCTCCACATTGTAATTGGTCATTTCTGTGGCGAGATTTTTTGCGGCAATGGTAAGCGTGGGCAAAAAGTCGGCCAAGGGTCTCGTGGACTTGATACCAAGGCGTTTTTTCATGTCTTCCGTTGTGTAACCGCCAAACAACGCCGTGTCGCCTTTCGAGCGTATGCGCCCAAAGCCTTTGTCGTCCACGCCTCGTTCGTAGATGTTTCTCGAAAGTTGCTTTTCTGATGTGCGCAACCGCTCGCGGGTTTCCAATCGGGACAATTGCTCAAGATGTTCCGCAATCAATTCGGCACGGCGGGTCTGCAAAGCAAAATAGCCTTGTGCAAAAGCCACTTCCTCTTTCTTCGGGTCGCCGTTTTGTGCAATGAGATAACAAGCATAACGGGTCAGCATGAAATCGGTAATTTCTCTCTGCGAACCGCTGCCCAAGGTGACCATTTTCGTGACCTCACGAAAATGGTCATCCACATTGACATTCTGCATTTTACAGGATTCGACGGCACGGCTGATGGCCACAAGAAAATTCTCCCATCGCGCATAACCCAATACGGTCTGCAACTCCCTTGCAAACCACACTTCCACCTGTTCCTTATCGTCTTCACCATTGATGTAATGCATGATGTCATCAAAGGCTTGCTTATGTTGGTTGATTCTGATGATGTCCATTGTTCCAATTATTGAACCGCAAAATTATTCAAAAGAAATGAAATACGCAAGATTTCAAAAGAATTGCCTATTTTTGCACTCCCCCATTAAGGGGACGCCCGAAGGGTGGGGAGGTAACCGAACAACTAAACAACAGAACAACTGTATATTAAAATGATAACCGTCGAAGAGGTACTGACCAAAAAGCAGCAAAAGGAGTTCATCGACTTCCCGCTGAAACTCTACAAGGGCAACCCCTACTACACGCCACCCTTGTACATGGACGAGAAGAAAATCTTCCGTAAGGACTTCGTTTACAACGACATGTGCGAGTCTGTCCATTTCAACGCTTACAAGGATGGCAAGATGGCGGGGCGCATTTCGGGCATCCTGCAACGCGCCGCCAACGAAAAGACGGGCGAGAAACAGGTGCGCTTTTCGCATTTCGATGTCATTGAGGATGAGGAAGTTGCTCACGAACTGCTGAAAACCGTTGAGAACTGGGCGAAGCAAATCGGCATGAATGAGGTGATTGGTCCGTTGGGCTATTCCGACCTCGAGCGCGAAGGCCTGCTCATCGAGGGTTTCGACTATCCCGCCACCTTCGAGGAAAGTTACAACTATCCATATTATCAACGCTTTATCGAGAACTACGGCTACCAAAAAGACGTGGACTGGACGGGCAGTCGCTTGCGCATTCCCAAAGATTACGACGGCGAGGTCGATAAGTTGGCCGCCTTCGTGATGAAACGTTACAACCTGCACCTCGGAACGGCACGCAACACCAACGAATTCATCAAGAAATACGCCGACGGCATTTTCGAATTGCTCGACAAGTCCTACGAACTGCTCTACGGCACCGTGCCCTTCACCGAAGGCATGAAAAAGATGATGATCGACAACTTCAAGCTCGTCATCGACGTGAAATACGCCGCCGTCATCCTCGACGAAAACGAGAAAATGATTTGCTTCGGGCTGGCTTTCCCCGCCATCGCCGATGCAGTGCGACCTTCGGGCGGGCGACTGACACCTCTTACATTAATAAGGTTGCTCAAGGCCTTGAAAAAGCCCAACGTCATCGACCTCTGCCTCATCGGTGTGGAACCGGAATGGCTCAACCGAGGCGTGAGTGTCATCATTTCCGCCGAGATGATGAAGATGCTCAAACGTATCGATTATGCCGAAACCAACGCCAATTTGGAGGAGAATTACGCGATACAAAACCAATGGAAACGGTTTGATGAACAGAAGATTAAACGACGTCGCTGCTACATCAAGCAAATAGGTATGTAGTTTATTCACAAAACCGTCAAAACTTTCAAAACAATGGATATTCCTATGAAAAATGTGCAACGGCTCCACAACCGTGTCGCCGACGGAAAGCAGCCGGTTGGCGTGCTTTCCAACTTCAAAAAAGGTTTTGTCTGTTTTGTAAGTTTTGTTACAAAAAAGAATTGAGCATGATAAAAATCCTCATAGACTGCTTCGGCGGCGACCACAGCCCCGAGGCCAATGTGGACGGAGCATTAGCAGCAATGGCCAAAATGCCCGACCTACATCTCATCCTGACTGGCGACGAAGCCACCTTGCAGAACTACTTGAAGACCAAGACCTTCAACGCTTCGCGCATCGAAATCGTCCACGCGCCAGAGGTCATCGGCTGCGAGGAACGCCCCATCGATGCTATCCGACTGAAACGCGAAAGTTCGATGATCAAGGCCGTGCGCCTCTTGCGCGACCGCGACGACATCAACGCGATGGTCAGCACGGGTTCCACGGGAGCCTTGGTGGCCGCCGCCTTGACCCGCATCGGGCGCGTGAAAGGCGTGATACGCCCCGCCTTCTGCCCCATCCTGCCCACCATGGACGGCGGCATCGTTGGCATTTGCGACAGCGGCGCGAATGTGGAGGTCACACCAGAACATTTGCGGCAATTCGCCATCATGGCAAGCCTTTACATGGAAAAAGTCTATAGCATTGAAAAACCGCGAGTTGCTTTGCTTAATGTAGGAAAAGAAGCAGAAAAAGGCGACGAAATTCGACAAAAGGCACACTTTTTGCTGAGTGAAACGCCCGAAATCCATTTTGTGGGCAACATGGAGAGCCGCGACCTGCTTTCGGGCAACTACGACGTGGTGGTGTGCGACGGTTTTTCGGGCAACGTACTGGTGAAAACAACGGAAGGAACCGCCTTGGAATTGTTGAAAAAGCTGAAGAAGGACATCTATTCGAGGCCAATTTACAAGTTGGGTGCGTTGCTGATGAAACGGATGTTCATGGAAGAAAAGGAGTTCATGAACTATCAAAACTACGGCGGCAGCGTCCTCCTCGGCACGGAGAAAACGGTGGTGAAAGGCCACGGATCCAGCAAGGCCACGGCGATGGAGAAGTGCATCGAGCAAGCCTACAAGATGGAAATCAGTTCGCTTTCGGCGACGATGGAAGAGATTATTATGAAGTATGAGCACTATGAATATTGAATATTGGCTGTTAGCTATTAGCCTTTAGCTGTTAGCCGGCGTAACTGTGGCTAATGGCTAACAGCTAAAAGCTAAAAGCCAGACAAATCCTGAAATCTGAAATCTTGAAATAACAATTATTATGTACGAAGAAGTAAAAACCATCCTTGCGCGTCAGTTGCGCATTGCGCCCGAAAGGGTCACGCTCGATGCCCAAATCAAGAAAGACCTTGGTGCCGATTCTGTTGACATTCTGCAACTTCTGATGCGCCTTGAAGACGATTACGGCATTGTCATCCCCGACCAGGAATTGGCCAAATTTGAAACAGTAAATGATGTAGTCACCTTTTTAGATAATTTACCGAAATGAAACATATTACATTGATTATCATTGCGATGCTATTTTCTATCGGAGCATTCGCACAACAACAGTACGACACCGATTTTACCCAAACTAAATTAATGAAGGTGTCAGGAAAAACCACCGAAAAGGTCGGTCATCTCGTTTTCGACGGAAACGACCACCTTTCCATGATTTACACCGAACCCGAAGGCGACTATTTCATCATCGAGGGCAACATGGTGAAAATCAACATGGATGGCAAGAAAGCCGACCTCGATTCCGAAAAAGTGAAGATGGTGCAACTGCAACGTTCCACACTTCTCAACTGTCTCTCAGGCAATTGGGAACAGGCTGCCGATGACAACAACGCCGACCTCACCGTGACCGAAAAAAACGGCCTCAAGACGGTTTCCATCGTTGCGAGAGGCAAGGTGCCGAGAGGCGGCTACAATTCCGTGGAACTCACCTATCGCCTTTCCGACGGCATGATGACCAAGATGATTTTGGTGGAAGCCATTGGCATTCAGAACACTTACGAAATCAAATGATCTAACTCTCAAAACCTAACCCATGAAAAAAACACTGACTCTACTTTGTGTGATGGCTGCGCTGACCTCTTTCGCCCAGCCCAATCACTATCTCACTTTCAATGGAACCGACCAGTATATGGTAGTGCAACACCACAACAATTTCAACATCGCTGCCGACCAAAGTTTCACCCTGACCGGTTGGGTACGCAATGAGACCTATACCAGTACTCCCCGCTATGTCTGCAAGCGCGACATGTCAGTAAATGGTGCTGGCAACGAACGCACAGGGTACGAGTTTTTCGGCACTGGCAACGCCGGACAATCGCTCGGCCTGAACACGCCCACAGCCACTACAGGTCATGCCTTATCGGTTTACACGGGTGTCACTGTGCCTGCTGGCGAGTGGATGCACTACGCTCTCGTTGTTGACCGCCCCAACAATGAAATCCGCATCTATCACAACGGAGAAACCAATAACGCTTGGGCCGCTGCGGTAGGCAATTGGGCCGTCAGCAACACACACGATCTCTTCATCGGAGCAGGCAACAACAATGGCGAACCTACCTATTTTTGCAACGGCTCGTTTGGCAACGTGCGATTTTACAATATGGCATTGACCGCCGAAGAGATGCTTATTGACTTGAACAACAGCGTTTTGGGAAACCTCACCCAAACTATGCAAGAACACCTGTTGGCGGCTTACGACTTTTCGACCGACAACATCACAGACAACCACTTGGCTGACCTCTCAGGACATGGGCACGACGGCACTTTGATCAACTTCAACTTTGGCGATGCCGAAATTCTTGGCGTTGTTTTGACGCAAGACACTCGCCTCACTGGTTGCAGCAACCCCAACGATGTACTGCTCAAGGCAGCCGTGAGCTATGGCGGCAACAATGCTACCGTCGGTCTTCAATCCATGACTCTTAATCTTGACGGCACGACAGACCTGTCCGATATCAATGAGATCAAAGTCTACTCTACCGGCATCTCCAGCAATTTCGATTGGCGCACCTTGCAAGGTGCCACTTTGATTGGTAGCATCAATCCCGCTTCAGGTGACTTGACCTGTGACCTCAATGGCCAACTCATTTCAGGTACCAACTACCTCTGGATTACCGCCCACATAGCCGACCATGCCACCGAAGGCAATGTAATCGACGCTTCGCTCATCGCGATTCAGACTACGGACGAGTATTACGAGATAGAGAATCCGTCGCCCGAAGGCAGCCGTGAAATCATTCGAGCTTGCACCACGATTTATCAACCTGGCGACTACAACTCGGCCAACTATCGCATTCCTGCCGTCATCACCGCCAAAGACGGAAGCATTGTGGCGGTGACCGACAAGCGCAAATTCAACGAAGGCGACCTGCCGCAAGACATCGACATCGTATGCAACCGCAGCACCGATGGCGGACACACCTGGAGCGAGCCTTACACTATCGCGTTGGGCACGGGCTACAATCACGGTTTCGGAGATTGCGCTTTGGCGTGGAGCAACGACGACAACGGCCTCATTGCAGCCTTCGTCGGAGGTCAAGGCCTTTGGAACTCAACACCCGAAAACCCTATACGTTCCTATATCGCACGAAGCTACGATAACGGCCAAACCTGGACCGAACCCGAAGACATCACCGACTTCATTTTCGGCGCCAACTGCATCATCCCTGAGCACCAAACTTGGCGCGCCTCGTTCTTCGGATCGGGCAATGGACTGCGCACCTCAACGGGTCGCATCATGTTCGTAGCCGCCATCAGAGAGGGTAGCGCACAATCGCTCAACAACTACGCCGTTTATTCCGACGACAACGGGCAGACATGGCAAGTCTCAGGTCGTGCCTCCGTGGGTGGCGACGAAGCCAAGGTAACCGAACTTGCCGATGGTCGTATCCTGATGAGCATACGCCATTCCAACCGTCGTTGGTACAACATTTCTGAAGACGGCGGTGAAACATGGCAACCCAACACATCCACTTGGAACGACCTCATAGCTCCTGCCTGCAACGGCGACATGATCCGATTCACCTCTGAGAACCAAGGACAAGACAAGAACCGTCTGCTCCATTCCTTGCCATACGGCAATTCCCGCGAAAAAGTGACCGTCTACGTCAGCTACGATGAAGGACAAACCTGGCCCACAAGCAAGTGCATTGTGCCATATAGCGCAGCCTATTCGTCACTCTGCATCCTCCCTGATGGAACCATCGGCCTGTATGTTGAGGAGAGCTATGCTGGTGCTTCGGGCTATTCCACTGTGTTTTACAACTTCAGTCTCGAATGGCTCACCGACGGCAATGACGCCTTCGACCCAACGGAAACGGGAGAGAACCTCGTCCCCGGCGAAACGCTTGAAATCTATCCCATCCCCGCTTCCACTTTCATTGCCATCAAAGCAGATGGTATTAAAAGCGTGAATGTATTCGACATAACAGGTCGAGTGGTCAAAACCCAAATTTGCAACCGAACCTCACAAGTCATGGTCGACATTTCAGAGCTTGCTGCCGGCACTTATATCGTTGAATGTACCGACGACAAAGGACTACGAAGACAAGGACGTTTTGTCAAATGAAGTCTGGCCCTATCAATAAAAGAAGGACGACCGAAAGGCCGTCCTTTTTTCTTTTAATCCATCAAATTGTTTACAAGAATTTATAACCTACCGTGACCATAAACATGTGGGTATGAACATCGGAAATGTTATTGGTGTCGATATATTGACCCCATTCAGTGTTGTTGATGTAATTGGAACCAAACACCTTGCTTATGCCAAAGTTGTAATTGATGTCCAACGTGATTCTTTTCAGTACATCCACGCCCAAACCGCCTTGCAATCCGAAAGCAATCGATTTCGTGTCGAACGAATCATTACTGACCTCAGTAGGTTCGCTGCTTCCCACTGCCTTGTTGATCAAGGTCTTTTGAGGAAGAGTGAAATTGAGCGTGGGACCCACTTGAGCACGCACAGCAAGCAGGTTTTCGATAATGTCATACTTATAGCCAAACAAAATAGGCACTTGGATGTTCATGGCATTCAAGGTGAAATCAAGGTTGCCACCGCTCGGAATGGTGATATTGCCGATAATAGTATCTTGAGCAACATTAGTATTCAACGAAAAAACGTTGGAGGTCTTGAACCAAAGCACTTCGGGTTGCACATAGAATCCGCCAATTTCAACACGGCCAAACAAACCAATAGTGAAATGATTGGCGAATCCAGCTTTAATGTCCTTTTTCTGATAAGAAAGTTTTGCAGTCTGATAACCCACTTTCGGGCCGATGGAGATGTCTAAACCACCTCCAGCAAAAGCAGCGCTACCCATCATGAGCAGGGCGGCCATAAGTAAAAATGTCTTTTTCATTGTAATTGGGTTTTAATGAATAATAGGTTTATTTGGCGCAAAATTAGAAATCATTTTTGAATTTGAGCCGAATTTCGACAAAATAAATTACTTTTGTAAGGTTAAATCTTACTTATATGAAGAAAATATCATTGATTATCAGTTTGATAGCGATTTTTTCGCTACAAGGTTTCGCCCAAAAAGGTTCGTATTCCTATGGCATTAAATTTGGCCCTACTTTCGATTGGGCATCGTCTGGCTCAACGGCGGCAAACAACAAAGGCATGAAGATGGGCTTCACTTTTGGCGGCATCATCGACCATTACTTCACTCGTCACGTCGCCTTCTCTTCGGGCCTCAACTTCAACTGCTGGCGTGGTTATTACCAGTTTACCGACAAGCGTTATGTTCCTGATTTTTTGGAGCAAGTTCCTCTCAGCGTCGAACGTCGGGTACGTGCCACTTATCTTGAATTGCCCTTGAAAGCCAAGGTAAAAGCCGAAATCATTGACGGAGTGAAAGTCTTTGCCGAAGCAGGTATCGGGGTCAGTTTCAACTTGTCAGATTTGACAAAGGACAAATATGACTTTTACTGGATCTCTTCCGCCGACAACGTTTACACCAATTCTCTCTTCTATGAATACCGTTGGTTCCAGACCGCACTCAACTTCGGGATTGGTGCCGAATACGAAATCAACAGCAAGTTTGGCATCTTTGCCCAACTCTCATTCAATCACGCTTTAACCAACACTTTCAGCACCAATTTGGAAAAACTGACGGGAAGCAATCTTCAAACCAACTTTATTGGTGTTGAGGTAGGCATCATGCATTAAGAGCCATCCCCATTGAAATGTGAACATATAAAGAAGCCCGGCGAAATCTCGTCGGGCTTCTTTGGTCAAACTACTAAAACTATGAAAAACTTAATTCTATTTTTCTTGATTACGGTGCATCCTTAACCAAATCCACCAACACGCGACGGTCATATTCGGTCGGATTAAGTTCTTTCACGCCGCCCATAGGAATGAGGATGATTTGATCTTCTGGAATACCCATCTGCATAAGCTCCATCATGATTCTCCGGCAGCGGTTCTCCGACAAAGTCTGGTTGTAGGAAGGTGCAGCAGTAGCACTGTCACATGAGCCTCTCAAACGGATTTTATAGCCATTAGCCTTGGCCACATCAGCGATTTCCTTCAAGTTGACGAGGTCTCTATCCGACATCAGTTGATAGGAATCACGATTGAAGAAGATGGAGAACGGATAGCTGACCATTTCATCTGTCGATACAGTCACCACTTTCACGATGGTATCGCCAGGCAAGGCCGGCAAAGTATCATGCCTGCACAGGTCATAGATTCTGCTGAAATAATAGGTGACTCCTAAAGCGACAGTGTACATGTTGTCGAATCTTTTGGGTCTTATATGATGTTCATTCTCGGTGAAGAAAGCAGGGCCTCCATCATAATATTCATGTGCCCATGAGTCAATTGTCCATCTATGGAAATTCCAATTGATGTCAAGATTGATGTCAAAATGTTCACCAAGTTTAAAATTGTTCAGCAAACCGACACCCAATGCTAACTCAAAGTTAGTGCCATCAACTTTGGTAAGATCGTAATAATTGGAATAATTGATAAAATGAATGAGATTCTGAGTAAGAAACATTCGGTTGGAAGTCAACCCAGCACCTGCACTTAAATAAATCACAGGTGTCCATATTCTATCGGGGTTGTAATAGCCTTGGAAGAAGTCTATTGGGCTAACCATATATTGAGCCAACAAACGTTGGTAATGCATGTATGTTCTGTAGATTTCTACACCATTTATGGCTTCAACCAATTCCGGCTCATCGCCATAAAGGAATTGAATATGTTGCTCGTTTGGAGTAGCATGCCTTCCGTTGATAAAACTATTAAACGCAGTGTTGTCATACGACATTCTCACGCCCATTTTGTGGTTAATCCATTTTCCAAAATTGAGCGACACACCAAAATGCGGTTGATCCCAAAACACTTTAGTATAGTTATTGAAATTTTCAGGCATTCTCATGCTTCCCTGCCACCAATTAATGGTTGCATCAGCCGAAACGAACCAATTCCTGCGCCATCTTGTCGTCAAATAACGAACCGAATCCACATGGCCGTCGGCCATTACCGATGCAGAGACTGCGAAAAATGCAATAATTGTAAGAAAAAGTTTTTTCATCGTATTGATTATTATGTCTTTATAAAAAAAGACTGATGATTCTAAACGGCAAAAATACACTTTTTTTCTATTCCAAGCTCGTTTTTTAGAAAAAAAGGTGACTTTTCAAGCAAATTCGATGCCTTACTTCAATTTGACAATCTTTCCAAAGTATTCAGAATGAGCTTCTTGACATAAGGATGATAATCGATGGCGAATTTTTCCGTAACGCGATTCGCTACAACAACGCAAATGGTCAGGCAGTTGTGGCCCATCATCTTACCAAGTCCGTAAAGTGCCGACGACTCCATCTCGAAATTGCAGATCCGCCATCCTTGATAATTGAATGCTTCCATCTTATGGTTGTTTTCAGGATAGGACAAATGCATCCTCAAAGTCCTTCCCTGTGGTCCATAAAAACCTGGTGCCGTCGCGGTTACGCCTTGATAATAACCCTCAGCCAGTCTATCAAAAAGTGCTTTTGAACCTTCAACAACATAAGGCAAAGGCAGGTCTTTTGGATAATCCATTTGCTCGATGAAGGCATCACGCATGGCAATTTCGTTCACCTCGTTGTGCTTCTCGTAAAAATAAAGCAGTCCGTCCAACCCGATGGCATAACGAGTGGCTACATAGTTGTCTTCCACTTCTATGTCGGGCTGCAATGCACCGCAAGTACCGAGACGGATAAGATTGAGCGAGCGATGGGTTTCTTTGGGAACTCGAGCCTTCAAGTCGATATTGGCCAAAGCATCAAGTTCGTTCATCACGATGTCCAAATTGTCGGTACCCATACCAGTTGAAAGTGCCGTGATGCGTTTGCCATTGAACCAACCTGTGCGAGTAACAAGTTCACGGTTCTGTCGCTTTACCTCTATCTTGTCAAAGAAAGCGGCAATTTCATTGACGCGCCCAGGGTCGCCGACCAAAATGATGTCGTCGGCAATATCGTCGGGATGAAGGTTGAGGTGGTATATTGCGCCCTCATTATTGAGTACAAGTTGCGATGCTGGAATTGGTTGTTGCATAGTAGTTTGGTTTTTTAGGCTGCAAAATTAAAAAGAATTTTCCTACTTTTGCGCAAAAATAATCCAAGTATGAAAAACGACACTGTACAAGAGGTTTTCGACCTATTAATTAATAGAAAGATGACCTTTGCCTCGGCAGAAAGCTGCACTGGCGGAAACATTGCCCACCAGATTACACTGATTGCGGGTAGTTCTGAGATTTACACGGGAACAGTTGTAACCTACGCCACTCCCATGAAAACCAAAGTGTTGGGTGTGCCTATCGAAACCATAGAACAATATTCCGTAGTCAGTCGCGAAGTGGTTGAAGACATGGCCAAAGGCGTACGCCTACTGATGGAAGCCGACTTCGGTTTGGCTACTACGGGCGTGGCCGGTCCTAGTGGTGGTACTGCACAAAATCCTGTTGGTACGGTGTGGATTGGATTGGCCGCCCCTGATGGCGTAACCTCACAATGCTGTCATTTTGATGGCAACCGAGAATCAGTCATCAATCAAGCGACTGAAGCGGCTTATTTGATGTTAAAGAATTGGTTTTCAAAACAATCGATTTGACCATGAAAACGACAACCCAATTAACCATATTGATTTGTGGACTATTCTTGATGGTCGCTTGCCAACCTAAACAACCTGACTACAAGAAGAAACTTGAAGTGAAAACAGACCCGTATCCTCTCGAGTTTGACCGCTATGAAGACGTTCTTTTCAACTTAGACACAACGGATTTCCAACATGAGCTGATGAAGATACAAAACCGTTACCGTGTGTTCCTCGGCGGCGATCTGAACAACCTCGACGCAGTGAAATACCTCAAGGACTTCGCCACCGACCCCTATTGCATCAATCTGTACCACAAAGTGAGAGCCGCTTTCCCCGACCTGAACACCATAAAGCCCATTGTGGAGGATGTATTTTCTCATTTCCATTATTATTACCCTGACATTGAACTACCTGCAAAAGCGTTCACTTGCATCACGGGCATCAGTGCTGACGAACCTCCAGTGCAAATCATCGACAACGCTTTGGTGATTTCCCTCGACTGGTACTTGGACGGTGACGAAACCTACGACCAAATCGGGATGCCACGTTACATCTCTCAGCGCACCAATGTGTCAACCTTGGCCAAAGACGTGGCCAATCGCCTGTATATGCACTACCTTTATGAGTGGCGCAAGCAAGGACAAGTGGTCAACGAGATGGTCTTTTACGGGCGCCAAAATTTCTTCATCGAGGCCATGTGTCCTTCCATTGAAGACCACATACTTTTAGGTTACTCCAAAGAACAACTGCGCTGGGCTGAAGACAACGAAGGCGAGGTATGGGCTGATATTGTGGGTAATCGTCGTCTTTATGACGCGAGATTAGATAGTTACATGATGTATTTTGGGGATGGCCCATATACTCAAGCCTACAGTAATGAATCGCCTTCGCGCTTAGGCGAGTTTTTTGGGTTGAACATCGTTCGCAGTTATGTGGCGCATCACGATGACTTCAATCTGCAACAATTCATGCAGCGGAAAGACTTACAGAATATCTTCCAAGATTCTGGGTATAAACCGAAGAAATAGTTGAGAGTTGAAAGTTGAGAGTTGAGAGTTTAGGGGGGCGTTATTGGTTTTTTGGTAAAACAGAACAAATTGGTATATTATTGGTTTTTAGCGATAAAGTCGACAGCAAACGACAACAAACGATTACTGTCGACTACAAACGTTTATTCAACGGCTTTTTCTTGACAAATGTAGCATCTTTGCAGCGTAATCATTAAAACCTACAATCATGTTAGTAAAAACATTTGGATGCGCCCTTTTCGGTATTGATGCGATTCTCGTCACCATCGAAGTGAACATTGACAAAGGAATGCCGAACTATTTCACCGTCGGCCTGCCCGACAGCGCCGTCAAAGAAAGCCAACAACGCATCGAGGCCGCCATCGGCAACCTCGGTTACTATTATCCTCACAAACGGATTGTCGTCAACCTTGCACCCGCCGACATTCGCAAGGAAGGCTCGTCTTACGATCTTCCCATCGCCATCGGCATTTTGGCGGCTGCCGAGCAAATAGAATCCAACCTTATGGAACAGTTCGTCATCATGGGTGAACTGTCATTAGACGGCACCGTCAACCCAATCAAAGGAAGCTTGCCCATCGCCCTCAAAGCCAAACAAGACGGATTTCGAGGCCTCATCCTTCCCAAAGAGAACGCACGTGAAGCCGCTGTAGTGGAGGGCCTTGAGGTTTATGGCGTTTCAACCATGAGCGAGGTGATTTCCATACTCAACGGCGAACATGAAATTGAACCCGAACAAGTGAGCAACTTGGACGAAGAACAAAGCTGTTTTTACGACTTCGACTTCAGCGACGTGAAAGGTCAGGAGAACATCAAACGTGCCTTGGAGATTGCAGCGGCTGGTGGTCACAATGTCATTTTAATCGGCCCTCCAGGTAGCGGTAAGACCATGTTAGCCAAACGAATGCCAACGATCTTGCCACCCCTGACGATGACTGAAGCCTTGGAAACAACAAAAATCCATTCTGTGGCTGGATTAGTCGGCAGCCATACCTCATTAATCCGAAAACGCCCTTTTCGCAGTCCGCACCACACCATCAGCGATGCAGGTTTGGTGGGCGGCGGCACTTATCCACAGCCTGGGGAAATATCGCTTGCCCACAACGGAGTGCTTTTTCTTGACGAACTGCCCGAGTTCAAAAGGACGGTTTTGGAAGTGATGCGCCAACCAATGGAAGACCGTGTTGTGACCATCTCGCGAGCCAAAATGACGGTTGATTTCCCCGCCAATTTCATGATGGTGGCAGCAATGAACCCTTGTCCTTGCGGCTATTATAACCACCCCGACAAAGAATGTACTTGCAAGCCTGGCATGGTGCAACAATACCTCAACCGCATCAGTGGACCGCTCATGGATCGCATCGACCTGCATGTGGAGGTTGTGCCTGTAGCCTACAAAGACCTTTCATCCAAAAACAACGGTGAACCCAGTTCCATAGTACGCGAGCGTGTCATTAATGCAAGAAAGATACAAGAGAAGCGTTATGCAGAATATCCCACCATACATGCCAACGCGCAGATGAACACGCAACTCATCCAGAAATACTGCGACCTCGACGATTCTTGCCGCAACATCCTCAAGAACGCCATGAACCGCCTTGGCCTCTCAGCCCGTGCTTATGACCGCATTCTCAAAGTCTCCCGCACTATCGCCGACCTTGATGGCAGTGAAAACATCCAAACTGGGCATTTGGCTGAGGCTATTAATTATAGGAGTCTGGATCGGGATAACTGGGGGAGTTAAGTGGGTTTTAATAATCAGACTTTGTCAGTTCGAAAAGTTGTTGTACCTTTGCAGCCCGAATCAAAAGCCTGATTTGTATTTGCAAATAATTGATAATCAAATAAAATAATGAGTTTAAACATTTCAAAATTGAGAAACATCGGTATCGCTGCGCATATCGATGCTGGAAAGACTACGGTTTCGGAACGCATCCTGTTCTTCACGGGCGTCAACCGTAAGGTGGGTGAAACGCATGATGGACAAGCCACCATGGACTTTATGAAACAAAACGCTCGCTGCGCGTCATCGACGGGATGGTGGCAGTGTTCTGCGCCGTTGGTGGCGTGGAGCCGCAATCGGAAACGGTGTGGAACCAAGCCGACAAATACCGCGTGCCGCGTATCGCTTTCGTGAACAAGATGGACCGCACGGGTGCCGACTTCCAAGAGGTGGTCAACCAAATGCATAAATACTTGGGTGCCAATGCTGTGCCACTGCATCTCCCCATCGGAGCTGAGTCTGATTTTGAGGGTATGGTTGACTTGGTGCAGATGAACTCGGTGCGCTTCATCGAGAAGGAACGCATCGTCGGTCCGATTCCTGAAAACATGGTGGAGCAGGCTCAGGAAGCCCGCCGCAACCTCGTTGAAAAAGTCGCCGACTTGGACGACGAAATCGCCGAACTTTACCTCGAAGACAAAGAAATCCCGACCGAAAAACTGATGGCCGCCATTCGTCAGGCCACCATCAAACTGATGATGGTGCCAGTGCTTTGCGGTGCAGCCTATAAGAACAAAGGTATCCAACTGCTTTTGGATGCCGTCGTCGATTACCTGCCTTCGCCGAAGGACTTGGGTGCCGTCATCGCGCACGACCCCGCCAACGAGGAGAAGACCTACCAGCGCAATCCCTCTGAGAATGAGCCTTTCTCGGCGTTGGCCTTCAAGCTCATCAACGACCCGTATGTGGGCCAGCAGACCTTCATCCGTATCTTCAGCGGCAAGCTGACCAACGGCATGAGCGTCTACAACACCAATAAATTGAAGAGTGAGCGCGTTGGCCGCATCTTCCGCATCAAGGCGAAGGAACGCGAGGAAATTGAAGAGGCAAGTGCTGGCGAAATCGTGGCTCTCGTGGGCATGAAATACACCAAGACGGGCGATACCCTCTGCGATGAGGAGCAGCCTATCTTGTTGGAATCCATCAACATACCTCCTGCGGTCATCGAGATGAAAGTCAACCTCGACGACAAGAAGAACCGCAGCAAGTTGAGTGAGGCCTTGGCCAAGCTCTGCAACGAAGACCCGTCGTTCCACGCCCATTTCGACGAGGAGACGGAAGAGACCATTATCGCCGGCATGGGCGAGTTGCATTTAGAAATCATCGTCGACCGCCTGAAGGAAGAGTTCAAGGTGCCGGTCACGGTGGGTGCGCCTTCGGTGTCGTTCCGCGAGACCATCACCGCGCCTTTCGAGTGCAACTACCGCTATGTGAAACAGACTGGCGGCAAGGGCCAGTTTGCCCACACCGTCATCCGCTTCGAGCCGAACCCTGGCGGCGGCTTCGAGTTCGTCGACATCACCAAGGGCGGCGTGATTCCTAAGGAATACATTCCCTCGGTGCAGAAGGGCCTGGCAGCGGCCATGAACAAAGGTCCTTTCGCGGGCTATCCCGTCGTGGATGTGAAGTGCGTCCTCGTGGACGGCAGCTCTCACCCCGTCGATTCCAGCGATATGGCCTTCCAGCTCTGCGCCCAGATGTGTTTCAAGCAGGCCTTCATGAAAGCCGCTCCCGTGCTGCTTGAGCCTGTGATGAAGGTGGAAATCAACACGCCCGACGACTACATCGGCAACGTGACGGGCGACGTCAACAAGCGTCGTGGCCGCATCGAGGCGATGAGGCGTTTTCGTAAGGGTTCGCAGAAATTGGATGCCTTCGTCCCGCTGATGGAGATGTTCGGCTATGCCACCGCCTTGCGCAATCTCACCTCGGGCCGCGCCAACTACTCGATGGAGTTCCACCAGTACATGCCGACGCCGAAGGACAAGCAGGAGGAGATTGTGAAGGAGAGAAACACGAAAGAGTAAGCAACAATACAAAGCAATTAAGCCAGAGCCGCCAAAAGGTTCTGGCTTTTTTATTGCCGCAACCAAAGCCCAAAGAATCGGTCATAGACGCTATAACCGTCCTCGTCTTCAGCAACTAACTCTTTATCCATGAGGACGCGGAGGGCACTCCTTACTGTGCTTGCTGGCCCAGGTTGATATTTTTGTAAGAATTCTTGGCTTCCGATTTCTTTCACTTTGCCTTCATGGGCAATAGCTTTGACAAGTGCCAACTGATTGGAAGTAAGTAACTTGCAATAAGTCCTAAAGGATTCTTTGTATTCCATCAAAATATTGTTGATGGCCGAAGTCAACGCTTGATTGTCGATTTGACGTATGCCGTACTGGTAAAGCCGGTTGAGGACGCATTGTATGTACCAAGTATGGCCGTAAACTGTTGTGTATAAATCATGAAAAGTCTCTCGCGGCAGCGTTTGCTTGTGTTGCGCAAAATGGCGTTGCGCGAAATCGAAATAAGCGTCTTCGGGGATTTCATACAGCGGAAACATCTGTGTGCTTTGGAAAAACGGTCGGTTGGCCGCCATGAACATTTCGGTCATCAAGTGTTTTTGGCTGCCCGCAAAGATGAAATTCACATTGGTGAGGTGTTGAATATGACTGCGCAGCAGGGCCTCCATTTTCGGTTCGGGGTAGTCGGTGATGACTTGAAACTCGTCGAAGGCCACATAACAAGGCAGTTTCGACTTCTCCAACCACCCAAACAGCTCGCCCAACGAGGCTTCTGCCGCCGTAGGCTGCACATCGAGGCCGATTTGTGGTGCCCCAGTGGCAGGGTCGGCAGTCATGACAGGACGAAACGACTTGAACCAAGCCAAAATTTCCTTCCAAACACGTTCCGAAGGTGCCCCGATTTTCTTCATCACCACCTCGCCAAAGGCTTTCACCAAGTCGGCAAGACAAGTGGTTTGGTCCAAATCGACATAAAAGCAAATGACTTCTTTTGGGTTCAATTGTGCGAAAACATGCTTGATTAACCCTGTTTTCCCCATCCTTCTTAGGCTTAATAGGGTTACATTTCGTCCGTTTTTTCGTGCTTCCAATAGTTCTTTTGTCTCGTTTTCTCGGTCACAGAAGTAGTCTTCACCAAGGTAGGCGAGTACAGAAAAAGGATTGATTTTCTGTGATTTATTTGCCATTTTTGCTCAATCTATAGACATACAACATTACTCTAAAAACACGAAATTTTCGTCGCGAAATTTTCGTCGCGAAAATTTCGCTGCAAAGATAAGGCTTTCCAAACAAGTTTTACAAGATGACAACATTTTTTTCATCCAAAAACAACTGTTTTTCTCAAGAAAAGGTTCTATTTCAATAGAAAGCTATATTTTTGCTGCCGTAATCATCACTAAAAACATGAAAAAGCCATTCTTACTTCTGTTGGCCTGCCTTGCGGCCACCATCTCTTTTGCCGGCAACCTGCTCAACGAGGGCTTCGAATACGCCAACCACGACTTTGAGAAACCTGTTGGCTGGACTTGCGATGACAACAGTTGGCTCTGCGGCTATCTGGAAAAAGACCACAACCGCCTCCCCCACTCCGGCAACTGGTATGCCTTCAGCAATGCCGAGGAATCGTGGATGTACATGCCCATGTATCTCATCGAAAGCATGAAATACCGCTTCACACTGTGGGCCATCTCCGACGGCGAGTTCCTATTCGAAATTTGGGCTGGCTCCACGCCGACTTCCGGCGGTATGCACACGCTGTTCTATTCCACAACCATCGACAAGAATGAATATGAAACGGTATCGGCCTACGTGGAGACTATTCCCCCTGACTGCCAGTATTTTGGCTTCCGTGCCGTTGCCTTGAACGGTGCCTCCCACCTTACCATCGACGACGTTGAGGTTGACATGGTGGAACAATACACTTTTGAGGCTGAGGCCATTACGGGCGACACGGCCATGTATCCTGGAACCGAGGCCACGTTCCATTACCTCGTCCATAACACGGGCTACGACCCCGTAGACATCACGATGCACCCGTCGAATGAATTTTTTACCAACTTTACCTGCACCTTTGACGGCGTGACGGGCATGACCATCCCCACCGAGCCTGACGAGATTGTAGAAGTCACGATGACGGCCACGCTGCGCCCTGAAATCGAACCTGGCACAGTGGCTTGGCTCGACATCCAAATGACCATCCCATGCAACTGCAACACGGCTATGGTGACGTTCTGGGTGACACCCTTGGACATCACACAGACTTCTGAAAACAATTCTTTGGAAATCAACGTATTTCCAAATCCCGCCACAGATTATATCGCCATCGAAGCGGACGGCTTGCAACGGGTTAGCATTATCGACCTCCAAGGAAGAACGATACTGAGCAAACAAGCGGCTGATGCCAATTCGGGCATTGATATCAGAGCTTTAAGATGTGGCCTATATATCCTCTCTGTTGAAACGAACCAAGGAGTGATGAAGCAAAGTTTCGTGAAACGGTAATCCTTCGTTATAGGTTTCAGGCCAAAAAGATAGCGGCTCCGTACTCTAATGAAAGACGGAGCCGCTTGTTGTATAAACCAATTGTCAAATCATCTCACCACCACCTTCTGCACCTTCATGTCGTTGCCGCTGATAAGGCGGAACATGTAGACGCCAGGAGCGGCATTGATGCTCATGCTATAGCTGCCTTCAATCTGCTCGCTCTTCAGAATGCGGCCAGTCACATCAACGACTTGCACGATGGCCTTGCCGTCGTTGTTGATGACCCAGTTGCCATTGCTGAAGAAGACGAAGCTGTCGTCAGTGGCATTGCCCGTGGCAAACACCAGCTTGAAGCGGGTAGCATAGTCTGTTGTCTTGGCATCGAAGGAGTAGCTGGGGGTTTCAAGCAAGTCGACATCAACACCCGTCAGGTTGTCGATGAGGTGGAGATAGCTGAAACTGACTTCCTCGTTGCTGAAGCTGAGGGTATAAGTGCCATTTTTGGCAGCCTTGAAGTTGACCGGCATCTCGCCCATGTCGCTGTTGACAGAAACCACCGCATAGTCCTTATTGTCCTGCGGGATATAGACCTTGGTATTGTTTTCATTGAGCATGAACTTGGGCAAAGTGCTCTCTTCACCGAAACGGACAATGGCGCGGTCGATGGCAGCACCACGGTTTTGGGTGATGTTCATCGTAAGAGATGCACCTCTATTTGGTTCTTCAGTGCTGAAAGTCATGGTTTCGCCATCAGTCTCAGCAACGACAAAGATACCTTCCATAGCTTCAACGCTATTGCCTTCGCCAGTGATGATTTCCGTGCCGAATTCATTCATGACGTAAAACTCGCGGTCGATGTAAGCAGTGTTTGCGAAGGGGTTGCCCACAAGGTTCCAACCCGCGAAACGGGCGTTTGCATCATAAGCCAAAGTGACTTCGCCTTCGCCGCCGTAGGGGAAGCCCTTGAAGGTCAGCGTAACATCCCCACTGTTGGCATAAAGATAGCCTTTGCCAGGAAGGAGATTGTAGTTGCCATCGGTGCCCTCGTAATTAATCCATTCCAAATCTGAAGATTGGTTGAAATAGTAAAGGTCGAAGCTGTTTTCAAGCATGTTGGTCACGTTCTCAGGATCCACTTCGCCGATGGGGGAAGCGATGAGATAGTAATGGCCAATGCTGTCTTCCGCGTAACCTTCAATTTCCTTGGTGAAAGTTTGCTCCGTCACGAAATTGAGGACAAAAAGGTCGTTGAAGACATCCTGACCGATGTATGTATCGTTGACCAATTCCACAGTGGTGAAACACTTGGCGCGAAGGACAGCACCAGCTTCCGTGTCATACAGATAGAAATCGATGATGTCGCCATTGTTGCCCAAAATGTTCATATCGACAAAATAACCCATATTGAAGTCTGTCCAATCAGTAAGCGGGGTCTTGTCGCCACGGCACTCGTTGTCGCAGAAGGCACCCACTTCCCACGTGGCTCTGTCAACAAGCTCACCGTCAATTTGAATCTGGGCGGTGAGGGCCATACCATTGCCCGAATAACTTGAGGATTGAATCCAAGGATAATCAGGACCAAAGGGAAGTATTTGCTCCGAAACGAACTCAAGGTACAAGCCGGATTCAATGCCACCGTAATGGTATTCCTCGGCTCCACTAAACTCAAAAGTCTGCTGACAATTTACATACTCTGTGTCCGTGTCATGGTCATAGGCTTTCAAGGTGATGGTTTGGCCAATCTCAGGCTGGTTGGCAAATATGGTCAAATAGGTGTAATACTGCCCTGGCAGACCGACAGGATAGGGTTCGAGGAGACGGATAACGCCTCTGACTTCATCGCCAATGAACGCGGCAATTTCAATTGCATCAGATGCTTGAAGCACGCCGTCAATCTTCACTTGCGCAGTGATGTGGTTGCGGTAGTCATACAAGCTGGAATTGGGTGCTGTCCAATGATACTCTTGGGCAAACATCATTCCACTGAGCATCAAGGCTGTAACAATCATTATCAGTTTTTTCATTCGTTATGATTTTTAATAATTATACTTAATTTTTAAAGGTGCAAAAATACGTTTTTTTATTTATTGTGCCGACGGAAAAGTGAAAGATGTTTCGCCTGCCGCCTTCGAATTGTAGATATAGCCATTGCCGGGCTGCAATATTTGGAGAGAGCCTCCCCAACCATAGACAGTATAGGTGGCATAGGTTCCATTAGCCGCAGAAATCACGTCGCCTACAGTCGGCGTTAGATTCGCCAAAGCGTTGGTCACGCTCATGCTTTGTGTGCTAACAAAACCAATCCAGTTGTTGCCTGGATTCAGCGTAATTGTAACATCGGCCGGATTAACGGCAGGG
This sequence comes from uncultured Bacteroidales bacterium, assembly GCA_900318465.1. Lineage (GTDB taxonomy): Bacteria > Bacteroidota > Bacteroidia > Bacteroidales > F082 > Limimorpha. The sequence goes on from ONKQ01000015.1 coordinate 25,418, forward strand.
CCTGTCAACGTAATCTCGCAAGCTGTATTGGTTTGGATTTTGTACATCTTGCCAGCTTCGATGGTAGTGAGAGAACCTCCCCAGCCATAGGTTGGGTTGTAGGAGGCATATTGGCCTTCCTTGTTCGAAATCATAATACCGTTGCTGCCTAAAGCCGCTTCAAGTTGGGCAAGAGTGATTCCCACATTGGCAGTCCACCAATTGAAGCCAGCCGCAAATTGGAATGTTTGTTCATCATTGCCAGAGCCGCTGCCTTCCGTGACTTCACCACTAAGAGTAATGCTTTGCATGGTGGTGCCCGAAGTGAGGGTCATCGTGCCGTTGTAATTGCCTTGGGTCAGGTTTGCGCTTAGGCGCACATAAAGCATCTGTTGCAAGTTGCCGTTGGCAGGTGTCAGGCTGAGGGTGGAAGCATACGTGCTGCCATTGTTGCTAACCTCATAGCCTGTTGGCATGGCGACAGTCACATTGCCCTGCAAGTTGGCACCAATGAGGGCCACGCTTTGAGCTTCTGATGGGCCTTCGCCTTCGGCATAAGCGAAATCGGAAAGTACATCGGGCGAAACGGAGAGATAACCGTCAGTGCTGGGGATTTCCTTGGTGAAAATGATTTGGCAGTTGCTGGTACTGGTGTAAGCGTTATAACTGCCGCCAGTCTGAGGATTTAACGGAGTCTGGTTGTAATTGTCATTGTATTGGTAAATGGCTCTGTTTTCGCCAGTAGAATATGTGTAGAAGGCTCTGCCACTACTTCCCGAGTAACTTCCTGTGTTATCATCAAACGTAATCAAAATGTTGTTATTGCCATCATACTCGAACGGGGTGTTCAGAGTAAATGTGTACCAGTCATTATTAACGAATGTTTGAGTACCGGAATAGACCAGATGGCTGGAAGCCTCGGCTACCCAAGAAGTGATGGTTGAACTTGTGGTGTGTGACATATAGATGTCAATGGTTCTCGCACCCGAAGTGGAGTTACCGTTGTATTTGAAGCTGACGGCGGAAATAGTGCCTGCGTCACCCACCTCGGCGGTGGTGTAAATCTGCTGCGTGGTGGAATATTTGTACCACACATTGGAAGGTAGGTATGCCAAGGTGTTGCTGCCACTGCCCACATTCACCTCGCCGCCTTGCGGAACGAGGAAAATGCCACTCACGGTGACATCGTAGTCCGGCATGGTGAAGCTGTTTCCACTTACTGCAACGGTGGTGTTCACATCACCAGTCTTGTAGACTATCCAACTGTTGAAAACATAGCCCGTTTCAGGTGTGGCGGTAAGGTTGATGGTGGTGCCTTGAAGGGCGTAAACAGGGTCAGCGGTGATAGTGCCATTCATTACAGAAGCCAAAGTGACCTTCATGCCTTCCACAAAGGTTGCGCTCACCGTGACATTGCTTTCAGGCATGACGAAAGTGTTGTTGGTCACAGGGATGAGGTTGTTGTTGGCATCCCTGACCTCCCACGACGACAGGCAATAGCCCGTTTCGGGCGTGGCCGTCAGGGTGACAGTTTGGGAGCCGTAGGCCATTTCAGGGGCACTGATGCAGCCGTGTTCGGGTTGGTTGCATGTGATGGTGTATTGCGCTCCACCAACGACGGAAATGTTGCCGAGATAGGTCACCTTATTATATCCGAACACACACAAGGTAAGGTCTTGGATTTGCCCAGGAGCCGTCAATGTGATGTTGGCTGTGCCGTTGCTCACCGTGGCCGAACCCAAAATATTGTGGTTGGCGTCAGTGATGGTGGCCAAAGCTCCGTTTCCATTGGTCACATTGACCGTGTAGGTGGTAGCGGCCAAATTGATGGTGCCGGGATGGGTCACGGTCATAGCCTGTGGGGTCTTGGTGCGGAGCATCATGGTCGGGTCGCCGTAAAGAATCCAAGCTTGATAGGTTCCAACGGCAGAGTAGTCCGAAGGGCTGTAGTGATCGAAAATGCCCAACAAACCGTTGATGGAAGTGCCGCCCCAAGTGCGCTTGATGTTGCTGTTATAACTTTCCACCAGGATATCGATGCACTCGTCCTGTGCCCACATGGGCGGAATCCAAGGTTGGTTAATATAGGACATCAATGCACCGACAGCACCGGTAGGCGTCAGGTCGGAGCTACTATAGGTGGCATGCATCCAAGCCTCGGCGAAGCAGTCGTTGTTTTGACCGATGGTGTAGTTGCCACCGTATGAGGTCGAGGTGTTGTCGTATTTACCAACAAGGCAGGCCACCGACCAAATGAAAGGCAACTTGTTGCTGTTGGTGAGGTTGTTGACATGCGTGTTGCTGTAGCTTGCCACGCCCCACATTTGAAGGTTGCCGTGGTTGCAGTAATTGACAATGCCCACACCGCTATTAATATGGCTGCTGATGGAGGAAGCCGTTCCCGTGTAACCGTTCAAGTTCTCATAGTCTTGATACACGGTGTTGTAACCATAGTTGAGCAAGTCCGTGCGAATGTTGTCCATGTGTTGGTAGTCGTCCTCGTTGTTGTGCCCCGAGCCACCTTCTTTTCTTGAGATGCCGTCAGCATTTTGCAACCATGTGGCGGATGTGGTGAGGTCGCGCTCGTAGGTGATGGTGCGGTTGACTTGAGTGGTCACTTGGGCGGCAGTTTGAGCCGAGAAACGACCAATGAAAAGATCGTTGTAGATGTCGTTACCCACAATTTGGCCGTAGGGGTTGTCACCCAGACCGCCGTATGAAGAGCCACCACCCGTGTAAGAATAACCCGGAATCTGGGCAACGTCACCAACGAGCAGCACATGCGTAAGGTTGTTGTTGGCATTGTATTGGTTCTGGATGTAGGTCTTGATGGCCGAAGAAGTACTACCCGCCGTGCTGGTGCCCACGATGGTGGTGTTCACGCCACGGGTTTTCTTCCAGTTGACGAAGTCGGTCATTGAACTGAGGAAGCCGTCGTAGCAGATGATGAGCAGGTCGCCTTCCTCGTCGACGGGGCTGTATTTGGCCATGCTATCCTCATAGTTGATGAAGTGACGTTGATACATGTTCTTGAAGTCGGCATCCATCTTCACAGTGTTGCTCTTGCGGGCTTCCATCACGTTTTCGCCGTTGTCGTCCACCTTGTACATTTCGATTGTCATGTCGTAGTAGACGCGCAAGGTTTTCGTGACGGGATTGTAGGCGTAGGGATAAACCACCATGTTCTGTCCACGGAAATCGCGGATGATGTATGGCTCATAAAGACCTACATTGTTGGCAGGGAAAAATGCGTCCTGATTGTAGCACTCACCGTAGGTGTAAGGCACCGTGGCGGGGTCAATCTGGCGGCTGAAGTCGCCTTTTGATGGAGCCACTTCGATGTTCTCAAAATCCCTGTATTGGGCAAACACAATGCGGACGCTCATACGGGCGCGGGCGCCGATGATGGCGGGGATGCCCGTCATGGGTACGTTGGGTTCGCCTGCTTTGGCCGTACTGATGGCCTTGGGCATGGAAACGATTTTGGCTTCACCTCTCGGGGTGGTGACATTCGTCGTGTAAAACCCGGGAACTTGTACGTTCACCTTGATGCTTCCCTCCGAGGAGGAAACGAGCTGCGTGCGGAAGGTCTCAGGCTGGTCGCTGAGAATACTGTTCCATTCCGGCGCATTTTGAAGCTGTGCAAAGGCCGTCATGCAGAGGGCCGAGAGTAAACAAACTAAAAATCCTTTTTTCATTTGGTATAAAATTGAGTTTTACTTGTTCGTTGAAGAAGTCGGATAGGTAAAGGTCTTGTCCGTTGCCGCTTTCGACTTGTATATGAAGCCTTCACCTGGGTTAAGGTCGCTAATGCTTCCTCTCCAGCCGATTCCTTGATAATAAGTGGCAACGCCGTCTTTGGTTTGGATGTAATCCATATTGGTAGGCGTGAGGTTCGCAAAGGCATCGCTGAGGCTCATGCTTTCCGTGCCGATGAAGCCAATCCAGTTGACACCTGGTACCAACGTGATGGGGTGTTCGGCGGGGTCAACCAAAGCGCCTTCCACCGTGATAGTGCAAGCCTCGTTGGTCTGAACCTTGTACATGGTGCCCGCTTCAATGCTGGTGAGATTGCCACCCCAGCCATAGGTTGAATTAGTGGCATAGTGGCCTTCCTTGTCGGTGATTGTGATGCCATTGCTACCTAAAGCCGCTTCAAAATCAGCCAAAGTGATGTCCGCATTCGGCGACCACCAGTTCCAATCGGCAGCAAGCTCGAAAGTCTGGACAGCAGAAGGCATTTCGCACGACACCGTGGCGACCCAACCAGCTTTGTTCACTGAATGATCCGAAGTGAACCTGAAAGTCAAGGCTCCTTCGCCGTTGGTGGCGGTCACGGTTCCGGGGCTTGTTGTGCCAGTAAACTGTCCAATTTGCGTGGCCGAAGTGGAAGTGCCGTCATAAATATAAAGGTAGTCGTAAGTCGATTCGGTATTGAACTCGGAGAAGTCAACGATGATTTTCGCTCCTGTGGTTGCAGGATAGAAAACCAAGGTGTAATCGAGGTTGTTGCCATAGTTGCTGTCGGGGCCGCCTGAATCATAAAACAGCGCGTCACAAGTCTCAAAAGAGCCATTCTGCATGTTGATGATGTCGGGTGTGGGACAACCTGCGGTCAAGAAAATCGTGTCAAGATCCACCCTTTGGTTGTCGACCACAGTGACTTCAACGGTTTGTGGGCAGTAGCCGTTTTTGGAGATGGCCAAGGTGTAAGTTCCGCCTTTGATGGGACGGTGGAAGTCGCCAATATTATGCGTACTCACCTGTGAATTGTTGACATCATGGTCTTGCGCCGTGATGGTGGCACCGACAATCGGCTGGTTGGTTTCAGCGTCATACACATAACCGTGGATACCGTTCAGGCATTGCTCAATGAGCCCAAGCATGGCGGTATGGTTGTAGTTCCAATAGGTCGGCATGGTGGAGGCATTGGGCTTCTTGGTGGTGGAGCACTCAATAGTGATTTCGCGACATTCGCCGAATGCATTCTCATAATCCTGACGGCTACCCGTAATCACATACCAATCGGCACCATTGGTGACACCATCAGAATAAGGATTGGTCATGTAGGACGAGGAATAGGCTCTCGCATTGCTGACGTACTCCGCACTGATAAGCTCGTACCAATCTTTGTCGGCATGGTCGGTATAGACGGCGTCCCAAGGATAGTTCACCACTTCAGCACCGCCATGATAGTTGGCGCTCATGGTGAACAGATAATCTTGAGCCAATTGCATGGTCCATTGGGTCTCCAAGGCGTATGCCTTGCCGTCAGGATGGTCGCCATTGAAATAATCCTTATAGTTGCGGTTCAAGTCCACCCCATTGATGTTGTAACGACGTGCTCTGTTCATGGTGCTGTTGCCGCCATAATAAGTGCCGTCAGGGTTAGTCAAGGGGAAAATGAAGAGATCCACATTGTTCAGGATGTTGACAATGCGCGGGTCGGTGCTCGTGCAGAACTCGTCAATCAAGCGAAGCATGAGCATCATGCCGGTCACTTCGTCACCGTGCATCGTGGAACTGTAAAGGAATCTCGGCTTGCCGTCGGGCTGGCCGTTATTGAGGCGCACACCCAACAATTTGCGTCCGCTGTTGAGGGTGCCAAGATCAAGCAGGGTACACGACCTGTCACTCAAGGCTTGTGACGGGAAGGCTTCCATCATGCTTTGGTAGGCATCGTATGTGGGATAGCTGTCCCATTCATACGAGGCTCGGTCGCTCCCGTCCCACATGACGGCATCGTAAAGCATGGAAGGCGGCGTCTGCAATTCAGGCTGATAGCCAGCCAGCAGCAGATCGTCATACTGCTGCTGGTTGGCGTAGCAAACCACGGTTCTGCCATCAGTGCCATCAACGGAGCAAAGTTTGCTGATGCCCTGAATTTCAGAGGGTTCCTGAACAGTGAGCGTAAAATAATACTCGTTGCGCTCACGCATGAGCTGTTGCAGTTCCCTTTGACTTTGGGCAAAAAGACTTCCTCCGATGACGAGGGCAAGAACCAATATTAAATGACGAAACTTGTTCATTTCATTCAACACCTTGCATTATTTTGCAGAAGGATAAGTAAAGGTTTTGTTTGTACTTGCTTTCGACTTGTAGATGAAGCCTTCGCCCGGGTTAAGGCTGCTAATGCTACCTCTCCAGCCGATTCCTTGATAATAAGTGGCAACGCCATCTTTGGTTTGGATGTAGTCCATATTGGTAGGCGTGAGGTTCACAAAGGCATCGCTGAGGCTCATGCTTTCTGTGCCGATGAAGCCAATCCAGTTGACACCTGGGACTAACGTGATGGGGTGTTCGGCGGGGTCAACTACGGTGCCTTCCACAGTAATTGTGCAAGCCTCGTTGGTTTGAACCTTGAACATCGTGCCCACTTCAATGCTTGAGAGATTGCCACCCCAGCCATAGGTTGAATTAGTGGCATAGTGGCCTTCCTTGTTGGTAATCGTGATTCCATAGTTACCCAAAGCCGCTTCAAAGTCTTCCAAAGAGATGTCCAAATTCGGCGACCACCAGTTCCAGTCGGCTCCAAGTTGGATGGTTTGCTCGATAATAGGATTGACTGTATCGATACCTAACAAGATTTGGTTCTTCTGTGACAACACACTGTTATGATCTTGGGAAGTATAGGATGTCGGTGGATTCGATGGATTGTAATTGGTATTATCGCCGTAAACATACAAAGCCTGATTGCCAGAGGCGCTAAAGGTACGGCAGGCCATGTGCGGGGAACTTGTCCATTGTTCCGTATTGTCATCAGCAATGAGAACAAGGTTGGATGTGCCGTCGTACTCAAATGGGGTGCTGAAGGTGATGAATGTCCAAGCGTTGGCTGCCATAGTGACACTGCCGCTGAACACTTTATTGGACTCAGAGACCGTCACCCAATCGGTATTGCTGGAGAATGAACTTTTGGTAGTGGCCTTCAAATAGAAGTCGTAAGTACGTGTCTTCTCCGCTCCACCATTGTAGAAAGCAATGGTGTTGATGGTACCGGCAGTGCCAATCTCCTCGGCTGTGTAAATCTGCTGGGTGAGCGCATACTTGTAATAGTTGTAACTGGGCAGGTATTGGCTCGTTGCCGTGCCACCGTCACCAATGATAGTACCTTCTGCGAAAGTGGCCACCAAATCCATGTCGCTGGTTACATTGAAAGTATATTCGGCTTCACCCGAAACAAACTCGCCGTCTTGAATCCATCCGCTAAAGTAATAACCAGGATTTGCAGTGGCTGTAACCGTGCAAGACTGGCCATAGTTGAATTCACCGCCGCCACTGACTGTGCCATAGGTGGAATTGCTTGAACTGACATTGACGATGAAAGTTTGGGATGCTATGGCACAATTGCAGTCGAACTCAAAAAGAGTGCCCGCGCTCGGCGTGCCGCTCGACTGGTAAATGATAATGTTGCCTTCCTCATATTGTATCGAGAAGGAGCACTCATTGTTGTAGCTGCCAGAGACAAAGGTCACTGTGACATGCGTGCCATTTCCAATTTCTAAAACATAGTTTGCTGAACTGCCCGAAGAAACGGTCAGAGATTGTGATTCAGTGCCGTCATCGAACGAAACGGTCAGGCTGGCACCGTTCCAGCCGTCGCCGTAGGAGTCACTAAGATTGAAAACCACATTGCAAGCATTCTTCAAAGTCTCGCTGCCTTGTGCGCTGAGGTTGCCGTCGGCAGTCAGGGTGAAAGTGATGGGGATTTGTGCGGTTTCAGGACAGTTGGCCGCAATGGTTACGTTGAAATTGCAAGAAACAACCTCGTCTACACCAATGTTACCCACGGTAATCGGTGAGTTATTGATAGTGATGTAGTTGCTGGATGAACTCATCGTGGCTACGGCATTGGTGGCTTGGTAATGGCCCGTGTTCTTGAACTTGGCTGTCAAGGTTAGGGTCTGGCCAGGAGTAAAACTGCCGTCCCAATTCATGCTCTGGTATTCCAAAACGGCTTCATTGGCCGTAATGGAGATGTCGCCTTCCCAAGTGTCGTTGCCATTGACCGCAGCATAGTGAAGGGTGACATTGGTCTCATCGGCCACGCCGGAGGCAATGTTGAACTGGAATCCATTCACCGTAGTGGTGGCATTGGCAGCCAAAGCACCGAAAGTCTTTGTATTCTCGAGGATGGTAACATTAGAGTCGCTTGAAGTCAAGGTAACCGTGGTCGTGCCAGTAGTGGACGAATTACCAAGATTCTTAAAGGTGATGCTCAGGTTGGTGTCGTCGCCAACATGGGCGTCAGTAGGTGTGTAGCCGTCAACACCGATGAACGGACCATCAAGGGCAACAGCTGGAATGGTTTGGATATAAGGCTGGCGTTGCTGACGGGTGACAACAATCATCACATCGCCTGCTGTGTTGACTGGGGTAACCGGCACATCGACAATTCCCGTTGAACCGACTTGGGCCACACCAAGGATTTCATTGTCCTTCGTGATGGAAACGTAGGAACCGGGAAGGGCATTCACCGTGAACGTAGTCAGACCCATGCCAAAAGCAGAGGCGTGGCTCACATTGTTGGCCGAAGGATTGACGTGATAAGGCATCACGGAACCATCGCCCAAGCAGTGGTAGGCTTCCCAATAATAAGTGTCGGAAACGCTTCCCGTATAACTGTTGGCATGAGCGTAGGTCACGGCCACATTGCCCAAGAAAGGCACAGAGTTCAAAGTGTTGTACATGTCGTCCATGAACATGGCATCGTAGGTGCCTGTTTGGGTTTGCGACATGGTCGGCGTGGTATTGTAAACCGAAGTGGCACCCACACCAAAATAGTAATCTTCCCACCAATAAGTCTCAGGGCAGGAACCGATATAGCCGAAAGCACCCTTGTTGGCAGAACGGAGCAAAGCCTCAGCAAGGCAAGTGCCGCTGTAGCCCCAGTCGGCGGCCAAGCAGCAGTTACCCATTGCCCAAAAGTATTTGTTATTGTTAGTCAAATTATTGGCATCGCTGACAGAAAACGAAGGTCCCGACCAACCTGTTTGACCACCATGGGCAGTATAGTTGGCGAAACCGATGCCCGTGTTCATGTTGTTGTAGCAGCCAGAGTAGGAATCGAGGTATTTATAAACACTGGTAAAACCATGCGCTGTATTGAAATAGTTGTCGGCGGCGTAGTTGATGGTAGGCTGACCCACCCTCGGATTCCAGGTTCCATCGGAACCAGCAATCAACAACACTTTGCTCAAATAAGAAGGATCGGGCATGGCGTATTGTTCATACATCATAATCTTGTTGAGAAGATTGGCGAGTTCAGTGGTGGAGGAAACGGGCATACGACTCATAAAGATGTCGGGGAAGATGTCGCCGTCGGGAGAGGAATAATACAAGTCAGTGACCTTATCGGTTGTGTTGCTGCTCAAGCTATAGGTAACATCGCCTGTATCGCCCACGATGACCAAGAAAGTCGGGTGATTCTGGTTGTATTGGGTTTGGATGAACGACTTGATGTTGGCAGACGTTGTTCCAGTTTGGGCAGTCGTGTAAACATCCACATAAATGCCCTTTTGCTTCTTCCAAGTCACCCAGTTTTGGAAAGCAGTGCTATTGGCATAGGTCGAAGTGGTGATGACCAACATCTTCACAGGCGTAGTGTAAAGGTCGGGGTGTTCGCTGTAAGCGTCCCTGAGCGACCTGCCATTGAACATTTGGGCATAAACGACATCAAAATAAGGGCTGTAGGTGTCAACCAACATCTTTTCGGTGGCTGCGGCATCGGCACCGTCGAAGCTCACTTCCACTTCAATGTCGTTGAACACGCGCAAGGTGTTGTTGACGGGGTCGTAGCTCACCGGCTCGATGGTCATCTTGCCAAGTTGCACACCACGCATAGTACCCACTACGTTGACAACTGCCAAAGGTTCGCTGCGGAAGCCACGGGTTTGGTAAGCGGCCTCATTCATAACGAAAGGCACGTCCTCCGGCCTCTGGTCTTTTCTCAATGAGGGCTGACGGGGCACCAAGGTATGAATGCCGAAGTCTTCGAGACGATAGTCGGTAGAGGAATAGCTCGTCACACGGATGGAAGGATTGGCACCGAAAGGAACGGCGATAAGTTGGTTCACGACGGGGATTTGAGGGTCGCCCTCGTTGCCGCCGATGACGGTGTTAGGGAGGCTGAGCCACGAGAATTGACCGCGCTGGGTCTCCACATCTTGTGCTTCAATGGTAGAAAACGAAAATGAAGCCTTGAGGCTCGTCATGTCGCTCTTCACGCATTCGGCCTTGTCGGCTGAACGCAACTGGATTTTTTGTTGAGCCATGACACTCACGTTGAGCATCACGGAAAGGAAAATAAAAAACGCTTTTTTCATGAGGTTGATGATTTTAATTAATTCAATCTTAGTTCTTTATCTTTGAAAAACAAGGCGCAAATTTACACAAAAAAACAATATAAAGTCTCTTCATTGTACATTTTTAATAAAAAAAGTGCTGCATCAATATCATGATACAACACTCAATATTGAAAGATAAGTAACTGTTCATAATTAAACTGCAATATCTTTTGACTTTGGGACACGGGACTTCGAGACTTCGGGACAAGCAAATTCCTCGTAGTTTCGCAGTCCCATAGTCTCGTGTCCAATATGTAAACTAAATTTGCTCATCTACTTAGTAATCTTTGTTCATCACATGGCGCTCAAAACCTGTTTCACTTCGTCTTTCGTGAAGCCGATTTTGAAGATGTGGATTGGCTTCAGGTTGAAAATCTTGTGCTCGGCGAGGAAACGGCTTTCGCCACCTCCCGTTATGTTGAGCATCACCACGTCATCGGCCTTCACCGTACCCATTGCAACGGCCTGCTGCAACGAGGCAGTAGCCACAGCAGCAGCATGATAGATGTCGATACCCTCGGTTTCCTCAAACAGGGCTTTGGCAGCGTTGGCCTCGTCATTGCTGACGGCAAGAATGTCGCCGTTGGTGTCTTTCAGTGCGTCGTAAAGTCCACCGGCAAGGCTGTAAGGCGGCTTGCGGTTGGAGAGCACAGGCGCGCAAATTTCGGCAGCGTCCTTGCGGGCTTGGTCGGCATCGTAGGGCAACATGGGACGGGAATCGGCACGCCAAGCATCGTACATAGGTACGAAAGGCTTGTTTTGCGACACCATTAAACGGGCTTTGTTGGTGCCAAAGCGACCATCGCCGATGAAGCGCAAATTGGCCTCCCATGCAGCGATGGCTCCTGTACCACTACCCACGGCCTGGAAATAAAAGTCGGGAATGCGACCGATAAAGGTTGTAGCCGACATCATCGTGGTACTCATCCCGTCGCGACGGGCTATGTTCTTCGCGCCGCCTTCGGGGAGATAACCACCCAACTCACAGACCACATTCGAGAGGTTGATGGCATCGAAATAATCGCTGCCCGACTCGGTGGTAATGAGCTTGACGCAATCATTCAGCGGTGCATCGAACCACAAAGCCTTGATATTGTCTTGCGGCACACACAACAATAGCTTGATGCCATTGTCGGAACACACCTTGGCGAAAGCACGAGCCGTGTTGCCAGCCGAGGCCACTACCAACACCTTGTCTTTCAGCTCTTCACCCAAGCGGGCACACACCGAGTAGGCCTCCATCTCCTTGAAAGAGCAGGTGGTCATGCGGGCACCACGTTCAGGCCACCAGCCGTTGAAAGTGATGTAAAGATTGTTGAGGTCCAACTTCTTTGCCAAACCCTCGCTTTTATATGTGATAGGCTCGGAAGGGTTTTGCAGCATGGTCTTGATGGGCAGCCAGTCGGCGTAGCGGTAGAGGCCCAAGTCCTTGCCTTCCCTAATCGTGAGTTGTTTCTTCTCGTATACGGGACGCACCATGCTCGGCTTGTCGCAAAGCTTGTCGTCTAATGTCCAGCCTTCATCGCTGAAAATGCGGCCAGTAGCCACGGTTTGCAGCTGGTATTTCGTCGGAATGAAATTCGTTTTGTCGCTCATTTTCTTAAAAATTTGCGGCAAAGATACGAAAAAGTAAAAATACAGATAGTAAATATATTTACTATTTATTTCACTTCGGTTTTCTGAACGCCGCTGCCTTCGTTGAAGAGCAACATAAACCGTGCCTCAGAATCTGTAGGACGTGCCTCGAAAGTGTATGCTGGCGTGGCCAAAAGGTCGATGTCGGTTCCAGTGAGTCGGTCGATGAGGTGAAGATAGTCCAAGCCGAGACCTTCGGTTTGAACCACAAGCGTCTGCCGACCTGCATGACGGGCTTCATAGCAAAGGACGAAAGAGGTCGCTCTGTCGCGCACCAACATGACGTAGGGCTGACGGTCGCGCAAAAGATAAAACGGCGCATGTTCCCCATTCAAATCGACCAACGGCATACTGACACCATCGCTCAACTTGACAAAGACTTTGTCTTCACCGATACCGAGACAAAGGTATGGTTCCTTGTCGGTGTTCTCTCCCCTGCGTTGCGGGTTGAGGGTCACGCTTTGTCCTGTGGCATTGGCTTTCACCAAAAAGCCCCGACCTGCCGGCACGGTGTTGGATGTGGTATAAGTCCAGGCACTGCCGTTGTCGATATAATAGTAGCCATCAGAAACTGCGTCCGTCTTGGTGTAGGTGATTTCGTGCGCCTTGGGATTGCCGAGCAGGTTGAAGCCTTTCACGACTTCATTGCTGTTGCCATAGCTCAAACTGATGGTTTCGGCGGAATTGCCATTGCTGAGAACGCCGCTCATGCGCAAAGTGACATTGGGCTTGTGGGCATATAGATAGCCTGAACCCGACGCCATGACAAAGTCGGCTGTGTGATTCTTATAGTTATACCACTCCAAATCAGCGTCTTCGTCGTAGGCATAAAGATCGAATTTGCTGCCAATCATGGTTCCTGCCGGAGCATACGACACGAATGGTGCCGCAATGGTGTACCAACCGCCATCCGTGGTATAGGCATTGATGCTTTTCTTGAATGTGGCCATCACGCCATCATTGTGGTGCATGAATTGCGCACCGTCCTCAAGAATCAGATGGCTGGCATCGTTGCAAGTGGCTGTTCCACTAACCGTAAGTGTGGCACCACTACGAACCGTGTGTTTGTCGAACGGAAAGAGGTTGGCAATGGTCTCATTTTCAGGATGATCGTATTCCTCGCTGCGGATGAAGAGGCAAACATCTTGCTGGCCTGTTGAATAACAAGAAAAAATAGTCGAGCCTGAGTTGTATCTGATAATATTGCGGGTGTTTGTCCCTTGCGCAACAATGGCAGCTTTGTGGTTATTGTCGAAAGTGATGTTCCATTGTCCGTTGGCATCGTTAGTGGCTTGTGTTTTCAGGTAATTGTTGCTACTGCTTGCGGCATAAAGATAGCCGCCTGCGGTACCCCAATTGGCATCGAAGAAAGTCCATGCGCCAATAGAACCGCCTAAAGTCAATTCGCAAACCGTGGTGCCAATACTTGCGATGCAGTTGTTGCTAATTGTCACATCAGCTGCCCCTCGGTTATTGTTGTTTTGGGTAGTACTCATGGCTTTTCCGGCAGAGGTGTTCACAATCAGATAAGTCCTTCCCGCAACGAGTTGGCTCGCGTCCGTCACCAAGTAATATTGATGGGAAAACGAACCGATATAAGCAAAAACGGCACTCACCGAAACATCGTCTGCCGGCATTTCAAACTGGTTCTCAGCAACGGTGACATTATCGCCCGAAGCAGTGGTAACCATCCAATAATCAAGCTCGTAACCCGTTTCTGGCGTGGCCGTAAGGGAGATGGTGCTGCCTTCCACAGCCTCAGTCGGATTGGCACTGATGCTGCCATGCTCGATACCAGTGGCGCAAGCGATGCTGTAGAGAGGCAACCATTGGGCATAAAGCGTCAAGTCGTTCAAAAGCGTGACTATTGCGCCATCGAAATAGGTGGTTCCGCTGCCGTCGGCGGCGGTGTTCCAGCTGTCAAAGGCATAGTTTTCGCGGGTGAAAGTGTTGGCTTCCAAAGCAGTAGGTTCAAACTCATTGACGCTCTGGTTATAACTCGAACCTGAGCCACCGTTGGGATTAAACTGGATGGTATGGGTCGGTGTACTGCTGATGCCCATTTTTTTATAAAGCTGGACGGGTTGCTGACTGCTGTAGCTGGATGATTTGTAATAGCGAAAACGATGGTCGTTGTTATTGAATCTCATCACGGATGTGTTGGAGGTGATTTTGACGCCATCGGACTCAAGCGCTATGGTATTCAATTTGGCCGAGGTTCCAAAATTGAGCGCATTTGAGCCAGAAGAGCCAGAGATGTATTTTCCATTGTTTGTTCCTCCGTTGACCTTGATGGAATAGCCGCCCGTCATCGGAGCAACGGTAATTGAAACCATGCCGTCGTCAGCGATAGTATTTTCTGCAATGGGCTTGGAAACATAGCAATTGGTTTGATCTATGCCCGTCCAAACATAGCCTTCAGTTGCACTGTTTTCATAAACCAAAATATAATCCCCGCTCCAGTCTGTCGGGGCTTCTGTGACCTTTACGTAAGTATAACTCGAAGGCTGGGCAAACGAAGCCGACACCGTAACGTCGTAGGCAGGCATGATGAACGTGTTGCCCGTACCTGAATAGACGATGGTATTGATGTCGCCCGTCTTGTAAACATAATAGGAATATAGGACGTAACCGATTGCGGGAGAGGCTGTTAAGGTAATCGTGGTTCCAGATTGGGCGCTGGTGGCACTCACATTCACGCTTCCGTGGCTCACCGTGCCTTGCGTGATGGCATAGTAAGTGGTATTCTGCACAAACGTCGCACTCACCGTAACGTTGAACGACGGCATGGTGAAGGTGCCATTGTCGCTCACCGAAACGGTTGTGGTTGGGTCTCCCGTCTTGAACACCGACCAACTGCCGAGCATATAGCCTTGGTTGGGTGTGGCTGTGAGGCTCACCATGGTGCCTTCCACGGCGGTCGAGGGTGCCGAAATGCTGCCATGCTGAACAGCGGTACAAGTGATGTTGTAAGTGACCCCCATCCAGCCCTCTTCCCAAATGATATGGGCATATTCTGGATGGTCGATGAAGGGATTGCGATTGCCTTGTATACCAAACACGACGTTGTTTCGGTCAATTTCCTTTTGGCTCACAGGGTCGTTGTCGCTCCAACTCAGAAGCATGTTGATGGCCCAAGGCTTGATGACCGATTTGTTGGTCATGCCGCTGTTGCCCCAATCCTCGTCCTCGCCATAGTAGCGCACACTCATATACATCATAGCGCGGGCGAAGTCGCCTTTGTATTCGTCAATCGGTTCGAAAACAGTTCCCGAATATCCCAACGACGACTTGCAAGGCCCTAATTTTGAGCCGTTTTGTGAAATCCACGAGGCATTATTCACCTCACCGAAAGGGTAGCTGCTCCTTTGTGCGTTGACAAAGCCGTCGGTTGGAAAGATGTGGTGCATATCGCGCCCCGGCGTGGTTTGTTCATCACCGCTGAACCAACTTTTGGGCCACGAGTGCTCGCGGTTGTAGCAGTCACCTTCCTGCTCGTATTCCCCGCATTGGTTGTTGCCATTGTAATAATAATTGTAGCTGTAATTGGCACCGTCGGAATACATGTCCCACACCACATTGTTGCCTTTGTTGTCGGTGCTCCAGAAGGCATTCCAAATCTGTTGGTAGGAGATGACAGTGTGCCCTTGGATGATGTCGTGCAAGGCCACCTTCAATTCATCACCCGTCTTGCCCGTGGCGTTATCGTAATACCCGTTTGGAATTTGTGCATAAAGGCCGTTGCCCACAACGACAGCCAAAAGAGCCACCACTTGCAGCTTAACGAAAAAAGACCTCATAGGATTTTTTGGATTAATGTGTTCCGCATGATTACGATTGCTTCAAATGCACGTCCATCTGCGGGAATGGGATGTGCAGCCCCTCTTGGGCGAAAGCCTTGTAAACGCGCTCGTTCATGGCGAAGAAAACAGGCCAATAGTCGGCGGAGTCCACCCAGACGCGCACGGTGATGTCGACGGAGCTGTCGTTGAGTTTCAGCAGCTCGATGAAAGGTTCAGGGTTCTTCTTGATTTTCGGGTCGGCCTCACACAGTCGTTTCAGCACGGCCTTAGCGTGGTCGTAGTCGTCGCCGTATGCCATGGAAAAAACCCAATCCACACGGCGGGTATCTTGCTTCATGAAGTTGGTCATGATGCCCGTCGAGAGGATGCCGTTGGGCAGGATGATCTCCTTGTTGTCCGTCGTCAAAAGATGGGTGTTGAATATCTGAATCTCGCTCACCTTGCCCTCGAAACCTTGCGCTGAAATAAAATCACCCACCTTAAACGGCCGGAACATGACAATCATCACACCTCCGGCAAAGTTCTGCAAAGTGCCACTCAAAGCCATGCCCACGGCCAATCCAGCCGATGCCAAAAGTGCCACCAACGACGACGTATTGATTCCTAAAATACTGATAATGCTGATGATAAGGATGAAATAGAGCAACACCCCAACCAAATTCGAAAGGAACGAGTGTACCGTAGCATCGCCATGCTTGCTCATCAAACCGTTGGCCATCCATTTTTTCACCAATTTGATGACCCAACGACCAATGATGAAAACGACAATAGCAGCCAAAATCTTGAGGCCCAACGGAACAACATAATCATGCACCAATTGGGGCATCCACTCCGAAACGGGGGTAGTGGTGAGTTGTTTTATGCCATCCACCATTCCGTTGACTGCGGTGGTGTCTTTTATCGATTGGGTCATTTCGTTGACGATGCTGTCGTTTTCCATAATGCTGAAATTTGCTGCAAAGATATGGTTTATTGTTGGATTTGCATTTCAAATTATTTTCTACTTTTGCGGAAAAATTTGTTTCGATGAAAATCATTGCCGACTTTAAGGCCTATTGCAACAACCCAAAAAACCTCAGCACAGTCAATGTTGGGCTTTTTATCTTATTGATAATCAGCTTCCATTTCCTTTATTTAGGTTGGCAAGCCTTGGGCTATTGGCCTATCGGAAAGCTTATTTACAAGTTGATGGTATGGTCGGTCGACTTGGTTTACAGCCAAGCCTGTTGGCTCCTCGACCGCGTTTTCCATGTCAACATCACCACTGTCACATCGGAACGTCTCCTTGCCACACCCAATGTGGACGATGGCTGGGCCCGTGTCATCGTGGCACCCGAATGTGCCAGCCTCAAGCAATGGATGCACTGGCTCTTCCTCATGATTCTTTTCCCCGGTCCGTGGAAACACAAACTGTGGTATATTCCCGCCGGCCTCGTCATTATCGAGTGGACCAACGTTGTGCGCATTTGCGGCGTGCTGCTGATGCAAGTGCCGTGGCCCAATAGCTTCCACCTCGCTCACGATTATATATTTAAGGTGTTTTTCTACCTTGTCATCTTCCTGATGTGGATGCTCTGGGTGGAAAAGTTCTATAATCCGACACTAAAAAACAAGCAACAACATGAATAACAGTCCCATCATCTTCATCCTCGATGCCGGTGGCACGGGGTTCAAATTCTCGGCCGTGCAAGATTCGCGCGAAATCATCGAACCTTTCACCATTCCTTCGGCGGCACCCAACCTTGAGGAAGTGCTGCAAAAAATCATCACCGGTTTCCATGAGTGCGAAACACGCTGCGGCTCAAAGGCTGCGGCCATCAGTTTCTGCTTCCCCGGTCCCGCCGACTATCCCAACGGCATCATCGGCGACTTGGAGAACCTGCCCCATTTTCGCGGCGGAGTGCCTTTGAAGGCCATGTTGGAGAACGAATTTCACATCCCCGTTTTCATCAACAACGACGGCGACCTGTTTGCCTACGGCGAAGCCCTCAACGGCCTGCTTCCCGAGGTGAACAAGTTGCTGGAGCAGCAACGCAACCCGAAACGCTACAAGAACCTGCTCGGCGTGACCATCGGCACGGGCTTTGGCGGCGGTATTGTAATTAATAAGGTGTTGGTCAATGGCGACAACTCTGCCGGCGGCGAAATCAACCGCCACCGCAACCCGCTTTATCCACAAACCAGTGCCGAAGACAGCATCAGCATCCGCGCAGTGCGCCGTGTGTATGGCCGCGAGGCTGGCATCGATTTCGACAAAACACCCCACCCCTACGACATCTACAAAATCGCCATGGGTCATCAACCTGGCAACAAGGAAGCCGCCCTGAAATCGTGGGAGGAATTGGCCACAGCTTTGGCCGATGTGTTAGCCAATGCCATTTCGCTCGTCGACGGCATCGTTGTCATCGGCGGCGGACTCTCGGGCGCATGGCCTATTTTCATGCCCATACTCATCAAGAAGATGAACGAGCCTTTCAAGGGACTCAACGGCAGCCCCTTCAGCCGTATGGAAACCGAAGCCTACAACCTGATGGATGCCCAAGACATGATCCGCTTCACCGAAAAGACGGGCAAGATGGTCAAAGTGCCTTTCAGCGACCAAGAAGTGTGGTACAACCCGACCAAGCGCATTGGTGTTGGTGTCACCAAACTCGGCACCACCTCGGCAGTGGCCATCGGCGCGTATGCTTTTGCCATAGAAAAATTGAAAAACAATTGATTTTTAATTACTGATTATCAATTATTTATAACTAACACAACATTGTGTTACACAAACTTGTGTTACACAATGTTGTGTATTGGAAAATTTTGCCTATTTTTGCAGCAAAATCAGAACGTCATGGATAACAGACCTTTCATGTTCGGCATTCCGGTTGAAGACAATCATTTCATCGGTAGACAATCAGAAGTCGAACGCCTTGCAGCCAATTTCCGCTATGGCATCAATACCATACTGCTGTCGCCCCGACGCTGGGGAAAAACCTCGTTGGTCAACAAAGTTGCCTCAATGGTCAACTCAAAAGACGTCATTGTGGTCACAATGGATATTTTCTCCTGCCGTAATGAATACGACTTCTTCAACACCTTTTCGGAAAACATTTTGAAGCAAACCGCATCGAAGATAGAAGAATGGAAAGACTTGGCCAAAGGCTTCATTGAGAGGCTTGTACCCAAGTTTTCCCTATCGCTTGACGGTCAGGCCGAATATGGCGTTTCATTGGGCATCACCCCAAAAACCCACCAACCTGAAGAAGTGCTTTCGCTCCCCGAAATGATTGCAGACCGCAAAGGTTGCCACATTGTTGTTTGCATCGACGAGTTCCAACAAGTGGGCGAATTTCCCGATTCACTCAACGTCCAAAAACGCATGAGAACAGTTTGGCAGCACCAACAAAATGTTTCCTACTGCCTATACGGAAGCAAGATGCACATGATGACCAACCTGTTTCAGAAAAAAAGCTATCCTTTCTATAAATTCGGCGAAATTCAATACCTGAAAAACATCCCTTTGGAAACATGGATGCCCTATATCCAAGGTGGTTTCGCCAAACAAGGGAAAACCATTTCCGGGCAATTTGTGCAACAGCTATGCGAAAGTGTTGACTATCAATCTTCATACGTCCAGCAACTCGCATACGACACCCTGCTTTTGACCAACCATGAGGTGACAGAAGAGATACTGAAAGTAGCACTCAACGACTTGATTGATCAAAATTCCGTCGTTTATATCGAGCAAACCCAGTCGTTAACCAGTTATCAACTCAATTTCCTCAGAGCGGTATTGTCGGGCCAAACCTCCGATTTCGGCAAAAAAGAAGTTCGCGACAACTTTGATTTAGGTTCCCCATCCAATGTCACTCGACTAAAAAACGCACTAATCGACAAGGAATTGATTGAACTGACAGCAAACGGTTACATCATAGGCGACCCCGTTTTGAGGCTTTGGTTGAAACGTATATTGTAAGCTTGCGTGCCAAAAATTCCCACTCCTCCCCTATCCTTTTGACTATCAAAACAGAAAAAATTATCAACAATAATTGTTGAAAAAAACATATCCTGAAAAGCAACTTTTCCGTGGCAGGATATGTTCTTCTTTCCTATTTTCGCATACTGAATTGCAACGGAAAACGAGCTTATCGCTATTGCGTTAATACCCTAACAATCAAAAAGATGAATTCGCGTCCTACCACTATGGAATTTGATGGAGACTTATTTTTCGGCTTGGATGAATCCTCAACCGAGCAGCACGAACCCGTTTCATACGACAAGATTATAGAAACCCGCAAAAGCACCAACTTCGCGGCTGAGAGTTTCGAAGGCATGGACGAAGTGCAGCTTGTTGAGAAAGAAGTGGAGACAAGGCCTCAAGAGCAACCCGTAGTGGAAGAAAAACCGAAAATCGAGTATCACGCCTACCCCATCGAAGAGGTGAAAGAGGCCGCCAAGAATTACTTCCACGGCGACGCTTTGGCAGGGGATGTGTGGGCCAACAAATACGCCCTCAAGGACAGCGATGGCAACACTTACGAGCTGACACCCGACGACATGCACCACCGCATCGCCCGTGAGATCGCCCGCATCGAGAGACGCTATCCCAACCCGATGACGGAGGATGAGATTTTTGAGGTGTTGAAGGATTTCCGTTACATCGTGCCGCAAGGTAGCCCCATGACTGGCATCGGCAATGATTTTCAGATTTCGTCGCTGTCGAACTGCTTTGTCATCGGCAACAATGGCGACTCCGATTCCTACGGAGGCATCATGAAGACCGACCAGGAGCAAGTGCAGCTGATGAAACGGCGCGGCGGCGTGGGTCACGACCTGTCGCACCTGCGTCCTGCGGGTAGTCCTGTCAAGAACTGCGCCCTTACCTCTACCGGCGTGGTGCCTTTCATGGAACGTTTCTCCAACTCCACCAAAGAGGTGGCACAAGACGGTCGACGCGGTGCCCTGATGATGACCATCAGCATCAAGCACCCGGATTCGGAGGCTTTCATTGATGCCAAGATGACCCAAGGCAAAATCACCAACGCCAATGTTTCGGTGCGCCTCACCGACGAATTCATGCAATGCGTCAAGGAAGGCAAGCCCTTCATCCAGCAATATCCCATCGACTCGCCCAATCCGAAAATCACCAAGGAAGTGGATGCCCGCGCCTTGTGGAACAAGATTATCCACAACGCATGGAAGTCGGCTGAGCCTGGTGTGATGTTTTGGGACACCATCATCCGCGAATCCATCCCCGACTGCTATGCCGACCTTGGTTTCAAGACCTTGAGCACCAATCCCTGTGGTGAGATTCCGCTCTGTGCCTACGACAGCTGCCGACTTTTGGCCATCAACCTTTACAGCTATGTCGACAACCCGTTCACGCCCGAAGCACGTTTTAACCACCAACTCTTTTCGAAGCATGTGGCCATCGCCCAACGCATGATGGACGACATTGTAGACCTTGAAATCGAGAAGGTGGACGCTATTTTGGCCAAAATTTATGCCGACCCCGAAGACGAAGAAGTGAAACGCACCGAGATTAACCTGTGGAAGAACATCAAGGCGAAGTGCCTACAAGGTCGTCGCACGGGCATCGGCATCACCGCCGAGGGCGACATGCTGGCCGCCTTAGGCAAACGCTACGCATCTGACGAAGCCATCGCCTTCTCGACTGAAATACAGAAACTTTTGGCTTATAACGCCTATAAATCATCGGTCAACTTGGCTGAAGAACGCGGCAAGTTCCCGATGTACGACCCCAAGCGCGAGGAAAACAATCCGTTCATCAAGCGGCTGCGCGCCTTGGACGAAAACCTCTACCAAAAAATGATTCGCGTGGGTAGGCGCAACATCGCCATGCTGACCATCGCGCCCACTGGCACCGTCAGCATCTGCACCCAGACCACTTCGGGCATCGAACCCGTTTTCATGGTAGCCTACAAACGCCGCCGCAAGGTGAACCCCAACGACAAGGATGTCCACGTGACCTTCACCGACGTAACAGGCAACTCGTTTGAGGAATACAACGTGTTCCACCACAAGTTCATCACTTGGCTTGAAGTGAACGGCTACAACGTGGATGAGGTATTGCATTACGACGACGAGAAACTTAACGCCGTCATTGCGCAGTCGCCTTATTATAAAGCCACTGCCAACGACATCGACTGGGTGAACAAGGTAAGGATGCAAGGCTCGATGCAACAATGGGTTGACCATAGCATCAGCGTGACGGTGAACGTGCCGAAAGATACAACCGAGGAACTCGTCAGCCAAATTTACATGACCGCTTGGGAGAGTGGCTGCAAGGGCATGACCATCTACCGCGACGGCTCCCGCGATGGCGTGTTGGTCTCCAAAGAGGACAACAAAAAAGAAGAAAAGAAAGGAGCCAAAGGCCAAGACGGTGTGCGTCCCAACGACATCCATGAAAACTCAGCCCCGCCTCGCCCGAAAGAGCTGGAATGCGATGTGGTGCGGTTCCAGAACAACTACGAGAAATGGATTGCTTTTGTGGGTATCCTTCATGGCAAGCCTTACGAAATCTTCCTCGGCAAAGCTGAGGGTTTCTTCCTGCCGCCATACGTCGAAAAGGGTGTGATTATCAAGGAGAAAATCAAGGGAGAATCCTCTCGATACGACTTCTGCTACACCGACAAGGACGGTTACGAAGTAATCATGCAGGGCCTGTCGCGCTCGTTCAACAAGGAATACTGGAACTACGCCAAACTGATTTCGGGCATCCTGCGCCACGGTATGCCGATTCAGTATGTCATCGACCTGGTGCAGAACCTCAACGTGGAGGAAGACCACATCAACACGTGGAAAAACGGCATCGCTCGCGCCCTGAAGAAATATGTTCCCGACGGCGTGATTGACGAGAAGGAAAAATGCCCCAACTGCGGCG
This sequence comes from uncultured Bacteroidales bacterium, assembly GCA_900318465.1. Taxonomy (GTDB): domain Bacteria; phylum Bacteroidota; class Bacteroidia; order Bacteroidales; family F082; genus Limimorpha. Next base: position 48,076 of record ONKQ01000015.1, read on the forward strand.
AGAAACTCATCTTCGAAGATGGCTGCAAACACTGCAAAAACTGTGGCTATTCGAAGTGCGGATAAACGAAAACGAGAACAACAGTTGTTTTTTTATCTTCATAATGGCGGGTCGCCGGTTCTCTTGGGCCGGCGACCATTTTTTATGACACGCATCGAGTTATTTTCAGGAGACACGACGAAGCATTCCACTCGTTTCATCTGCATAATTAATTCGCCGTTATGTTTATCGGCGAATGAAACCAATTAAGCGAATTTCTGGACTGCTTCGTTCATCGCAGTGACGCAACGAAACATCAAAGCCGAAACAAAGCTTTTGCATTAGCCGTCGTAGCAGCAGCCAATTCTTCAACGGGAATCTGAAGAATGTCTGCAATCTTCTGCGCCGTATGAACCAGAAAAGCGGGTTCGTTGCGCTTGCCGCGACAAGGAACAGGTGCGAGATAAGGCGCATCGGTTTCCAAAACGATTCTGTCAAGGGACAAATTGGGCAGATAATCTTTCAGGCCACAATTCTTATAGGTCGTCAAGCCACCCAAGCCGAGGTGGAAGCCCAATTCAAGGTAGACTTTAGCCTCTTCCTCTGAACCCGTGAAGCAGTGCATGATACCGCTTAAGCCGCCGTCTTGCTTGCGTTCAAGGATTTTAATCATTTTATCAAAGGCGTTGCGGCAATGGATGGAAAGCGGCAGATGGAGTTGTTTCGCCCAGTCCAATTGGGTCTCAAAAGTGTCAAGTTGTTGTTTCTCAAAGGTCGAATCCCAATAGAAGTCGAGGCCGACTTCGCCCACACCTATATATATATTGCGCTCCAATTCCTTCTCCATCATGGCCAAAACCGCCTTGTAATCCTCCTTGACTTCTTCGGGTTGCAGACCCATCATCACACGGGTACGATCAGGGCATTGCTCGTGTAGTTCAAGCATTGGCGCGATGGTGGAGGCATCCACATTGGGCAGGAGCATCATTTTGACGCCTGCTTCCAAAGCACGTTGAACGGTTTCGTTTCGGTCGAGGCTGAATTGGTGGTCGTAGATGTGGGTGTGGGTGTCGATGAGGTTCATCTATAGTTGAGAGTTGAGAGTTGAAAGTTGGGGGAGTAGGGTTAATAGAGGAAATTATCATACGGATAGCGAATCGCGTGCATGTCGCGGATTTCCTTGTATAGCAAATCACGGAATTCCTGATAGTTGTCGCGGTTTTTGGCGGAAATGAAGATGCAGTTTTCGTTCATTTTGGCCATCCAAGTGTTTTTCAACTCCTCATAGGAAACATTGCGCTTGGTGGGTGGCGTCAAGTCGTCGGGGGCTTTTTCTTCCCAAGTGTAGGCGTCGGTCTTGTTGAACACGACAATGGTTTTCTTGTCGGCGCAGCCCAACTCGGCCAAGGTTTGGTTCACCACTTCCATTTGCGCCTCAAAGTCGGGATGCGAAATGTCGACCACGTGGAGCAGAATGTCAGATTCTCTTACCTCGTCCAAGGTCGACTTGAACGACTCCACCAAATGGTGCGGCAGCTTGCGGATAAATCCCACGGTGTCAGACAAGAGAAAAGGCAAGTTCTCCACCACCACCTTACGCACGGTCGTGTCCAAAGTGGCGAAAAGTTTGTTCTCGGTGTAGACCTCCGACTTGCTCAGCAGGTTCATGATAGTCGACTTTCCTACATTAGTATAGCCCACCAAAGCCACGCGCACCAACTTTCCACGGTTTTTGCGTTGTACTGTCTTCTGCATGTCGATTTCCTTCAGTTTCTCCTTCAGCAATGCAATTCTGTCGAGAATCAAGCGGCGGTCGGTCTCGATTTGGGTTTCACCGGGGCCACGCATACCGATACCGCCACGCTGGCGTTCCAAGTGGGTCCACATTCGGGTCAGGCGGGGCAGAAGATATTGGTATTGCGCCAATTCCACCTGCGCCTTGGCGTGTGCCGTGTGCGCATTGGAAGCGAAGATGTCGAGGATGAGGCTCGTGCGGTCGAGCACTCGGCACTCCAAGGCCTGTTCCATGTTGCGGGCTTGGGTCGCGCTCAGCTCGTCGTCGATGACGGCTAATTTGATGTCTTCAGCCTTGATGTATTGGTGGATTTCCTCCAATTTGCCTGAACCTAAATAGGTTACGCTGCTTGGATGGTCCATGGCCTGCACGAAACGCGCCACCGGCACACCGCCCGCCGTTTCGAGCAAGAATGACAGTTCGTCCAAATATTCCTCCGTGCGCTCGCGGCCTTGCTTCTTCGATGCAACAGCAATAAGGACTGCCCTTTCGGGGATTTTTTCGTATGTTATAAAGTCGCCCATTTAATTTCTCTTGTTACCAATTTCCATCAACAATGTTAGCAATGACCTTGTCAACCACTTGGTCAAAATAGGGTTGTCGCAGAAAGCAATTATGTCGCGAAATCACCTCATCAACATTGAATGGATTGACAATATGAGTGACAAAATACGATGCTTTCGGCAACGGCGACGACAGCCATTCCGAGCGGATAGGTATCGTCAAATCAGGATTGATGTTCTTCGAAGAAACGAGTACGGCATAAAAAAGTCCTGGTTCCACATTCTGCAAGTCGTCACACGAAATGACAAGCGCTGGATGGGGCAATGTCTTGCCATCAGGAAGCACAAAAGGAACCTCCACTATTTCTCGTTGACAAACCTGATTTACAGCCATTTTTCCAATCCTTTAGGGAGTTGACCGCTTCGGTTTCTTTGGAAAGAGCCATAATCTGCCGCTTCCAAATCAGGAAAGTCTTTGGCTTCCAAAGGGGGAAAATCCTTCAACTTTTCAGCCAACATTTCATCCGTAAGCCTTCCGTGGCAGGATTTGGCTTGATGATTCAAGCCATTGAGTTGAGCCAAAAGCCACAACTCGACTTGATGCTGAAGCCATATCTGAAAAGACTCTTTGATTTGCAGCGTTTTTTCGGCCTGCATGACCAAACTATCATCCAATGAGATTGGGTATGTACACATAATCATTGATTTTCTGACCGCAAAAGTAATCATTTCCGCCGACACTGCAACATTTTTCCGGCATTGTTGTTTTTCCGTTAGGGACTCATATCGTGTTTTTTCGGCAGGGGTTCACGCCTCTTGCTGGATATGCTTTCATTCTACTGCCAATAATCATCGGCGAATTAGGCGGATTAAACGAATTAGTTGGCTGCCGCAATGCGAAAGTCCCACAACGCCGCATCTGAAAGGCACAACCTCCCGTAACCGCAAGTCGCGACCTACGGCAGCCACGACTCTGCAACATAGCAGGCTGCATTTGCCATAGATATCGTAACGGCATACATAAAAACAATAGAGACGCGCCATAGCACATCTCTATTATCAGATGGAAATTGAAAATTCCTTTCTCATCGCTCGTGATTCCAAATTCGGTAGAACAGGATACGAAAAGGTCAATACTGCCTAAATCCAATGATCTTTCTCACCTCATTCAAGGTCTTAGCTGCGCTTTCGCGGGCCTTTTCGGCACCCATTCGGGCGATGCGGTCGAGGCGTTCCGTGTCGGACGAGAACTCGATGATGCGCTCGCGGATGGGCGCGACGGTCTTTTCCAAGTCCTCGGCCAACTGTTTCTTCATGTCGCCGTAGCGGATGGAGCAGTCGTTCCACTTCTCGTCGAAGTATTTCACCGTCTCAGGCTCGCTGACGATGTTCATCATCGTGAAGAGGTTCTGTATCACCTCGGGCTTAGGACTGTTAGGCTCGATTGGGCCGCTGTCGGTGACGGCGCGCATCACCTTCTTGCGCATCGTCTTTTCGTCCTCGAAGAGGTAGATGCAGTTGCCGTCGCTCTTGCCCATCTTGCCGCTGCCGTCGAGGCCGGGTACTTTGATGGCGTCGCCGCCGAAATAGTAGTTTTGCGGCTCGGGGAAGAACTCGATGCCGTAGATGTTGTTGAAACGGCGGGCGCACTTGCGGGCCATCTCCATGTTTTGCTCTTGGTCTTTGCCCACAGGCACCCATTTGGCGCGGTGTTGCAGAATGTCGGCGGCCATCAAGGTCGGATAGGTGAACAGGCCTGCGTTCACATTATCAGGCTGTTGGCGGGCCTTTTCCTTGAAGGTGGTCACGCGGCCCAACTCACCGATATAGGCGTTCATATTGAAATACAGATACAGTTCAATCGTCTCAGGCACATCACTTTGGATGTAGATGGTGGCCTTTTCGGGGTCGATGCCACAGGCCAAATATTCAGCCAAGATGGTGCGGGCCGAGCGCTGAATGTTTTCGGGCTTGGGGTGCGTGGTTAGCGAGTGCCAGTCGGCGATGAAGAAATAGCAATTGTAGTCTTCCTGCATCTTCACGAAACTGCGCACGGCACCGTAATAATTGCCAAGGTGAAGGTTTCCGGTGGGGCGGATGCCGCTCAAAACGATGTCTTTTGCCATAGTTGATTCAATTTGGGTGCAAAAGTAAGAAAAAAAGGCCTGCCATCGGAATTTTGTTTAATTTTGCAGCATCAACCTTACAAACGGATAAATGGAATACACAATCATCATTCATAAAGACGAACAAAGCGGCTGGTACACAGGCAAGTGTATGCAAGTTCCAGGCGCGATGAGCCAGGGGCGTACCCTTGACGAACTCATCGAGAACATGAAGGATGCAATAAGACTGATGCTTGAATGTTACAGGGATGAAGCACTCCAAGCCTATGCGGGAGAAAAACACTTCTATCGGAAAGTGGCATTGGCATGAAAAGGAACCTGCTAATCCGTTACCTTGCCGAATATGGTTGCGTCTTATACCGTGAAGGAGGCAGACATAGCGTATTCATCAATACCGAGACTTCTAAAAAGGTTGCCATTCCACGTCATCCCGATATCAATGACTATCTTGTTAGGGAAATCTGCAAGGAACTTGCAATACCCTATCCAGGTAAAAATTGAACTATCACCAAAATAGAAAAGGTTTGCCGATTAATATCACGACAAACCTTTTCTTATTATGGCTGAAGCTCTAACCACATCGATTTTATCCCGTTCGGGCTATTTCACCACAAATTTCCGCGTCGCTTCGCCTACGGTAATGAAATACATCCCTTGAGGCAACGATGAAACGTCAATCTGTTGGTTTTCAGCGTTAATATTGCCGGAAAGGACGGTTTGGCCCATGAGGTTGGCAATTTGGAATTCGGAATGATGAATGCGGAATGTGGAATGATGAATGGTGAGAACGCCATTGGTAGGATTAGGATAAACCGTAAATGCGTTCCCTGAATCCATCGAAGGGCCAACCTCCTCCACACCGTGTACCTCCGAATAAATCGCATCGCAGTCTTCGTCGCCAGGTTTGAAGACCAGTTCGTTCTCCACCCAATAGCAGCGCATACCTTCCACACGGATGCCATCGCCATTGTCCATCAACCTTTCGGGGAAGAAACTGGTGAGATGGCCGATGCCGCACACGATGTCGCCGCTGAAGTAGTCGTCCGCGTCGCTGACGTGCAGCATCCTATAAGTTTTGCCTTCGTATTCAACGGTTTCCACCGAATTGACGTGCATGATGAGTGTTTCCGTGCCGACCTTGGTGACCCAAGTGTCGCCTTCTTGGGCACCAAAGTCGTACAGCACGGTAAACTCTTCTAAGGTCTTGTTCCACCAATACACCTTGCCATCGCGCATATAGACATACTCGCGTGTCACATCCTCTCGCAATCCCTTGTCGTAAAGCGTGTTGATTTTCACAAGGATATGCGAAGGCTCATCGCCGACAACGGTATCACCCGCCTGATACATGTATTGGTAGGTGATGCTGCCGTTCTCGTTCTGGATTTCGTAATACCATTCGGCACCAGGAGGAAGGATTGGATTTAAAACTTCGGCTTCGTTGATGTTGATTCGATAATAGAAATTCAAACCGTTATCAATCAAGATTTTTGAAGTAAAGGTCGCCGTGATTTCCTGACCAGAATAAATGGTGTCGTTGCCCACAAGGAACCATTCACTACCAGAATAGTCTTGTGGATTTTCGAGATAATATGTTCTCTCATTCGCTTTAAAAGCGACCATCACTCCTGGCACTGGCAAAGGATTATTTCCTGTATTTGGTATGGGAGCCATTTCAACGGTTCCTGTCAAAGTGGTTTCTTCTTCAGTATCCATTTCAACTATTTCGACAGTATTCACCTCAGAGCCATAAATATCATAACGAATGTGCTCTATGCCTTTTAAGTCAACATGCATGCCTTCCCTGAAAATGTCGTTGTTGATAAACGACCCTTTGTAAAACTGGCCATTGTGCATCGGATAAAATGGGCTTGGAAACGTGAAGTCACCCCATAGGAAGGTCAAAAAATGCTGATCCTCAAAAGGAGCGGAAAGATAGAGCGGGTTCCAATAATTCGTGGAAAGTGTACCATCTTCTAGTTCGAAGGTGTAATCCCTAAATGGTTGTATATCTTGTAATTCCATGCCCATAAACTCGTTTCCGATGGAATCCGTTTGAATGCTGCAATGTCCGATAAAAGTAAGAAGGTCGAAGTCTTCATACGTCACGCCATTGAAGACCAAAGGCCAGGTTTGTAGTTCACCATTGATGGTAAGGTAATATATCTGACTGGGAGAAACAGTAGGTTGGATATACACATACTCTTCTGGCCACCCCTTAAGCATGGAAGTGATGGCATCGTAATAATGTGCTGTAGTCTCTTGAATATCTATCACATAAAACGGGTTACCCAATTCATCTGACATCGTCTTGATGGTTCCAGACACGTCAATGGCAGTACCAATGGGTATGGTATCGTAGTGAACAACGAGTGCATCCAAGTTCGGGTTGGGCCAAAAGCCATCCACGGTGACATAAAACGTTTCCTCTCCTGAAACGATAGCCAGTCGGGTGTCGCAAACGTTTTGCTCGAAATAGGGAGCGGGAACGCGGGTCAATATGCCATTCAAAGGAATGGAAATCTCATCGGCACGTTGGATACTCTTGTAATACTGACTTTCAAATTCTGGTTCCCAAACATCACCATGGCAATAAATATGGTTGTCACGACCTTTGTAAAGACCCAAGTCAGGGTCGGGAGCGGTTGTTGTTGAAGGGATGTTCTCGCTACACTGGGTATAGGTCTGGCCGTGGTCAGTGGAGTAGAACAAGGCTTCGTTGTCCCAGTCCACACGTTTCATTGCAAAAATGACATCATTTGTCAGTGCAAATCGGTCGGCATTGACAACGTAAACATCGTTTTCATAATAGAAAGTTCCAGGACTAGCAACTAAAATGTTCCCTTCACTGTCAAAAGCCATCTCTCTTCCTCCGAAGGGCACTTTCACCGTCCAGTTGGTCATGTTGTCCAAAGTTGCGGTATATATTCCAGTATGGTCGACAGGAATAGTCCAACTATAGGTACTCACATAAACGTTTCCCTCATGGTCAGCGAGAATACTTCCAAAATTCGCGTCACCGATGAAATCAATGGGAGTTTCGTTCCATGACTCACCGCTGTCCAAAGTCCAGAAAAAAGTGTCGTGGTTTGCTATGAAGATGGTGTCATTTGAAAGCGAGAACATACCCAAAGGCCAGTTGGTGGAGATGCCCGACATCTGTTCCTGCCAGTTATCGCCGTTGTCGTCAGAATACCATAATTTGTGTGTGTTCTCGTTAAAAACGAAGATTCTTTCCTGATCATTAATCATGAAAGTTTCCTTCCTGACATAACTCGCCACGTTAAGGGATTCCCAATTCACGCCCTCATCCTGTGAACGGAACAATCCGCTGTAGCCCATGTCACAAAACATGTCGCCGTTGGCAGATACACCAAGGAATTCTCCATCCATTCCGACAGGTTTCCAAACATTTTGTGCCACGCCACCAAGGGCGAAGCCAGCTAAAATTGCTAAAGTTAATACTAATCTTTTCATTGTCGTATGTTTTTGATTGTTAATTATTTGATTTCGTTTTTTAACTACGGATTTTACGGATTATACAAATTCCATTTTGATGAATATTTCCGTCAAATCCGTGTAATCCGTAGTTTCTCATACAGCATTCACGATTTCCTCAAAGGTGCGGTTATCATCCCCGAGGTCCATCTTCATCTGTTTTATGCGGGTTTTGCGTTTGTAGTAAGAGTCGGTCTGCGTGTCCAACAGGATGGAAATCACTTGGTTGGAGAAGCCGTTTTTCGAGAGGCAGCAGATGCGCACATCCCACTTGCCGAGTTTGGGGTAGAGTTGCAACAGCCGCTGCGAGAAGCCGTCGAAGACCAAGTCGGTGAGGCTGATGAAGTCGTTCCAGTCGTTGTCGGTCAGCTCGAAGTTGAGCGAGTCGTTGTTCACCTCTTCCGTGAGGGCTTGCGCGGTGACCATGATCTTGTTTCGCGTCAAGATTTTCTGGATCGACATCAAATCCTTCGGCGGGAGGGTCTGTTGGTAGCGGCGTAGTTCGTCGTTGGTGCGAATCAGATTCTCCATGTCGCTCACCAACTCGTGGATGCGGTTCTGGTCGCGCTCCACCTGCCGCCCGAAGTGCTCCATCTCCAGTTTGTGGTCGCTGATTTTCTTCCTCACAATCAGGAGGATGACGAGCAAGGCAATGACAGCTAAGGCGATAATCAGGTAGAGTTTCAGGTCGCGGGTGCGGTGCAGACTCTCCAGCTCGCTCTGCTGCGCCTTCAATTCATATTCCGACTTAATCCTTTGGATGTTCTCGTTGGAGTGTTCAGCATCGGCTTGCATCATGTTCGCGGCAAACTGCTCGTGGTATTTCACCGCTTGTTGGTAATCACCCTCGCTGTAGGCAATGGCATAAAGCGTTTGATAGACAGACATTTTCAGTCCGGCACGCTCGCTGCGGAGGGCTTGGCTCAAGTAGGACTTCGCCTTTTCGTTTTCGCGTGTGTAATAATAGAGGATGCCCAAGGTCATGTTGGCGATGTCGGTGTCGTTGGCGCCGAGGCCGATTTCCAGGGCTTGGTTGACGCTTTCGATGCCTTTGGCGAAGTTGCCCGTTTCCATGTAGTAGTCGCGACCCATCTCGAGATAGAGGTCAGCAAGCATAGCTTGGTCGTTGATGAAGGTGGCAACACGAAAAGCTGAGTCGTAGTATTGCTTGGCTTGGGTGTATTGCTCCTGCGCCCTCACCGCCCGACCGCTGTTGCGGTAGGCGTTCATCATGCCCGATGAGTCGGCGGTCTGCTTGAAGCAGTTCAACGCCTGTTGATGTTGCTTGAAGGCATCCTCGAAAAGGCCGTGTTTGAGGTACATCGCGCCGAGGTTGTCGCAAAGTTTGCCTTCCAATTGGACGGTTTCGGCAGTCTTGTTGGAACGCTGCACGAGGGCCAGCCCTTGCAGGAACTTCTCGGCGGCTTCTTCGGAGCGGCGTTGCTCGCGCAGTTCGGCACCTTCCTTATAGAGGGCTTGGGCTTGTTCCATGCGCTTCGTCGGGCTGTCGCAGGCGGCCATTGTAAGGAGTACCGCAATTAGGCTGAGTGTTTTTAAGGTCGTTTTCATAGGTTTCCACTTTTATATTATGTCTCTTCGTCCGCTTCGCATCTTTGCGAGGAGGAACGGCGGAGCAATCTATTTCGTTTCATTCGTTCAATTCGCCGACAAAAGAAAACGGCGAATTTTGCGAATTAAGCGAATGGACTGCTTCGTTCCTCGCAGTGACGCAAAGCGTGTCCGTTTCTCTGACGCAAAAATATACAGAAAAAACGCTTGTCAAGAGGCAAAGGGGGCGCAACGGGGCGATGTCCCTACTTTTTTGGAATGTCCTTATTGTAGTTTTCTAAAAATCAACAATATAACAATTGTCGCAAAACGGGCTTGTCCCTACTTTTTTTGCAGAAAAAGCCGCCCCAAAGCGATGATGGGACGGCTTTTCGAGGTTTTTTTGTGGCAGCAACTTCCTTTAGAGCTTGATGTCTTCGCCGTTGGCGTTGAGGAAATTGTACTGTAGTGCATGGAACTCGGGCATCGCCTGCACTTTGAAGCTCTTGCCGTACTTCTTGATCCATTTGCGGCGAATCGAAAACAGCCCGTCGATGCAAAGGTAGGAATAGATGAACGGGTGTACCTGCAAGGTGATGTGGCTCTCGTTCTGGTCGACGAGGAGGTATTTGAGGTTGTTTTCGATTTCGTCGACGAACAGCATGGCTGGCCTGATTTTGCCCGTTCCGGAACAGACGGGGCATTTCTCCTGCACCTGTATCTCGGTCTCGGGGCGCACACGGTGGCGCGTAATCTGGATGAGGCCGAACTTGGTGGCGGGCAGGATGGTGTGTTTGGCGCGGTCGTTCTTCATGGCGTCCACAAGGGCGTCGAAAAGCTTCTTGCGGTTCTTCGACTCGCGCAGGTCGATGAAGTCGACGATGATGATGCCGCCCATGTCGCGCAGACGTAGCTGGCGGGCGATTTCCTTGGCGGCTTCGATGTTGACTTCAAGGGCGTTTTCTTCAGGCGTGTTCTCGCTGTTCAGACGGTGACCGCTGTTGACGTCGATGACGTGCATGGCCTCGGTGTGCTCGATGACGAGGTAGACACCGTTTCTGATGGTGACAATCTTCCCGAAAAAGCCTTTGATCTGCTTCGTGACGTTGTAATGGTCAAAGATGGGGTCTTTGCCTTTGTGAAGTTGCACGATTTCAGCCTTTTGCGGGGCGATGGTCTGGAGGTAACTCCGAATGTCTTCATAAAGTTTCTCGTCGTTCGTGATGATGCGGTTGAACGACTCGTTCAGCAAATCGCGCAGCATGACGGCGGTTTGGTCCATTTCGCTGACCATCCTGCCGAAGTCTTTCATGCGCTTCATCTCAATGGTGCAATGCTCCCATTTCTCGATGAGCGAGCGCAGGTCGGCATCAAGGTCGGCCACTTTCTTGCCCTCGGCGATGGTGCGGATGATGACGCCGTAATTGTTGGGACGGATGCTCTGGATGAGCCGTCTGAGGCGGTTGCGTTCTTCGTTGCTGCGGATTTTCTGTGATACCGAAATGCGGTTGGAGAAGGGGACGAGGACGAGATAGCGACCAGCGAATGAGATTTCGGCGGAGATGCGCGGCCCTTTGGTGGAGATGGGCTCCTTGGCGATTTGCACCGGCAGCAGCTCGCCCACCGTGAGGTAGTCGGCAATCTTGCCGTTCTTTTCCAAATCAGGCTCAAGGACGAAATCGTTCATCGAGACATTTTGGCCCGAAACGACTTGGTTCCTGTATTTCAGCACCGACCGGCCTTGCAGACCGAGGTCGAGGTAATGCAGGAAGGCCTCTTTGTGGTAGCCCACTTCTACGAAAGCGGCGTTGAGGCCGGGAAGAAGCTTCTTCACGCGACCGAGATACACGTCGCCCACCGCAAACTGGTTGTTGGTCTTCTCTTTGTGAAGTTCGACAAGTACGTTGTCCTCCAGCAGAGCGATGTCAACCTCCGAAGCGTGCGCGTTGATGATCAAGTCGCGCTGCACCGTCACTTCACCCGCCTGTTCGACGGGTTCTTTCTGTTCTTCAGTCATGGTGATTTTGCTTTAGGGGTTAACAATCTGATTGATAAAACAAAACACAACATCGGAGTTTCACCGATGCTGTGTTGTTGTTCTTGTTTAGGCTCAAGAAGAGCTTATTTCTTCTTGTGTCTGTCCTTTCTCAAGCGTTTTTTGCGCTTGTGAGTCGACATCTTGTGTCTCTTGTGTTTCTTACCGTTTGGCATAGTTCAATATGATTTTGGGATTACTTAACAGCGTTCATGAAGGTCTTGGCAGGCTTGAAAGCCGGAATCTTGTGGGCCGGGATGGTGATGGCGATGTTCTTGCCAATATTGCGGCCAGTCTTCTCAGCTCTTGTCTTGATGATGAAGCTACCGAAACCTCTCAGATAGACGTTCTCACCCTTGGCCATCGAAGCTTTGACGACTTCCATGAAATTCTCGACTACATTTTGCACGGCACTTTTCTCGATACCAGTCTTGTTGGCGATTTCAGCCACGATTTCTGCTTTTGTCATTTTTCTTCTTTTTTAATGGTTATGTTATGTGTTTGTCGTAAATTTGCCGCAAAAGTACGAACATTTTCAATACGGCGACAAGTTTTATTGAATTTTTTTCGTCTAAACAGTTAAGAATAAAGAATTTCGGAAAATCTCACGATGGATTTCATACATAACACCTTAATTAATTGGTACGCCGAAAACCGCCGCGACTTGCCCTGGCGACATCATCCCTCGCCTTACCAAGTGTGGCTGTCGGAAGTCATTCTGCAACAGACGCGCGTCAACCAAGGCTGGGACTATTATCTGCGCTTCGTCGAGAAATGGCCCACCGTCGCCGACCTTGCCGCCGCCACCGAGGAAGAAGTGCTGAAGATGTGGCAGGGCTTGGGCTACTACTCCCGCGCCCGCAACCTGCATACGTGCGCCAAACAAGTCGTGGAGCAATACAATGGTGAGTTCCCCGCTGATTACGAGAAACTTAGGAAATTGCAAGGCATAGGCAACTACACCGCCGCCGCCATCGCATCCATCGCCTTCAACCTGCCCCACGCCGTGGTCGACGGGAATGTGTTTCGGGTGCTTTCGAGGCTCTTCAACATCGACACACCTATTAATACTAATGAAGGCCAACAAGTTTTCGCCCGCCTTGCCAACGAACTGCTCAACCGCGAACAACCCTCATTCCACAACCAAGCCATGATGGAATTTGGCGCCCTGCAATGCACCCCGAAAAACCCGAACTGCCTGCATTGCCCTTTGCAAACGCAATGCCTCGCCTTTGAGCGGCAGACCGTCATGCAACGACCCGTCAAATTGGCCAAGACAAAAGTCACTACAAGACATTTCAACTATTTGGTTTTCAGGTTTGAAGACAAAATCTATCTCCGCAAGCGTAGCGACAACGACATTTGGAAAAACCTCTACGACTTTCCTTGTGTAGAAAGCCCGAAACCCATATCGGTCGAGGATATCTTGACCTCGGAAACATTTCTGCAACTGACTGAAAACATATCGTTTACGGTGACAAAAACCTCACCAGTCTACACCCACAAACTGACCCATCGCACCATCTTGGCGCAGTTCATCGAGATAAAACTTTCACAAGAATTGTTGCGGATTAAAACAAAAGGCTTAATTTTGACCCCTGAAAGGGACTTGGGAAACTACCCCATTCCACGCTTAATAGACTTATACTTAAACAATTAAAACGACAACAACATGGCAGGATTAAACAAAGTCATCTTAATAGGCCGTCTGGGAAGAAATCCCGAAGTATACACTTCAGAAAGTGGCAATAAAAAAATTACCGTATCATTAGCTACATCTGAACGGTATCGCGATAAAGAAGATAATTGGCAAGAACAGACAGAATGGCATAACCTTGTTGCTATCGGAAATTTAGCCAATGATATTGCCGAAGGTCGACGCAATTATGCAAAAGGAGATCTTATGTATGTCGAAGGCAAAATAAGGTATCGTCAATATACAAATCAAAACGGTGTATTATGTAATGTCACTGAAATTCTTGTCGATAGAATGATGCAGTTGGCATCTGCCCGTCCACCGCAACAGTCGTCGTATGGCCAGCCCTACAGTCCCGCCACCGAACCCGCCCCGACTGGCTATGTGCCGCAAAACAACCCCAACATGCGCGAAGAAGGCGACGATTTGCCATTTTAACGATTAATGCCGCACATATCGAAAGAAATTCGTATTTTTGCCGCCTCAATCATAAAACATTAAACTTTGGAAACACCTGACCCTGACCCTCTTATAGGACTGCTTACTGTTGTTTCAAACAACTTTTTCACTGGATTTACCGTCAACGCCATCATCGGAATGGCTGTATTGTGTCTGCTTCTCATCGCCTCGGCGTTGATTTCGAGCAGCGAAACGGCGTTTTTCTCGCTCCAGCCCGCCGACATCGACGACCTTGAATCGCACAACGACGCGAAGAGCCAACTCGTGCTGAAACTGCGGGAAATACCCAAGACCTTGTTGGCCACCATCCTGATTGGCAACAACTTCATCAATGTGACCATCACTTTGCTGTCGACCTACATCATGGCGCAGCTGTTCGACATGGCCAACTATCCCGTGGCAGCCTTTCTACTTGAAGTGGTGATTGTCACCTCATTAATCCTCATCGTGGGCGAAATCACGCCGAAAATCTATGCCAGTAAACGCCCCGTCAAAATGGCGCGTTTCATGGCCCGACCGCTACGGTTCCTCATCGGGTTGTTCAAGCCGCTGAGTAAACCATTGGTCAACTCCACTTCGTTCATGGACAAGCACTTGGAGAAGAAAAAAGGCGAAATCTCGATGGAAGACCTCTCGACCGCCGTCGACATTGCCACCGAAGAATCCACCCCACTTGAAGAAAAACAGATGCTGAAAGGCATCGCCTCGTTTAGCGAAAAGGAGGTGAGCGGCGTGATGATTCCGCGCATCGACATCATAGGCGTAGAAAAGGAAATGGACTTCACGGAGATGCTCGCCATCGTCATAAAGAGCGGATTTTCAAGGATTCCCGTCTATGAGGAGACTATGGACAACGTGAGCGGCATCCTTTATGTGAAAGACCTCCTTCCTTACTTGGACGCGCAATCATACGAATGGCAAAAACTCATCCGCCCCGCTTTTTTCGTGCCGGAAAACCGCAAAATTAATGACCTGTTCCAGGACTTCCGCGAGAAAAAAATCCACATCGCCATTGTGGTGGACGAATACGGCGGCACTTCTGGATTGATTACGATGGAAGACGTTATAGAGGAAATCGTGGGCGAGATTAATGACGAGTTTGACGAGGCTAATGTTGAGGAACATTACAAGAAACAAGATGACGGCTCCTATCTCTTTAAGGCTCAGACCAGTATCGTCGACTTCTGCAAGGTGTTTGGCGTTGACGAAGGCTACTTTGAACCCATGCAGGGCGAAGCCGACACCCTCGCCGGACTCATCCTCGAAATCGAGGGACGCATCCCCGAAATCGGGTTCAAGTTCAATTTCGAGAAGTTCCACATGGAAATCACCGATGCCGACACAAAACGCATCAAGGAAGTGAAAGTCATATTTGATGAAGAATAAAGTATCCATATTGATTGCGGCCTTGGCCATCGTCCTCGTCGCCACCTCGTGCGGCGACCGCGACAACTATCTGCCCAAGCCGCGCGGCTATTTCCGCATCGACCTGCCCGAAAAGGGCTACACCAAAGTGGACACCATAGAACGCTACAGTTTCGAGTGCCCACAATACGCCCTCATCACGCCCGACCCGTATTCACCCGATGAAAAGAACTGGATTAATATTGAAATGCCCCAATTCAATGGCTCCATCCACCTGACACACAAGCCTGTAAATGGCAACTTGGGTGAATATCTTGAAGATGTCCATACCATGGTCACCAAACATCTGCAAAAGGCTAACGGCATGCGCGACAGCCTGATTGTCAACGACGAGCATCAAGTTTACGGCCTCTTCATCGAAATGGACGGCAAGGGTGTGGCCACCCCAATGCAGTTCTACCTCACCGACAGCACAAAGAACTTTGTCCGGGGTGCCCTCTACTTCAATTTCCAGCCCAACAACGACTCGATGCAGCCCGTCATCAACTTCATCCGCGAGGATATTGACCGCATGATTGAATCATTTGAGTGGAAGTGATGATTTAAAAGCCTGATTTGATTGCATCATACGCCGCTGTCATTCTTTCTTTTATCAAACCTTCTTCAAGATTTTTCAAAATATCGGCACTAACATCCAAAAGGTTTTCGATGGCTTCATGGTCTTGCATTTGCTTGGCTCGTGTGGCCATGATTACCTCCGAAGGCAAAACACTACTGCTCCATTCTCCCTCAGCGAGGACGTAGTCCATCACCAAAGTTTTGGCGAAACAATCGAAAAGGCAAATCCTTTCAACCGATTTTTCATAATATAACCTGTCGAGCGACTGTGGCAATCCTTCAACTGCTGCATTATGAGATTCGATGTCAATCATGCGCCCGAAGCCCTTGGCTTGCACTTCCTTGAAATAGCGGACAAAAGCATTCAAAAGCGAAAACTCCTTGCAGGCAGCAATGGCGAAAGCCGCTGTTTGATAACCGCTTGAACGAAATTTCCCTGCGGTCTGCATCGGCACTGATGATGAGCGCATTGTGCCTTCCACCACAACACTGAAATTCTGGCATATCGCCTCTGCAATGAGTCTTTCAGTGAACACATTGGAAAAGATTTGAGTTTCTTTTGAGTAGTTCCAAATATCTTTTCGCAATTCCTTGAAATTGGGGTGCCTGTTCCTGTAGATGTCACCATTTACGATGAGAAATTGCTTTGAAGGATATAGCATCTTTGCCCATCGATTCAATTGGCCCTTGCCTACCGCACCTTGTCCACCCAAAAGGATGCCAATGGGTTGCTCATCAGGAGTCTGATTTCTGAGATAGTCATGCTTTTTCTCCTCAAAAATGCCAATAACTTCCTCAATCCGCATAGGCCTCCTTGATTATCGGAGAATACATGTTGAATACTTTATCATAAATGGAAAGGCGAGCCGACTCGTCACCCTTGCCATTCAACACGCCTTCCTCATAGCAATACATGTCTATCTTTTCGTCTAAAGCCTTGCGTTCAGTTGCATCAGTAGTTTTTTCCATCTTGTTGCTGGCCAACATTTTCATCAAATTGATGATGTCAATAGCCAAGTCGTAATTCATCGCTTGTTCTGCTGCACTCATGGTTTTTGCCGTTTTACGGCGCAAAACTACAAACAATTTTCGATTTCCCACAATTTTGTTTCCGCTCTTTCAGAAAAAAACCTTATTTTCGCGGCGCGAAACAAATTTTGCACCGATGTAAACTGAGTATTCACTTTAAAGAAAGGGGGAAGGCCTATGATTAACAGCCTGAAAATCGGGAACTTGACTTGGCGTCATCTCAACAACCCAACCGAGGAAGACTTTGAATTTCTGAAAGACCGATTTCACTTCCACCCTTTAGACATCGAAGACTGCAAATCCGTCAACCAACGCCCGAAAATCGACATCTACGACGATTATTATTTCCTCATTCTGCATTTCCCCAACTTCGACCGCCAGAACAAGTTCGTGAAAATCAAGGAAGTGAAGATTTTCTGGGGCAAAGACTATATCATTTCCATCGAGAAGAACCCTTGGGGCGTGTCGCAACTCTTCGAGGAATACGAGGAACGCATCCAAAATGAGGAGGAGATGAAAATCAAGAACTCCGACATCCTGCTCTACCGCATCCTCGAAAAGCTCATGACCGAGTCGGTGTATCTGTTGCGCAAAGTCGGTTTGGACGTTGAATTAATCAACCGCGAACTGCTTCAGGAGAAGCAAGTTAAGATTATCGAGCGCATCAGCGTGACGCGCAAGAACCTCATCCTCATCAACACCATCTTCAAGCCGCAATTGCGACTTTTCCACCTGTTTGAAACGGGCAAGGTCACTGGCTTTACCGACGATGTGGAGTACATGGAAGACTACTGGGGCAACATCCTCGACTACCTGCAAAAGGTGTGGGACATGACCGAGGACTACGAGGAATTGATTGAGGGCCTTTCGATGACCTTCGACTCGATGCAGACCAACAAGACCAACGAGACGATGAAAATCCTGACTCTCGTCTCGACCATCATCCTCCCTTTGACCTTCATCACTGGCCTCTACGGAATGAATGTCGCCCTACCCTTCCAAGAAGCGGCTTGGGCGTTTTGGGGCATCATGGGCATCATGGCCGTGGTTGCCGCTACCTTCTATATCTATTTCAGGCACAAGAAGATGATGTGATTTTCAATCAATTGTATTGTTTCCTGAAAATACGGACTAATCCTGTCATTAGTTTTTGATAAGTCTTGGCTTTCAGTGGATGGTAATCGAAACTTTCCGTCGAAACAAAGGCTATATTGTTGTTTTGACTGTCTACGATGACAATGCCACCCTGCGTCACGCATCTGTAAGGCAAACTAATATAAGTACCCAGGGTTAGCAGGCCCACTGCCACTCCTTTGCCCACTTCTCTGTCATAGTTATCGTCGGTTCGGACAAACCCTCGGCTATAAGCCAACGAGCCAAAGCGTTTATTTCGTGCTTCAAGGATGGAATCGATGGTGGGCGGAATGGGGATATCCTTGACACGCACTCTGCCATCAATGTATCTCATCATCATGTAGATTTCATATTGAATCCTGTTGTTGACGA
Organism: uncultured Bacteroidales bacterium; assembly: GCA_900318465.1. Classification (GTDB taxonomy): domain Bacteria; phylum Bacteroidota; class Bacteroidia; order Bacteroidales; family F082; genus Limimorpha. The sequence continues at coordinate 66,233 of ONKQ01000015.1, forward strand.
TGCTGTCCTCAACGACAATCTTCCCAGTTATTGGAAGCGTCTTGTCTTCAGACAATGCTGTCTCAAACAATCCTTGGGCAATCACCGAGAGCGAGTCGTTGTACGAAATCTTGTCGCCTTTCTCAACGATGCCGACGATAACAAAAGGCTCAAATTGCTGCACCTGTTGGATTTCGGCACGCTTTACCGATGATACAAAGCCCCTATTGGCTGTGCACGAGACAAAAAAGCCTACAAAAAACAAGACTGTGATGATTCGTGTGAACCTGCCGAATTTTGTGTTTAAACTCACCATGTTTGTCTTATGAATTACTTTACAATAAGTTTCGAGTATTTCAGGACAGTAGTTCCCCGCATCAATTTTATGATGTAGCAGCCTTTGGCAAAATCGTTGGGCAGCGCAACAGACCCGTCGCCGACGGCATTGCCAGTGGCCTTCAGAAGTGTGCGTCCGCTGAGGTCACAAATGACAATGGCATCAAACTGTTGGTTGTTGCCGCTCAAATGCAAGGTTTGCCCGGCCTCAATCGGGTTCGGGAAGAGATAGACCGTTGTTTCTGAACTTTCGTTGAGACTCCAAGTCGGGTCCCAAATCATGCGGGCGTATTCGGGATGGTCAATGAAGGGGTTGCGGTTGTGTTGATAATCATTGTAAATGGCCTCGTTGCGCAGTTTTTCCTTTTCGCTCACAGGGTCTTGGTCATTCCAGCGCATCAGCATATTAATGGCCCAAGGCAAAATTTCCGACTTGTTGGTCATCTCGCTTGAAGCCCAGCCACCATCCTCCGAATAATAACGCACGCTCATATACATCAAGGCGCGGGCGAAGTCGCCTTTGTACTCATCGATAGGCTCGAACACCGTTCCCGAATAGCCAAGGGTCTTGCAAGTACCTAATTTTGAGCCGTTTTGGGAAGTCCATGTGGCTGAACGCACCTCGCCGAAGGGATAATTGGCACGCTTGTTATTGACAAAACCATCGGTCGGAAAGATATGGTGCAAGTCGGAACGCGGCGTGGTTTGTTCGTTGAACCAACTCTGTGGCCATGAGTGCTCGCGGTTGTAGCAGTCGCCTTCGCTGTTGTAGTTGCCGCATTGGTCTTGGCCGAGATAATAAGTATAGGGCGGGTTGCCGTTGGGCCGGTCGGAATACATGTCCCAAACCATGCCGTTGCCCTTGTTGTCTGTACTCCAGAAGGCGTTCCAGAGTTGGCTATAAGCGATGGACGAATGGCCCTTAATGATATTGTGCAAAGCCTCCTTCAACTGATTGCCCGTCAAGCCATTGGCGGAGTTGTAGTAATTGGTCGGTTGCGCACCTACCCAGACGGACAGCGATAAACCTATAAAAAGAGCAAGGAACTTTTTCATTTTCTCGAATTTTTAATCTTAAATCTTTGAATCTTAAATCCTTAAATCAAATCCGTAAACAAATACAATATCGCGATGACTGCCATAAACACCGCCGCCGAAAACTCGATGAAACTCACCTTTTTGAGTACACTCGGATTAAACTCGATGCGGACGGCAATGAAAGACCATAAAAAACTTGCCACGATAACCAATGGCATAAACCATCGGCCCAAAGGTTCGAAATACGGCCCCATCAGCGACATAAGCAGTGTGTTCATGGCCGACATGAAAACGAGCAACATCAGTTCAGTGTCGTTGTTGACCGTGTAAAGCATTTTGCCTTTCAAAATCCGCATTGAATCGACAAGCATTTTTACGGCAATTATGAGCATCATCGCAAAGACCATATACTGAGCGATATAGGTGATGAGATGAGCAAACAATCCTCCCAAAAACTTACCAAACAAAGCGGCAACCCCATGATAGACACCGAACAATAACGGAATAAACCATTTCTGTGAAGGCTTGTCATCAGCCTTAATCAGTCCCACCGAGCGAGTGGCCACGGGAGCGGTAAGGCAGATGATGAAGAGGATGCTGATGATTATTGATACTGTTGTCATTAGTCGCAGATAACTATTTATGCCATTTGAGGAACATTAAACGGAGAAGGATTTTCCTCCATTGAAGATTCAAGGATGACGTTTTCGTCCTCATATTCGGCCACCAATTCACATAATAGATTCAATTCAAGGTTTTTGGGGTCGTCTTCAGCAACCCCTTCACCCGTAAGTGGAACCAGTTCATCGATACGGGCCAATATCGCTCGCAATTCCTTTTCCGTCTTTATCAGTGCCATGTCTCAAATGTGATTATATGCCGCAAAATTACACATTATTTCCAAATGCAAGATGCTTTGCCTAAAAACAATTCGGGGAAGCCGAACCTTCGACCTCCCCGAATCATAATCGTTTGAGCTTCAATATCACCCCAATCTCTTGAACTGGCAGGTGAAGTGGCGCATCAGCTCGGCTTCCCATGTGATTTCGAGGCCGCGCTTGATTTCGTTGCGGCGGTCGTACACATTCTTCAGTGCAGCAGCAATCACGTCCATGTGGTTGTTGGTGTACACACGGCGCGGGATGCAGAGGCGCACGAAGTCGTTGCCGCCAAAGCGGTTTTGGCGCGTAACGGGGTCGCGGTCGGCAAGGACATAGCCGATTTCGCAGGCGCGGATGCCAGCTTCAAGATAGAGCTCACAAGTCAAAGTCTGGGCGGGGAACTCTTCCTTCGGGATTTGGGTCAACACCTTGTCGGCATCGACGAAGATGGCGTGGCCACCAGCAGGACGCTGGTAAGGAATACCGTATTCGTCGAGCTTGGCAGCCAGGTAATGCACCTGCTTGATACGGGTTTCAACCATCTCGAACTCAATGTTTTCCTTCAGACCAACGGCCAAAGCGTCCATGTCGCGACCGTTCATGCCGCCGTAAGTCAGGAAGCCTTCAAACGGGATGCAGAACAACTTGGCTCCTTCGTACCAGTCCTTCTTGTTGGTGGCGATGAAGCCGCCCATGTTGACGAGACCGTCCTTCTTGGCCGACATGGTCATCGAGTCAGCGTAGCTGAACATTTCCTTGCAGATTTCGCGCAGGGTTTTGTCGGCATAGCCTTCCTCGCGGGTCTTGATGAAGTAGGCATTCTCAATGAAACGGGCGCTGTCGATGTTGACCGGCACGCCGTATTTGTGGCACAATTCGCAAGTCTCGCGGATGTTCTTCATGCTCACGGGCTGGCCGCCAACGGTGTTGTTGGTAACGGTGAGGACCATAAACGGCACATTGCCTTGGTTCTCTTTCAGCACTTTCTCCAATTTCTCAAGGCTGACATTACCCTTGAAAGGCACCTCAAGTTGGGTGTCGTAAGCCTCAGGCACGGTCACGTCGATGGCGAAGGCTTTGCGGCTCTCGATGTGGCCCTTGGTGGTGTCGAAGTGGGCATTGCCCGGAACGACTTGACCCGGCTTTACGAGATAGGAGAACAGCACATTCTCGGCAGCACGGCCTTGGTGCGTCGGGATAACATACTCGAAACCCGTGATTTCGGTGATGGTATCCTTCATGTGATAGAACGAGCGGGCGCCGCCGTAGCTCTCGTCGCCCATCATCATCGCGCTCCATTGGCGGTCGCTCATTGCGCCGGTGCCGCTGTCGGTGAGCAGGTCGATGTAAACATAGTCGCTCTTCAGCATGAAGACATTTTGGTGGGCTTCGTTGAGCCACTTTTCGCGTTGTTCGCGGGTGGATTTCTTGATAGGTTCAACCATCTTGATTTTCCACGCTTCTGCAAATGGTAATTCCATTGTTTAACTGTTGTGTTGGCTTTTTCGACGCGCGACGCGGGAATGCGTGACGCGGGACTGTAGGCGCAGTCGTAAAAGTCAGAAACGGTCGCGTTCCTTGACGTTCAGATAAACCGATTTGCCAAAAGGCTTTTGCATGTTGGATGCGGTGTTTTGAAAAATCGCTCAAAGGTAGGAAATTTTTCGGAAACACAAACCATCGTGGCAAGATTTTTCTTTTTTGCCCCCAATTTCTGCGGGGTTCCTTTTGTCCGACACATTATTTATTAAAATATGAAAATTATATATTTTTTTCACTTATATTTGCAACGATATTACATATCTTAATACGTTATGTTAAACATCGCCAAGTCAATTAATTAACAATTAACTATATTATTAACCCAAAATCAAATCATCATGATTAAAAAATTTCTACTATTAATGTTGCTAATGGCACTATTTGCGTCATTGGCAGCGAACGCACAAAACTCAGCCAGCATTACCATCAACGACGGAGGAAGCACGAATCAATACGTCCCTGTTTTTGGTAATTATAACGATTGTGGCAGCCGTAACCAGTTTGTTATCCCCGCTACAGACCTCTCCGACCTGCAATGGTCAAGCATCAACAAACTAACTTTCTATTGCGTTTCCACTACTCACAACTTAGGTACAGCAGAATACACTGTATATATGAAAGAAATCGGATATACCACTTTCTCCTCTCCAATTTTTGAGGATTGGAGTAGCATGAATACTGTATATTCTGGCACCCTCACTGTAAGTAATAACTCGATGGTTATTACCCTCAACACTCCTTTTACCTACACTAATGGCAACCTGATGATCGGATTCCACCAAACCGTATTTCCCAGTCAAATCTCAAACACAAATTGGTATGGAATGAACCAAGAACCAGGAGTTAACACTGCTATATATCAGAAAGCAGATTACGCACATACATGGAATGGTGTTGTTACTTATCAACAATTCCTTCCCAAAATCACTCTCGAATACACTCCTGGCGAAGCACCTTCGTGTCTACCGCCTGTCTGCACCCCGCCAGATGTCATCTCTTCACAAGAAGTAGAATTGAGATGGATTCCATACGGCACTGAGGCCGATTGGAAATTGCAATACAAGAAAGCTTCGGATTCAGAATTTACCACAGTCCATGTCAATGAAAACGATTTGAGTGGAGGAGTATTCACTCTTGGCGGACTCACTGCCAACACTGCATACGACTGGAAAGTGGCTGCTTGGTGCGATCCCTTAGACAACAACAGCATTAGCCTCTATGCCCAAGGCACCAGTTTCATCACCAACTGCGACGTGATTACCACCTACCCATGGACAGAAGATTTCGACACCTACACAGGCACCACTTCAGGCTCAGCCAACAACCTCCCCCATTGCTACAACTATTATAATGGCACTACAGGCATATATGTAGGATATCCTCTGATTTACAATGGCAATTCCTGTAGCCATTCAGGTTCAAACTGCTTGTATCTTTATTCCAATTGGTACTCTTCTTCTTATACTTTTACTAACTTACTCGTTGGCGGAATTAAAGTAGCGCATATTTAATTTGACCAATAGGTTTGTTGTTTGTTTTGTTGATGTATTGTAACACGGTAAACGCGCTGATT
>ONKQ01000085.1 GCA_900318465.1 uncultured Bacteroidales bacterium
CTTCAAATACGGACTCGATACCATATCCTCAGTATTGCTAAACACTGACAGACAACCAATTATTAAAATATTCGAAATTTTGTCATGTACTTAGCAATTACTTATATAAAGTAGATGAGCAAATTTAGTTTACATAATAGACTGCGGGACTGCGGGACTTGTAGACCATGACCGTTTTGATTGGCTTTTAGCTTTTAGCGGTTAGCTATTAGCTTAAGAGCTACCAAGCTAATAGCTAATTGCTAATAGCTAACAGCTTCGCATAGTCACAAGTCATAGTCTCGAATTCAAATATGTAAACTAATAATGCCCATTTACTTATATTGAAACCCAATAATTTAACCTGTTGATAATTTTGTTGATAAATTAATCGGGAAAAAATTAACGGCATGTCGAAAATGCTGTGTACCTTTGCAGTGTAATAATAAGATGAACAAATTTAGTTTACATAATAGACTGCGAGACTCCGAGACTGCGGGACTACGGGACTGCGAGTCGAACAAATACCCGTAGTTCCGAAGTCCCGTGTCCCGAAGTCAAAAGATATTGCAGTTTAGCTTTGAACAGTTACTTAAATAAAATTATTTGACATGAAATTGATTTCTACAAGACCATTGTTTTATGATTGTAAAGACCTTCCTCCAAGTCTTTCGGAATCTGGTTGTATTACCATCAATATAGCGATTCCGGCCGATGCTTTCGTCGTCACCCGCACACGTCCATACCTCTTTGATTGTGAATCCTTTGTGCATTTCTCGCATTGGAATCACAAAAAGATGGAGCTAAAGCACGACACCACATGGGATGGCTTCGGTATGGCGTATTACAGCAGCTGCGACTACCAACTCACGGAACTGCATTTCACCTTGTATTCCGTTGATGAGCTAAGGCAGCAAATCGAGGCAAAGATGAAGCAGTTCGAAGAGCATCGCGAAGTCATGGTGCCGTGCCTTATCAAAGAGGAGCTTGCACCCAGTCCGTTGGACTTCTATTTTGCCGAAAACGGATGGGATGGAGGACTGTGCGCCTGGGTCGAGGACTTCCTGACCAAAAACACAATTACCCGTAATGCATGGGTGGCAGACGATCATCATTCCTGCCATCCTTTTGAAGATAAGATTTTCTACCTACATCAGCTTGCCAAGCAAATCCTGAGCGGCTATAGCCCGCACGTTTCGGCAGCCAAGCGGCCACGCTGCCGTTCGCTCTTGATGGCCACGTGCCATCAATTGTCAGGCGATGACCTTTTGGGTCACTGATAGGAGCTTTCCCATTTGGCATCCAGCCTAAAAGTCTTGTCCAATGACCTTCAACCCTCATGGGAGGTGGTTTTGGTCATGGTGGATGACAGTTTGTGCTCAGGTGAGGCGCGTTTCGTCTTGGCATCAAAGCGGAATGGCCTCAAGAGAGGGAAATATGTCGTGTCGCAAGGCTTTTTCCACCTCAAGCGTGGTATGTATTGTCGTGGTGCTGGTCCAAAAAGAACTCAGCGGAGGACTTTTTGTCATGTATCAAGACCTTTTACATCTCGGGTGGGTTCTTTAGGCTATGGACCAAGACTTTCGAGCACAGATACAAGGGATAGGTTTTAAGTAGATGAGCAAATTTAGTTTGCATAATAGACTGCGAGACTCCGAGACTGCGAGTCGAACAAATACCCGAAGTCAAAGAATAATGCAGTATGATTTTGAATAGTTACTTATTGCAAGGCATTCTGATGACTCCCTTCCCGCAGCATGGCCGCTGCTGCCGGAAAACCCCAATGCGAATCGGCATTTGCCGAGTTTTATTATTGTTTCACTTTTAAAACTTCACTACAATGAAGAAAAGATTAAAATTGTTGAGTCTGGGTCTGAACTCTGATCAGTACCATGCGGGTCTTATGGAGATCCGCCATCAATTTGAAGGAGACCGTTCTGACGACTATCTTAACGGTCTGGTGAACGACCTTACGGAAGCCGATGGCAAGCTTCTCGATGCGATGCACATCGACAAGGTGAGGCGTAACGTCAAACAGGAGAACCGCCAGCTTTTGGAGCGTCTTATGTCGACCTCGCGTTACCTCGACTCGAGCTGCTACGTGTCGGATGAGGTGATGAAGGCCAGTGCTATGGCGCTCAAGCGGCTGTTCGACTCCTATCGCAAGCCTTTTGCTTGGATGAAGGTGGACGAGCGTGTTGGAGCGGTAAGTGCCTTGCTGCGCGACCTTTCGGCCTCTGACATGCAGAAGCAGATTGACAAGCTGCCTGAGATGTCGGGTCGAATCAAGGACATGCAGGAGGCTTTGGAAGCCTTGAAGGTTGGGTTGCACGAGGTGGACAAGGCCAACGGCACGTTGCCTCAAGGTCAATCCTTGATGACGCTGAAGCGCGCGGCAGCCGACAAGCTTGAAACGCTGGTCGACTACGTGAAAGTGATGTCGGCGAAAGCCTCTGGGACCTACGGCGAGCATTACGCTGTGGTAACGGAGATCATCGAGAGGCTCAATGCCACCCGGCGCCGAAGCACCTACCTCCATATTGATGTGGAGCTTGAAGATGAAGAGGGAAATACGGAAGAGCCTCAGCTTGCCGTTGTCGCCTGATTCAAGGGAAAGCTTTCTTTTTCAAAGGCGTAAATTGAATATGGTTAATAAATAATTCGCCTTACTCCCCATGAGCCGTTGGGCTTGTGGGGAGATTTTTTTATCATAAGCCAAAAGTAGAATCGTGGCAAGGCTAAAGACTATAGTGATGACTTTTTTTTCAAATGAGATGAAAAAAGTAGCAACAAAATGAAAATAGTTCAAATTTAATATCTATTTTTGCAGGAAAATTACAAATACAGCTATTAAAATGATACTTGAGATTCGTTTAGAGAACTTTTTTTCGATTGATGAAGAGGTGATGTTGGATATGCGAGCGGCGAATATCCAGTCGAAGAAGGCCAAGGATTTGGAGGGCAACACCTTCGTCTGCAATGGTGAACGCCTGCTGAAAACCGTTGCCATCTATGGAGCCAACGCCTCTGGAAAAAGCAATGTCATCAAGGCCATCCGTGCCTGTGTGCAGATGATTTTCGAGTCGCACAACTATAATGAGAACACCATCTTCGGCTTTACGCCTTTCAAATTCGGCGGCATTGGAAAGCCCAGCCGTTTCCTTATCCGCTTCCTTTTGGACGGAATCGAATATGAGTATTCGTTTTCGATGACGAAACAGGAAATCATCACCGAGGAGCTGTATTATTACCCGCATGGCCGTCGCTCATTGGTATTTGCACGAGACGAAAGGAAAGGACCCGAAAAGAAAGACATCTACGAATTCCGTTCAGCCATCTCAAGGCCGATGGATGTGGCCACCAACACTTCCAAGAAAACGCTGTTTGTCTCTCGTGCCAGCCAGATGGACAGGAAAATCGCGAAAGAGGTGTTCCAGTATTTTATGGAGCGGTTCATCTTGAATTATTTCGGCTACAATTCGTATTCCATAGAGACTTTGCTTCACCAAAACAAGGATTCTTTGTTGAAAGTGCTGAATGTTGCCGATAGCGACATCATTGACATCCAGTCGCAGCGTGAGCTAAAGCCCTTGACCATGGCCACCTACGATTTGCAGAACAACCAGATTGTGTCGCGGGACGAGGTTCAGAAAATGCAGCTGAAAATCACCACGTTCCATAAAAACAATCCGGAGATTCCATTTGACTTTGCTACGGAAGAATCACTGGGAACGCAGGCCTTGTTTTACATGATGCTGACCATCATGAACATCATCAAGGAGAACAAGGTGCTGCTGATTGACGAGATTGACACCAGCTTGCACAACAAGTTGGTGGAGTATATCATCAGGCTGTTCCATCAGAGCGATTCGGCGCAGTTGATCTACACGACCCACAACACCTATTTGCTTGACACCGACAAGCTTCGCAAGGATCAGGTCTATTTTGTGAACAAGCGGCAGAATGGCTCGTCCGAACTCTATTCCTTGTTCGATTTCAAGGACTTCCGCGAAAACATGGACTTGGAGAAGGCCTATATGCAGGGACGGTTTGATGCCATTCCTTATATTGACGAATCGGAGGTAAACTTTAAAAAAATGGGATAATGGGTAGGACAGTGCGTAATTCGAGGGGAAAGACAATGAAGCCCAACTTCTTTGTCTTTTGTGAGGGCAAGACGGAAATCAAGGATTTCATTGAGCGTTCAAAACGCGACTATGTTTTAACCCAGAACGACCAAACCTTCTTGATGTTTGACCTTGATGTGGAAGGGATGTTGGAGCACCTTCAAAAGATTCCACAGGCCACTTTGTTGGTTTCCAACCCTTGCGTCGAATTGTGGTTTCTTCTGCATTTCCAAGGCGTTGACAAAGAAATCACCTCCGATGGCTGTCTTCGTATGCTGAAAACCCATTCTCCGCAATACGAAAAAGGGGCATTGACCGAATCGGAGAAACGAATCCTTGTTGAAAACATGGAGAAAGCTATTGAAAGAGCGAAGAGGTTGGAGGATTACAAGAATCCTTCGTCTTTGGTTTATCGGTTGATTGAGGCGATGGAAAGGGGATAAATTCCATTTGATAAACATTACCCATTTGTACAGAAAAAATGTACTTTTGCTGGCAATAAGTAACTATTCTAAAATAAACTACATGCTTTTTGACGCGGGACGCGGGTTTTAAGGACACGGGACAAAACAAATTGTCTCGCGTTTCGCGTCTTGTAGTATCGCGTCCAATATGTAAACTAAATATGCTCATTTGCTTAATCTCTACCTGATACATGAATACTGAAAACCAAAACATCGAGTATAAGGAGTCTTGGGGGCGCGGAATAGAAAAGATTTGCACGCTCTGCAAGAATTATGGCATTCCCGAACCTGAATACACCGTGCATCCGGGTAAACCGATGAAAAAACAAGGCATCATCCGCCGCGTAGGCCCCGACAAGGGCGGTCATTGGGAAATCATAAAGGAGGATTGAGGCGATGGGGAGTTAAAAATATCAATTACACCATCCATGCCGCATTGCTTGGCGTTCCGGAGGCCACGGTGAAGTGGCGGTTGGATGTGCTGAAGGAGGCATAGAGGATTGTTAGGTTAGGAGGTAATAAGGTAGGATGTTGAAAATAGGGTAATCGTGTAATAAACCCAACGTAGTTTAAATGGAATTTCCTTTTGATTTGATAGGTGTTATATTTATAAAAGTATTATTTTTGCAACTTTGAAATAAACTGTTTTACAGAAAAGCAGAGCAAATCTGATTTATGGATTTTATTCAGAACATAATAGATGAAATAATAGACCAATACATGTTTGCGGATAACACAAAACGACCGTGGATTATTGGTTTTAGTGGTGGCAAAGATTCTACTGTTATGTTGCAATTAGTGTGGAAAGCCTTAGAAAAAGCAAAGCATTTTCACGGATTTGTTGCACGAGATATTTATGTTGTATGCAACGACACGATGATTGAGAATCCTATCATATTGGAATATGTTAACCGTGTATTAGACAAAATAGAATTGGCTGCTGTTGAACAAGATATGCCAATCAGAGTTATTAGAACTCGTCCAAGATTGGAAGATTCTTTATGGGTTAATATGATTGGTAAAGGTTATCCTGCCCCAAATAATGCATTCCGTTGGTGTACTGAAAGATTGAAAATAAAGCCAACGGCTCGTTTTATTACAGAACAGGTTGATGAATTTGGCGAGGCTATTATTTTGATAGGAACACGCTATTCTGAAAGTGCAAACCGCGCTCGAACGATGAATAAACATGCTATTAAGGGAAAACGTTTGACCAAACATCCTACACAGCCAAACACTTTCATGTATGCTCCGATTAGATATTTGATGTTGGAACAAGTTTGGTACATTATTAATACCATGCCTTCTCCTTGGGGCGCTAGCAATGAAGAACTATTTCATATTTATGCTAATGCGAGTGCAGATGACTATGAATGCCCTGTTGTTGTAACAAGTACTGAACACAAATCTTGCGGACAGAGCCGATTTGGATGTTGGATGTGTTCTGTTGTCAAGGAGGACAAATCAATGGCTGCACTAATCAACAACGGATTTCCGTGGCTATCTCCGTTATTGGCATATAGAAATGAAATTGTTTCTCAACGAAATAGAACCGAAAACCGAATGGCGAAAAGGAGGAATGGAACCACGGCAGTAAATGAAAGGGGTTCGTATAAGCCAGAATACCGCGCGTTGTTATTGAAACGGTTGTTGGAAACGCAAAAAGAGATACAACAGAATGGGCATGATGTTGAATTGATTACAAATCAAGAACTCATTGCGATTCAAACTATTTGGTATCGAGATTTTGTTTTCAATTACAAAGTTTCAAGAATATATCAAGATGTTTATAAAACAAAATTAGATATGAAAGAACAGAATGAGAAAACAGAAAAAGAATTAGATCTGTTGAGAAAGTCATGTGATGAAAATCCTCATGATTTTGATTTAATTCAAGAGTTGTTGACACTTCAAAAAAACAAGTCGCTTTTGAACCGAAAACGTGGTTTAGAAGATGATATAGAGTCACGTATTGAAGAATATATCAAAAGAGAAAAAGGAAATGCAGATTAAGGAGATAACTTTAAATAACTTCCGAATATACAAAGGAGAAAACACTGTCAACTTATTACCTGATGGTGATAAAAACATCATTGTTATTAGTGGCAAAAACGGATTTGGTAAAACTACGTTTTTAATGTCATTAGTATGGTGTCTTTATGGCAGACAAATGGATGCTGTAGATGAATTGTATAAAAAGGAAATTGCTGATAAAGGAGGATATGGGAAATATATTGGTAATACCCTTAATCGGCTGGCGAAGTTGGAAAGAGATTCAAAGTTTTCAGTTTCAATAACATTCAAGGACGTAAAAATCCCTGAAATAACTTGCAATGAGGTCAAGATTACTAGAACTCTTGATACTATCACCAGTACTACTGATAAGGTTGAAGTATTGATTGATGGTTATCCAAACCAACTAATTCAAGATTTGACCACTGATAAGCAAGATGGCGCAGAAATATTTATTAGAGACTTCATACTTCCTATTGAGGTTGCAAAATTCTTTTTCTTTGATGCTGAAAAAATAGTTTCATTAGCCGAAATCAATTCGCCAGAACAAAGAAAGCTTTTAAGCAAAGCATATACTGAGGTATTAGGGATTAAGAAGTATGAGGACCTAAAAGATAGATTAGAAAACATACAAGATAAATACAGAAAAAAATCAGCTACTCCAAAAGAAAAAGCAGAACTTAATCAGATAGAAACTGATATTAAAAACAACACAATTGAAATTGAATCAATTGAAGAATCCATAAGAATTCTTGAGGAAGAAAAGATTGAAAAGCAAGGAGAATCTAATGAAATCCAAATGAGGTTGGTTCAAGAAGGGAATGTGATGACGTTAGAACAACTAAATAATTTGAAAGACGAGGAAAGGGTTCTGGACGAAAAAATAGGCTCTTTGCAAAACGAACTAAAATCCTTATTTGATTTAATTCCTTTTGGGTTGGCGGGAGAAACATTGATGGATGTTTCTACACAATTAGAGAATGAGAGTAATTATAAGGAAAGTAAATACAAGCAAGAGGATGTTAGAGAAAAATCGAAAAACATTATAAATGACATTGAAAAAGAAAGAGTAACTGAAAAACTTGTTTTCGATACAGAGATTCGCGATTTTTACGAGAAACAAATAGAGAAGCAGATCAAGAAATACTTTTATTCCGATTTGCCAGAATTACCCAAAATGTTTCGTGCTCTTCATGATTTTTCTTCCGAGCAAACCAACGAAGTTTTATCATTGATAGTAAACCTAAAACACTCGTTCAAAGAATCTTTTACTAAAATTAGTGATACTTATTCTCGAACGAAGAGTGATCTTGATTCCATTCGTAGGAAAATAAGAAATGCTGAAAAAGATACCGAGGACGAGTATTTTGCAGAATTAAGGAATAAAAAAGAGGGGTTTGACAAAAGGATTTTGAATATTAACAACGAGATACAAGATTATTATGAAAGAATTGGTGCTATAAAAGCTACGATTAAGAGTTTACGACAAAACCAAGAAACTTTGAGAAAGAAACTTGATGATTCTCGTCGTTATTCAGAAAAGGATCATAAAACAAATGAAGTCCTTCAAGAATTGAAACATTTTATCAAAGAGTTTAAAGATACTACGAAAAAGAAATTAGGCGAGAACATTCTTGATGAATTGCAGATTTTGATGCACAAGAAAGGTTTTATTCATAGAGTTGAAGTGTCAATAAACCAAGCAGGGGATGATATTGATATAATACTTTATAATGATAGAGATGAAAAAATAGATAAAAGTTCTTTGTCTATGGGAGAAAGGCAGATGTACGCCTCGGCACTACTTAAATCCCTTGTCGCTGAATCTGATATCGAGTTTCCTGTGTTTATTGACAGCCCGATGCAGAAATTTGACCCTGAGCATTCAGAGAATGTCATTAGAGAGTTTTATCCCACAGTGTCAAATCAAGTTGTTTTATTCCCTTTGCTTATTAAAGAATTGTCAGAAAGAGAATACGAGCAGATGCTAAAACCAAATGTGAGCAAAGCATATCTAATTGACAATGTGAATGCAGATACTTCGCATTTTATTGAAGTTAATCCTGATTGTTTAATTGAAAAATACTACGACTTATATGCAAATTAACATAAGAACATCTGAGGCGAATCAAGATATTGTTAGACAACTCACGGCAAAATTGCCAGTAGGTACTAAGGAAAATGTCATTGCTCGAATAGCTTTGGCCTATTCTTTACAAAGTGGAAAAAAGTTCTCATCATCTGAGTTTTCCATATACGATTCAAAAGGTAAAGAATATAAAGACCATATTCTATTTGATGAACAATACCGTGATTTTTATATTGCTTTAATTTGCCAGCATTATGGTATTTATAAAACCGACGAAAACATTAGGACCTATGTAAAACTACATATAGATCATGGTTTGGAGCTTATGGACAATTTATTCCATAACAACAACAATTATACATTCATGGATTTTTTAGTTGAGCATTTGGATAAAGGAATTTCTTCTTTGAATACGATAGAAAACGTGTATGGAGCAGTTACGAACAACAATCAGAACATAGAGAAATCTGCATTTGGCGAAGCTATTAAGATACCCATTGGAAATAATTTGAATACAGGAGAAGAAATTGTTTTGAATTTCAATAATACAAATTTGTATAACAACAACCATATCGCAATTGCCGGAAGCTCTGGGACTGGCAAAACTCAATTTGCGTTGTATTTATTAAGAGAAATCGCGGAAAAGTCAAATCATCTTGTGAATTTTATCTACTTGGACTTCAAAGGTTTGAAAGATGATGATTTGATAGAAATGCAGCCTTTCTTCGAAAAAACAAAGGCTAAATTTATTAATGCACCAATTACTCCTTTTCCTGTAAATCCTTTGTCCTTTATCGATAGCATTAACGATGTGAATAAACAAATGGGTATTGACAAGTTTGTTGACATTGTTTGCAAGTATTCTAATATTGGCATTAAGCAAAAAGGGAAATTAAGAGAAGCTACCCAAGAAGCTTTCTTGTCAAAAAAGCCAGGAGAACACCCTGCTTTGCCGGAAATCAATGATAGATTGTTGGAAATTGTTGGAGATAAACGAGATACCCTAACAGAAATAATTGGTGAATTAAGTCGCTATAATATTTTCCAAGAAGATAAGAAATTGAACAACTTTTTAAACCAAAATGTCTATCTTTCATTGTCTGGTGATTTGTCAAGTTCTGTTCGATTCACCTCTTTATTCTTGATTATTAACTACATCTATAATGTATTTATGAACATGGAGAGCTCAGCTGTAGATAATAGTCAAAGAGCAATGCGCTACGTTCTATTGATAGACGAGGCTCATGTTATTTTTAAGGAAAAGAAGTATCAGGATATTTTAGAGAAGATATTACGCGAGATTCGCTCAAAAGGAGTTTCTGTTGTATTGCTTTCACAAGGAATAGAAGAGTTTAACCAACCAACATTTGATTTTTCGAGCATGTGTGAAATGGCATTCTTGTTGGATATTAAAGACAAGAACAACTCCAAAGCGATAAATAAATTCCTCGGTTTTAGTGACAAAGAGGGAATTAAGGCTTGTCGAAGTTTGGAAAATATCAAGAAAGGCCAAGCAATATCAAACATTAAGGAATTTGAAAAAGGTGAATTATTTGAAATCAAACAGTTTCATAAAGACTAATTTGTATGAAAACACCATTGAGTATTACTGCTATTAATAATGCACGTATTGAAAAAACCTATAATATTGAAAGTTTTGTTTTAAACATGGATACTTGGGCTAATATTGATCCGAAGTTATCCGTGTATTTTGCAGGTGGCAATAAATTCAAATTTGATGAGAATATCACCAATCATTTATCTACTAATAAAGGAATCTATATTTTTTATGTTGAACCTGATTTCCCGTTCTCTCCCGCAACTAGATATTTAATGTATGTTGGGAAAGTGACAGGAACAAATACTTTTAAGAATCGCTTTTACAGTTATGTGAATGCGATTGGAAATATTAATGAAAAGGAAAACATCATGATACTAACCAATTTATGGCCTGGAAAGACATGGGTATATGTTTATCCTCTGAATATGACCGATAAAGAAATAGAAGCAATTGAGAACAATTTAATTGATAATATTGTTCCTCCTTTAAATAGTCGAGTAAAATCAAAATCAGCAAAGAATAGTAGAAGCATTTTCATTTAATGTATAATTGTTATGAATAAGTATTTGCATCTTCCTTGTTTAAGAGGAGTAATGGGAAATTGGACATACTATTGTTCAGTAATGAAAATAAAGGATGTCGTGAAACGCATCATTACAGTTTCAGAATCTGAAGAATTGTATACTAAGAATATCAATGAGATTCTTCAACGTGAAATTAGTTCGGTACGCATTAAGCAACTAAAAGATTATTTGAATAATAATCCAGAACATTTTTTTAGCAGTATTATAGTGGCCATTTTTCATGGAGACCCCAAGTGGTCAGATTTTGATTTAGAGCCCTATTTTTCTGTTGACAATAAGACTCTGGATTCAGAAACAACGGAGTTTATTGAGAATAAACTTGGAGTTCTGTCATTGTCTGGAGATGAGATAATATTTGCATTAGATGGACAGCATCGAATCAAAGGGATTCGGGAGGCATTTAAACAAAATGAATCAATTTGAGAGGAGGATGTGGCTCTTATATTTGTTGTACATGACCATGATAATAAAGAACGAACTAGACGTTTGTTTACTGTGTTAAACAAATATGCACAAAAGCCCAAAGAAGCAGAATTGATAATTTTGGATGAAGATGATGCAGCGGCAATAATTACACGAAGGTTATTAAACACCCATGAGGTCCTGAAGATGAAAAATGCGATTTCTAGTTCGAACAGTTCAAATTTGCCATCAAACGATTTTTATAGTTTTACTACACTCGTAATGCTTAATAGAATCAACAAGCTCATCTTAGCAAGGTATAAAGTTGATTATACAAAACGACCTAAAGATAACGTTCTGAATGAGTATTATGAGGTTTGTTCAATGTTTTGGGACTATTTCTTTAATCAGTTTCCACAAATACAGAGCTTTATTCAAGGTGAAAGTGTGATGTTCGAGAATGGTGATCTTTATAATAGAAATAATCAAACTGGTGGGAGCCTTTTGTTGCGCCCTGTTGGTCAAAAAATATTTGCACAGATATACAATGCTTTTAATGAAAAAGGACAATTAGAACAATTGACAGCGAAAATTCCATATTTAGATTTCAATTTGAATGGGCCATTATGTAAATATATTACATGGAATAACAAGATTTTACCTAAATCTGAGAGTTTACAAAAACGGTTGCTTTTTTATGTGTTAGGCCTTTCCCCTGATGAGTCTATACATGATGATTTGAAGAGCACATATGAAAATTTTGGTGTACATTACAATAATAGATTTGAAATAATAGATGCGAGATAAAAACAATTTGACGATAATAGAGGCTGCTTTAACGGTTTTAAAGAAAGGGAAAAAAACACAATCAGTTCATGAGATATACAATAGTATTATCGAGAATTCTTTATATGTGTTTCATGCTCAAAACCCAATGGCTGTATTAAGAAGCGAATTGCGAAGTCATTCTATTGGGATTGATTTTCCAACCGCATCGAAAAAGAAGTATTTTGTGTATGATGAAACGAATGGCAGGTTTAGTGCATTGCAGAAAAGTGACAAAGATGATAATGAAAAAGTTGATTCTGATAGTTATTTAACCCAAGTTCATACATTATATGATTCATATTTGAAAGACTTCAAAGCCAAGATTCTGGGTCAGTTGAAAAAAATGAATTGTTATGACTTTGAAAAGTTTTGCATGAAACTCCTAAAAGTTTATGGTTTTAGCAATGTATCGGTAACACAAAAAAGTCGTGATGGTGGAATTGACGGATATGGTAAACTTAAAGTGGGACTTGCTCACATGAATGTTGCTTTTCAGTGTAAAAGATGGGATAATACTACAGTTAGTAGAAAAGAGATAGATGCTTTTAGAGGAGCAATACAAGGAGAGTACGAGCAAGGTATTTATTTCACAACTTCTTGCTTTTCCAAAGAAGCCATGCGTTTTTCCGTCAAATTGGGTGCTGTTCCTATTATTTTGATAGATGGGAATATGATTGTTGATTTTATGATAGAAAAGCAATTTGGAATTGAACACGAAGACTTACCAATCTATGTAAACGCCATTGATAAGATTTTTTCTTGATTATTCTATTATTACTTATTTTCAAAATATCAATATGTCAAAATTTATTCCCCTTGCTGATTTGGGTTTGTCCGAAGAAGAAACATTGTCTCTTTATTATGACCTCCGAAAAGCCTTTGAAAACACTCATCCAACAAATATGGTTGATGCGAGTGATGCTGATGTTCTAACCATCTTACCATTTAGAAGTCTGTCAGAGGCTCCAGAGTATTATGATGTCGTAAATTATTTGACAGGGTTGTATGATGGTAAACCTGCACTTAAAAGTATGAAGTTATGTAGTGAAATCTTGCTATTTTAAAGTTTGAGAAGTAAGTTATGACAAAGAAATCTCTCTATGGAGATTGTACTTGAATAATATAGAATCGAAACGTATCTTTATATATTCAGATTATGTCCCCAACCTCCAACAACCTCATCTTCAATATCAACACGGAAGGAAAAGGAAACATGGAGAATAAGAATAATGGTCTGCTTTATAAACAAGTAGACGATACAATGGCTTCGAACGCAAAAAACTTATTTTTGCATCGAAAACGATAATTATTTAGAGACACCGAATTGACCATGCCAGAAAAATTCAAAGACAAATACAGGATACCGTCAAATCGTTTGCGGGGATGGGATTATGCCAGCAACGGGCATTATTACATCACCATCGTCACCGCCGACCGCAAGAGGTTGTTCGGCGAAATCGTGAACGGCGAAATGGTGTTGAACGATTGGGGACAAATCGTTTATGACGAATTTTTCAAATCGTTCGAGATGCGCGCCGAATTGTTTTTGGGCGAATTCGTTTTGATGGGATGTGTCGTATGGCCCTGTAGAGACGCACGGCCGTGCGTCTCTACCCCAAACCCGGCAATCCCAACCCCGCCAACCCCAACCGACACCCACACCATTCCAACGTCAACCTCAATCCATATCGTCGTTTGTGGCGGGTTTCAAATCGGCAACGGTCAAACGGATTGACGATTGGATCGATGCCAACCAACCGACAATGGCAAAATTCAACAGGAACAATCCTCTGTGGCAATCGAATTACCACGACCATATCATCCGCGACGAGACGGAATACCATCACATTGCGGAATACATTGTCCGAAATCCAATAGAATGGCGGGAGGATGAACCGAATGAGGATTGAAATGTGTCGTATGGCCATGTAGAGACGCACGGCCGTGCGTCTCTACGTTTGTACCCTTGCCGATAAAAAAGACCGCCTCGATTATTCCACGGACAATAAAACCATTATCTTTGCATCGATAATAATCGCCAAGGGGCTCCGATTTGACCATGCCAGAAAAATTCAAAGACAAATATAGGATACCGTCAAACCGTTTGCGGGGATGGGTTTATTCCAGCAACGGGCATTATTACATCACCATCGTCACCGCCGACCGCAAGAGGTTGTTCGGCGAAATCGTGAACGGCGAGATGGTGTTGAACGATTGGGGACGAATCGTTTATGACGAATTTTTCAAATCGTTCGAAATGCGCGCCGAATTGTTTTTGGGCGAATTCGTTTTGATGCCCGACCATTTACACGCCATTGTCATATTGGATAAATCGAAATGTATGGATGTTGGGTCGTGCGGGAATGGTTCACATGGGGATGTGTTGTATGGCCCTGTAGAGACGCACGGCCGTGCGTCTCTACCCCAACCCCGCCAATCCCAACCCCGCCAATCCCAACCGACGTCCGCACCATTCCAACGCCAACCCCAATCCATTTCGTCGTTTGTGGCGGGTTTCAAATCGGCAACGGTCAAAAGGATTGACGATTGGATTGATGCCAACCAACCGACAATGGCAAAATATAATAGGAACAATCCTCTGTGGCAATCGAATTACCACGACCATATCATCCGCGACGAGGCGGAATACCATCACATTGCGGAATACATTGTCCGTAATCCAATAGATTGGCGGGAGGATGAACCGAAAGGGGATTGAGAAAACAGAAGACACCATCCCCCCGATATGCAATGTCGTGTTTCCATAATAAGACGGATGACAATGACAGGCCGCAACCACAGATGCCCGCCGCCGTACCTGTCCGCGTCGGCATGACATGGCTGCTTAGCCTCGATAAAAAGAGAAAAATTTTCCATCCCCTTGCGGGTTGATGGAAAAGTTGTATTTTTGCAGTGTCGTTTTGCCATACAGCGTAGGCAACGCAAAACTGTCAGCGTCGATGTTTTTGACAGTGACGATAAGACATAAGCCGGAGTTTCTACTTCGGCTTTTGTGTTAGGTCAAATGCGGTTAATAGCCAATTCTTCGTGTTCCCATTGTCTTTTTGAATGGCTACGACGAAACGGAATCCCCTGCTTTCAAAAACCATTTTCTGGCTGTCGGACTTCTTCAAGTTGAAATTCCCATACTGCACAATGATAGGGATGAAATCCTCAATTTGAAATCCCAGTCGGTTGATGTCGGCTTCATGTTTGTCGATGATATGCGACAGCCCAAATCCCCTATGCTTTATTGTGTCTGTCACCTCGCCCCATACAATATCAATGTCCCCAATGTCGTCACGATGCAGAGCAGCTATACATTCTCCTTTTTGCTGTTGCCTAAGAAATCTGATGGCCTCTTTCGGTTTTCCTTTGAATTGGGTGTAGATGGGCCCAAACGCTCCTTGTTGTAACTCTTCCATTTTCTTTGTTTTTCGATTGTGTTGCAAAGGTGCAACGTTTGTCAAGACCTACCCGTTGATTAAACGTTTGTAGTCGACTGTAGTCGTTTGCTGTCGGATAATTAGCTGGAAATGAAATGGATGTTTTTTTAGAAATAAATCTTCCATAAATTTGGCATAAATGGATCGCTTCGTGCCTCGCGATGACGCGAAGCGACGACAAGAGTGTCGTACGGCCCTGTAGAGACGCACGGCCGTGCGTCTCTACAGGTGCCTCGGTATAAAGAGAAAAAACGACCATCCCCTTGCGGGTTTGTGGAAAAGTTGTAATTTTGCAGACGAAAAACCAATCGTATGTGTTCCCTTCAGGTAGGGTAATCGCTGGATACGATTGGTTTTTTGTTTAGTGTCTCTATCTTGTTCACGCAGTATTGTACATGTTTCCCGTCGTTTTTGATTCCAATTGTCAGTTTTACCATAAAGTTCAAATACTCCATCTCGGGGTGGACAAATTCGTGGTATAAGATGGCCATGTTCTTGTAACCGTTTTTCTTTTGCGTTCCTGTCTTGGCTTCCACATAAACAGGTGCGTCTTTTTTTCCGCAAGCGAAGGTGATGACTTGTTTTAGGTGTTTTACGGCATAAGTCGATTTCCAGTCAGCTGAAGCACGATTGATTGTCTTCTTGTCACTTTCTCCCTTTTTGATAATGATAGTAACGCCCAAAAACGGGTTGAAAATGCCATTTGTCCCGTTTTCCCTTTGCAACTCTTTCCATATCAACTCATAATAATGTTCAATCAAACTACGTCTTTCCGGACTTTTCTTCTTTTCAGTTGGGATGCCTTCAATGTACTCAGGTGTTTCCATAATTGTAGGTTTAAAATGTTTATCGCTGCAAAGATGCAACCCTTGTCAAGACTAAGCCGTTGAATAAACGTTTGTAGTCGACAGTAGTCGTTTGCTGTCGGGTAAATAATTGGGAATGAAATGGATGCTGTATTTGGAAATAAATCTTACATGAATCTGTCATAAATGGATCGCTTTGTCGTTCCTCCTCGCGATGACGCGAAGCGACGACAAGAGAGACGCACGGTCCCGTAGAGACGCACGGCCCTGTAGAGACGCACGGCCGTGCGTCTCTACGCCAACCCCAATCCCAACGCCAATTCCAACCCCACCAACCCCAACCGATGTCCGCACCATTCCAACGCCAACCCCAATCCATATCGTCGTTTGTGGCGGGTTTCAAATCGGCAACGGTCAAAAGGATTGACGATTGGATTGATGCCAACCAACCGACAATGGCAAAATTCAACAGGAACAATCCTCTGTGGCAATCAAATTACCACGACCATATCATCCGCGACGAGGCGGAATACCATCACATTGCGGAATACATTGTCCGTAATCTAATAGATTGGCGGGAGGATGAAACGAAAGGGGATTGAGAAAACAGAAGACCCTACCGCGCCCGATATTTAGGCAACGCCCTCGTTCTTGTAAAACGCAATCAGTTCTTCTATGGTATCGAATGGCGTTTCATCCAAATCCGTCCATGCGTTGTTTTCGCGGCATTGCATCTTCCAACCGGCCACCTCTCCGTCAATCATTTCGGGGACGACGCGCCTGTTGATGCCCGGACTGAAACCCTCTCCAATCAGGCCGTTATACGTCTCGTTCATCTTGTCAACGATTCCACAAAGGCTTCCTTTTATTTGCTTGTTTGGCATAGTGCTGATTTTGTTTGTGGTTGTTTGTGCATTAAAGTCTCATTGGTGCCGTCTCCCCGGCAGAGCCGCAATCAGTTTTTTGGTGTAATCATTCTGTGGATGCTCGAAAAGCGCGTCGGCGTCGTTCATCTCGACGGGCTTGCCGTTGTACATCACCACGACGCGGTCGCTCATAAAGCGTACCACGCTGAGGTCGTGGGAGATGAAGATATAGGTCAGGTGGCGTTCTTCCTTCAGGCGATTCAACAGATTCAGGACTTGCGCCTGCACGGAGACATCCAAGGCCGAAACGGATTCGTCGCAAATGACCAAGCGCGGGCTGACGGCCAAGGCGCGGGCGATGCAGATGCGCTGGCGTTGGCCGCCCGAGAACTCATGCGGATAGCGGTTGTAATGCGCGGCTTGCAGGCCGACTTGTTCCAACAGGTCGCAAACGGCGCCCCGCAGTTTGGAAGCATCTTTCTCGATGCCGTGAACCCGCATAGGCTCGGCGATGGCTTCGCCGATGGTGATGCGTGGGTTGAGGGAAGAGTAGGGGTCTTGAAACACGATTTGGGCCTGCTTGCGGAAGTCGCGTAGGGCCTGGCCTTTCAAGGCGGTCACTTCGATGCCGTCGAACCACACCTTTCCGCCTGTTGGCTCGGCCAAGCGCAGGATGCTACGCCCCAAGGTGGTCTTGCCGCAGCCCGACTCGCCTACCAAGCCCAAGGTCTCGCCTTCGTAAACCTCAAGACTCACGTCGTCGACGGCTTTCACATGGTCATACACGCGGCTGAACACGCCTTTGCGCAAGGGATACCAGGTTTTCAGGCTTTCCACTTTCAGTAGCGGAACCTTGGAATACAGTTGCTCAAGATGGGCTTTGCGCTCGGCTTCAGTGATTTGCAAGTCGTTCAGAATCTGTTCCTTGCCGCCTTGCCATTGTCCGTCCAAGAACTCTTTGACGATAGGCAGGCGTTTGAGGCGCACATCCATCGGCGGACGGCAGGCCAAAAGCCCTTGCGTGTAAGGATGTTGCGGATGTTGGAGAATCTGTTGTATGGAACCATGCTCCAGAATCTCCCCGTTGTGCATCACGGCCACGTCGTCGGCGATTTCGGCCACCACGCCCAAGTCGTGGGTGATGAAAATCATGCCCATGCCCGTCTCGGCTTGCAGTTTGCGCAACAGCTTCAGGATTTCCAATTGCACGGTCACGTCCAAGGCGGTGGTCGGCTCGTCGGCGATGAGGAGCTTGGGGTTGCAGGCGATGGCCATGGCAATCATCACGCGCTGTTTCTGCCCGCCCGAAAGCTCGTGCGGATAGCTGTTGTAGATGGCCTCGGGCCGCGGCAGCATCACCTGCTTAAACAGGCTGATGACACGTTCCTTGGCGGCTTGCTTGCTCACCGTTTCGTGCTGCAAAATCATCTCACTGACCTGAAAACCACACTTGTAGACGGGATTGAGCGAGGTCATCGGCTCTTGGAAAATCATCGCGATGCGTTTGCCCCGCACGTCGGCCATCCGGCTTTCGTTGAAGTCCTTGATTTCCTCGCCTTCCATTTGGATGCTGTCGGCCTCGATGCGGCAGGTTTTCTCGTTGAGCAAGCGCATGACTGCCAACGAACTCACCGACTTTCCCGAACCTGACTCGCCCACGAGACCCAAAGTGCGGCCCGTAAACACGTCAAGGTCAATGCCTTGGATGGCTTCGGTCCACTGCTTTTCGTGGCGGAAGCTGATTCTGAGGTTGCGTACTGTCAATAAAGGTGTGGCCATAACAGTGGGCAAAGGTACGGTTTTTTCTGTTCCCTTGTTTTTGTTTCCTTTCGAAAGCCCACAAACCGCCATTGTGGACTAAAAATCCAAAAATAGTGGACTGAAAGTCGAAAATCCTATTGTTTTTCAACAAAATGTTTCAATTTGGCCGTTCATTTTCTATTTTTGTCCCTCATTTTGGTGATAAGTAGATGAGCAAATTTCGTTTACATAATAGACGGCGAGACTCCGAGACTGCGGGACTGCGGGACGCGCTTTGCGTCACTGCGAGTCGTCATTGCGAGGCACGAAGCAAACGAAGCAGTCCAGACAATCAGCTTAACCCCTGGATTGCTTCGTCGTTCCTCCTCGCAATGACGCGAAGCGGGAAACGTCCTGTAGTAAAAAAATGATACAGTTAATTTTGAACAGTTATATAAAGCTCATGAAGTGTCGGCATTTTCTTATGGTTTTCGTCCTGTTGGCGGCTTTGGGTTGCCAGCGCAGGCCTCCTGTGGTGACTTTGTCGGCTGTCATGCCCTCTTTTTCCGAGGTCTACGCCTTGAAGGATTACCATCCCGACAGCGCAATGCAAGTCATGCAGCGCATTGCCGACACCTTTGACGTGGCTGGACTTCGTCGCCACTCGCCGTTCTTGTTTAATGAGTATCAGGTGCTTAAGACAGAGTTGCGCTTCAAGAATTTCCTTCTTGTTCGCGACGACACACTCACATTGAAGGCTTTCGAGTTTTACGATTCGGTGGTTTCGCATTCGTGGGCGGCTGAACGTGATGAGGTTTTGTCCTATCAGTTCACGCGCTCCTTGTATTATAAGGCGGTGGTCTTGTCGCAACAAGATCGGCGGGCCGAGGCTTTTGTCGATTTTTTGCGGGCTTTGCGGTCTGTTGACGAACTTGCTGGCCATCGGCAGGCTTTTCGTTTCAAAGGTTATAATGCCGAATATGAGCATTTTACGGCGTTGGTATACGATAGGTTGGCTTGGGTTTTCTACCTCTTGGATGAATGGGAGGAGTCGTTCAAATGTCTCACTCTTTCGAATGAATGTTTCGAGAAAGAGGGCAGTCCCGAAGGCATCGCCTCCAATTTTGAGCTTATGGGCGATGTCATGCTGGCTCAGGGTGATCGTCGTGCTGCCAATGACTATTATAAGAAATCGGACAGCATCTACGAGTCGTTGGGCATCGACAACATCTTTCATCACCACAATGAGCTTTTCCATAAAGCCTTGAACTATTTCATTGAAAACAAGAAGGATGAATGCAACGATTTGCTGGTTAGGGCTTTGCAAAATACTGAAAAAGAGAGTTATTTTGCCAAGAAAATCCATTTTGCGTTAGGGGCTTTCAATTTGGACTGCCACCGTTTTGACTCGGCCATCTATCATTACGAGCGCAGTTATCCCTTGCTGCCAAGGCAAACATTGAAGTCGTATTGTAACATTATAGATTTGGCCAATGCTTTGGGCGACAGCACGAAAGCAGCGCATTATGGGCAGTTGTTGGCCGACTTCACCATGCAGCGTTTTTATCAGACGACGGAGACGGCCAAAATGGTGACGTTGTTTGAGGAATACAAGGACGAAAAGATTGCGACTATACGCCGGCGGCAGTTCTTCTTCATTGTAGGACTCATCCTGCTGTTGGCGGTTGTCGTCGCGGTTGAGGCGGGTTGGTTGTTTCGGCGCGGTCGCCTCAGCAAAGCCGACTTGGAGCAGCATGAGCGCATCAAGACGTCATTGGAACGGCAGATTGCACAAACCAATGCCGAAGCCAAGTTGAAGGAAGAGAGAATCAGGACTTTGCAGCTTGAATTGGAAAATGCCATGGCCAATCCTGACTTTCAGAAATTGCCGTTAGATGAGAAATTGGACGTGCTGTTTCAAATACCCCTCATCAAGCGGGCACTTAAAGTACTGGACTATAACGTGAAAGCGGGCGTGGCTTATCCCGAGCTCGTGATGTCGGAAAGTCATTTGGGACAACTCATCAATGCGGTCGATGCCGTGTTCCCCAAGTTTTCGGTCAAGATGATTGAGCAATACCCACGCCTGAAACGCAGCGATGTGATGTATTGCTGCCTTTATGTTTTGGGTCTCAATGAGATACAAGCCGCTGCCCTTACCGGTAAAACCTATCAGGCCGTTTGGAAACGCTCTACCAAACTGCACGAAATATTCGGAAACAAGTCGGATATTCAATTTATCCTTCACGATATTCTAAAGAATTGGAAATAAGTAAGTTGCTTTCCAATGGGGTTTTGGTTGATTGGCTTTTATCAAAATGGTTGATTTTTTTTGATTATTTTTTATTTTTGCTGGTATTCAATCGATTGTGGGTTTTTGTTTGAAAAGATTTGATTGTTTTATTGGAGTGGTTTTTTTGCTGCTTGACGGCGAGGCCTTACTTTTGTGACATATTTAAAAAAAAGACGGCGAGACTCCGTGACTGTGGGACTGCGAGTCAAAACAAATACCCGAAGTGCCCGCGTCCCGAAGTCAAAAAGATAATTGCAGTTTAATTTTGAGCACTTACTAATCAAAAGAGTTATGGCATCGTTTAAAATGAAGGATGTGAATATAGGCAAGATGATTCGTGAAGAGTTGCGCCGGCAGGGTCGTACGGTCACATGGTTCGCTTCACAGATTTATTGCGAAAAGTCAAATGTCTACAAATTGTTCAGGCGCAAGAGTATTGATCTGGGGCAACTGATGATGATTTCGGAGACGCTCAATCATAATTTCCTTCGCGACTGCTTCGAAGAAAAACCTGATTGATTTTGGTTAGTCAATTGGGTGAATTATTCATTATAACCCGTTGGCGGAATTAGAAAAGAGGGAAAAGAGAGCGAAATAAATGGATAAAAAGTTGCACATATTATTGATTTTCAGTAATTTTGTGGTTGAAAACA
>ONKQ01000054.1 GCA_900318465.1 uncultured Bacteroidales bacterium
AAACGCATTTTTTTTGTTCATAGACTTTGACCTTAGTTTAACCCCTGCAAACATAGGGATTCCCTGAAATTTTAGCCTTATATTTGTCCATTACATCAAGATTTTCAAAGCAAACCACATTTACAAGGCTTGCAAAAGAAAAAGTCAAATCCACTCCATCACCATCCCCCTCAAAACCTCATCCAACCGCCCCGCATTATCCAAATAGGCTCATCTCAGTCCGAAAACTTGCGACGGTCATCAAAAACTGTTGGTTGCAGGCAACACTTTTCCTCAAAAACGGATGGTTTCAGGCTTGTCACGCATGATGTAGCGCACGGTCACTTCGGGGATTTGCTTTCCTTCGCCCTTGAACGGACAAGTGAAACTAATCTGGTTTTCCCCTTCAAGAAGTTTGGATGCACCTGTGGCGGTGTCTTGAGGAGAGAATTCTTCTATCGTATTGAAATTGAGGTCGGTAATGCGGGCACTTCCGTCGTAAATCAGATATTGTCCCGCCTTTACTGTGCAGGGGAAAGTGAGTTTGCCAAAAGAGGTAATGACACAAACGTCGCTGATGCTGCCTTTGCCTTCCACTTTGACGATGAAAGAAAGCGGGCTGTCGCTGTGACTTTTCCAGTTCCAGTTGCCGTTCATGCTTCCCCAAAACTTGCAGGTGTCGCAGCGGGAAAGGTTTGATTCACAGGTATATTGCCTTGAAGTCTGTTGCTGGAACAGCCAATAGGTCGAGTCGTTTCTTTTCTCGATGTGCCAATTCTCGTATGGTTCTTTTAACCTTTCCTTTTGCGCCTCAGTGAATGCATCGGCCAAACGAAGCGTTTCCCAGTTGTTAATGGCATTTAAGAATTTGTCCGTCAGGCCGTGCTTTTTCATGGTTTCGGCACTGAAATCGAGGCCGAAACCCGCGTCGAAGGCGGCGGC
This sequence comes from uncultured Bacteroidales bacterium, assembly GCA_900318465.1. Lineage (GTDB taxonomy): Bacteria > Bacteroidota > Bacteroidia > Bacteroidales > F082 > Limimorpha. Next base: position 922 of record ONKQ01000054.1, read on the forward strand.
TTTGGAGAGGAACCATTCCAGCTCTTCTATTGTGGTGGCATCTCGATTTTTGTCGGCGAGTCGGATTTGGAAGTTTCCTATCATCCACGGCATCAGGTTGTTGCGGTAGAATTCTTGTTTCTGCGTCAGCGTCTCCACTATTTTGTTCCGCATGATTCCAATCCAAAGTTCGTTTTCGTTGATGCGGCTCAGATAGTGCCACGCGGCAGGGGTGAGCAGGTCGGCTTGAAGGAGCTTGTCGGGATTGTATTTGTGCATCGTATCTAAGAAATGACGGATGGCCTCATCGCCTTGCTCATTGTAGGCATAGCTTTTCAAGTCGTTGAAAATCAACAATGGATAGTCGGTCTTGGCACATTCTTGGGCTATGTGTTGCGCCATTTCGTCTTGCAGTTCGAGGTCGGGGAGGAGGGTGCGCTCAGGCGTGTCCCAAAGTTTATAAACAATAGCGTTTTTGTCGTGTGCTGTGGCTTTTGTGCCAAATGCGCCTCGGATGCAATGATACAATAGGTGGATGTTGCCCGTGGTTTCCATTGTGCGGTAGGTGATGAGCTCGTCGTCGATTTGCAGCACATTGATGGTCGCGGGTTGGTCGAAAAGAGAAGAATAATAAACTGCAAACTCCGTTTGTTTCTCATTCATAGGTAGTTGCAAACGCAAAACACCTTGTTTTAAAAGGTGCTTCGAGGGTTTGGGCGCGACGAGTTTGCTGTCTGTCGGAATGCGGTTGGCCAGCACCGAAAGCCCCAAATCCAATCCCGCCTGACAGCATTTTTCCTTCAAAAAAGCAGTGTCTTTTTCGGCGCAATCAGCTATCAGATAGGACTTTGTGCTCCTCAATGGGAAAGAAAGGCTATCCTCTTGGGCAAACGAAACCAGCCCGCCCAAGAGCAGCAAAACGATGGCCAAAGTCCTCTTCATCAGTCGATTCCTCTCAGGTCTTTGTAGAGTTGCACGGCGTAGAGGTCGGTCATGTTGGAGATGAAGTCGATGACCGATTGCAATTTGGCGTAGGTGTCGTCGGTCGTCGATTTGAACTGCTCGGGAACAAGTGAAAGGAGCTTCTTGTTATAAGGTGTGTCGGGGTTCAGCACAGCATCGGTGAAGTCTTCCAACAAGGTTCCGATGACGTTGAAGCCCGTCAGCTCGATTTTCACCACGGAAGGATGGCGATAGATGTGTTTCACGGAGGCATCGCGGCAGATATCGAGCGCATTCTTCTCGAAATCAGGCAAATGCGAAATCAAACTCTTCTTGAAACGACCTTCCATGATGGTGTCGTAGTTTTTCACGAAGATGTCGCTTGCGCAGTTCACCAGTTTGTTGATGAGCATGGCGCGGAGGAAGGCCATCCGCTCGTTTGTGTCGCTCACTTCCTTGTAAACCAAATCCTTGTGACGATAAAACTCCTTGTCTTTCTCAGGGTCGAAGAAGGAGAGGAAACAGCTTTCAATGGCCTCGGTGCTGATAATGCCGCGCTTGTGGGCGTCTTCCATGTCTAAGACGAGATAGCAGATGTCGTCGGAGGCTTCCATCATGTACGACAGCGGATGACGGGCATAAACGAGATGTTCTGCGTCAATTTTCGGGATGCCACACTCGTTCACAACTTCCTCAAAGGCAGGAATTTCCGAATAGAAAACATTGTATTTCTTGCGGTTGCCTTTGTCGAAGGATGGATATGGATACTTCAGCAAAGTGGCCAAAGTTGCGGAGGTGAGCGAAAAACCGCCCGCGCGCCGACCCGTGAACTGGTGCGTCAGCTGACGGAAAGCGTTGGCGTTGCCCTCAAAGGCGATGAGGTCGCTCCATTGCTCTGGCAAGACCTTGTCTTTCAGTTCCTTGCCTTTTCCGTCCTTGAAAAAGCTGCTGATGGTGTCCTCGCCTGAGTGACCGAAAGGCGGATTGCCCAAGTCGTGCGCCAAGCAAGCCGAAGCCACAATGGTCTCGATGTCGGACTGGCGTTCCTTCAGTTCGGAATGTTTCTTGGCCAGTTTTTCCACGGTCCGGCAGGCGATGGAGCGTCCCACGCTGGCCACTTCGAGGCTGTGGGTCAGGCGGTTGTGCACCATCTGTGCGCCAGGCAAAGGGAAGACCTGCGTCTTGTTTTGCAGCCTTCTGAACGGGCTGGAAAAAATGATGCGGTCGTAGTCGCGTTGGAAACTGCTGCGGATGTCGGCGCTCTTGTGTGGCTGCGCGTAGCGTTTGTTGGAAAGGAGGTCGTTCCAGTTCATGGTTATTCCTTCACAAACTTCAACGTGCCGACCGCTCTCGCCGACTTCACGGTGACGAAGTAGATGCCGTTGTTTAAGCCATTGAGGTTGAGGTCGGTGCGGCCTTGGGCATGGCTGTGATGCACCTCTTGCCCGAGGCTGTTGGCGATGCTGATTTCGCAATCCTCTTCGGGCAGGTTGAGGCTGAACTGGCCTTTGTTCGGGTTGGGATAGAGGCTCACGTTGCTCATCATGTTCTCGTCGGTGTCAGCGAGTTCCAAGGTGATTTTTTGAGGCCAAGCATCGCAACCCGTGACAATAAGCTGCATGTGGGCGTAATGTCCCAGATTGTCGTTAAACTCGATAGTGGCCATGCCGTCTTCATCGGTATAGGCTACACCAACGAGACCTTGTAGGTCCAGACCGTGGTAAAGGGCGCAGCGGAAATTTTTCAAACCTGCCCCGTTGAGATTGGAAGAGGTGACCTTTACCTCCATTGAAGACATTTGTGAGTCATATATCACAGGGTAATCCACAGTAGGCTCGAAAGGCTCATCATGCCAAGGGCTGACGGCCACATCGCCCATCATGTTGAGGTCGTAGAAGTTCCAACGCAGGGCACCTTCTTCCCATTGGCCAGGGGCATTCACCCAAGGCGCGGTTTGTATCTTGCCTTCACGCAAAGCCATGCCGCCGTAAGGGATGCGGTCGTTGTAGTAGGCGTCTTCCGTCTCGCGGGCAAGGTGGATGGCGGGGCCTTCGGTCTGGCCTTCGTTGAACCAGCCATAGCGCGAGTTGCCGAAGGTGGCCACAGCGAAGTTGCTGATTTTGGTCATGCGCTCAAGGATGCAGTCGTTGCTGAAGTCGCCGCAGATGCAGCCCGAAGTGTGGAAGAAAGTGTAATTGTGGTCCACGCCATTCACGCTGCTGAAATTGCTGTTGGTGATGTCGCCATTGGCCCATCCGGCCACATAGCCCGTGTTGGCATGACCGTCGTGGTGTACGTATTGTGTGCCAGCATTGACGGCGTTGCGCAAGCGGGTGCCGCTCCAGTTGCCTTCCTCTTCGTAGAGGCGGGTAAATTCGTAATCCTCAGGAATGCCCGTGGTGGTATAGCCGTTGTCGTCGTGTGTACCGATGAGCAGTTCAAGGTATTGGCTGCCGTTGCTCAGCGGGTCGTCAAAGAGGTGCTCTCCGGCCATGATGACCTGACGGAACTCGCCCAAAACGGGGGCGGTTTGGTAAGTGATGGCCTTGTGGAGCATGTTGTCCAACTCGTTTTGGTTGCTGAAGCACATGCGGCCAATGCCGATTTCGGGCAGCAGGTCGTCTTCGCCGATCTCGCCCCAGCGGTTGTCGTTGTCGTCGTTCCATGTGCCGTCTAAGGCAGCGTAATATAGGTCGGCGGGGATGTCGCTGTCGTCATAGCCGCTGCCGCTGTCCACATGGCAATAGAGGCCGCGATAAGGGATAATGGGCACGTCGCCGGCAAGGTTCACCATCATAATGCCGTTTTCTTCGTATTCCTGAATGATGTAGTTGCGCAGCTTCTCGGGGTTGTCGCGACCTTCCATTGTGCTAAGGATAGTTTCAAGGTCGATGACGCGGGTGCGCAGGCCACGGTCTTGGTAGAATTTTTCATATTCGCCAAACGCATTGACCCACTGTTGTTTGGTGACCACAAGCAAGTCGTAGCCGCCCACGGTGCGACCCTTGCTGTCGTAAGTTTGCAGCATATCTGGGTTTTGGGCGAGGCGCATGGCGCGAGTGGCATTGTCGCCGTTGAGCCAAAGTTTGCGGCTTTGGTCGGTCTTGGCGGCACCCGTCGTGATTCTCACGGTGGCTTTGGTGGCGTATCTCACCTCGCCAGTGGCGGGCACATACTGCACGGGCGTGAATGCCGAGAAGGCGAATCCCACACCGTTCATGTAATGGGTGCTCAGTTGGCCGTAGGCTTGGGAGGGATACGTGCTCTTAGAAGCATATAGTGCCTCGTCCTTTTCAAACTGACGGCGCACAGGGTCGGAGTAGGTGAGGGCCGACTGGTAAGGATAGAGGTTGTGGCTGCCTTCCAACGTTTGGAAATCGGAAAGCTCCACTTCAATGGCGACGGCTTCTGTGCCTTGGGGCAGCATCAGGCTGATGCTATGCCAAGGCAATGAAGGCTGACCGGCAAGAGCCGACTGCATACAGCCAGCAAACTGGATTTGTTCGTAGCCTTGGATTTGGCTCACGTTAGGTTGACCCAATTCATAGGTCTTTTCGATGGTCTGCGCCGAAGCGAACATGGTGACCATCATGGCTAAAAGGATGAGACAAGTTTTTTTCATTGTATTAGGTTGGTTGATTAATTCTTAGGGTGCAAAAATACTCATTTTCGTAACATCGAAGAGAAAAATCAGATTTAGAAATACCTGTTTTTGACAAAAAATCAAAATAAAACCATAAAAAATGCCGTTTCATCGAAAAAAAATCTATTTTTGTGCCGATAAAATCTCAATGCTATGAAACATTACATCACCCTATTATTAGCCCTGCTGGTTCCGGCGTTTGCGTTCGCGCAGGAATACGACAAATACCAAAGTCGGGAAGAAGACGAGTACAACAAAAACTATAAGTATAAGCACTTCGAGCCAATGACGGTAGACCAAATAAAACACTATAAGAACGAGTTCTTTGATTTCGAGCGAATTGAGGATTATACACCTTATAACGACTCGATATGGTTCACGACCTATCAGGATTCGGTCATCAAAACGGAAATGAACATAAGAACGAGTGGAAAGGAACAGGTCTTCACGAAACAATGTGTGGGTAAAATCGACAAGCGTTTCATTTTGAAGCATGAGAAAAAAGGTAAAATTGAGGCTTTTGTATATGAGGAAATTGTTTATAGAAGCCCATTACCAGGTCTTTGGGTGGCTTATTCTACGGATGCAGGTTCATCATGGGAGTATTACTACACGGGTCTTTTCCAAAAAAAACCGTTGTTTGTCAAATGGTATTCCAATACACCTTTGATTAATGAGGATGGCGACTTGCAAATGGAGGCCTGCCTTTTTATCCAAGATCGTACAATAGGCCCTTGGGGCATGGAACATTTCAAGTTGGCTGAAGACGGCCTGCTACTCACCTTTGACTTGCAAACCTTGCGCCGCGACTCGGATGGCGACGGTTTGACGGACATTGCAGAAGCAAAATTCCATACCGACCCCAACAATCCTGATACCGATGGCGATGGTATTCCCGACAATCTGGATATGAATCCAAGATTTTCCTTGCCGCGAACTGATAAGACCATAGTTTTTGAGGCGGTTCTCAACGAAGATGAAAGATTGCCTTTCACGTGGGGAGGTGCCTATGAATTGATTCCTTTGGATGAAGTCACGCCGCCGAGTTATGCCACCGACACAACTCCAACCTTGATGATTGTTACCGACGATCTCAATCTTCTTGCCGTTCAGTCTACCCGTGAGCGTATCATTTTCCTCACTTCTGAAGAATACGAAAGCGAACCGCACTATTATTCCGATGATTTGAATGGTTATCGGATAACGCCATTATTCAAGACGGATCATTTGGACGACACTTTTGTGTTTTCGATGAGTTCGACAAAAGGTAGCTCTTGGGATTCTGGGTATTATGCCACAAGAACCAAAGAAGGCTGGGACATTGGAATGACTTTCCAAATCATTGAATGAACTAATACAAGATTATTCTACCACTACTTTCTTCACTTCAACACCATTTCCATTGCTAATCCTAACGAAATAAACGCCCACTTCGTTCAAATGAAGCTGTTGCAAGCCGTTTACTTCGTTGAGGCTGAGGATGTTCTGCCCCATCAGATTGAACACGCTGACTTGTGAGGTTTGGCGCAATTCCATGGTGAAGTCGCCATGAGTGGGGTTGGGATAGAGGACGGTTTTGCTGTCGGTGGTTTCGTTCAGGTCAAGCACAATCTCCATTGGCGGCAGCACAATGTCGTCTACCCAAACGCAGTCATCACCGCCCACGGCACCGCCATCTTTATCGTAAATCCAGGAGAGATGGTGGCTGCCCATTGGAATCATGTAACTGACACAAGTCCAGCCGGTTTCGCCCGACCAGCGTCCCATGCGATCGCCATCGACATAAAACTCCAAGAAGTCGTAACCAGTCTCGGTGGAAGTTCTCACAAAGAAGCTGATTTCGTTGTCGCAAACGAAGTCGTAGTCGAGGCTCATCACGGCCTGGCTACTGTGGCCCATCGGCGTGGTGTGGGCGCAATAAGAGCCTCCGATGGCACCGTAAGAGACAATCTCCCAGCCGCCTTCGCCCTCAAACTGCCAGTCGTATTTACTGAAATCGCCCGTCTCGAAGTCTTCCATTTCGCTGTCCACATTGACGAAATATGAGTCATAGACGATGTAATTCCCTGAGTAGGTGGCCAAAATGAGTTCGTAGGCCGTTGCATCACGACTGGTGCCCACGATGCTGAAAGTGAAGTCGATGCTGAATGTGTCGTCGACGGCCAAATCGCCTACACTAAAGTAATTCTGCTCGAAAACGATTTCGGGGGCAGAGCAAAACACGCCAAAACCAGTGATAGGCGCAAGGCTGTGGCCTATGTTTTTTCCCGTGAAGTGTAACGTGATAGTCTCGCCAGTGTCGGCATGGCCGTTGCCGTTGCCCGCCACTTCTTCCAAAACGGTGGTAATGGGGCCGAAGTCAGGAGCGTTGAGGGTTATGTCGAATTGGCTCTCCCAAGTCTTGCTGCCATCGGTGCAGGTCAAGGTGAAGGTGACCACAGTTTGGTCGGGAACGTCGTCGCTGACGGTGAAGGCAAAGGCGTTGTCAAGGCTCACGGAGTTGTATGAGCTAACGTTTCCAACCGTGGCCGTGCCTTGCGTGACGGTAACGTAAGACGCATCGCAACTCAAGGAAGCAGTCACGTTATTGGCGGCGAGGTTGCCCACGTTGCGGAAAGTCATGTTGAGCGTTTGGCTTTCGTTGAAATCCACCTGACCGTCGGGGTCGTTGAGGCTGTAACTGTCAAAGAGCACATGGGCACAGTTGGTGTCGTCGAAGACAAGTTCGAGGTGCTGCGGCCAGCCATTCATGCCAGTGATGTAAAGGTCAAGCGCCTCGTTGTTGTTGACGGCATCGAAACGCAGTTCGGCTTCGCCGTTCTCATCCGTATTGGCCAAGGCAATCAGTTCCTCGCCTTTGAACAAGCGGCATTCGAAATTGTATGCGCCGTTGTTTCTCCCATTGGTGACGGTGACTGGGATTCTGTTCGTGCCTACGGGCAGGGTGGTGGCGCACTCGATTTCGGGCGTGAAAGGCTCGTCGAACCAAGCACTTAGGGCCACATCACCCAAGGCATTGAGGGCATAGAAGCTCCAGCGCAACACACCGATCTCGCCATCCATCGTGATGAAAGGCGCAGTTTGTATCTTGCTCTCTTTCAAGGCGTCTCCCAACCTCGCGATGCGATCGTGGCAGTAGGCATCGATGAGCTCGCGGTGGTAATGTGCCGAGGGGCCGTCGCCCGATTGGTTGTACCAGCCATAGCGTGAGTTGCCGATGGCGGCCACAGCACCAGTCTCGTTCACGACCATGCGCTCCAAAATGCAGTCGTCGGCAAAGTCACCGCAGATACAGCCTTGGCTCTTGAAGATGAAGAAGTTATGGTCGATGCCGTTGGAGCCTGCAAACAGTTGCGGCGTGATGTCCCAAATGTACCAGCCCGCAACCGTACTCGTGTTGGCATGGCCGAAATGGTTCACATATTGGCAGCCGTCGTTGATGGCAGCGGCTAATTCGTCAGGGTTCCACCAATGCGTAGGTGTCTCGTAAACGCGCACGAAGTCATAGTTTTCGGGATAGCCGTGGGTTATGTATCCGTTGAAATTGACCTCACCGATAAGACGCTCAAGGTCGGCACTGGCATACACGCCGTCGCCGAGATGTTCACCCGCCATGATGGGTTTGCGGAACTCGCCCAAAATGGGTGAAGTCTGGTAGCTGAAGCTCTTTGAAAGGATAGTTTCAAGTTCGGCGGCATTGTTGAAAGGCAGACGGGAAACGGACAATTCGGGCAGCAGGTCGTCCTCGCCGATTTCGCCCCATCGGTTGTCGCCGTCATTGTTCAAAGAACCATCAAGACAGGCATAATAGGAGTCGGAAGGCACTTGGTCCTCATAGCCTGGTTGGGCGTAGCACCATAGATTGCGGTGCGGAATCACGTTGACATCGCCGGCAAGGTTCACCATCGAAATGCCATTGTTTTCGTATTCTTGGATGATGTAGTTGCGGATTTTCTCAGGGTTGTCGCGCCCTTGCATGGTGGCGTAAATGTCTTGTATGGTGGCCACACGGACGCGCAACCCTTGACTCGCACAAAGGGCAATGTAGTTCTCGAAACTGTTAGCATAGGTTTGCGTCGCGATAATGAGGATTTCGTATTGCGGCAAGGCACCATCGCGGCGAGCGTAACTATCCATCATATCAGCGTTTTGCGCGAGGCGCAAGAGGGTGTTTTTCGTCTTGGGACGCAACCAAAGTTTTCTATTGTTTTCGGTGCGAGAGGCTTGGTATTCCACAGTAATGGTAGCGGTTTGTGCATAACTGACCTGACCCGAGGCTGGTTTGTATTTGACTGGTGTAAAACCACCAAAGGCAAAGGATACGCCATTGAGAATCTGCGTGTTGACGCTGTTAAACTCCTTGTTGGGATAAGTCTCGTTGGAGCGATACAAAGCCTCGTTTTTCTCAAAAACAGCGGGACTGTCGTCTGAGATGGGACGTGTCCGCTGTAAGGGCATGAGGTTGTATTGGCCTTCCAACTCCCTAAAATCGCTCAGAGTCACATGGATAGCGGTGGCCTCAGTGTTTTGCGGCAGCATCAGGCTGACGCTTTGCCAAGGCAAAGTTGGCTCTCCGACAGTGCCGTTTGAAACACAATTCTCAAAAGAAAGTGTTTGATAGTCACCTATTTGCTGAACCATTGGCTGGCTAAAATGATAGGTGTGCGTGATGCTTTGCGCCGTTGCAAAAATGCTGGCGGCTATTAATAATAAGGTAAGGAAGGCTTCTTTCATGGCGAATGATATTAGTACAAGCCGCAAAAATAAACAGAAAAAATGAAAAAGTGTTGGTAATGGATGACATTTGTTTGTCACCGTCTCTTCAAAGGACAATTTGCTGAACATGAGCTGCAATCGCTGCAATGGACTGATTTCTTGCTGCTGTCACAAGAGCACTTCCCCTTGCCGCTATGCAGCCCATAAATGGCCAACACGACCATTCCAAGGACAATCAGCAATACTATGATGGTGGCTAAGTTCATGCGATGACGGCGTTGGCGATGAGGTAGGCGAACCAGGCGCAGACCCATGCGACGACGCACTGGAAGGCGATGATGAACAGCATCCACTTAGTGCCTAATTCGCGGCGGATGGAGGCAATTGCGGCCACGCACGGTGTGTAAAGCAGACAGAATACCAACATGGAAATGCTTGTCACTGTGGTAAATAGTGGAATGGCATCCAAAACCTCAAGGGTGGCGACAACGCTTTCCTTGGCCATGAAGCCGCTGATTAATGCGGTGACGACTTGCCAATTGCCCAACCCCAAGGGACTGAAGATGGGCGCAATCCAGCCAGCCACGCTCGCCAACATGCTACCTTCGCCGTTTTCGACCATATTGAATTGGAAATCAAATGTTTGCAGAAACCAAATGACCAAAGTGGCCAAGAAGATGACCGTGAAGGCCCGTTGCACGAAGTCTTTGGTCTTGTCCCACAACAGGTGGGCGACGTTTTTCGCGCTCGGCATACGGTAGTTGGGCAGCTCCATCACGAAAGGTGCCACATCGCCTTTGTCGCCGAACCATTTGGTAAACAGCGCAGTGACGATGCCGACGGTGATGCCTAACAGATAGAGGCAAATCAGCACCAATCCGCCATGACCAGGAAAGAACACGGCTGTGAAAAAGCCGTAGATCGGGATTTTGGCCGAACAACTCATGAAAGGCGTGAGCAGGATGGTGCGCCAACGGTCGTGGGTGGAATGGAGGGTGCGAGTGGCCATCACTGCGGGCACAGTGCAACCGAAACCGATGAGCATGGGCACGATGCTATGTCCGGTCAAACCGAGCTTGCGCAAGAAACTGTCGCTGACGAAAGCCACACGCGCCATGTAGCCGCTGTCTTCCAAAAGACTGAGGAAGAAAAACAGCAGGATGATGATAGGCACGAAACTTAGGACGCTGCCAACGCCGCCAAAAATGCCGTCGACGACAAGCGACTGCACAGCAGGACTGACGTTCCAATGGGCGAGGGCATTGCCACATACGTCGGCAAGCCAGGTGATGCCTTCGTCGAGCCAGTTTTGTAGCGGGGCACCGAGCAAATCGATGGAAAGATAGATGATGCTCACCATGACGAGGATAAAGATGGGGATGGCAGTCCATTTGCCAGTGAGGACTTTGTCGATGCTGCGGCTGCGGCGGTATTCTTTGCTTTCCTTGGGTTTCACCACGGTTTGTTCGCAGAGGCGTTTGATGAAGGTGAAACGCATGTCGGCCATGGCAGCAGCACGGTCGAGGCCGCGTTCCTCTTCCATCTGTACAATGAGATGCTCCAAGGTTTCTTTTTCATTCTGAGAGAGTTGCAAGGCTTCAAGCACAATCGAGTCGCCCTCAACGAGCTTCGATGCGGCAAATCGCAAGGGGATATCGGCGCGTTGGGCGTGGTCTTCAATGAGGTGCATGATGCTGTGGAGGCAACGGTGTACGGCACCGCCGTGGTCGTCCTTGTCGCAAAAGTCCTGACGCATAGGGGCTTCCTGGTACTTTGCAATGTGCAGGGCGTGGTCGACTAACTCTGAGACGCCTTCGTTTTTGGAGGCCGAGATGGGTACCACAGGCATACCGAGAATGCGTTCCATCTCGTTCACGAGGATGCTGCCACCATTGTTGCGCACCTCGTCCATCATATTGAGTGCCAATACCATAGGTTGTCCCAATTCCATGAGCTGCATGGTCAGGTAGAGGTTGCGCTCTATGTTGTTGGCGTCCACAATGTTGATGATGCCTTTGGGCTTGTCTTTCATGATGAACTCGCGCGAAACGATTTCCTCTGAGGTGTATGGCGACAGCGAATAGATGCCCGGCAAATCGGTGACGGAGGTCTCAGGATGCCCCTTAATGGTGCCGTCCTTGCGGTCGACGGTGACGCCTGGGAAGTTGCCCACATGTTGGTTCGCGCCCGTCAGTTGGTTGAAGAGGGTGGTTTTGCCACAATTTTGCTGTCCGGCGAGGGCAAAAGTCAGTTTGACACCTTTGGGCAGCGGTTTTTCTTGGCTCTTGTCGTGGTATATTCCCGCTTCGCCAAGGCCTGGGTGGGCGTTGTGGTCGTGCAGGGCAGTGTCGTATAATTTATTGGGGTCTAAAGTGCTGGTTTTCATCTCTTCAGCGCAAGGCTCCACCGTAATCAATTTGGCATCGGCAATGCGCAAAGTGAGCGAGTAGCCGTGAATCATCACCTCCATCGGGTCGCCCATAGGGGCGAATTTCACGAGCTTGATGATGGCTTCGGGAATCACGCCCATGTCCAAAAAATGCTGGCGTCGTTGGCCTTCTCCGCCTACGGTTTTGATGCGAGCGGAATGTCCAATTTCGAGTTTATCAAGTGTTATCATTGGTATACTATTTTGAATTTGCAAAGATACAGCGACTTTCCCAAAGTTTTTCTCCTTATTAATAATACTTTCTGGGAGGAAAAATCATCATTTGTGAGGATGGGAACGGTTTTTCATCTTATTTTTGCACAAATTTTTGCGCGATGAAGAAACGCAACTTGCCAACATTGCCTCAACTGCCGACCTCCAACCTCGACCTGCTTGAGCGCCTCTATAAGAGCGGCGCCGTGTGGCTGTTGCTGTATATCGTCTACTTCATGGTGAATCCCAGCAGCAACTATGTCTTCAGGGCGGTCAGTTCGTTGTGTTTCTTGATTATGGTCGTCCTGTTGGTGTTTTTTACCAACAAGGTGTTGATTTACAAGTTGTTGAAAGATAAAAATCGCGTAGTCATTTTCATCTTGCTCACCATCTTGACTTTGGCGGTTTGGGCAGCGGCATCCACGGCCATCGATTTGTGCCTTTTGCATTGGATCGTGAAGAGGCCTTTCGAAGAGATGGAGTTTTTTCCCTTCATCTTTCTTACGTTCATGGTGCGCTTGATTTGGTTCATCTCCACATACGCTATCGTGCTGATTTTCTATTACCAACGCAAGGAGAATGAGGAGAAAATCATTGCCGACCAGTTGAAGAGCGAAAAGTTGGACATGGAGTTGCGTTATCTCAAGTCGCAGATTAACCCGCATTTCCTTTTCAATGCCTTAAACAACATATACTCAATGGTTTATACCCACGATGAAAATGCTGCTGACGGTGTTCTGAAACTTAGTGAAATGCTTCGTTACGTGCTTGTGGATTGTCAGGCTGAGCTGATTCCGCTGAGCAAGGAAATCAATTATATCAAGAATTTCATTGATTTTCAGATGATGCGCATGGCCGGTCGTCGCGACGTGTATGTGAAAAAGGAAGTGGAGAAGGAGGATTTCTTGATTGCCCCGATGATTTTGCAGCCGGTTATCGAAAACTGCTTCAAATACAGTCGTTTGGAGACTCATCCTGAGGGCTTTGTGCATATCAATATCAGGCAATCGGGAAATGAGTTTTGCTTTGAGGCGGAAAACAGCATCGCGAAAAGCACCCTGCCGACGGCCATCAACGGGATGGGCGAGAAGAAGTCGGGCATCGGGCAAAAGAACGTGCAACAACGTCTGTTTCTGCACTATGGAGAGGATTATATTTTTGAAATTCAACAAGATGATAAAACATATAAAGTCAGAATAGCACTATGAAAGAGAAGTATAATGTGATGATTGTGGACGATGAGTATTTGGCCCAAAAACTGTTGCAGGACTATGTCTCGAAAGTGGATAGTCTCCAACTTGTGGCGACATGCTCCAATGCCTTTGAAGCCATGAACGTTTTGAAAGAAGACGTGGTAGACATCATGCTTTTGGATATACAAATGCCTGATTTGACGGGCCTTGAGTTGGTGAAGAGCTTAGAGAAGAAACCAGCCGTCATTTTCACTACGGCCTATTCGGAGTATGCCGTTGATGCGTTCAATCTTGCTGTGACCGACTATCTGCTCAAGCCTTTCGATTTTCCGCGTTTCATCCAGGCCATCAACAAGGCTATTGGCAACGTGCATCCCAAGGCTGAAGGGCAGACACGCAAGGCCGATACCGTCAGCCGCTCTTCCGATTTCATCACAGTGAAGGCTGATTACAAGCTCTATAAGATCAATTACGACGACTTGCTTTTCATTGAGGGGCAACATGAGTATGTGACGTTCCACACCACGCAACGACGCATCACGGCACTTTTTGCATTAAAGGATTTGGAGGAGGTGCTGCCTGAAGACAAATTTGTCCGTGTGCATAAGTCTTACATTGTGTCGTTCAAGCACATACAAGATTTGGACAAGAGCGATGTGACGGTGGCAGGCAACAAGATTCCTGTCGGTTCCAGCTTCCGCGACGTACTTTTGGCACGTTTGCAACAGGCTTAACTGGTTTCTTCCACACTGACGATTCCGTTTTTGTCGCACTTTACCATCACGCGCTTGTATTCCGTTTTGCCTTCGTAAACGCATTGGATGATGAAATGCAGGCGGTAAATCTTCCTGCCCACGATAGGCACGTAGCCGTCTTGTTCCCAAGTGCCGGCAAGCGGAAAGTCGGGGTTGTCCATCTTGCGGACAAACTCGGTGATGTTGTAGCGCAGGATGTCGTTGATGCCTCTCATTGGAAACGGACTGGCTTTGGCCAACTCGCCGCGCCAAACCTCAACTTTCTTGCGAAACAGCAGTACTTTTTCATCTTTGCCGCTCACCTCATCGAAGAGGGGCAGACGGTTGCGAAGGCGCATCACTTCAGGCAACACCTCGTTGCTGTCGATGAAGTCGAAGCTGTCCTTGCTCCAGCCGATGTGTCGTCCCTTGATGCTGAAGTTGGTGCGTGTATCAAAAACTTTGCTGCTGACGCGCTTGGCGAAGATAAGGCGTAACCAATCTTTCAAACGATCCTTAAACATATAGCTGATAACCAGTGCGATAAGGAACGGTAGCGTGAAGTTGCCGTATTTCTGTTGGAAGAAGAACGACGACAAAGTAGCCACCACCATAGCGGCTCCGGCGGCGAAGCTGTAAAGGATTTGTTCGACCAAAAAGGTGTTTTTACGCTTGTTGGAACTCAAGTAAAGGTCGCTTTCGGCGAACTTTTTCAGCAGACTGGCGCGGAAAACGAAGTCCTCGTTGCCATTTGGGTCGTTGGGATGGAAAATGATATAGCCTTGCTGCTCCTTGTAGGCTCTTTCGCCTAAGAGTATTGTTTTGAAACGGGTTTCAAAGATTTTGTAATCTTCTGGAAACGAGAGGCGTAGATAATCGCGAAGGCGGTAAGTGTATTCGGCGAAGATGTTGCCCAAAAATTCATCCGCGTATGCGAAATCCTGAACGATTTTGCCTTTTATCCCGCTGTCTTTGAGCTTTTTGTAGAGGTTTCGGAATCGGTTCAGCACCTGAGTCACATCATCCAAGTAGGTTTGGCAAGCCTCGTAGCGTTGTTGTTGCGTCTCACGTTTTTTGGCTTTTCGGGCAGCGTTTCGAAAGGCACTTTTGGCGATGGCGCAGTACATCTTAAGCGAATGGACAAGATTGGCGGTATTTTCGGGCGTATCGAAAATCCTGTTGAATTCATCGGTAAGTGACTGGTTGGGAAGGAGATGCTCGTCATTAGCCAAATCATGAAGAGGATAATTCGGCGTGATGAGGCGCACATCCGATTTCAGGTCGCGGTAGAAGTTATCTTTACTGTACTTGGCCGCATTGATGTCGAGACTGTTGGGCACAAAAATCCATGTGTTCATCACGAAGTCGCTGTGTTTCATCGGTTTTTCCGTCGCTTCGGTGTTGAATCCCACCTTAATTTCCAAGGTGAATTTGTCGTGGATTTTTGTGGTCAGGTCAATCATGCTTGTGGGTTTCGGTATTGCTCGTCAAGGTTGAAGCCTTCGGGGTGCTTGGCTTTGATGTCTTTGTAATAGTCCCAAATCTCGGCCAAGTCTTTTTCGTAATCGCCTGTGGGATAGAAGATTCGTTCGATTCCGCAATATCTTTTCTTGTAGTCGATGAAGCCGAGGATGACGGGTACATGGGCACCTTCAGCAATGACATAGAATCCTTTTTTCCAATGCTTTACAGCCTTTCGAGTGCCTTCAGGACAAATGATGAGGTGCGTGTCCTTGTTTTGGCTGAACATGTCGACCATCTGTTCCACGAGGTGGTTTTGGTGCCCTCGGTTGACGGGGATTCCGCCGACTTTCTTCAAGAGCCAGCCGACGACGGGAACAAAGAACTCCTTCTTTATCATCACCTTGAACTTGATGCCGTAAGACCAATAGAAGGCCAACCCGACGAAGAAATCCTCGATGGCCGTGTGCGGCGCAACGATGCAAACCGCGTTGCCAAGGTCTTTAGGGGCTTCGTTGACGACTTTCCAGCCGCCCAATTTGAGACCTGCTTTTCCTATGAATTTTCTGATTCCCATAATTAAACTACTTTCCAACTTTCTATCCTTCGGGTCGTGCTGGAGAAATTAACACCTATTTTATAAAGTTTGCGCAAGTCCGTTTCAAATGGCTTGGCGTATTGCTTTTCCTCAATCTGCTTCAAAGCCTCATCAGCCGACTTGTCAATCTTAAACTCAAAGATATAAATATAATCTTTGGTTTGAACGAGCATATCCATGCGTCCGTCGGTGGTGTGGCGTTCTACGTCAGTATAGAAGCCCAACAGCTTGAAAACAAGGCTGGTGACATTGTGGAAATACAATTCTGTATCGCCAACAATTTGATAGTCCTGATTGGCGAACATGGCTTCGAGGCGCGACATGAACTTTTCGGGCTGGCCGTTTTCCACTTCTCGAGTGAAATTATTGATGAACGAAACGGATTGGTCGGCACGAATGGGCGCATAATATCTGAACAAGAACCGCGTGAACCCTCGTTCCACTTCGCCGTTAGGGAAGCCTAATACATAAGAGTCAAAGCGAGGGTTGTAGTCTTTAATGGTTAGATAACCACTTTGATAAAGCAGCGGCAAGGGATTGGTGTCAATGGCATCGAGGCTGCCCAAGAGATCGGAGGTGACTTCCTCTCGGGTCATGTTCTCCAGATCGTAATGGTTGCGTTTCAGAGTCTCGACGAGGAAAGTTGGAGTGCCGGTCTCGAACCAATAGTCGTTGAAATCTTTGTCGCAAAGGGCGTTGATTAGGCTGAAAGGATTATACATTCCAACGGATTTCTTACTGAAATGATACCCGTCGTAATTATCTTTAAGTTTGGCATAACACTCGTCTTTAGTCAATTGGTTAGCCTTAGCCATTTGTACCACATTTTCATCAAAGTTCTCTCTGATTTCCTTTTCAGTAATGCCACAAATCTCAGCATATTGCGCGCTTAGCGAAATATCTTTCAGGTTGTTCAAGTCACTGAAGACGCTGACTTTGGAGAACTTGGTCACACCTGTAAAGAAGGCCATTTGGATGTATCCGTCCATTGTCTTGGCGACACCGTAAACCGATTTCAAGGTTTTCCGATAGTCGTTTTGGAGTGCTTCGTTTCCAATGGCTTCCAAGAGTGGTTTGTCGTATTCGTCCACCAAGATAACCACTTTCTGGCCTGTTTGTTGGTAGGCTTTTAGAATGATGTTTTTGAACCTTTCATTTAGAGGAGAAGTGTTTTCGGGAAGTCCAAACTCTTTCTCCCAAAGAGAAAAATGCCAGCCGATGGAGGAGACCAATGCTTCTGGTTCTGTGTATTTGCCAGTGTTCAGGTCCAAATGCAAAACGGGATGCACTGTCCAATTCTTTTCTAACTGCTCCAGTGCCAAGCCTTTGAAGAGTTCTTTTTTTCCTTGGAAATAAGCCTCGATGGTGGAGATCAGCAGGCTCTTCCCGAAACGCCTTGGGCGGCTGAGGAAATAGTATTTGCCGTTTTGGGCCAATTCATACACAAAGCCTGTCTTGTCGACATAAGCGTAGCCGTCCTCGCGCAGACTCTGGAAGTTTTGTATGCCGATGGGATATTTGGTCATATCGTTCTAAAGTTGGAATCCGACTGCAAAAATAAACATTTCTTGGGGAAAGATGGAAAAAAGAAAGGAAAAACACGAATTGCCATTGAATTGAATCACGAAATCGCAGATTCAACGGAGTTAATTTTCCATAAATTGAAATTCTTGATATATTCTTGGAAATTCGTGTAAAAATGAAATAGGAAAAAGATTTTTCCGTAATTTTGCAGCCTCAAACAGAAAACCAGTGGAATTACTATGTAAAACATTGATTATCAAGCAATTGGGGGGGGGCTAAATCTCCTTTCCAAACTTTTGCATATCCTCTATCCAAGGCAGGGCCAATGGGCTTTGTCTTGGATTTTTTTGTATCGGAACTACGGATTAAACGGATTAAACGGATATCCGTATCCGTCCGCTGCGAGGCAGCATAATTACTTCGGTATCCACTCCGTAAAATCAGTGCAATCTGTAGTTGAATCTTGAATCTTAAATCTTAAATCATTAGTGTCCCGTTAAAATTGGGACGGTTAAATATTAGTCAAATAGCCCCGGTATTAGGGGGTCAAGTTGTTCTTTGACGTCGTTGATATTGGT
>ONKQ01000094.1 GCA_900318465.1 uncultured Bacteroidales bacterium
TTTGGCACAAGGTACGGAAGTACAAACCAAACTTTCTGGACAACCTTTTAACTATGCGTTTTGTCCTGCCGAGGACTACTATCTGAAAGCGCATCTCTTCGGCGACATCTTCGCCCGCGACAACCTCATTCACGCCGACCGCGAACTCATCACCGTGAGTGCTTTGAGCGGTTTGGAGAACGTGATGCCGCAGTTGCAGGCCCATGTGCGTGGTGCCTTGAACATGGGTGTCACGGAGGAGCAGTTGCGTAGTATCCCAGTGGCATTGAAATCTGCAGGATTGCAGGCAGAGGCTTTGCGTTGCGAGGCTGCCATCGCTGCCGCTATTGACGGCAAGAACGATGTGGTGTGTGCTCAGTCACCCTGGCCTATCGGCGAACCTAATACGGCATACGCCCAGTATTTCATAGGCAACAGCTACCTCGCCGTCCTCGACCCTGCAAGCGGGCTCTGCAACGTCAGTTTCGAACCCGGCTGCCGCAACAACTGGCACGTTCACCACGGTGCCGTGCAGATGTTGATTTGCGTGAGCGGTCGCGGTTGGTATCAGGAGTGGGGTGGGGAAGCCATTCCGTTGGTCCCTGGCACCGTCATCGCCGTTCCCGAGGGCGTGAAGCACTGGCATGGCGCCGCCAAAGACAGTTGGATGCAGCACCTTACCTACCATGCCAATGCCCAACCCGGCAACAGCAACGAGTGGCTGGAGCCTGTCAGCGACGAACAGTACGACACATTGAAATAATCGGACAAGGTTCAATGAAAAATCCGCAATCCAGGCATAGGCTTGGGTTGCGGAATTTTTTGTACTTTTGTAGCTGAAAAGATGTTTTATAAAAACTGTAACTTTTTCGAATCAATTCCGTATTAATAGTATTGAAAAACAAAACCTCTATCAATATGAAAAAAGCAAACGCAATCGCCATTCTGGTATCATGCATCATGGCAGCAGGCTGCGCACAGAAGACAGCAGAAACGCCTCAACCCGAGAGAGAAGTTGTTCCAGCCATCGAGCTGAGCAACATGGACACCACCATCAATCCCGCGGACGACTTCTATCACTATTGCAACAACAACTGGCTGAAAAACAACCCGATTCCTGAAGAGAATCCATACTACGATGCCTTCACGGAGGTTAGTGACCGCACCAAGCTGCAAATCAAAGAGATTATTGACGAAGCGATTCATAATAGTAAAGCCGAACAAGGCAGTGTTGCCCAAAAGATTCGCGATTTCTACAACACAGGCATGGACTCCGTGGCCATCAACGATCGTGGCTACAGCGAGTTGCTTCCCTGTTTCGAAAAGATTGACCAAGTAAGTGACAAGTCGCAACTTGCAGAGATCATAGGCCAACTCCACGATGAGGGATATAAACCCTTCTTCACGACTGGTTGCATCGTCGATTGGAAGAATGCCGACAGGTACATTATGGTGGCCTTCCAAGACGGCCTCAGCCTCCCTGTCCGCGATTTGTATCTCGAAGAAGAGACACAGGTGATATGTGACTATTATGTTGAGCATATCGCCAACATGTTCCGACTTACCGGCACCGATTCAATCCTTGCAACGCAGAAAGCCAAAAATGTTCTTGCCATGGAGACAGAGCTAGCCAAAATCTCCATGCCCATGGAGGAAATGCTTGATCCTCAAAACCTCTATCATTTCAAGAGCCTTGTGGATTTTCAAGCCTCTATTCCCAACTTCAACTGGGACAATTACTTCGCCGCCATAGGGGCACCGGCCTTCGACAGCCTCAATGTGGCCTCACCCGACTTCTTCATCGCTTTGGACAATACCATCCAAAGCGCTGACCTCGGCACCATCAAGGACTACCTGCGCTGGAAGGTCATCACCAACAGCGCCCCCTTGCTCAGCGACGACCTTGTCACCGAAGATTTCAACTTCTTCAACGGATTCCTTTATGGCCAAGAGGCGCAAAAGCCCCGTTGGATGCGTGTGCTCAACAAGACATCCAATTATTTGGAGATGGCTATCGGCCAACTCTATGTGGAGAAATATTGCTCTGCTGAGGCCAAGGAGCATGTGCAGAACCTTGTCGAAAACTTGCGCATGGCTTTTGGCGAGCGCATCAAACGCCTCGACTGGATGAGCGACGAGACAAAAGCCAGAGCTCTCCATAAGCTTGAATGCATCAACATGAAGATTGGCTATCCCGACAAATGGTTGGACTATAGCAAGCTTGAAATCTCGTCAGCTTCCTATTTCCAAAACGTGCGCCATGCCATCCGCTTCGAGAATGCGAGAGACATGGCCAAGATAGGCAAGTTTGTTGACAAGGACGAATGGGATTTGTCTCCCCAAACTGTCAACGGCAATTACAGACCCGACAAGAACCAAATCACGCTCACAGCAGCTGTCCTTCAACCTCCTTTCTTCAATATGGATGCCGACGATGCCGTCAACTACGGAGCTATCGGACAGGCCATCGCCCATGAAATGACCCACGGGTTTGACAACGCAGGACGTATGTACGACGAGAAAGGCAACCTCAACAACTGGTGGACAGAGGAAGACGATACCAGGTTTGCCGAACGCACGAAACAATTCGTGAAACTGTTTGACGAGTTTGAACTCCATGGCCATCACATCAACGGAGTGCTTACACTTGATGAGAACATTGCCGATCTTGGTGGCCTCAATGTTGCTTGGGATGCTTACCAGATGACCGACGAGGCCAAAGCGGGGAAGCGCATTGACGGCTTCTCGCCTGCCCAGCGTTTCTTTATCAGCTACGCTACTGTATGGCGCTGCAATATCCGTGACGAGGCCCTTGAACTCCAGATGAAGGAAGACCTGCACTCGCCGCACGAAGCCCGTGCCAACCGTGCCCTTGGATCGATGCCGCATTTCTATGAGGCCTTCGACATCCATGAAGGAAGCAAAATGTATATTGCTCCTGAAGAAAGAGCTGCCATTTGGTAGAGAAGAGAAAAACAAGCTATTTTTTACCATCAAGCCGTGGCTATTGAGCTGCGGCTTTTTTAATGGTGATGCCCCTCGCAATGATGGTGGCAGCTGGGGTCACCATAAACGATGGTGCCGTTGAGGAACATCGCCATCACATGCTCCACAGGAAGCTCGGGGGCACCAGCGTAAATGTGAATGCCCAATTGGTTGAGCAAACGGCATCGCGCCGTGCTCATGCTCGGGTGCTTGCAGCACCTTTGAATCGACGATCTTTCCGTCTTCGACATCGAAAATGGTGACTTGTGGAGCCTTTCCGAAGTGCTGCCACAGTGTACCCTCGCTGGAGGGGATGGCTATTCTTTGATTCATATTCTAATCTATTTGAAATTTCTGCAAAAATAGTACTTTTGCAGCAAATTCAATTCAAATGAAAAAGGCAATGATCACCGTGGCAGCCGTTTTGGGTTTCATCCTCGCGGCTTGTACGGAAAACGAACCTAATAAAGAAACAACCGTTATGAGTAATGAAGAATGTTTGATTTGTGGTGCGCCATTGGAATACCTTGAAAAGGACACGCTGATGGAGTGCGCAGTATGCCATAAAAAAGAGCCCAGCAAGACCCGTTGTGTCAAGGGACATTACGTTTGCTCCAACTGCCATACCGCCGGCATGGATTCCATCATCGCCTTGTGTTTGGAAGAGACCTCCAAAGACCCTATCGCTATTTTGGAGAAAATGATGTCGCAACCGTTCTGCCACATGCACGGTCCAGAGCACCATGTGCTGGTAGGAGCCGCCTTGCTGACAGCCTACAACAACGCCGTGCCAGCCGACACCATGAAGATAGACCTGCCTTCGGGCCTCTTGGAAGTGATGAGTCGGGGAAGACAAGTGCCTGGGGGTGCATGCGGTTATATGGGTGCCTGTGGTGCTGCCATCAGCACGGGTATCTTTATGTCGGTAGTCACACGCAACACGCCACTCTCCACCAGGACTTGGCAACTCTGTAACCTGATGACGGCGCGGGCGCTGGAACAAGTGGCTTTGAATGGTGGCCCACGTTGTTGTAAGCGTGATTCCTATCTGTCGATACTCACGGCAGTGGATTTCGTGAAGGAACACCTCGGTGTGGAGATGGAGAAACCCGAAGTGAAATGCTCGCGCAGCCAAATCAACAACCAATGTATCGGAAAGAAATGTCCTTTCTCGCCCATACATAATGAGAACAAATGAAACTAAATCCTATTCAAAATGAAAAAAACACTCTTTCTCGCAGCAGTGGCACTGATGATGGCCACGAGCTGCAACAACCAGAACAACAAGACCGCCCAAGTTGCGGCTGAACCTGAGCCTGTGGTCGAACAGACCAGCGGCATTTATGACATTACGGTCAAGGACATTGACGGAAGCGACGTGTCGTTGGCCAACTACAAAGGCAAGGTGCTGCTCATCGTCAATGTGGCCAGCAAATGCGGCTTGACCCCGCAGTACCAAGGTCTTGAGGCCCTTTATCAGAAGTACAAGGACCAAGGCTTGGAGATCTTGGGCTTCCCCTGCAACCAATTCTTGGGACAAGAGCCTGGCACCAATGAGGAGATCCAGAGTTTCTGCTCGCTGAACTACAATGTCACCTTCCCGCTGTTCGACAAGATTGACGTCAATGGCGAGGCGGAGAGTCCTCTTTACACTTATTTGAAGGAACAAGCACCTTTCAAGGGCTATCCCGAGGGTGCCGAGGAGTTTGCCGCACGACTCGACCAGATTCACCAACAAACCGGCACTGGCTTCGACCAAGGCGATGCCATCCGCTGGAATTTCGGCAAGTTTTTGGTCTCCAAAGACGGCAAGACCATCCTCCGCTTCGAGCCTATGGTGACGCCCGACATGATGGAGGAAGCAATTCAAGAACTATTATATTATATGAATAAGAAGAAGTACTTATATGACTGAAAAAGAAGCCATTGTTGCACGTCATTCAGTGCGACAATACATTGAGAAACCCATTGAAGCCGAGAAAATCGAAGAATTGAAAGCCCTCATCGAGGAGTGCAACCAAGAGGGCGGCACACACATCCAACTGGTGACCAATGAGCCGAAAGCCTTTGCGGGAGGCATTGCCAAATACGGCAAATTCAGCGGCGTCAGCAACTATATCGCTGTCGTCGGCAAAAAAGGCGACGACACCAACGCTGGCTATTACGGCGAGAAGGTCGTTATCCGCGCTCAAATGCTTGGCTTGAATACATGCTGGGTGGGACTTATGTTCAGCAAGCAACCCGACGCCTACCAAGTGCGTGATGACGAAAAACTGTTTTGTGTCATCGCTTTGGGCTACGGCGCCAACCAAGGCGTGCAGCATAAGGTGAAACCCGTTGAGGACTTCGCTGAAGTGAGCGGCCCGATGCCCGAGTGGTTCCGCAAAGGTGTGAAAGATGCCATACTTGCCCCCACAGCGGTCAACCAGCAGAAATTCAAGTTTGTGCTTCGTGACGGCAACAAAGTGGAGGCTCAAACCCGATTTTCCATCATCGGCTATGCCAAACTCGACCTCGGCATCGCAAAATACCATTTTGAAGTCGGTGCCGGAAAAGAGAATTTTGTCTGGGCATGACCCAAGTCAATTTGAATAAGGGATCCGCTATCCAGGTATAGGCTTGGATAGCGGGTTTTCATACTTTTTCAACCTGTTTTGAAATAGACCAAGGCAATCGAATGAAACGTATCATTTACATAGTTTTAGGCCTGATTTGTGTGGGACTTGGCGCTTTGGGAGTGGTTGTGCCAGGATTGCCCACCACACCTTTTCTGCTGTTGGCTTCGTGGCTTTTCTACCGCTCCTCGCCACGCTTGCAAGAATGGCTATTGCATTCGTGGTTAGGGACTTACATCCGCAGTTATCGTCGTCGCGGCGGGATGACCTTTGCGCAAAAAGCCGGTGCCTGTGGCATTATGGTGGCGATGGTGCTGCTTTCCACATTCATATTCATTCCCAAAGGTTCTGTTGCACGAATCATCGTGCCAATCGTCGGTGCCATCGGCGTGTTGACGGTCATTTTTGCAGTGCCTAATGCGAAAGAAGAATAAATGTGGTATTTATCTATTATCCGCAATTCGGGTGAAGGCACCTTAATCGACTCTGTTGCTAAACAATAAAAAAAGCGCTTAACCCGTTATTAAACCAAATGGTTTTCAATATGACCAAGAAAAACAAAAGCCACAATGTCATCAGAAAAAAGTTACCCTTCTTTTGGGCATTTATGATTGTCTATTTGGCATACGTCTTTTTGGGCTATCTAATAGCATACATTCTCAACAACGATGTCTTTGTCAATCTTGAATTACCAGAAGGAGAAACGGCGTGTTTTATGATTTGTTTAAGCATTTTCGCTATGGTAATCC
Organism: uncultured Bacteroidales bacterium; assembly: GCA_900318465.1. Taxonomy (GTDB): domain Bacteria; phylum Bacteroidota; class Bacteroidia; order Bacteroidales; family F082; genus Limimorpha. Next base: position 6,329 of record ONKQ01000094.1, read on the forward strand.
CCGGAATAGCCGCTCATTATGTTTACGAAAAGGCCAAGCGGAATTGGTATATTTGGCTTTGTCCTCTTGTGCTAATGTCGATAAACGGTCTCATTTGGTTGGAGCCAATTAATCGTGGTGGTAGATTGTTTTGGCTTTTCCCATTAGGTTGTGATTCTCCTTTAATCTTTGATTTAGTTGGTATAAATCTTGATTTGTCGCAAGTAAACATTAGCAATAATTTGATAACCTTCGATTTGATTGTACTATTGCCTTCGATTATTTATGCTATATGCATCTTTCTTGCCAAATTGTTTGCACGAAAACCCAAAGTCGAGATTATGGAATATAAAAAAGATAATACATAAGAAAATGAAAGTCCTATTAATCAACGGCAGCCCACACGCCAACGGCTGCACCTTCACCGCCTTGAACATTGTGGCGGAAGAACTACAAAAGAACGGCATAGAGACCGAAATCGTCCACATTGGAAATAAGGACATCCGAGGCTGCATCGCCTGCGGCAAATGTGCCGAATTGGGGCATTGCGTGTTCAACGATATGGTGAACGAAGTGGCACCCAAGTTTGAGCAGGCCGACGGCCTCGTGGTCGGCTCGCCAGTATATTACGCCGGTCCCAATGGAACGCTCACCAACCTGCTCGACCGTCTGTTTTTCAGCACACCGTTCGACAAGCGGATGAAAGTGGGCGCAGCCGTCGTCTCGGCACGACGTGGCGGCACCACAGCAGCTTTCGACCGTCTCAACAAGTATTTCACCATCAGCGAGATGCCCATCGCAAGCAGCCGCTATTGGAATATGGTTCACGGTCACACGCCCGAAGACGTGATGAAAGACGAAGAAGGCGTGCAAATCATGCGCATCTTGGGCCGCAACATGGCCTTCCTCATCCGCGCCATCGCCGCCGAGAAGGAAAAGAATGGCCTCCCCGAAGCGGAAGAGGTGACGTTTACGAACTTTATAAGATAACGAAACATCAGGTGCGTGTGTAGGGTTTTTGTAAATACCACCTCACCTACCACGCCAATGCCAAGCCCAGCAACAGCAACGAGTGGCTGTAGCATGTCAGCGACGAACAATACAACACTATGAAATAATTGAACAAGGTTCGATGAAAAATCCGCAATTCGGGCAGAAGTTTGGGTTGCGGTTTTTTGTTTTCTCAGAAACATCTGTTACGCTTCAAATCCAAGAAGATGACCGTACGAATTGCCTTGGTATCTGAAAACTTCATATCTTTGCACCAAACAATCAAGAATCGGATTTTTACAACTATGGAATACATTAGAGTTACAAAAGACAATTTGGATAAGGAGCATATCTGCTGTGCCATTTCAAACAATAATGACGTCCAAGTGTCATCAAAAAAGTCGTGGCTTTTGGATAGGTTCAATGATGGACTGGTGTTCTTGAAGAGTGTGGAACGAGGAAAGTGCTTTATTGAATACATCCCTGCGGAAAATGCGTGGAATCCTATTGCCGCTGAGGGTTATATGTACATCGACTGTTTGTGGGTTTCCGGTTCGTTTAAGGGACACGGGTATTCCAACGACCTTTTGGAAAAATGCATCCAAGACAGCAAAGCGAAAGGGAAAAAAGGCTTGTGTATCCTTTCATCTGCCAAGAAAAAACCTTTCCTTTCCGACCCTAAGTTCCTTGCACATAAAGGATTTATGGTATGTGATGAAGCCGATAATGGTATCCAACTTTGGTATCTGCCTTTTGCCAAAGGAACAGATGCCCCTACATTCAAGGAATGTGCCAGACATCCACACATTGAAGAAAAGGGATATGTGCTATTCTATACCAGCCAGTGTCCGTTCAATGGTAAGTATGTCCCCATCATCGAATCTTTGGCAAAGGAACACGGCATAGCTTTCAAAGCCTATCATCTTCAGAACAAGGAAGATGCCCAAAACGCACCAACTCCCATTACTACTTATGCGGTTTTTTATGATGGCGAGTACATCACCAATGAACAGATGAATGACAAAAGATTCTTGAAGATGATAGGTAAATAGATGCAGATTCCCATGAATGAATCGGAGTTGTACAGGTGATTTTACTTTGCGGGAATCGGAATCCGCAATTCAAGCAAAGACTTGGGTTGCGGATTTTTGTTTTCTCAGTTAGCAGTTCATTCTACATGAATTAAAGATTCTCCAAAGAAAGCGGAAAGCAGGGAAATGGTACGAATGGTAAAGTTGTGTTGCCCACTTAGCCATTTGGTGACTTCGCTAGGGCGTTTTCCCAAAGCATTTGCGAATTCCAGTTTCGACAATCCGCGTTCAGTCATCAAATCATTGATGCGATTTGACAGGGCTATCTCCAAATCCACCTCTTGCTGTATGTTTGCAGGCACAGACGAGAGCATTTGCTGAAAAGAAGTGTTCATCGATTTCATAGGTCAAAGGTCTTGTCGGTCACTATTTTGTTTTCTGTCACTATGATGGTTCCACTTTCCGTACCTTCTTTTATCAGTTTGTCAAAGTTCTGCAAAGTAATGACATAGCCGCTCAATTCATCATCTTCCTCGTAAGATCTGGTCTTTTTCACACCCCCATTACCAAGAATGAGAATCTTGTCGGAAAGGCGCAAGCAATACAAACGCAGTTTTGAGGTGACGACTGGTAGGGCAACAACATTGTCGCTCATTTTTCCTTCAGGTCGGAAATAGCGTTCCAATGCTCCAAAATCAGCGATGCGACCAAGGAAACCGACAATGCGCATCAAGTCGGGGTTGAACTCCACATCGTCCTTGAACTTGTTGTAGAACTGTTCAAACTCACTTTCATCCTCAGAAAGAAATTGAATGGTGTAAA
>ONKQ01000018.1 GCA_900318465.1 uncultured Bacteroidales bacterium
AAGTTACTGATTTTCAAGACATTATACAAGTTTTTCCACCAAATTATTCGGCCAAATTTGAACTTTTTCTGTTGCTTATAAAAATTGTCATGTACTAAGTAACAAAATACAATAATAATTCAACAAGTTATACTCCGTAGAGGTTTCTTTTGCTTGATTTTTAGAAGTCCCCACTACAAAAACCCATTTACCTTTAAAATAATAAGACTATTTTTGAACAAACAAAAGGTAAGATATATCTGCTAATTGCAGTTAGTAGAATTGTTTTATTGTTTTATGCATGTCATTCGTGTGGAAGCATAATATGGATAATACACCCCGTTATACGGCAAACGACCAGTTGTTGTACTTGGTAAAACCAAAACATTTCCATTTAAAGTTCCAGTATCAAAGACAGTGATTAAATTTCCCCCATCACTATTTAAAGATTCTAAATACAGATTATTTCCAGACACTTCACCAAACGTATTAAAATAACCAGATACTTGAATTCTTGATGAATTGACCTTTGTAATAACAATATTTCCATTATCCGTTATAGTTCCTGAATCATTGCCCCATGTAACATTTTCAATGGTACTAACAGAATAACGTCCAACAAAAGCATTCGCATTGCCAGTTTTAGTACATGAAGAAGCTAATACAATTAATACCACATAGGACAACAATAATAGTTTTTTCATCGTATATTATTTGTACTTTCAGTCCCCAAAGCACAGGAGAATCCTTTCTTCCCCAATTGGTTGACACAAAAGAAGCGTGGAACTGATATGCTCCACATCTCAGCGAAGGTTGTAGGAAAGACCCGATACAAAATGCAGATAAAGCAGTCCACGCTGAACGCGCAGAACCACTATGCCTAAATTCTTGTATCGTTGAAAACTCCTACATTTTCGCTGACAAGTCAAGCATAACGCTTCTATAAACCGGACTTGGCGCACCAAATCCGATGGCAAAAATAGCGAAAAATCGGGAAATGCAAGAAGTTTGTGGAAAAATCTTGCGGATGATTATTTTCGCGACAATCCTACTCGAAAAAACCTACATCTAATTAGTTAATCACATGAATATCTCTTTGCGGGAATGGGATAGTGATACCGTTGGCGTTCAAGGCGTTGTAGATGACCTCTTTGGCGCGGTCGGTATAGCTGCCACTCTGGTTCGACAGGACGTATTGCTTCACCGAGACCTGCATTGCGCTCTCGCCAAAGTCGCCAAACACCACGCTGATGCCCTTGCTTGAATCTACTACGTCACGGCCACTGCTGTCCTGCGTACACAGCTCCTTCATGGCTCCCAAAAGAATGTCGCGCACTCGCTGCATATCGGTGCCGTATGCCACACCCACGTCAATCTTGACAAGTTCGTAGGAAACACTCTTGGATAGGTTGGTGAAACTCTTCTGGAACAGGTCGGAGTTGAGGAAGGAGACAGTGGAGCCGTCAGAGGTCACCAACAAGGTGGTCTGATAGGTGATGTCGGAAACTGTGCCGCGCACCCCGTTGCACTCTACCCAGTCGCCCACTTTCAAGCGGCTCGTCATAAGCTGGATGCCGTAGATGATGTTGTTGAGAATGTCCTTGAGGGCGATGCCAAGACCAGCTGAGAAACCGCCCAGTATCAGGCCAACCGTGCTTGTTGGGATTTGGAGCTTGTCGATGGCAAGGATGGCGTAAACCGTCCAAACCAGCAGGTTGATGATGGTGTTGGCTAACGAAAGGTTGATGGCATTCTTTTCGATGGTACTGCAATTGTTCTTGCGCATGAACCTGACATAGCTGCCATACTGCCAGAGGTAACGCAGAGCCTTGCCGATGTAAAGGAAGACGAACACCAATCCCGTCAGCAGGATGAGGCTATATATGGAAACAGATAAGACCATCTCGCCACTCGCGTTCACCAACTGGTAGAAAGGCTCGTAGCACAGGGCCATGAAGAGCTGGTCGAAATCGAACACGTCCAATGAGAGGCGGAGGCAGAACTGAAGCGAGGCAATGCCCGTCACGGGAATCACCACGTCCTTTAGCAAGTCGTAGAACCAAGTAACACCAAACATGAGTTTCTCCTTGTCGCTGCCATCGATATAGGTGATGCTCTCGCTGTATGCCTCGATGCGGCTGCTGAGCCGCTTTTCCTTGTAGAAAGAGAGGAGATGCGACATGACGGTAAGGGTGAGGATGAAAGCCAGCTGAAAGTACCACCATAGCAAGACCAGCAGGGCCACGAAAATAAAACCTACCCACGCAATGACGGTGGCAACAACGATGATGCCGAACGAAATCCAGTTGATGACTGCATCAACGCGTTCCATCTTGCTTCGTCGTAGCAGACATATCAGCAACTGCCATACAGAGGCTACAATCAGCAACGGAGGCATGAAGAAGTTCATCAGGTCGTTGGGAAGGAAGAGCACACGACAGCTGACGACAACGGCGACAGTATAAATGGTGGGCAGGTAGTTGCCGAGGCCGAATTTGAGTCGCTCGGGCTTGAGGCGATTGAGCAATGCTGCAACAAGTGCTACCAAAAGCCACAAGAAAGTATTTGACAAATAGAGGGCTCGATCCTCCTTCGGGTTGGAGAGGCTACAGCTGCTGGCGATGGCTATGCAAAACAAACAGGTAAGCAATAGCACGACATAGGGGCGTTGCTCCTTGGCCACCAAGTGCTGCACCACCTTGACGCGACGGAACACGGGAAGTAGCAGCAAAGCCATCAATCCCCACAGGGCAAAGAACCCCACTATGTAGAACAGCACAGCACTATTGTATTTCGGATCGAAGGATTCAAAGGCTTTTTTCCAATAAGTCGAGGGGGCTTTGAATATGATGTCCCACGAAATCTGGCCATCCTTCAGGATTTTGCGTTGGAGTATTTTGTAATATTCCTGAACATAGTCGTAGGCATGTTGCATACGGAGATAGGTCTCATAATACAAGGCCGTGTCGGCGACAATGAGCGAGCGGTAGTCGGCGTATATCTTCAGCAGCTCGGCTACGTAATAGAGGCATGAGTCGCGGACCGTCTCGCGCTGAAAGTCAAGGGAATGCAGAACGCGAGTCGAGTCGAGCAGCGAGACCCCGATGATTTCGTTCAACTGCGTCTCAGCGAGCGAATAGAGGTTCTGAAGTGTATCGTTGTCACAGGTCAGGCTGTCAGGCAATTCAATGTGGGCTTCGCGCTCGGGCGGGATACGTCGCAGCACTTCCATAAGGTTCGCATAGCGTTTGATTTCGAAGTCGAGGTCACTGAGGATTTGATCGACGGATTCCTTGTCCTTGTTGAAGCTTTCGTATTCCTCGTTCACTTTCTCGAAGGCGTAACAGAGGTCGAAGGTGTAGTCAGGCTGTCGCGAATAAAGCATCAGAGAGAGTTCTTCGCAGTCTTCCATGAGGTCGAGCAACTTCTGATGTTGTTCCTCGAAGTTGGTTGTGGTTTTTGCCCTATTGTCTATCTTTTGCTGGTATTGTGCCCTCAACTCGTCCTTCAGCAGCGTGAGGGCTTGGCCCAGGTTGCCGGCAAAGGCCACAAGTGCCACAGCTGCCAAAAGGGAGAGCATTAAGTAACGTTTGGTTTTCATTTGTTAGAAAAAGAAAACGCAAAAATAGGGAAATTGGGGATTAAGGATGATAATGCACCCCAAAAAAAGGCCTCGCCAATGACGAGGCCTTAATCTGACGAAATAATATCAATCCGGCAGTTCCGTCTTCGACTTTCTTCTCTTGCCCAGCAAATAAGCACCGCCAAGACATCCCAGAAGCCAGATGCCATTGCCAATTGGGGTATAGTCCCATGTGGTGTCGTGGTCAGGCATAATCCCTGGAAAGTCAAACACTGTGGTATTGCTGCGGTTCTTGTTATATTCATCTTCCATGATGAAGAACTGCGCGTAGGTTTTATTCACATTGATGAAACTCATCATTACAACCATCAGGCTCACTAAGATTTTGCTTCTTGTTTTCATAATTCGTTCCCTCCCCTTATTTGATGACCATCTTTTGAACTTTCACTTTATCGTTGCCGATTAGCCTCAGCAGGTACACACCACAGGCAACCTTGGGCAAGCTGACGCTGCTTTGTCCGCCCGTGACACGTGTCGTCATGAGGCAACGCCCTTGGACGTCGAACATCTGCAACATACCCTCGCCGTTGACAATCAGCTCGCCGCCGAACATGAAGGCGAAGTGGTCAGCATCCTCTCCGTCGTCTGGCTCTTCAGGCTCGTCGAGGTCATCGTTATCGCACCTGAACACGAGCTTGAAACGCGACTTGTAGTCTTCAACACTGGCTTCAAACCTGTATTCTTCTGTGGTGAGGCAGTCGATGTCAACGCCTGTGATGTTGTCGATCAGATGCAGATAACTGAATTCGCCGTGGCGGGTGTTCCAGTTCAGGGTGAAAACGCCATTCTCGACAGCCTCGAAGCGCACGGGAACCTCGTTCACGCCCACAGGCGCAAATAGCACTTGGAAACTCTCGCCTTCCATTTGGGCATAGATTCGCCCTTTGCCCTTGTGCAGGTTGTCAATCTTCTGACCGCCGCCAAACTCGGGACGGTCCACCTCCACCGTGGTCAGGTCCATCTCACCATCCTCGTCGTAGCAAAGCAGGTTCACCAAAAGATAGTCCACATTGTCGCGGAAAGGTGCGTCCCAAGTAGTGATTGTTCCTCCCTGGCGCATATCCACATTGAATGAGAAACTACCACCGCCGTCATTAACTTTCACAAAGAAGCCTTGATGGGGATGGATGACCCCGTTGGCATACAACGGCACGTTTCGTGACTGCGATACCGTGTAATAGATATAGTGGTCTTTCCCTGGTAAGCTTTCATCGAGAATGGCATATGTAGGCAATATTCCTCCATCCACTGCCTTGCTCCCTGACACGCCGAAATTCAGGTAACTCTGGTAAGGATTTCCCAAAAGGTGTATTCCTCGCCAGATGGTTGTGTAGCCTCCGTCAGTTCTGGCATTCGGACCCATCTGAAGATGAGTATCATTGCCGCTCTTGGGCAAAAAGAGCGACATGGATTCGTTGTTCAGTACACCATCAGCCATCATCATAGAAATGTTGGACAACGACATCAAATAGCCCTTGCCAAATTCCATGTTCACATCATTCTCATATCCTTCAGAGAACCTCTTGTGCTTTCCAACTTTGTCCGCGTCCATGTGCCAATGGTCGTTGTCTGCGCGTTTGTAGTTGATCCAATGGTAATACGACTCACTGTAGTCATACAAATCGAAGTAACCATCATCAGTGGTATTTCTCCATGTGCCGTAAGGCGTGTTAGTGGGGAAATAGATGGCACTTGTTTCAGTCCATGTGGTTTTCGCATCTGGATCGAATAAAGCTCTATTGGTATAAATGTTTTCAGGTGCATCTTCACCATTATTGACCGGGCCGCTTGAATGATAATTCAATCCCATAGGTGCGCCACCCAGTGCCGAGGAGAACAAGTGCCAGTTGGCATCCTTGATGGTCACGCCCACGCGGGCAGTCAATTTGTCACCAACAATTTGCGTGATGCCAATATCCTCATGGATGTAGAGCGGAACATTGGTGTTGCCACTGATGGAGACAGGCACATACGTAACAGGATTGGTCGCAGGAGTTATTTCAGGCTGCACATTATATAAATACATGGCGGCAACCGATTCAGGCGTGTTGAGGGCTTGAAAATTCTTGCCTGAAGTTGAAACTCCATTGACTTCAACCGTTTCCTTCCACATGTGATTGATATCGTCCTCATACAACATATAAATCTTGTCCTTCGAGCCAACACTGTTGAAGTCCGAAATCTGGAGGATGGGATAGTCGTCGTTGATGGGGCTGCCCATAGTGCGGGTCCAAATTGTGTATGTGGATTGATGTGCTTCATCTTGTTTCACCCAATTGTTAAGCGAAGCCAACAGACCTTTCAGTCCATTTTCATCCATCGGACCAGTCTCAATGTAGGTAGTGGCATCGCCGCCGAATGTCGCAATCTCTTGGTCGTTGTGCGCAAAACCATATTTGCCACTAACAAGGTTGGTAACATCGTAAGTACGGCGCAGGGTAGTACCTGTTCCATCAGCATACAACCATTGCCCTTGACCTGTCTTGCCAACAGGAGTGAAGCAATACTTGATGTTTGTTGCCGCAACAACGTTGTTCCCTGCAATCCAATAGAACTTATCATTACCAATATTGGGAGTGTTGGTTTCGTTGTTGTAGCGCACATACACATTCTCAATCTCACCGTTGTTCACGCCCACAATGCCACCCACTTTGTAGTCAAGCGGCCCGGTGAACAACACATTGGCAAAGCTGTTCTTCAATGAAAAACCACTGTTCAATTTGCCTACCAAACCGCCCATGTGTCGACTAGTACCAGTTATGGTAGGCATGGCCATACAAGAATGGACATCGCCTCCTTTTACTTCACCCACAAGGCCACCCACGTATGTATCGTCGTGGCTATATGTGGCATTAAAGGTCATGCGAGCCTCACTGTTGCTGAGACTGCCTCCTTTCATCTCGCCAGCAATACCACCGGCTGAATAGACAATGTCCTCTCCGTCAGAAACGAAAAGGCCGTCATCTACGAATGTGTTTTTCACCACGGCACCCTCGGCGAGATAACCGAACAGTCCGTATTTTCTGATGCCCGTGAGGAAAAGGCCTTGGATACCATTGATGACATGACCCTGGCCGTCAAAGGTACCGCAATAATAATGCTTGTTAATTGTATACCAAGTTTCGTTGTTATCTGGATTAGGTACTGGATTTTCCGAATCATAAAACAAGGAAGCATCATCTGTAGAAGCAACCAAATTTGACACGAAGAATTTTTGCACCGATCCTATGGGTACCCACAAGTAGGCACTCATGTCCAAATCGTTCATGATTTTGGCATTGGCTTTCGGGTTTTTGTTCGCATCCCATTTAAAATGTTTGGCTCCTTCTCCTGTTTCTCCGCCTTCTATTTCGTCAAATATATTCAAGCCATTGACGTAGGAAGTGAACCATGCCAATCCTTCAGGACTGTAGATTTCCCATTTCAAAGGTTCGCCAGTTCCGTCTGCTGTGTTTTGTTCTGGATTGGTAATCACATAATGCCCTTTCCATTTCGGATCCGAAGAAGGATTCAACGGATTGTCAGATCCTTTCATGTGGTTATCCGTCTCTGGGTCAGTCATCACAACAGGATGCGTCCAGCAGCCCCAAAGGTAAATGAACTTGCCCAAAAAGGGTGCTATGTTGCGGCGAGTGTGCACGGCCACGTAGGATTCCGAGTCCTCAAACACGGCTCCTTTCATGGTGTTAGCCATTCCATCATCACCGGCTCCAGCCAACATCATCAAACTAAACAACCAGTTTTCATACAAATTGGGATTATTAGGTGCTACACCTGTGGTTTCCACAGTGTTGTATGCGCCGCCAAACGAGCTGGCCGTGGCAATCACCGGGCAGAAGCCTTGAAGCACACTGAAACCAATATGTGAATAAGGCGATTCTCCCTCATCCATCTTGCCGTTTCCATTGGTATCTGTAAAGCCTGAAATGTCAGAGAGCAACGTAATGACAGATATGTTATTGTCGCCCGGAGCACCATCATTTATGTTTACATGAAAATTATAGTCATAACGGGTAAGAAACACATTGTTGTATTCGCTGTCATCAGGCTTAAAGGAAGGATTATCCCAAGAGGTTTGGAAAAGGGTTGCATAATTCGGATCGTCGGGATCAAGATCTTTAGGAATCCTCAACCATTCTTCTTGCGAAATGGAACTGGTGAAGTTGCGGTCGACACGGAGGCCGTGCCTTGTTTGAGGGTCGTCAGTATTTTCGCCCACATAAAGGCGGCCATCCAAGTAGATGCCGCCGCCGTGCTTGCCGATAGGCACATGGTTGTAGTTCACCTCGCACTTGTCCGTCATTTGCATTTGGGCGTATTGGTCAGCACTTTCCCTACCGATGTAGATGCCGCCACCAGCCTCGGATGCGTAGTTATGGTTGATTTGTCCCTTGGTCGCTTCGTTGGCCGAACCCGAAAAGATGAGTCTGGCGCCTTGCTTGTCGATGCAGACGCCGCCGCCGTAGGTGGCGGTGTTGTTGTTGATTTGGGGGATGTTGACCGGCTCTTCGTCCGAAGGCCTGCCATTCCTGCTGCGGCGGGTGGTGGTGTCTTCTTCGGGCGTGTTGGCCAAAACGGCCTGCTGCAAGGGCGTAAGTTCTTGGAAGAAAGGATTTTTCTCCACTTCAGGATACACACTACGCGGAAGTTTGCCCGCAGCGTCCATAGCCTTGCTTCCGGATGAAGTCGTGAATTGTATTATCCCTTCGCTGTAGCCTGTGTGTCCGGCACTGTTGGTCGCATAGGCCCTTGCCATATAGGAAGTATTGGCACTAAGGCCTTCAAAGGTGTAGGAAAACACATCGCCGACACTGAGAGATTCGCGTTGCGGCCCCCATGTGCTTCCACCGTCAGTTGAAAGTTGGAAGCCCTTTGACGTCACTGTCACTTCACCAATGCCATTATAGAACAATTTGGCATTGACCGAGGCGGAGTTGGCGGTAACGTCGAAATCCACACCAGCGACTACAACAGGTTCGTTGCCGTGGGTCTTTACTGTAACTGCAGGACTGGCATCGAAATAGTTCTTCCCGCCATAAGTGTATTTTCCGTAGGCAACCACATAATAGGTCGTGTTTGGGTTAATGGTGATTCCGCTTGTCGTGCTATTGACAACGAATCTCGAGCAGCCTTCATTTTGGTTGTAACTATGGGGATCAGGCGGTGTAAGTTGCCCAGCAGAAGGCGCAAATCTTATCTTAGTCACATCATCCCAATGACCTGTCCAGTCCACGTTTTCACCTAAATCAGTAGGATACGGACGTGTGGAAAAAGCGATGCCATATTCTTTGTTGGTTGCTCCACTTTCCATGGCGAATCCCCTGTCCACATGGTGGAAGTGGACGATGAATCCGTTGGATAAGATGTTTTCCACCTCGAGGATTTCGAGGATGGGATGGGCTTCGCGTTCCTTGATCTCGAAGGTGCCACCACCGCCATACACGCCGCCGCCGTAGCCGCCCGAGGGGTCGTCGGCGTGGTTGTTGTTGATTTGGCCGCCATACATATAAATGTTGCCGCTGTTGATGAACACGCCGCCGCCTTTTCCAGTAGTGGCCGTGTTGTTGTTGATTCGGTCGCCGTGGATGGTGATGCCGCCTTCATGGTTGTTGATGCCGCCACCGTTGATGTAGGCGGTGTTGTTGCAAATGCGGCTGGCCTTAGAGTTTACAAAGCCATACGTATCGCATGGGCCTACTACGAGGTTGCCCTTGTCGGTGTAGAGTCCGCCGCCGCGACCTTTCTTGGCCTTGTTATGATCGACGAAACTGCCATAGACGCGGAGTTCGCCGTCGTGGTTGTCGAGGCCACCACCGTTGATGTCGGCTTCGTTGCGGAGGATGTCGCAATGCTCGGCGAAGATGGAGCCGTATTTGAGGTAGAGGCCACCGCCGCGACCAGTGAGTTCGTTGCCGCTGCTGCCGTTGCCGTATGCCTTGTTGTCGTTAAGATCGGTATGGAGGAGGCGCACGGTATAGCCCGAGAGGTCGGCGTGGGGGCCTTCGCAGAACATGCCACCGCCGCTGCCGCCGCTGCCAATGGCACCTTGTCCGTCGGGACCTTGTCCGTTGGAGCCGTATGTAGTGCCGGCCTCGTTGTGGTGTACGTTGGCAAAACGCACGTCCAAGCGCCCGATGTGGGTATTGAGGCCACCACCGTTGGTGCCGGCTTTGTTATAGCTGAACACGGTGCCAGTGTTTTGGCATTGTTCCAGTGTGGGAGCTGGGACAGGGTCGTTATACAACGCGCTGGGCCAGATGCGGATGTCGCCGGCATTGGTGTAGATGCCGCCACCACGTCCATATGTGGCCGTGTTGTTGCTGATGTCGCCGCCATAAATCTCGATGTCGCCCGAGTGGTCGTCAATGCCGCCGCCGTTGGTTTCGGCTGTGTTGTTGAGAATCTTGGAACTGATGATTTTGATGGTGCCACCGTCGAGGTAAACACCGCCTCCATGGCCTTTGCTCACCGTGCCAGCAGCCGAGTTGTGGTATATTAAGGTGTTGGTAATGTCCACCTCACCGTTGCCCGCGTCAATGCCGCCGCCGTTGCCGTTGGTGGCCGTGTTGTGTGTGATGCGGGTGTGGGTGGCTTCGGCTGTTGGGTCATAGGTACCACCACTCCAGTCCACCAACTCCCATGCACCAGCACCACTGTTTGCATCAGGATTCCACAAGTCTCCGATAACATCCAATTCTCCCTTGTCAACATAGATGCCGCCGCCGCCCGTGGCACTATTGTAGCTGATGACGGCACCGCCATGTATGAGGGTCATGGATTCTTTGTTTGGCACACTCACATACACGCCGCCACCCAATCCGTTGCTGGCGGTGTTATAGTCGATGTGGCCGCCTTCCACATGCACTGTTCCACCCAACACGCAAAGACCGCCACCGTTGCCGTTCAGAGCCTTGTTGGCGGTCGGGTGGTCTGTCATGCCGATGGTGCCGTTCCTTACGGTGACCATGCCTTGGTTGACACGGCCACCTGTGCGGTCGTAATGTACATACACTCCGCCGCCGTCGGTATAAGCATCGTTGTTGTAAACCTCAAGGGTTTTCCCAACCGCACCGATGTTCACGTTGAGTTCACTAACAAAATTTTCTAAATCATAGAGGCTGGCGATGTGGAAACCACCGCCGTTGCCAGGCCTTGGATCGTCAGTCACTTCCGTATCCGTAAAAGGGGAGTAAGAATTTTGGTTAAGATTGCCAATGGTAAGATTGTATCGTCTAGCATGGTTGTTCGAAATATTGCCCGACAACACATTAACGGTCATCGTGCCGCCTGGATCTTCATCATTTTCATAAGGGGTAATAGTCTGTATAGGGTAAGTATAAGACGAAGGTCCTGTCTGCACATGACTACTGATAGTTTCAGTAAATCCACCAACAATAGTATCTGTTTTGAAGTCTGCTTTAAAGCGAGGATCTTTGCTATTTCTCTTGGCAATATAAATGCCAGCGCCTTCGGCTTTATCGGGGAAAGTGCCTTCGGTGGAGGTATAGTTGTCACATATATGGGCACCATCGATAGTAATTTCTCTTGACAATTCGCCTGACACCTTAAAACGCACTGGATTAATCATTTGGTACGTATAATTATCAGGTGTCGTTGCTCTATATCCGACATGCCTCTTGGCAGCATTGTCGATGATGGCCACGCCCGCGCCTTGGGGAGCACGATTGTTTTTGATGGCACAACCTGTACCGAAATAAGCTACGTAAGAGGCATCCCTTGGGTTGTTGTCAGTGTCGAAGCCCACATCATCGGTGGGGTCGATGACGATATAGGCACCTCCGCCCGTTTGAGAGGCATAGTTGTCGAACACCCTGACGTATGCAGAACCATCTTCATTGAATCCTTCACCACCAAGCGTGACATTGAAGCCATCGCCAGCGTATGACAATTGGCCGTCGTTGTAAGGCCAGAACATGAGGCCACCACCATTTACGGCATGGTTTTTCGAGATATAGGTATACCCATTTCCGTCTTTCTTGAAAGTCGTCTTGGCGCAGGTGGATATGGCCCCACCCTCTTTCGCGCAGTTCCTCACAATGGTGCAATTCCTTATGATTAGTTCTGACTCAATTAATGGTCCATCTTCAGTGTTTTTATAATTCCTGCCACTACGCCAGTTAATGGCACCGCCTTGGCCCGCCAAGGGCTGGTCTTCCACTTTATAGGTTTCTGGCTCATACCAATACTGTGCAGGAGTGTGTGCATCCAAATCTCTGTATTGGTTGTCGTGGATATAACAGTTTTTCAATACCATTTTTCCGCTCGAATTGCCTTGCGAACGGATGATGCCGCCCATACCCGAAATGCGATCGTAAACCATGAACCAGCCGTTATCCTCATCCTCATGAAGGAGATTGTGGTGTATTTCCACATTTTCCATGAAAACATCATTCTTACCTACAAGGATGCTGAATACTCTTCCAAAACTATTCCAATTTTGGCCATTACCTTCAAAATGATGAATTTTTCTGGTTCCACCATAACACTTTCGCATTTCCACATTCTTCATACGAACAACCAAGGTACTCGGATCATTTATATCCAGTTTGTTATTTGTACAACTAATAACACCCCACCTATTATATATTTCATTACCTACTACGGAAAACTTCTCTATAATGACATGTTGCAACCATGCCTCGGCATCGTCATGACACGCAACGGCCGGGCCAATCCTTTTTTCATCCCATGAATCAGGGTGAGGCAAACCGTCGTCCCTGTTTCCCGCACCACCATCGATGGTGAGTACATTTGATTCATCGCCGATGATAAACAATTTTTTTCCTCCATTAACCTCAAAAACACATTGTCCTGATGTAGGAAATACACCTCTTGTTATGGTTACATTTCCAACAGGATACAATTCCAACGTACCATTAACTTGAACCCTGAAAG
The DNA here is from genome assembly GCA_900318465.1 of uncultured Bacteroidales bacterium. GTDB lineage: Bacteria > Bacteroidota > Bacteroidia > Bacteroidales > F082 > Limimorpha. The sequence continues at coordinate 12,539 of ONKQ01000018.1, forward strand.
GCACAGTTTTATTTACAGATATCTGAAATCTACCAGATGCTGGGAATTGGCCATCCGGTGTCGAACTCTCCCATTCAGGCAAACTAGTCACATTATCTGGTCGTGTTTTCCAAGTTACTTCATCTAGTTCTTGTCCACACACTATAGATGCTGTGCCAAGCAAAAAAGCCAAAGTCAGGAGGCAGAAAAGAGGGGAATACACACGGGCATGGATGTTCTTTCGGAACAATGCGATTTTTTTCATAATGTTAAAATTGTTTTTTTGGGGGTAATTCTTCAATTCTAAATGGTTCTGCATGGCCGCCTCGACTGCGGCGCAGGTTTTTTTTCGTACATCAAGCAAAGATTGCAATTCTACAGCGTTTCTTTTCATTGAGTATTCTTTTAATTATATTATTACTTGTTTTACAGTGATTTACATAAATTATTATAGTCGTTCCATCTCCAATGAAGAGACTTCACCACTTTAAAAATTGTGCAAAGATAAGAAAAAAGGAAAAGCTGAGATGAAAAAAAATTGCATCAGACGATTAATTTCAAGGTTGAAAGAACTTTTCGCCCATAGTTTTGCCTCACTCAAACAACGTCATCTCCCCCGTAGGCTTAAATCTCGTCTTCCCCAAATGCTTGTAAGCCAAATCGGTGCACTCGCGGCCACGGGGCGTGCGCATGATAAAGCCTTCTTGGATGAGGAAAGGCTCGCAAACCTCCTCAATAGTACCAGGGTCCTCGCCCACTGCCGTAGCGATGGTGTTCACGCCGACGGGACCGCCCTTGAACTTGTCGATGATGGTCGAAAGAATCTTATTATCCATGTCGTCAAGGCCATGCTCGTCTACGTTTAGGGCTTTCAGACCGATTTTTGCAATTTCTAAGGTAATGGTGCCGTCGCCTTGTATTTGGGCGAAGTCGCGAACACGGCGCAAAAGCAGGTTGGCGATACGCGGCGTGCCACGGCTGCGGCGGGCAATCTCGAAAGCCGCCGTGTCGTCGATGGGCACTCGCAAAATGCTCGCCGAGCGTTTCACGATTTTGGCCAAAGTGTGCGCATCGTAATACTCCAACCTTAAATTAATGCCGAAGCGAGAGCGCAAGGGTGCCGTCAGCAGGCCGCTACGGGTGGTGGCACCAATTAATGTAAAAGGATTCAACGTGATTTGGATGCTGCGCGCACTCGGACCCGTTTCGATCATAATGTCGATGCGAAAGTCCTCCATAGCTGAATAGAGATATTCCTCCACCACGGGGCTAAGGCGGTGAATCTCGTCGATGAACAGCACGTCGTTGGGTTCAAGACTGGTGAGCAGACCCGCAAGGTTGCCCGGCTTGTCAAGGACTGGGCCAGAGGTCATCTTCATGCCCACGCCAAGCTCGTGCGCGATGATGTGCGAAAGGGTGGTCTTACCCAAACCCGGAGGGCCATGCAGCAAGGTATGGTCGAGGGCTTCGCCACGCTGGGCGGCGGCCTTCACGAACACGCGCAGGTTGTCAACGACCTGTTTCTGTCCAGCAAAACTGTCAAACAAGTCGGGGCGCAGGGCGTTCTCAAGGTCTTTTTCGGCCTTGCTCAGATGGGAGCCTGATGCATCAAGGTTACTGTTCATCGTTCAAAATTGCGCCACAAAGATACAACTTTCGGCGAAATTTGGGATGTTATCAAAAAAATGTATCTTTGCAGCCTAAATGGATTTCCTATGAAACGTTTCATCTGCCTATCCCTATTCGTCATCATGGCCGTCGCAGCAATGGCGCAAAATCATGGTTTCCTGAATGTTGACCAAGACAACCGCATCGAGAGCTTGATTGCAAAGCAACGCCTACTACAAAGAATCGACAGCTCGTTCAATGGTTATAGGGTTCATGTTTTCATGGAAATTGGCAACGAAGCCTTACAACATGCCGAGGAGGTGAAAAAACAATTTGAGAAGGCCTTCCCCGACATTCCCATTTACCTGACCTACGTCGAGCCGTATTTCCGCCTGCGCGCGGGCAATTTCCGCAATCGCGTTGAGGCTGAGCAATGCCTACGCCGCATCAAGCCTCGTTTTAAGGAGGCTTTTGTCACGGCGGACATGATTTACCGACCGAAAATCAATGCGAATTAAATAGTTTGGGCGAGCCTGATGGCCCGCCCAAACTGTTTCAAAAAGGATGCTCAGATTAGTCTTCCTTACGTTTCTTGCCCACGAGGTAAGCTGCTCCAAGAGCCGTCAGCACGGCAATGCCAGTGCCGAGGGGAGTGGCATCAACGTCATCGCTGCCACCGTGGCTGCCAGGGAGGATGAATGGTGTGGTTGACTCAGTATTGTCTCTGAAATCTTCATCATAGCCACCACCTTTGCCCAACAAACCGTTTTGAGCGAAAGCACCGATTCCCATCGTGAGGAGGATTGCGATTGTAATTGCCGTCTTTTTCATCGTTGATTTGTTTATTGTTTGATTTGTAAGTTTTCCAAATGAGGTTGCAAAAATACACAAAAAAGCCATACCTTGCATAGAAAAATGTAGAAAATTTGGTTGTTCTCCAAATTGCCTACATTTTTTCTCTGGATTGCTTCGTCGTTCCTCCTAGCAATGACGCGAAGCGGATCAAATGTCAATTCAAGAATTGCATAACATTTTCGACCACTATGCCCAACCGCAATAAAAACGCCTCCTCGGTGGCAAAACCGATGTGTGGCAACATAATGAGATTCGGCGCACCAAACAGCGGATTATCCTGGTTCAGAGGCGGTTCCTTGCCGTAAACATCGGTGGCGGCAGCGGCGATTTGGCCTTGTTTCAGGGCATCAGCCAAGGCAGTTTCGTTCACCACAGGACCACGAGCCGTATTAATTAATAAGGAAGTAGGCTTCATCAAAGCGAATTCCTTCGCAGTGATGAAGTCGCGGGTCTCGTTGTTCAAGGCAATGTGCAGTGTAACGATGTCGGATTCCTTCAGCAAGGTCTCCTTGTCGACGAAGGTCACGCCGTCGACTTGCTTCGGGGTGCGGTTCCAAGCCAACACCTTGCAGCCGAAAGCGTTGGCAATCTTGGCCACGCGCTGCCCAATGTTGCCCATACCGATGATGCCGAGAGTCTTCCCCCCGATTTCGCGACCGGGTACGATGCCTTTGCGGTTACATTGGCGCGTAATCGTATCGTTTTCAGGCACTTTGCGATAGAGGTCAATCATCAAGGCGATGGCCAATTCAGCGACGGCCTCGGTGCTGTAACCAGCCGCGTTTTTCACGACGATGCCGCGACGCTCACATTCCTCCAAGTCGATGTGATCCAAGCCAGTGAAGGCAATGGAGAGCATTTTCAGGTTGGGGCAAGCATCAAGGAAGTCCTTGCGCAACGGAATGTTGCTCTCGATGATGACTTCCGCACCTTCAGCGCGGTGTATCAGTTCATCAAGATTTTCGTTGCGGTCGGGATAGATAACCACCTCATGGCCAGCCTTTTTCAGACCCTCGCAAGCCGCCTCAATCTGCTCGAGTTTCAGGCCGAGCGGTTCAAGAAAGACGATTTTCATTTCGCGGCAATCATTTCGATTTCAACCAAAGCCTTCTTGGGCAGTTCCTTCACGGCAAAGGCGGCGCGGGCGGGGCAGTCGCCCTTGAAATACTTGGCGTAGACCGTATTCATTTCGCCAAAATAGCTCATATCAGCGAGATAGCAAGTCGACTTCACCACATTGTCGAAGGTACAGCCTGCCGCTTCGAGGATGGCTTCGAGGTTTTTCATGCTCTGTTCGGTCTGTGCGCTGACGCCCTCAGGCATCACACCCGTTTCGGGATTGATGGGCAGCTGGCCCGAAATGTAGACGAATCCGTTGGCTTCAATGGCCTGACTATAAGGCCCAATGGCTCCAGGAGCCTTGTCTGTTGCGATAGCTTTTTTCATTGTTTGAGTTTTTTAATGGTTAATGCGTTGCAAAAATAGGAAAAATGTTACTTTTGCAGCACAAAAAATCGACGCCATTATGACATTCAAAAAAATCCTTCGCAAACTCTATAACCGCTACGTCTTTGTCATCATAGGCTTCCTCGTCCTGTTCCTTTTCGTTGACCAGTTCAACCTTTTTGAGCAAATCCGCCTCCACCAGACACAGAAGGAGCTAAAAGACCAGATTGAATTCTACGAGAAAGAGATTTCGGAAAGCCAAGACCTGCTCAACCGCTTGGAGAAAGACACAGCCACGATGGAACAGGTAGCCCGCGAAAACTACATGATGAAACGCGACAACGAAGTCATTTATCTAATTGAGACTCAGGAATGAAGCCTCAAAAGCGCATATTTTCCCTTCTCTTCTTGCTGATGGTCGCAATGGGGCAAAACCTCATTGCACAAAGCCATTCGGTGAGTGGGAAAATCACCGATGCGCAAAACCGACAACCCTTGGCTTTCGTGAATGTGGTGGTCAATGAAGGACTGAACGGCACGATGAGCGACATTGACGGCCGTTACGAAATCAGCTCCACCGAGCCCATCCACCGAATCAAGTTCTCATCTGTGGGATATGAGACTCAAACCATTGAATTGCAGCCCAATGCAAAGAAATGCAACATTGCCTTGAAGCCCATCACCTTCGAGCTGAAGGAGGTGGTCATCAACGCAGGCGAGAATCCTGCCCACCGCATCATCGACAGCCTATTGGCGCACCGCAAAGACAACAATCCCAACTCCTTGCAAACCTACAGCTATCACATCTACGACCAAATGGTCATCACCATTGACAGTTCCGACTTCGGCAAAGCCATGGCCACCACCACAGTCCCGCAGGAAAGTGCCATGCAAATGTTTGACAGCATCCTGAAAAAGAGCGACTTGATGGTGATGGAAACAGCCTCGGAAGTGTTTTTCCTTGCTCCCGACCGCAAGCTGCAAAACGTGCTCGGCACCAAAATCGCCGGCATGAAGGAACCGACGTTCATGTATTTGGTCAACAGTATGCAGAGCATCAGCTTCTACGACGAGATGATCAACGTGGCCGGCACGGAGTATGTGAACCCCATCAGCCGAGGCAGCAAAACACACTATTTCTTCACGTTGGAGACCGTTGAGCCTATTGGCCAAGGCGACTCGCTTTACGTGATTTCGTTCCACCCGCTCAAAGGCAGCACGTTCAATGGGATGCGTGGCACCATGACCGTCAATAGCGATGGTTGGGCGTTGCAGAGCGTGAAAGCCGAGCCCAACGAACAAGACGGCGTTTATACCGCCAACATCCAGCAGCTTTACCAAAAGATTGAAAACCAATGGTTTCCGAAGCAACTCAACACCAATCTGCGCTTCCCAAGCATGACGGTCGACATCGACGGCAACCAATTCCCCATGGTAGCTATCGGAAAAAGCTACCTCACCGACATTGAAATCAACCCCGACCTGTCGAAACAGCGTTTTTCCAACATGGAAATCGTCGTCGACCCCAATGCCGCCTACCGTGACGAAACCTTTTGGAACCAGCACCGCATCGATTCGCTAACCCAAAGAATACAAGCCACTTACCTCCTCGTGGACTCGCTCACACAAGGGAGCGACATTTTCGACCGCGTTTTGGGCATCACCGACAAGCTTTTGGAGCAGTCGGCATTCCCTTTCGGGCCTTTCGACCTCGACCTTGGCAATTTGGTGAAATACTCAGCCCGTCGGGGTTGGTATTTCGGCCTCAGACTCGTCACCAACGACCGCCTTTCGCGTCATCTGCGCTTTCATGGATTCATGGGCTACTGGACCCGAATGAGGGGCTTCGACTATGGAGGCGGCCTCAAATACTTGATCGACAAGCAAAAGCAGATGGAAATCGGGATAAAATACAGCCAAAAATCCGAGACTTTGGGTGAATTTGAAGGCTTTGAAGACGGCGGAGGACTGTTGTCGGAAAACTCGTATAAGTACATCTTCTATGGCAATATCGATGTGCGTCGCAGAGCCGCCGAACTGGATTTCAGCACCCGATTTGCGAGGTATTTCAAAGGATTTTTGAATCTCAACCTCGCCGACAAAACCTATCTTCTGCATCCTTTCGACACCTTGCCAACCACAAGATTAGCCACAGCAGAAATCAAGCTGCGTTTTGCCTACAAGGAAAAATTCCTGAGCAAACCCACTGGCATACAATCGCTTGGAACAATCTACCCCATCGTTTGGCTGTCATACGCGCATTCCTTCCCGAACATTTTGGGCAGTAAATATGAATACGACCGCGTCAAGTTTGAGGTCACGAAAAACTTCTACACGCGCTACATGGGCGTCTCGAAAATCGTGCTTCAGGCAGGTTACGCCTCGGCCACTTGTCCCGTGATGGAAACCTTCGACCTCCTCGGCAGCTACGAGCCTTTCGGACTTTACTCGCCGGGAAGTTTCAGCACGATGCGCGAGAACGAATTTTTCTGCGACCGGTTTGTTGCACTCTATCTGAGCCACAACTTCAGCGGAATGTTATGGAAGACCAACTCCATCTGGTTCAAGCCTGAGCTAACTTTGGTCACCAATTTGGCTTGGGGTGACATGGGTCCAGAAAAGGGCATCACGGGATTGGGATTCAAAACGATAGACAAAGGCTATTTTGAGAGCGGTTTCGTCGTGAAAGGGCTGTTCAACGCCATGTGGACTAAAGTCGGAGCTGGCGTTTTCTACCGTTATGGGCCTTACGCCTTCGACAATGTGTGGCAGAATTTCGCCTTCAAATGGAGCGCGACGTTTGAATTGTAGTAGGGGCAGAACTGTGTGTCTGCACAGTTGAGAGTTGAAAGTTAAAAGTTGAAAGTTGAAAGTTGAAAGTTGAAAGTTATGAGAAAAGCATTCATATTGGTGATGATAAGTTTGGTGGTTTTTGCGTCTTGTGACAAGCAGCCGCAAAAAACCGTCCTTCAAGGCTTGGCGCAAGGCTCCTATTATGCCATCACTTACTACGATGAGCAAAACCGCAATTTCCAGCGCGAAATTGATTCCATTTTTCATGCTGTGGATATGTCGGTCAACCTTTGGGTCGATAGCTCAATCATCTCGAAAGTCAATCGAAACGAGGATGTTACGCTCGACAGCATCTTCATCGGCAACTTCAATATCGCCCAAAAAGCTGCCGTTTTGTCCGACGGCTATTTCGACCCGACCATCTCCCCTATCGTGGCGGCTTGGGGCTTCAGCTACAAGAGCGGCGACAGCATCACGCCACAACTCATCGACAGCCTGAAACCATTGGTCGACTATCGGAAAGTGCGCATCGAAAACGGGAAAGTCATCAAGGAAATCCCTGACATAACATTGGATTTCAACGCCATAGCACAGGGCTACACCTCCGATTTAATCGCCAGATTCTTGGAAAGCCGAGGCATCAAGAACTATTTGGTCGACACGGGGGGCGAAATCATGGCCAAAGGTGAAAAAGCCAACGGCCAGCCTTGGATTGTAGGCATTGAGAAGCCCGCCGAGAACATGGACTCGGAGCGCATCGTGCAGACCTGCATTGCCTTGCGCGACAAAGGTTTGGTCACTTCGGGAAGCTCCCGGAAATATGTGGAACGTGACGGCAAACGTTATTCCCACTGCATCGACCCGAAAATAGGCTACCCCGTTGAGCATCAAGTGCTCAGCGTGACCGTAATGGCCGAAAACTCCGTTTGGGCCGATGCCTTGGCCTCCATCGGCATGGTGATGGGCATGGAGAAGTCGTTACAGCTTTTCCAAAGCATGGAAAACGTGGAAGCCTATTACATTTTCGTGAACGAGCAAGGCGAATTGGAAACCTTCGCGACAGAAGGCTTCGAAAGTTTGATTATCAAAAACTAATCACTATGAACTGGACAATTATTGTTTTGGAAACAATTGTTTTAACTGCGGCATTCACGGTGATGATACTGATTCCGTTGGTGAAAAACCCCGTTTGGTGGATTGCGGACTATCCGGAAGATATTCAGGAAGAGTATTTCAAGACGCACGAGCGCATACCATCTAAGTTCTTCACGCCCACCGTGTTATTGAAAAAAGGCATGGCACTGCTCATCGCGCTTGTGCTGTTGCTTGTGGTGGTCAAGTTGGCCAAAGCCTACGATTTTTGGTCGGCGTTTGCTGTTGGCTACGGGATATGGCTGTTCATCGACTGGTACGACTGTTTCTTCTTGGACTGGGTGCTTTTCGCGAACATGAAGTCCGTCCGTCTGCCCGGCACAGAACACATGGACGAAGCGTATCATCAGAAGAAATACCACTTTGTGCAATCCTGTTGGGGAATGCTTATCGGACTCATCCCCTGCCTTGTCGGTGCAGGCCTTTATGCTTGGTTGTTATGTTAAGTAGATGAATAAGTGCAGTTTACATAAAAGACTCGAGACACATGACAGCCCGACGCGAGACATTGAGCTCGTCCCGTGTCCCGAAGTCTCGTGTCCCGAGTCAAAAAAATTGCAGTTTAATCTTTGAATAGTTTCCTAACCAATATGAATACCGAGACAGCATATATCGAAAAACTTGGTCTGCGTCCGCATCCCGAAGGCGGCTATTATCGTCAACTTTATGGAAATGACGAGAAAGGAAAGAAAAACATTTCCACTATTTATTACATGCTGACTGCCAACGACATTTCAGCATTTCATCGGCTTCACAATGTTGTTGAGATTTGGTATTTTCATGCTGGCGCACCTCTTAACATCTATGTCATCGACCCTGATGGAGAACTGGCCATTCACACTCTTTCAACCGAGGTTGAGATGCAAGCTGTCATCATGCCGGAGCAATGGTTTGCGGCTGAAATTCCATCGAAACAAGGTTTTTGTCTTGTTGGCTGTGCTGTCGGTCCGGCGTTTAGTTTCGAAAACTTCGAGTTGGCAAAGAAATCAGAGCTTGCGAAGCAATACCCGCAGCATAAGGAACTGATTGAAAGATTATGTAAGGATTAAACGATGGACGCAGTCTTATACATTCACGGAAAAGACGGAAGCGCGTCGGAAAGCGAGCATTACAAGCCGCTGTTTCCCGATTGCGAGGTCTTTGGTTTGGACTACCAGACTTTCAGTCCTTGGGAGACAGGCAAGGAAATACACAAAGCGGTAGAAGGGCTGAAAAATCGATACGAGAACATCTTCCTGATTGCCAACAGCATCGGTGCGTACTTCAGCATGAATGCCGACATTGACGAAATGGTTCAAAAGGCCTATTTCATTTCGCCGGTGGTCGATATGAAGAAGCTGAACGGCGTTGAGCTGACAGGGGAATGGCTCCACTATGTCAAGACTCACCCCCTCCGATGGAACGTGCCGACACATATCCTATACGGCAGCAAAGACAACCTGATTTCATTCGACACCGTTAGCGACTTCGCGAAAAAGCACAATGCCACGCTAACCGTCATGGAAGGCGGCGAGCATTGGTTTCACACCGAAGAGCAGATGCGGTTTTTGGATGAGTGGATTTTGACTAGAAGCGGCAAGGGATGGGTGGAAGAATTTCTACCAACTTCAATTTCAACATAAAAAAAACCGCCGAATCAGCGGTTTTTCTGGTACTCCCGCAGGGAATACAAATTTGAAAACGATAGAAAACAATTGCACCAATAATAACACACAGAACACACTGAATAATAAGTATTTACAAACAAGCAACAAATTCAATCGGTTTCAATTATTTTCTTTTGTAGTCGAATATCACGCCAAAATCACGCCAAAAATATTGCAGGTTTGAAAAAAGGTCGTATCTTTGCAGCGCAATTCAATTTCAAACACTATGGCAACAATAACATTATCACTATCCGCCAAAGCGGACAAGACAACGGGGAAATCTGAAATCCTTATCCGTTTCGTAGTAGGCAGCAGAATCAACCAAAGAGGCAAAACTAACATCTTCATCGAAGCCTCACATTGGAACGCCAAAGAGCAGCGTATCGTTATCCCCAAGTTCAGGCTTATGAACGATGAGCAAAAGCAGCTTGTCACGGAACTAACCGCCGCCGACAAACAACTTGCCAACCTGAAGGAGCGCATAATGCAAGCGTTCAACGAGGTAGGCGCAGGCAAGGTTGGACTTGCCAAAGAATGGTTGAAGTCAGTTATCAACGAGTTCAACAACTTTCCAACAGCGACCACCGAAGAAGAAAGCGAAGCAGAACATCTGCCCACATTCTTTGAAGCCTTTGATATGTACCTTAACGGCAAGAAGTTTTCCGCAAACCGCAGGAAAGGTTACCCGGTACTTTGCAGAATCTTGAAACGATATGAGTTGTACACAAGCAAACCCCTGACCTTTGAAAGCCTCACAGCCGACACGCTCCGCGACTTCGAGAACTTTCTGAAAGAGGAACACACCTACTACAAGAAAGCCGTTGAGCAGACCGAGAAAGCCAAAGGAAAGAAGATTGGCAGAACTTACCTTGACATCATGGAAGCCGTACCGTTGAGCCGTACACCCGAACCGAGAGGCGAAAACGCCATCAGCGACTTGATGCGCAGGTTCAGGGCGTTTGTCCGTTGGGCGAATGGACTTGACAAAGACTACAAGTTGGAGAAGCCCATCACCAGTAACAACCCTTTCAACGCTTATTCCGTGCCAAAGGAGATTTACGGAACGCCCTACTACATTACCATCGAGGAACGCAACCAACTTTATAACGCCCAACTTGAAGAACCGTTGGCAACCCAACGCGACATCTTCGTTTTCCAATGCTGTATCGGTTGCAGGGTTTCAGATCTATGGGCAATGACAAAGGCAAGTATTATTGACGGTGCAGTTCAATATATCCCACGCAAAACAAAGGAGGGAAACCCCGTGACCGTCAGCGTACCGCTAAACAAGCAGGCAACCGCCCTCGTGGAGAAATACAGGGACTATGAGGGCAAAGGCTTGTTTCCGTTCACCTCACAGCAAGAATACAACCGTAGTATCAAAGAGATATTTGAATCCGCAGGCATTACACGCATGGTGACGGTGCTAAACCCCACGACAAGAGAGGAAGAAAAACGCCCCATTTCGGAAGTTGCGAGTTCACACATGGCAAGGCGTACATTTGTGGGCAATCTATACAAACAAGTCAAAGACCCGAATTTGATAGGTTCTTTGTCAGGTCATGTTGAGAACAGCAGGGCGTTTGTACGCTACCGTGAAATTGACGAGGAAACCAAGAAAGAACTTGTTTCAATGTTGGATTAATCAGGAAAGGAGGAAGTTATGGAATACACCAAAAGCGAGGTAAGAGAGTTGAAAAACCTGATTGATGAGGACATTCTCAAACTTGAACATTACACAAAACTATATATTCCCGACCCTATGACGGGATTGGCAGAATTGTGTATTGCTGACTTTGCAGTTACGGAACTTGACGCTCATCTTAAATGTATGAAGAAGTATATCATAGACACGGACAATTACAACCTTGCCGTTGAGATTGAGGGGAAAGTTACGCCCGTATGGGAAAAGTATATTGAGAAAGTCAATAACAAAGATGAGATAAAAAGATTGGGAACTATGCCAGGGCATCTTCATTTTAGCAATATCAGAGATACAATGTTGGATTGGTTGGATTGGCTTGATGAATATGAGGCAGCGCACCCGACCACGCCCACAAGCACCCAGTCAGGCGAAAACGGAGGAAACAATCAATCCAAACTTGACACGGAGACACTTCAAACATTGTTTATCAAAGGGTTTTTCAATGATGATTACCAAGTGCAGGACACATACGACAAAAGTATCAAGTTATCCCGTTTCGACAAGTTTTGCCAACGCCTTGAAATGGTATTGACCGACACGGACAAAAAGCCAACCCAAAAGGAAATTGGCTCATTAGCCTATATGATATATTGCAGCCAATACACCAAACCCGACTATCAAAAGCCAAAGAGAGAGGGAGAGAAAGGTTGTTTTGCTAACCTGATAAGAACTTTCTTTGATATTGTCAGGATAGACCGCCCAAGCGAAACAAGCCCCAACAAATACGACAAGCCAAACCAAGATTTGATTGATTTGTTTGGGGACATTTTGAAATGGGAAGAATCGGAATAAGGTACAAATCGAAAACGAAAATCCGATACCAAATCCGTTATTCATTGTTTAAGGTGCTATAAATCAGCACCTTTTTTCGTATCGGATAATCCGATTTCAAACGGATAGAAATAGTTGATTGCACCTTTGCAGCGCAATCGGAGCAAACCAAAACCCGATTGGAAATAACAATGAACATTCAAGAACTTGCGCAATGCGCACCCGCAATCAATCTGACCATCACGGCAAGCGACCTGAAAGACTTTGCCGCCCTATTGATTGCAGAAACCAAAGCCGAGTTGGAGCAGTCCATCAGCGACAGCAAGGCGGAAACCTACCTATCAAGTGAGAAAGTTATGGAGATGATGGAGATTTCCAAGACCACGCTTTGGAGGTGGAAACAACGCGGTTATCTTGTCCCCGTGAGAATCGGAGGAAATGACCGTTATCGTTTGTCGGACATTCAAAAGATTGTGGAGGGCTGAACTATGGAACAAAAAAGGACAGCCGAAGCCGCCCCGAACACAGCGGCAAAGGTACAAAGAAATCTCTACATAGGCAAGGGAAAATTTGATTGCTCAACAATCATTCTTGCAATGGTGACAGCCACCGACCCCGACCCTATGGATTGGAACGAGTTGGATAGTTTCAGCAGCAAGCCGCCACAACGAGAGCGCAAGCCACGCAAACAAGCCTACACCAAGCCCCAAGCGGTCAAAAGGTTGGAGCAGGTCACGGGCGACAAGCACCGCGACGACACCGCCAACGGCTGCACACGGTGCATTATTGCCTACCTGAAATATAAGGGTTGGCAAGCCGAGAGGATAAACACAACGGGCATACCCATAGACAGCCGTAGGCAGGTCACAGACATAACCGGCAGAACACGCAACATTGGCAGCTTGACATGGCGACCAAGCGGCAGCACCTTAGGAAGTGCCGACATATCCGCCACCATCAACGGGCGAAGCGTGAAGATTGAGGTCAAGATTGGCAAGGATAGGCAGAGCGAAGCACAAAGGCAGTATCAGGCAGCCATCGAGCAAGCGGGCGGTTTGTACTACATAGCCCATGACTTCACAACCTTTGTTGCCTGGTACCATCAGAACTTTGGAAAAGGAGGTCAGAAATGAGCGACAATAGAGATTTTGCAGCCTTGATAGGTGAAGATTTAAGCAGGGCTGAAGCCATGAAAGACGGAATCCCCGAAGTGGTGGGAATGCTCCGTATCAAGTCCGCCAACCAAACATTGGTTGAGGCACAACAGCGACCCGATCCAAATCCTTTGTGGCTATCCTTATGGTACGAGGGGGAGGTTTGTTGTTTGTTTGCCGACAGCAATTTGGGCAAGTCTATCTATGCCGTTCAAATCGGGGAGAGTGTCGCCAAAACAAAACGAGTGCTTTACTTCGATTTTGAATTGTCTGATAAGCAGTTCCAACTCCGTTATACTGATGAGCAAGGGCATTTGTATCACTTTCCCGACAAGTTTTATCGTGTAGAGATAAACAAAGAGAATCTTGATGTTGATAACTTTGAGGAAAGTATCATCAGCAACATTGAAGCCGCAGCCCTTCAATCAGGTGCGGAGGTGCTAATCATTGACAATCTGACATGGATTTGCAGCAACAGCGAGAAAGGCGATGTAGCCGGGCGTTTTATGATGAAACTAACAGCATTAAAGAAAAAGCATAATTTTTCCGTGCTTATTGTCGCCCATCCCCCAAAGCGAGATATGACACGCCCTATCACGCAAAACGATTTGGCAGGCAGCAAAAAACTATTCAATTTCTTTGATAGTTGCTTTGCCATCGGTCAAAGTGCAAGGGACAACGCGCTTCGTTATATAAAGCAGATAAAAGTCCGTCATGGAGAGTTCGAGTACCATTCCGATAATGTTATTATTTGTCAGATTGAAAAAAACGGTGCTTTTCTCCAATTGACCCCAATCGGTTTCGCTACCGAAAGGGAACACTTGAAAGAACAAAGCGAAAAGGACAAAGACGCATTAAAGCAACAAGCAATCGAAATGAGGGCAAATGGAATGAGTGTCAAAGAAATATCGGTTGCATTGGGCGTACCCGACAAAACCTTATACAGATGGTTTAAAGAATCAAAAGAATAATCATGTTTCATTCTCGTTTTTCTCATTTTCTCATTTTCTCATTGTGAGAGAGTGAGAATTTGAGAAAGCGAGAGGACAACAAAAAAGAAAGGAAATAGAACCATGTTAGAGAAATACAAAGGTAGAGCCACGCGCCACCAATGCCCGAAGTGTGGCGACCCCCATTCATTCACCTATTATCTTGACAAAGACGGTCAACCCATCGACCCGACTTGCGGCAGGTGCGACCACGAAAGCGGTTGCGGCTACCATTACACGCCAAGCGAATACTACCGAGACCATCAGAGCGAAAAACCCATGAAAAACTTCGTCCCGAAAATGCAGCTTCAGACCAAGCCAATAAAGCCGCTTTGCACAATTCCATTCAGGTATGTGCGCCAATCGGCAAGTTACAACAGTACCTTTGTCAAATTCCTTTGTGGCTTGTTCGATAGATACACCCTAAAAAGCCCGACAATATCAAGATTGGGCGAGTTGTACGCCATTGGAGCGACAAAAGACATGGATATAATCTATTGGCAGATTGACATTAACGGCAAAGTCAGGACGGGCAAGATAATGAAGTATGGAGAAGATGGCCACCGTATCAAGAACGGAAACGGAGTGAATTGGATTCATGCCAAGATGAAAAAGGACGGTCTTTTGCCCGATGATTGGGAACTGACGCAATGCTTGTTTGGTGAACATTTGTTGAACTTGTCAAAGAACAAAGAAAAGGTTGTTGCCATAGTGGAAAGCGAGAAATCCGCGCTCATCGGTGCAGCTTGTTTTCCTCAATATGTATGGTTGGCAACGGGAGGCAAATCGCAACTATCAATAGACAAAATGAAAGTGTTGTCAGGTAGGACGGTGATAATGTTTCCTGACGCTGACGGATTCAAGGAATGGACGGAGAAAGCAAAAGAGTTTACATTCTGCAAAGTGACGGTTTCCGATGTGTTGGAGAAGAACGCAACCGATGAGGAAAAAGCCAACAAGATAGACATTTCCGACTGGCTAATAAAGCAACTAAAAGATGGTTATGCTCCACCCATACCAACGGAAGAATATCAATGGCTATTCGGTTTCAAACCCAAGTCTGATTTGGATTTGATGATAGAAGAACACCCATTCATTCAAACAATGATTGACGAGTTGGAACTGAAACCTGATGAATGAGAATTGGCGGAGCAATCCGCCTTTTTTCGTGGTGTTGATATAGATTACTTGTTTTCCCCCGATTATCGGTTTTCCACTTTTGCAGTCGCAGAGAGTTGTTTGCCTCATTTCTTATACTTTGCTCAACCTTTAATCATTTTGATTATCAATGATATATCCGTTGAATCCGTTGAAACAATCCTTGAAGTCCGGCGAAGTCGAAACAATATACACGCGCAAGGAACAAACCATGCTCCGCACACATACGCACGCCTACGCGCATATACGCATAGGGCAGCAGTCGGGACACCAAAACAATCCCCAACACGCACACATGACGGAATGTATCAACGGATTACTCGTTTTCCGAGATTTTACCCTATTCCCTTTGTAGAAAATACATATCACCCGAGACCGAAAAAGGTACTACTTTTGAGAGGGCGCACCCCCTATCGTGGGCATGGGGTCAGGGACATAGAGAAAAGTATATATATACCGTAACAGCCGCGTATCGTTCCACCTATGCACCCCCGTCTTTGGGGTGTCGGTGTTTCCATAGGTAACTATGTTTTAGGTCTCCATGTGGCGTATCGTTCCACCTACCCCCGTGCCGACCTTGCCAGTGGGGGTATGGGTCAAGGGCGCAACGCTCATCAGTAATGACAAGAACGCAGCCGAGCGCAAAATAAATCCATCAGGAAGCAGGGAGCAATCAGAGAAAGAACTATCTTTGCAGTCCCTAAATGTTTACACCAATGCACAACAAACGACACTCACAACGCCCGTATGGTGGTGGTAGCGGAAACGCCCACACGGTTCGTAAACAACCGAGGACACCTTCACGGGTGTTGCTTTATCCTAAATGTTTACACAAATGGAAGAAGAAAAGACCATTGAGCAGCTTAATGTTGAATTGATGGAAGCTGCCGCCCAATCGGGCAACATTCGTATTTCAAAACTCACAGCCTCGATGTTCAAGACAGCGTTACAGATGGACGCGGCTATTGGCGAACTCCTAACCTTGTTCGATTGTGTTTATAACGCGGAGCAATCGAATGAACTGGATAAGCGCCTAAATGAACTTTACATTCCGTTACGGGATGCCATCTTTCAGGAGATTGGTTTGTATATCGGGGACAATGCCTTTCAGACACCAAGAGATTTCGGAGGCTTGTAAAATCCCCGCAGAGCCACGAAACAAGCCCGCAGGGGCGTTTTCCTTTCCGAGTTGATAAATTGCTCAACTCATAGCGCAACACTTGTTTAAAATCGTTCTAAATAACAATCTCGTTGCAGGTATCGGGAAAATGTGTATCTTTGCGGCAGATTTCCACCATAGGAAATTGAATTGCAACCGCACCCCAAGACACGCCAGTTTTGGGGTGTTTTTTTACTATCACGCCAAAATCACGCCAAAAACAACAAAAGAAAAACCCTAACTGACTGATTATCAATTAGGGATTTCTTCTAAACCGTACTCCCGCAGGGGGTCGAACCCTGGACACCCTGATTAAGAGTCAGGTGCTCTACCAACTGAGCTACGGAAGCATCGTTTTGCGGCTGCAAAGGTACAACCTTTTTTCGTTCCCGCAATAGTTTTTCTCCGAATTTTTTCTTCGACTTTACAATAACTTGAAAATCAATCTATTGAAAAATCAGTCGGCGAACCACTGCTTGAACTCGCTCACGCGGGCCTTGCTGATGATGATCTTGTCGGGCACTTCCACATTGAGGTTCAAGGCGAGTTTGTTGCCAAACCATATCGACACATCCTTGATGGCGCCGCGCGACACGATGTATTGACGGTTGGCACGGAAAAACGCCGAGGCCTCAAGCTGCTCCAACAATTCATCCAAAGTTTGGTTGGTATAGTAGGTCTTGCGGTCGAAGGAAACGATTTTCACCATCTTGTCGTCGATGCAGACGTAGGCAATGTCTTTGGCGGCCAACGGAACCAACTTGTCGCGCTCCGGCAAGAGGAAATAGTTTCTCCACTTCGGCTTCAGGTCTTCAATCATCGTGGCGAGAGCCTTGTAGTCGCCATCGGCACCACCCGTGAGCGTGTTGAACTTGTTCATCGCGCGTTCAAGGTCTTTCTTGTTGATGGGTTTCAGCAAGTAGTCGATGCTGTTCACTTCAAAGGCTTTGAGGGCATACTCGTCGTAGGCCGTGGTAAAGATGACGGGGCAGGTGATGTTCACCTTATCGAAAATGGCAAACGAAGAGCCATCAGCCAGATGGATGTCCATAAAGACCAGGTCGGGCATGGGATTGGACTTGAACCAATCCTTGGCTTCAGCGATGGTTTGCAGCACACCGACGACTTCGGTTTCGGGGCTGACTTTGCCTATCAGCTTGCTGAGCGCTTGTGAGGCCATCATTTCGTCTTCAATAATTAATGCTTTCATATTTAGTCAATTTTCAATCATTTACAAGGGGCAAAATTACGATAAAATTATTACCGTCGTCAAAAATCTGCACTTTTTTGTCCCATTGCAGCCTATATCGTTCCGTCAAATTGGCCAAGCCGATGCCTGTGCCTTCCTCCTCCGAAATTTTGGGTTGCTTTTTATTCTTGATTATCAGGTGGTTGTCATCATCAGTGGAAAGATAAATAGTCAATGGTTGTTTGGAGGAAATCACATTGTGCTTGATGGCGTTTTCAATCAATCCTTGAACGGCCAAAGGCAGAACCAAGTGATTATCATACCTTTCGTGGTCGATGTGATGGTCGAAAACCAAGTTGTCGCCATAACGCATCTTCAGCATTCGGCAATAGTCGGCTGCGCACTTCAACTCCTCGACAAGTGTGACGACTTCCCGCTTCTGCAAAGTGTAGCGCATCACGGTGGAAAGCTGTTGCACATACTCCTCAGCACTATCAGAGTCGACGGTGATGAGCGACTGGAGCGTGTTCATCGAATTGAACAGGAAATGCGGGTCGAGTTGGTTTTTCAGGGCCTCGTAACGCGAGCGGATGCTTTCGGCACGAAGCGTCTCATTCTCAACTGCTGACTTTTTCTGCAAATAGACCGAACGAAACAAATAAGCCGACAGCACAGCAAAAGCATACAAAGGCAAATCGCCCAACCAACCCTTTACCACACAAATGAACAGAGAGTGATTTGGCCTCCAACTTGGCCACCCAAACCATTGGAAAACAATGCATAACGTACTCATTATTATACCAACGAATATCGAACCAAAAACAATTGCAAGAAATTCGCCACGTTTTTTCTTAAACATCAAACTCATGATCTTCCTATCGTACAGCAATACGATGAAAACCATGATGAAAGTGAGCGGGATATTCACCAATACTTTGTACAACCATCTGCCTTTTGGAGGTTCGGGAGGCCCAGGACGATGGTACCGTGGTTCAGGAATTGGACAGGGTTGCGTTTCCGTAAGCTGTAGCGTATCTGCGTCCAGAGCATCGACATTCAGGTTATCCCAACTTTCCACCTCAATTGGGTTGTCAAACATAGGTCTGCTGAAATAATGCATCAAAACGAACAACACATAATAGGCCAAGGTGACAGCCAACGAGAGCAGCACTATCCGTTTCAACGAAAGGTAATTGTCAACTTTGTTCATTATCTGCTTATTCATGATTCAAAGTTTGCAGCGACTCGCCCTAAAGACCGAAGCTTTTTAAAGGCTTGAATAACTCGGCGAGAAGGTGTCGCCCAAGCTAACATCGCCAGTAGTCAGTCCTTTCTTGAGCCAGCGCGAGCGTTGGGCCGAGGTGCCGTGGTTGAAGGTTTCAGGCGCGGTGCGACCGTAGGCTTGCTTCTGGAGGTAGTCGTCGCCGATTTTGGCAGCGGCATTCAGTGCCTCCTCAATGTCGCCGTCTTCAAGCGAGCCGAACATTTTGTTGTCGTTGTAGGCCCACACGCCGGCGAAGAAGTCGGCCTGCAATTCGAGGCGCACGCTCACTTCGTTCGATTTGGGCGTGTTGCGGCCATATTGCGCCATCTGCTGGTGCGCCTGACCCAAAATGCCGAGTTCGTTTTGCACATGGTGGCCAACCTCGTGGGCAATGACGTAGGCGTAGGCAAAGTCGCCGTCGGCTCCGATTTGGCGTTTCATGCTCTTGAAAAACTCAAGGTCAAGGTAAACCGTGTTGTCGGCGGAGCAATAGAAAGGCCCGCCCGCCGAGGTTGCGTTGCCACAGCCCGAGTTGACGGCATCGCTGTAGATGACCATCTTGGGGGCGTGGTAGGTGCGGCCCATTTTCTGGAATTCGCGCGTCCACACGTCCTCGGTGCCGGCGAGGATGCGCTTGCAGAATGTCATCAACTCGGCATCCACTTGGCTGTAGTCCTTGCCGTCGTCGACGTATTCTGTCTGGGTTGTCGAACTCATTTGTTCCATGACAGCACTCGGGTCGCCGCCAAGCAGACTGATGAGCAAATAAATCACGATTCCGCCGATACCGATTCCACCGGCAGCGGCAGCGGTTTTCTTCCCTCTGCGGTCTTCCACATTGGTACTTTCTCTTCTTCCTTCTAATTTCATGATGATTCGTTTTTAGAGATTGATGGGGGCAAAATTAGGAAAAAACCAAAACAGATTCCCAATTTTCCGAAAAAACTGTAATTTTGCTTCGTCGCTTTGCGTCATGGCAAGCGGAGCGCGGCTGTCCAGATGACAAACTATCCGGATTGCTTCGTTACTCGCAATGACGCAAGGCTGAAACAATTAAACGACTTAACAATATGAAAGCTTTCGTCAACGACACCGAGGTGCGCACTTATTACGGCGCAAAAGTGAAATCAGTGGTGCTGGCCTATTGCCGCGCCAAAAACCTGCCGCTCAAGCTCGACGGCATAACAGTGAGAGACGCCTACGGCAACCTCGTCGACCTCGACGGCTCGCTCCGTGCCAATTCAAGAATCTACGTAAAACTCTAAACATTATGAAACAACTCGTCAAACTGACTTTGGTGGCTTGCGCCTCCGTGTTGCTCTTCTCGGCCTGTAAGACCCAAGAAATGAAAACGAGGGAGGAAGCCGAGCAAAAGATTTATGTCGTCTCCACCAACGACATGCACGCCAACATCGACAACTTCCCTAAAATGGCTGGTTTAATTGACAGCCTCCGCAGTGTCCATCCCGACCTGCTCCTGTTCGGCGCGGGCGACAACCGCTCGGGCAACCCCATCAACGACCGATGCGATGAACCCGGACACCCGATGTGCGAACTGATGAACGCCGTCGGCTTCGACCTCTCGACCTTCGGCAACCATGAATGGGACGGCGGTCCCATTGCCTTGCGCAATGTGCTCACATGGGCCAAGTTCCCCTTCGTGTGCGCCAATGTTACTTTCGACGACACTTTGCGGATGCCCAATGTTTATCCTTACCGAATATTTGAGCGCAACGGACTGAAAATCGGTGTGATAGGCGGCATCCAAGTGGGCGTGAACGGTTTGCCCGATTTCCACCCGAAAAATGCCGGAGGTTCGCATTTCGTCTCCCTCAATGAGGTCTTGCCCAAATACATCGAAGAACTGAAGGATTGTAACGCCGTTTTCCTGCTCTCGCACTGCGGCTTTGAGGATGACTGCGAAACCGCCGCGAAGTTTCCCCAATTGGATGCCATTTTCGGCGGACACAGCCACACCCGCGTTGAGAAGAAACAAATCGTAGACGGCGTGTTGGTCACGCAGGCCGAGTCAAAGGTGAAATATGTCACCCTCAGCACTTTCACTTTCCGCAATGGCAAAATCGTCGACAAGGAAATGCAACTGCTCTCCATTAAGAATTTCCCGAAGCGCAACGCGGAAGTGCAAAAAATGGTGAACAAATTCAATAGCGACCCGTATTTCTGCACGGTGGTTGCCAACAACCTAACGCCTGTCAAGAGTTACGAGTCGCTCGGCTGCCTGATGACCGATGCCATCCGTTATACTTTGGATGCCGACATGAGTTTCCAGAATCCGGGCGGTGTGCGCTACGACACCCTTTCGGCACGCCCCATGACCATCAAGGATATTTTTGCCCTCGACCCCTTCGACAACGAAATCATCGCCTTCACGCTCAGCGGACAGGAAATCATCAATCTGATGCAGTCGTGCTTCGTCACCGACCACGGCCCCATCTATTGCTCGGGCTGCTCCTATACTTATAAGGTGAACGATAAAGGCGAAATGACCGACATCGAAGTGACTTTGGAGAACGGCAAGCCGTTGGACCTCAACGCCAAATACAACATCGTGATGAACAGTTACATGTCGTCCGTGTTCAACTACAAGCATGAGGACGCAGGGCGATCCACCTTCAGGACATCCAACGATCTGATGATGGAATACCTGTCGAAACACCCTGAGATTAACTATGGAAAGGTTTCGAGGGTGAGTGAGAAATGATTTTTGGCACGGTTTTGGTAGTGTGATAGGGTGAACAACTAAACTGAAGTCAAACCCTCAAAACAATCGCAACTATGAAAGCCAAGAACATTTTGATGAGCATCCTGTTGGTAATGGGATCCATCGCAGCAAAAGCAGCCGGTTACCCGCCTGAACTCGCCTTGGTATCACAGCCGGTGATGGTGTACAACCACAACTCAATCACAGTCTACTACGACGTGGAGAACATCGGCGACTACACCTATAGGGGCGACATCTGCATCTACCTCGACCCCGAATATGGTCACGAATACGTTGAGAAATACGTGAAAGTGCGCCCCGGTCGCATCAAGAGAATCGAAGTCGAGATTCCTTGCCGCGCCATCGACCGCCACGTTGTTTACACGCTCATGCCCTACTACTCGATGGGTCGCGAACTCTACAGTTTCACCACCTTTGAATACTTCGAGCCTGTCCGCTTCTGCTGGCATGGGCCTCGCACCGAGCCTTGGGTGGTGATTCACATCGGACCAGTAATGCGCTACTATCACCGTCCCGGCACCTACCGCTACTACTACGACGGTTTCCGCCCGCCGATGCCCGTTGGCCCTGGAATGCCGCCCCCGATGGACCCGATGCACCACACCTACGGCTATCACCACAACAACGGCGGCTATCCTGCCACCCACGAGTGGAGCAACAAGCCTGAGCCGAAGCCCAACAACAATACGCCTGCACCCACTGCAACAGTCAGGCCGAAAGCCAACGGAGGCAGCATGAGCAATGGCAACAACCACAGCGGTGGCAACCCACCCGCGCCGAACAACAACGGCGGCAACGTGAAGCCCAACAGACCCAACAACAACGGATCGAACAGTGGCAGAACGCCAAACAACAGCAGCAACGTCGGTCGCCCGAACTCTAACAGCCGTCCAAGCGGAACCAGCAACAGCTCCACGACAGGACGCACGGGCAACAGCAGCTCCAACAGCCGCGTGGGAAACAACTCCAACAGCAGCCGCCCGAGCGGCACCTCCAACAGCTCCGCAAGCAGCCGCAGTGGTAACAGCAGCGTCAGCCGCAGCAACTCAAGCTCGAGCAGCAGCACTCGCAGCGCCAACGGCAGCTCCAGCAGCAGAAGCTCCTCATCAAACAGCAGCGCCGGAGCAGGCACCAGAGGCAGATAAAAACGACAAAATCGACAAAAAAGTTAGGACGGCCATCGGTCGCCCTAACTTTTTTCATACCTTTGCCAAAATCTTTCGAACCGTGAAAACCGTCAACTTTGCAGAATCCAACAGCGTCATCAACCAATATGTCGCTGAACTGAGAAACGTCAGAACACAAACAGACCGCAACACCTTCCGCCACAACCTGCAACGCATCGGCCAAATGATGGCCTACGAGGTGAGCAAGACTTTGCACTATTCCGAAAAGGAAATCCAAACCCCTTTGGACACGGCAAAAGTCAGCACGTTTGATGACAATATCGTGTTAGCCACTGTGTTTCGCGCTGGCCTGCCTTTCCACCAAGGTTTCTTAGACGTCTTCGACCATGCGGACAACGCTTTCGTTTCGGCTTACCGCTATTATTTGGACGAAAAACATGAGAATGTCGGTATTAAAGTGGAATATCTCGCCGCTCCCGACCTCACCGACAAAACCGTCATCATCGCCGACCCGATGTTGGCCACCGGTGGCAGCCTCGAATTGGCCTACCAAGCCCTATGTACCAAAGGCATACCGAAACATTTGCACCTGTGCTGCGTCATTGCCGCCCAAGCTGGTATCGACAACCTCATGAAGTTGTTCCGTCCTTTGGACAATGTCACGTTATGGTGTGCCGCCATCGACCCGTTCCTGAACGAGCACAAATACATCGTTCCCGGTCTCGGCGATGCAGGCGATTTGGCCTACGGAGACAAAATCTGATCAATCCCGCTTTCCGTCAAGCGTATCGATGATAGTACCAACCAAGTTGAAAGCCCCGTCGTAAACGTCTTTCAGCGTCGCGTCGAGCATATAGGCGGGCGTGGTGAAGACCAACATTTCGTTGTCGGCACACACGTCGCCATGCTCGGTTTGCACATGGTTTGCACCCATTTTCATAATATTATCAGCATCGGGAGTGCCATCGTTGCCCAAAGTGATACACACATCAGGGATGAGTTTGGCGAACATCACGGGCGAGATGCACATTCCGCCGATGGGTTTGTTGGCCTCGCGCGTTTCAACGATGGCACGGGCCACATCGGGCTTCACCTCCATTTCGGCACCTTTATAGGCATAATCGCAAAGGTTCTTGGCCACGCCATAGCCGCCGCTGAAGAGCAGGGCATCATAATCCTCGGCCTTATATTCCTCGATGGGCTTCACCTGACTACGTGCCAAGCGTGCGGCTTCGGTAAGGATGTTGCGCTCCTCGTCGACTTTCTCACCGGTCAGATGGTCAATGACCTCGGTTTGAGGGCGATTGGGCGCAAAGCATTGGTATTCACAATGATGCTGCCCGATGGAGAGCAAAAGGGTGATGGCTTCGTTGATTTCGCTGCCGTCCTTCCGACCGCAGCCTGCTAAAACTACTGCAAATTTCTTCATGTTGATTCGGATTTGATATTTGAGGCAAAGGTAAGGAAAATCCACCGAAACACCAGAAAAAGAGGACAAGTTTTTGCAAAAACACCCCTTCAACTCTGCGGAAAGTGCTTTTTTTTGATAGATTCCGCAGAGTTGAAGGCATATTTTCTTACTTTTGCAGCATCAAATCCATGAAAAATGATTATTGGGAGAGCCAACGAAAAAGAAAAGATGATTCGGGCGTATCAGTCTGAATATTCGCAATTTGTAACTGTTTATGGGCGCAGGCGCGTAGGCAAGACCTTCTTCGTCAGGGAAACTTTTGGCTACAAATTCACCTTCGAACACGCAGGCGTGGCCCGCACCGACATGAAAGGGCAGTTGGCGGCATGGAAATCGTCGCTCCACGACGCGGGAATGGCCAAGCCGAAACTCCCCAAAAACTGGCTCGATGCTTTCGACATGCTCAAAGACCTCATCAAGGCCTCCGACGAGAGGAAAAAAGTCATCTTCATCGACGAAATGCCTTGGATGGACACCCTGCATTCAGGCTTCATTCCCGCTTTGGAACACTTTTGGAACGGTTGGGCTTCGGGACGGAAAGACATCCTTCTAATCGTTTGCGGCTCAGCCACTTCGTGGATCATCAACAAACTCATCAAGGACCACGGCGGGCTGCGCGGACGGGTGACTGCAAAAATCCTCATCCAGCCGTTCACCCTTGCGGAATGTGAGCGTTATGCCAAAGCCTTCAAGTTGGGCATGAGCCGTAGGCAAATCGTTGAGGCTTATATGGTTATGGGCGGCATTCCCTATTACTGGTCGTTTTTGGACAGGCAGAAAAGCCTCGCACAAAACATCGACGACCTGATTTTCGACCCGCAAGGAGAACTTTACAACGAATTTGACGCGCTTTACGCCTCGCTGTTCAAGGATCCCGAAGCCTACATCCAAGCCATCACCATCCTCGGAAAAAAGAAAGCCGGCATGACCCGAGAAGATTTGGTTGCAGAAGGCATGGACGACAACGGCAAACTCACCAAAGTGCTCGCCGAACTCGAATATTGCGGTTTCATCAGGAAATACAACAACATCGGTTTCAAGAAGAAAAACGCTGTGTTTCAACTGATTGACCCATACACTTTGTTCTATTTCAGATTCATTGCGGAAAACACACGCTCCGACAAACATTTCTGGTCGGAGAACCAAAACTCGCCGCTGTATTACAATTGGTGCGGCTTGGCCTTCGAGCGGGTTTGCTTTGCCCACGAGGAGCAAATCCTTAGGGCTTTGGGCATTTCGGGCATCTCCACCGCTTTCTATTCGTGGCGCAGCGTTCCGAGCAAAACGACTGAAACCGGCGCGCAAGTCGATTTGGTCATCGACCGCACCGATGGGGTCATAAACCTTTGCGAAATCAAGTTCACGAAAGAGCCTTTCACGGTAAACGCCGATGACGAATCGAATTTGGAGACGAAAATCGCCCGACTTTCCGAAGAAATCCGCACCGACAAAGCCATCCATTTGGTGCTGATTTCGGCCAAAGGCCTAAAGAAAAACGAATATTCAAGTATCTTTCAGAATATCATTACTTTAGAAGATTTATTCAAGGCATAACCCTCCAAGAAATAGCCTTCAACTCTGCGGAAAGTGCTTTTTTTTGATAGATTCCGCAGAGTTGAAGGCACTTTTTTCATTCCCAACTCGGCTTCCGTTTCTCGAAAAACGCTTTCATCCCTTCTTGTCCCGCCTTTGAGACCCGCTGGGCGGCGATGAGAAGCGAAGTTTGGTAAAAAACAGGATTATTTGGATCGTTGGTGCCCGTCACCATGCGGAGGAGATTTTTGCACTCGACGATGGCATCGGGCGAAGCGTGAAGGAAATGGTCGATGTATTGTCGCTCAGTGTCAATCATTTCCGACTCATCGACAACCACATTCACCAAACGGAAATCCTTGGCCTCGGCTGCGGTGAAGCGGCGACCCGTCAGCATCAGTTCCTTGGCGGCGGTGTTGCCGATTTTGCTCACCACAAAAGGCGAAATGGTGGCCGGCGTAAGACCCAACTTGACCTCAGTGAAGGCGAACTTGGTCGCCTTCTCAGCAATGACAATGTCGGCGGCAGCAATGATGCCGTTGGCCCCGCCAATGCAAGCGCCATGCACATCCACGATGACGGCCTTGTTGCAATAATAAATGGTGCGGAACAGCTTGGAAAGCTTTTCTGCATCGGCAATGTTCTGCGCATGACTGAAACCTGCCATCGCCTTCATGTAAGTCAAATCGGCACCCGCACAAAATGCAGGGCCGTTGCCTTTCAAGACGATGACGCGGATGTCGTCGCGGCTGTTGAGCCAGTCGAAGGCCTCGGTCAATTCATGTATCAGAGTGTCATTCAGGGCATTGCGCACCTCAGGGCGGTCAAGGTTAATCCATGCCACACTTTCGCCTAATTGTACTTTTATAGTGTTGAAATCCATAGCCGTCAGTTTTTCAGTTGAAAGTTGTTCGGTTGTTCGGTTTAGAGTTGAGACTGCAATATTCGTGAAAAAACGCCAATCTGACACAATCATTCCACAAAAAATTCGTTTCTTTGCACGCGGAATGGTTTTTGTAGCCTTCCCGCCCGCCCTGAAGGGGCGACACTTTTGTAATCCCCCAGCAGGCATCGGCTGCCACAAGGTGACAGCCCTACAACCCAACAAATGAACAACTGGTAATTGAACACAATGGACGACAACAATTTCAATAACGGACTCGACGACCTCTTGAACATGTTCAAGAAAATGATGGAAAACCAAGACCTTGACGCCATTCCGGGCATCAACGAAGAGCAAAAGGAACAGCTGAAAATGTTCCTCGAAGACTTCGACGAGCTGAAAGACGACATGAAAGTGGAAATCTACAAATTAGACCCCTTCTCAAAACAGCTCGTGGGCATGGTGATGGGACAATTGAAAAACTTTACGGGCGATATGCAACAGCCTATGAATCAACCTACTGTACCTCAAGAGCCAGCACCCAACAAGGAAAAGCAACTCACCGACATCCCTGGCACCAATGAGAACCTTGAAGCACAATTGGCCGCCATTGACGCACAACTTCGCAACCCCGACCTCAGCGACGAACAAATCAACGACCTGCTTGACCAACGTTCAGCCATCGCTGCCGAACTGAATCATTAATTACCAACCGATATGAAAAAAATTCTCTTTACACTCATCGCGCTGACCTTGTCTGTCACCTCGTTTGCCCAACTGATTGCTAACAAGACCGACAAAAAAATAACCGTTGGCTTCGACATCTTCAGCGACTTCCAACTCATACCCATCAGCAACACCATCAATTGGGATGCAAGAGGTTTCAACCAAGGCGCCAGTTGGTACATCACCTACAATTTCCCCTTGGGTGAAAGCTCGAAGCACACCGTCAGCATCGGGGCAGGCATGAGTCACCACAACTATTTCTCCTACAACAACATCCTCAACCCCTATAACGACACGCTCATCATCAGCGATTCATACCGCGAAAACCAATCCTTCAAACGTGCCAAAGTCAACGCCAACACTGTCGACATCCCCTTGGAATTGCGTTTCCGCATCAAGGACCAAGTGAAGATTGGCGTAGGCTTCAAACTCGGAATCATGGTGATGGCCAAGACGAAATACGTCGGCCCCAACGATGACGGCACCATCATCCACGAGAAGGAGCTTTACATCAACAACTTGGAACGCTACAACTATTCCACCACGTTGCGCGTCGGCTGGAAATGGGTCAGCCTGTTTGCAGCATACCAACTCAATCCCGTGTTTGAGGTCGGCCACGAAGCACCTGTCATCCATCCGCTTTCGGTCGGAATTTCCATCGCTCCGTTCTGATTTACAACGGATTGCTTATTTCCGCTTCACAAAAGCATTGGATTGCTTCGCTATGTTCGCCATGACGCAAAGCGTGTCGGAATGGATTATTACTGAAGCCGAAAAGATGGGCTTCGACGCTTGTGGCATCGCGCGGGCTACGGCCTTAGGCGAAGAGTCGGCACACATGGAACAATGGCTCGACGACGGGCATGAAGGCGAGATGGGTTATTTGACCCGCAACCGCGAGAAACGCTACGACCCCCGCCTGCTGGCCGAAGGCACCAAAAGCATCGTTACCGTACTATACAACTACTTCCCTAAACAAACCCTCGGCGGCGAGCGTTTCAAAATCGCCAAATACGCCTACGGTGCCGACTACCACGATGTGCTGAAACGCAAGATGCGTCAGCTCTTGGAACGCATTGAAACCCAATCAGGTAAATTAGAAGGTGTGCGCATTTTCGTCGATTCGGCACCCGTTTTAGACCGTGCCTGGGCCGTCAGATGCGGCTTGGGCTTCATCGGCAAAAACACCTCGCTCATCCATCCCCAAAAAGGCTCGTTTTTCTTTATCGGGCACCTGTTTCTGCCCTTAGACCTTACCGAAACCGGCCAAGCCATGACCAACCGTTGTGGACGCTGCACCAAGTGCTTGGATGCCTGCCCCACTGGAGCCTTGGAGTCGCCGTTCCACATCGATGCGCGCAAGTGCATCTCCTACCTCACCATCGAATACAAAGGCACATTGGAAGGTCATGATCCTGAGCAGTTTAAAGGCTGGATGTATGGCTGCGACATTTGTCAGGACGTGTGCCCCTACAATCGTTTCGCGCTACCCCATAAAGAGCCTGAGTTCGAGCCTTCGGAACGACTTTTAGCCATGCGCGAGGAAGATTGGAAAAACCTCAATCCAACTGATTTTGAGGCACTTTTCAAGCGTTCCGCCGTGCAACGTGCGGGATATGAAGGCCTGAAAAGAAACATCGACTTTATCGCAAGGGAGAAAAGAGATTGTAAGTCAACGTGATTTGGATGACCTTGTTGTAAGAATGGTCGAAGAGCCTTAGCGGGTTTGGATTGGTTTGCATCGGCGTGATGGAATACATCATCCGTGCGCCTATGCCCAAATGCTTGGTGAAGGCATAATGCAGGCCGAAATTGCCCGTAACTGAAAAGAAATTCAGCCTCCACGTCTGGGTAGCCGCTTCAATCTCACCACGATATTTCAACAGAAAATCCAGACTCAAGCCCAACTCCAAGGCCAAATTATCCAACGGCTTGCCATAGACCGTGAAATGTCCGAAGTCGTAACGCAACATCAAAGGAATCTCGGCATAATGCAGCCTCAGGTTGTAAGCAAGATAGTTATTTTCGATGATTTCCTTGGCAGAGGAATGCGCGCCCATCTGCGTGTATTTCAACTCCATCTGAAGGGCAAAGTGATTGGCGACAGGAAGGCTGACGTAGGTGCCAGCCGTAAATCCCACTTTGTGGAAACCATAGTACGAGTCGCCGTCCACTTGGCTGAAAGTGGCACCCGCGATGAGACCCGCATTGAACGACTGGGCCAACGTCGTTTTTGCCCCAATGAGCATCAAGGCGAGGAGCAATACAGAAAAACAAATTCTTTTCATAACTGATTGATTTTTAGT
This sequence comes from uncultured Bacteroidales bacterium, assembly GCA_900318465.1. Lineage (GTDB taxonomy): Bacteria > Bacteroidota > Bacteroidia > Bacteroidales > F082 > Limimorpha. The sequence continues at coordinate 42,196 of ONKQ01000018.1, forward strand.
CCATCAAAACCCGATAATTCTGATAACGTTCCATGATGTCGGCCACAAACCGATACGTCTGGCCACCCCTAAGATAGCCGCACTTGCAACATGTATCGTTAAGGAATTTCGACTTGTTCAAGATATAATAGTCCACATTGCCGTCCCACACGTCCGGTGCTTTCCCAAATTTCCAAGCCAATCGTTGGGCATCGTAGACGTGGCCCAAGCCGGCATTGTAGGCAGCCAACACAAACTTCACCCGTTCCGTGCTATCCGCGACCTTGTTTTTCAACGACTTGTCAAGAAACGAAATGAGCTTTCCGCCAGCCTCCAATTGTTGTTGGGGCGTGGCGTCATAGCCGATGCCGTAACGTCTCATCACTGAAGGCATAAGCTGCATCAGGCCGAAAGCCCCTTTCTCGCTTTCCAAGTCGGCCCTGAACCGCGACTCCTGATAAATCAAGGCAGCCAGCAAACGCCAGTCCCAACCGATTTTTTTCGCCGTTCTCTTGATGTCAGCATCATACCTCGAAAGGCGTTTGTTCGACGCCTCACGCCTTGAGGAAATATAGTGCCCGTTCTTCAGATAGCGGGTCATAATGAGCCGCAAATGCTTCTGATCGCCCTTGTCAATCCAATCATTGATGGCCGTCAACAATGTCGAATCCTTTTCCTGTCGGATGACCCATCCGATGGGTTCTTCCAAGGTCACCGCAAACTTGATGTCCAATCCGCTAAGGTCGTACGTCGCCATTTTCGCAATATACTCATCCACAATGGTATAGTCAATCAGGCCATCATGTACAGCACGCATCAAGCCGATACTGTTCAAGGTATCACATTCCACCACGTAAACCGTATCGCCGATGCTTTCCGAAAGGTAATCCAACGTCTTGACTGCATGGCTTCGTGTGGGCACATGCACCGTTTTCCCCGCAAGGTCGAGCGGCGAGCGAAGCAACTGACTTTCAAGCCGATTCCCTGACGACTTGGAGTTCCATCCTTTGGGCAAACGCTGAACAAGGACGCTCTTTTGCTTGAAAATCGGATTGGAAAGGAAATAGTTGTGCTTCAATTCCTTATGCAGGCAAACGCCAGTTGCCAACACGTCCACCTCTCCCGATTCCAACATCTTAAAACAGGAATCCATGTTGTCGTTCACCACCATTTCAAGCTTGAGGCGGTTGGCATCGCAAAACCCTTTGAGCAATTCATACTGAAACCCGGCCGGATGGGCATTGTACATGTTGTAATTGATTTCGCTGCAATTGGTAACGGCCACCACAACCCCGCGTTCCCTCAAATGCTCCATCACCGTCAAAGTGTCGATGGGAAGTTGAGGCTCTTCAATGATTATCGTATCTTCTTCTAAATCAATTTCTTGCTCAAATTTTTCCTCTACCTTGACAGGGTTTTGGCAAGCGGTCAATAAGAGGAATGGAATCAGTATTCCTATGCTTTTGAACAATCTTCCACGCATATTTCATTCATTTTGAGGCCGTAAAAGTAGTAAAAATTACTTTTTGATTGAAAAATCGCATGACTTTTGGCTTAATTTTGTACTTTTGCTTCTTATTTTGTTTGTAAGTAGATGAGCAAATTTCGTTTACATAATAGTCTGCGAGACTCCGAGACTGCGGGACTTCGAGTCAAACAAATACCCGAAGTCACGTGTCACGAAGTCACGAAGTCAAAAGATATTGCAGTTTAATTTTTGAACACTTACTTAATGGCCAAGAAAATACAAGATCCGGATTTTTGGTACACCACTCTACTGCCTTACGTCAACTGGCACACGCGCCGTGCCTATCGCCGTTTTGAGGTGCATGGCAAGAAAAACCTGCCCAAAGAAGGAGGCCTGATTTTTGGTGTCAACCACAGCAACACCCTGATGGATGCCTTAGTGCTGCTCTCTGCCGACAACATTAGGAAAGTGTTCATCGCACGAGGCGACATCTTCAAGAATCCCTTTGTGGCCAAGCTGTTGAACTTTTTCCGTATCCTGCCCATTTTCAGAATGCGCAACGGTGTGGCGGCAGTGCGCCAAAACGACGACTCGCTCAACAAGGCCGTCGATGTCATCCACGACAGCGTCGACCTTTACCTCTTCCCCGAAGGCACCCACCGCACCAAGCACTCGCTGATGCGCTTTGGCAAGGGCCTCTTCCACATCGCCTTGGACGCCAGCAAGCAATTCGGCAAGGAGAAACCCGTCTACATCATCCCCACTGCCATCGAATACGGCGACTATTTCCGTTTCCGCAGCACGACGATGATCAATTTCGGCAAGCCCATCAACGTGACCGAATTCCTCAAAAACACCACCGAGGAAAACGAAGCCGTCAAAATCAACCAACTCAAGGAAATGCTCAGCGGCGAGATTTCGAAACTCTTCACCTACATCCCCGACGACGAAGACTACGACGCCATTTGGGAAATCGTGAAGATGAAGAACGAGAAACGCGCCGGCGGACTCTACAAAAAGATGCTCCGCAACCGTGCCACGGTTGACAAAGTACTGAAATTCAGGGAAGAAAAACCAGAGGAAGCCAAAAAACTCTTTGAGCGCGTGATGAGCTTTGCCAAGGAGCGCGTCAGGCAAAGAATCTCCGTCATGTCGACCGCGAAAAAATATCCCTTGCTCAATTCCTTGTGGAAGTTGGTCGTTTTGTTGGTTGGGCTGCCTTACTATGCGGCTTCGGCCATCGTCACCCTGCCCGTGTGGCTCACTACGTGGATCATTCGGAAAAACCTGAAAGACCCCGCCTTCGGCAACACGGTCAGCTATGGAGTACGTTTTGTGTTGTCTCCTCTGATTTTCATCATTGGGGTCGTCGTCGCCTTCTGCAACCTGCCTTGGGCTTGGGCCTTGGGAGTCACTGTGCTGCTCTATTTTTCCTACTCCTTGTTCATCGACTATAACGAGCTGTTTCGTCGCTGGCTCTCCGATGTGCGCTGGACCTTCAAGAAACGCCTTCGCAAACAATATGAATCACTGAACCTCAACACTTTATTCTGATGTCGCAACGTTGGATCATCCCCGATATTCACGGTTGTGTGAAAACCGTCAAAGTTTTGCTTGAGAACATCCTCAAGGTAACGAAAAACGACCAGCTCTATTTCTTGGGCGACTACATCGACCGCGGCCCCGACGGGAAAGGCGTCATCGACTATATGATGCACTTGCAGGAGGAGCAGTTTGACGTGCATTTCCTGAAGGGCAACCATGAGGACATGTGTGTGAAATCATACGAGGCCGACCAAAAGAAGAAATTCCTCGGCGGCAAGCACCTTGAGCAGAAAGAATGGGAAGCCGTGGGCGCGAAGGCGACCTTAAACAGTTTCGGCGTGAAACACCCGCGCGAGATTCCGAAATTGTACATCGATTGGATGAACCAATGCCTGCCGTATATCGAATTGGAGAACTACATCCTTGTTCACGCAGGCATGAACTTCAAAATCGACAACCCGTTTGAAGACGAGCGCAGCATGATGTGGACACGCAAGTTCAAGGTCGACTTCAACAAGTCGCATGGCAAGAAAATCATCCACGGCCACATTCCCGTCGACCACAGCTTCATGAACTTGGTGGTCGAGCAAAACGAAAACTACGACTTCATCGCCTTGGACAACGGTGTTTTCGTGACCGACAAGCCAGGCTTAGGCAACCTGACAGCCTTCAACCCCGACACGGGGCAATTGTTGGCACAATCGAACATGGACATGTGATTTCCCTCCACCCGTAGGGGCGAACCCGTGTGTTCGCCCAACCCTCCTGTTTGTCGGTTGGCTAGTGGTGTCAGTGCCGTTGCGGTTTACTTTACCACCGATATGAGAGGCACGCCCAGCACTGCAGAAATACGTGCCAACGTTGAAAGAGTGAAGTTATGGGTACCGCCTAACCATGAGTGGACAGAAGCAGGGGAAGTGCCGAGTCTTGCAGCCAACTCCTTTTGTGTCATCCGCTTCTTGTGCAGGGCATCGTCAATAGCGGTGGAAATGTCCAACGACCAATCTACTTTCAACTTGATTTCGTCAGGCGTTTCATCTGTTACTTTGAGGAAAAGCCTTTCTGTTTCTACTGCGTGTTTCATATATCGAAAGTTTTATTGTCAAGACCTGTTATCGTCGTTTTCTCAATGCTGATTGTGCCCTTGCGTTCGGCAGCTTTCAGCAATGCGTCAAGTTTCTGCAAGGTCAGCACGTAGCCGCTTAATTCGTCGCTTTCGTTATAGGTGCGTGTTTTTTTCTGACCGCCATTACCCACGATGAGTACGCCGTCAGACAGACGCAGACAATAGAGACGCAGTTTGTTGGAACTCACGGGGATTGCTGCTACTCTGTCGCTCATTTTGCCCTCTGGTCTGAACAGCCTTTCAAGGAAACCCAACTCCTGAACCATGCGGCGCATCACACGGAGAATCTCTTGCAAATCGGGCTGAAGCTCAACATCGGCATCGTTCTTTGTTATGAACTTTTGGAACTCGGTGTAGCTCTCGCCCTCAAAGCAGATAGTGAACAGACCTGCTTTCTCGGTCTGGCTTACTGATTGAATTGTTGCTGTTGCCATAATCATCTCGTTTTAGTCAGTGCAAAAGTACAACTTTATTCTGAAACAATTACTTTTTATAGAAACTTTTTTATCTTAAAAAGTAATTTTTAACATTATGGCACGATATTGAAAAACAACGAAAGGCAGCCGAAGCGCGGGGTGATTTGAAGCCCTCGCGAACCCGTAGGGGCAGACCCGCGTGTCTGCCCTTTTTAATCGCGTTGCCATTGCGTTTGTTGGGCGGACAAAACCATCCCGATTCCAGCCCCGTCGGGGCGACAGGATGACCCGCATCAACGTAGGGGCAGACCCACGTGTCTGCCCTTATTAATCGCGTTGCGATTTCATTTGTTGGGCGGACATTTCTTTATTATTGGGCGGACACATGGGTCCGCCCCTACACCTATCACCATTGGGCGGACACGTGGGTCCGCCCCTACACCTATCATTATTGGGCGGACACGTGGGTCCGCCCCTACTGGGGGAAAACAACAAAAGACGGCCCTCCATAACGAAGGCCGCCTTCCATGGATTTGATTAGGTTCATCCTATTTCATTCCCGCATTGCAAATGCGCAAGGACAGAACTTTATGGTTCAGGGTAAGTGTAAGGGCTATCCGTTATCTGACCTGTTACGCCGCCAATGGTTACCGTGCCGCAACTGACCTGACCCGCTCTTCTGCCCAAGCCGATGGATCTCATTGCTCTGCCACCCTTGGTGGCTGTGACTTGCGTCACCCCATCGGTGATGGTGATGGTGCCGCAGTGTCCTAAATATGCCGTACCGATGCCAGCAGCATAATAGCCTCCTGTCGCTTCGACTGTTCCGCCTGTGATGAGGATGTTGCCACATTCTTGATTACCAGTGCCAGCTGTTCCGATGCCCGCGCCGCCATTGCTGCTACCAGTAAGATTGCCACCTTTAGCAATGACCGTGCCCCCAGTGATGGTGATATTGCGGCAAGCATTGTTTCTACCGGCGCCGATGCCAGGAGCTGTGCCATCGCCAATAGCGGTAATGTGACCGCCTCTTATTTCGATGTTGCCGCACGATTGAACACAAGAACCAATGCCCGGCCAA
>ONKQ01000019.1 GCA_900318465.1 uncultured Bacteroidales bacterium
ACTATTCGTTTGGGGAAGGTAAAAGGATCAATGGAAGCTAATCGTATGCTTTTTGAAAAAACTTCCGTATTGGTTCTTTATGAATTAGGGAAACCAAATAAGCTATCAGCATATAAGATTACTGCTCGTCAAGAAATGGCCAAAGAAGAGCTTATCGCGATGAATTATCCAAACGAGAACCCAAGAAAGAGCTATATGACATTTAGTTTCATACCTCTTGATATGGATTTGAATTCGTTGGCCGAAAAGCATCTGATAGAAAAACTGATTGAACTTAATCCAAGTGTAATTAAAGGGACACCTGTTTTTATAGAACCATAACTATCCCCGAAGGAGTTTAATATCATTTCTCGCAGTTCGCGAGGTGCTGTAGCACCCCAACAAGCACCACCCACCGCCGTCTGCGGGACGCAGCCGCTGACAATGCGCCAAGCCCAAGTCCCCAAGGACCCTACAACACCCCGATATGCAATGTCGGGTTTTTTGGATTTTGGCAAAAAGAAAAGCCGTCGCAAGGAGAAGGCTTGCGGCGGCTTTCATAAAACTTTGTTTTGGGCGATTTGGCACTCAAACGCCTTTTCCCATCTCAAACGCCTCTTGTAGCTTGGCGTTGCCTTCAATCTCTTTTGGGCCGCCCACGCCTCCACAGAAGATATAGCCTTTTAGACTTGACTTGCCGTAGCAGTCAATCCAGCCGGTGAGGCCGCTTTCAGCGCGCTTCGGCACGAACTCCTCGTTCTCGGCAGCCGTGGTCAGCAGATAGATGTCGCGGAATTTGTAATCCTTGGGATACATCGCGTTCATTCGGTCGATGAGGGTCTTCATCTGGCCGCTCATCTCGTAGTAGTAGATGGGCGTGGCCCAGCAGACCACATCGGCGTTCAAGACGCTTTCCATAATGGCGGGCACATCGTCCTTGATGACGCAGGCACCCGTCTTTTGGCACGACAGGCAGCCGATGCAAAATTTGATTTCCTTGCCTCTCAGCGAGACGAGTTCCACTTGATGCCCGGCGGCTTCTGCGCCCTTGGCAAATTGCTCCGCCAAAGCGTGGCTGTTCGAGCCGGGGCGGAGGCTGGTTGAGATTACGATTACTTTTTTCATATTCTGACTTATAGATTCTTCCCGAAAAACTCCGCCAGCGTGTCCCACGGGATGTAGTTGCCTTCGCCGCCGTCGTAGAGGTCGCAGTGGGTGGCGCCGGGGATGATGAGCAGTTGCTTGTTTTCGGGGTTGGGATTGGGTTTGCCGATAAAGTTGTAGCCTTCGGCTTGGCCTTCCACCATATATTTGTAGGCCGCCTCGCCGAAATAGCGCGAATGGGCTTCCGCGCCGTGTATCACGAGGACGGCGGAGCGGATTTCGTTGATGTAGTAAAGGAAACGGCTGTTGGCGTAGGCCTGCGTGCCGATGACGCGCCAGCCGTCGTTGCTGTTGCCGCTGCGCTTGTGGTAGCCGCGAGGCGTTTTATAATAAGCGTGATAGTCTTTCACGAACTGCGGAACCTCAGCGGGCAGCGGGTCGATGACACCGCCTGCCATTGCCATCGGGTCGGAGAGTCGCTGTTTGGCGAGGGCTTCACGGGCAGCGTGGCGGTCGGCCTCGTTGTCGTTGGACTCATAATAGCCGTTGCCGCTGATGCGGGTCATATCGTACATCGTCGAGGCAACTGTGGCTTTGATGCGCGGGTCGGCAGCGGCAGCATTGAGGGCAATGCCACCCCAGCCACAAATGCCGATAATGCCAATCCTTTCAGCATCCACGATGTCCAATTTCGAGAGAAAGTCGACGGCAGCCATAAAGTCTTCCGTGTTGATGTCGGGCGAGGCCGTGCGGCGGGGTTCTCCACTGCTTTCACCAGTATAGGACGGGTCGAAAGCCAAGGCCACAAAGCCGCGCTCGGCCATCTTCATAGCGTACAAGCCGCTTGACTGCTCCTTGACAGCACCAAAAGGTCCGCTCACGGCGATGGCGGGCAGTTGGAGGGGATTTGAAATCCCCGACTCTTGTGTTGCGGATTTCAAATCCGCAACAACTTCCGCCTTGGGCGTATAAAGGTCAGCAGCCAACGTCAGGCCGTACTGCGTTTCAAACGTCACCTTGCGGTGGCTCACTTTGTCGCTCAGCGGGAACACCTTGTCCCATTCCTGCGTGAGGTTCAATTCTTGTTTCATTTCTTCTTTTGTTTTTGCTGTTTCTGTTGTTTGCGTTTGGTTGTTGCAGGCGGTCATAAGTGCTACCACTGCTGCAAAGATGAGAATCTTTTTCATAATATCAATGGATTATCCTTTTTTTCCCGTTTTTAATCACAATGCCTTTGTATCCTTTGGGAGCAATTTGCCCGGTAATCGTGTAGGCTGTTCCTTCGCTATTTTCGTCAGGTGATAGTTCTTGGATTCCAGTATAGATTGGTTGCAAGGAAAGCGTGATGTTCACCTCTCCTTCGCTGGCTTTGACGAACCTACGCACCTCGTCAGCAGAAAGACCGTCGAGTTTGCCGATGCGGGTGTACGACCACGAGTTGCTTCCATAGAAAATGCAGATGTTGTCGCCGCCATAGAGGACAAGGTCGCCCGCCGAAGTGGTGATTTGGTGGTTGTCGGTCGGGAACGACTGCCCAATATAGCCCACTTTCTCGAAGTTGCCGTAGTCGTGAGCAATGTAAACGATATTTTCGGTTTGCAGGGCGGCAATCAAGGCTCGTGTTCCGACATTGTCTTCCATTGTGACGGTGTGCGTCTCCTCGCCGATGGTGATATACATTTTCTGTTCCATAGTCTGTGCAAAAGTCTCGCTGTTTTTTGTGCAACCTGTTATCAGTATTGCAGCCAATAACCAAAGAATCTGTTTCATTTAGGTATAATTCTAATTTCGTTGGCAAAAGTACGCTTGTTGTTTAAAAGAGGTGTTACACAAATTGGCTGAATTAATACCAATTTCGCAGAAAACGAGCAAAAAGTATAAAATATAGTACCATTTTTATCTTATTTATCGGAATAATCGTAACTTTGCCCCCACGATGAAGAAAATCCTGAAAATAGATAGCCCCAACGATTTTGCCCGATTTGTGGATGCTCCTGAGCTGCATCCATTGGTCAGCATTATTCATTACGATGAACTTCCGCCTTTCCGTCATAGCCTGAACAACTACAGTGTCTATGGACTCTTTATCCAACGCCAGTTTCCCAAAGATCTCTCGTATGGTATGAAAACCTTGCAGGTGAGCGATGCCTCGATTATTGCCGTCGAGCCTGGACAGATAGGCGGCTTGGAGGACAACGGCGAGCGCATCTCGTTGAGCGGATGGGTGCTTTTGTGGTCGTCCGAACTGCTGCACGGCTCCGAACTGGAGCACCAGATAGAACGCTATCAGTATTTCTCTTATTTCTTCTCTGGCTCTTTGCGGATGGAGCCTGACGAATGGCTCTGCATTACGCAACTGCTTTCCCAGATGCGGCAAGAGTTGGTGGCTCACGAGGATTCGCCCTCGCTCAGAAGCATCCTTTTGGCCTACCTGCACCTGATATTGGAGTACTGCAACCGCATCTACCAGCGTCAACTCTCTGAGGAAGACAGTGGAAACAGCGACTTGCTGAAACGCTTTCACGACCTGCTACAACAGTATTTCCGCGAGAATCGACAGTTGTCACAAGGCCTGCCCACCGTTGCCTATTGTGCTTCCGAGTTAGCCTATTCGCCGCGCTATTTCGGCGACATCGTCCACAAGGCCACTGGCGGAACAGCTATCGGCTACATCCACAATTACGTCATCAACCAAGCCAAAAGCCTACTGATGAACGGCCACAACATCAGCGAGACTTCGCGCCTCCTCGGCTTCGATTTTCCCCATCATTTCACCCGCCTCTTCAAAAAGATGACTGGCCTCACGCCCAGCGAATATTTGGGGAAATAGTTTGATTCAAGTTTCGCAAGTTATGGTGCATCCCTTATGGGATGCTGAAAAACAATACTTTATGATTCAACCGAACGCAATTCCCTACGGGAATCGGAGCAATCCCGTAGGGATTTTCGCTCGGTAAAAAAGCAATAATAGATCTTTTACATCCCATAGGGATGTGCGAAACTTGAATAGTTTGATTATTAGTTTATCCCTTCTTGATTTCCCTAATCATCCGCGCCGGGCTCCCCGCCACGACCATATTGTCAGGCACGTCTTTGGTGACTACGCTTCCTGCTGCCACGATAGCGTTCTCGCCGATGGTGACGCCCGCCAATACTGTGACATTAGCCCCAAGCCAAGCATTGCGCTTTACGACGATGGGTTTGGTGAGCAGGGAATGGCGCGACTCGGGGTTTTCGGGATGGTATTCCGTGGCCAACACACAATGCGGCCCAATGAAGACATCGTCCTCGATGGTGATACCGCCCAAGGCGAGGAAAGTGCAGCCGAAATTGACGAAACAGTCACGCCCGAAGGTGGTCTTCTTGCCATAGTTGATATGGAACGGCGTGAAAATGCGGAGGGTCTCATTGATTTCCGAGCCTGTGATTTGTCGCATATAGTCGCGCACTTCGGCTTCGGTGTGGTAGCCCGTGTTCATCTCCGCTGCGAGGCGCATCGTGCGCTGCACATCGGCATAGAGGTCGTCGCTGCCGACGTAGTCTTTTCCGGTGGGGGTGTTGTTCATAAAAAACGGCGAATTTGTCGAATTAAGTAATCGTTCAAAGTTAAGTAACTGTTCAAAATTAAACTGCATTATTCTTTGACTTCGGGACTTCGTGACACGGGACTTCGGGTATTTGTTCGACTCGCAGTCCCGCAGTCTCGCAGTCTATTATGTAAACTAAATTTGCTCATCTACTTAATATACAGTATTCTTGGCTGTAAGCTATCAGCCGTCAGCTATTAGCTTGGTAGCCTCTAAGCTAATAGCTAATTGCTAACAGCTAACAGCCCTGCAAGGTCATTGTCATAGTGTCCCGCAGTCTCTTAAGTAAACTAAATTTGCTCATTTACTTAATTAATCAGCCAGGCCACGCCGCCACTGATGGCATAGAACTTCCCAAGGTTTTGGAAATCCAAGTCGGCGGCAAGGTCGAGCTGCACACGGCGCGACACCAACCAAGTGAAGCCAAACTGGGTCAGGTATTGGTTGCCTTCCTCGGGACGAATATAGTTATACGTCTCCACGAAAGAGCCGATTTGTTCCGAAATGGTGAAATAAAGGCCAAAGCCCAAGAAAGTGGCTGCCGTACCCGATTCAATTTCCCATTCCGTGCCGACATTATAACCTATTCCCAACCAATTGGTTACGGTATGATCAAACAAGAGATGCAAGGTGGGTGTCAGATGGGAAGGAAGCCATTCTTTTGTCCCGATATGGGGCGACTGCAATTCGGCCAGCAAAGCCACGGAAGGAAGGAAGCCTCGTCCCTCAAAAAACTTCGTCTTTATCCCAAAGGTGAGCGGTGTCATGCCGATTGTGGGTGCCGCGCCTTGCCCCTCGTTGAGCATCAAAACATTGGCCCCAAGCCGAATCTCGGCGCTTTCAAAGAGGCCAAACCTTAATAAAGTGTTGTTGAGGGCGAAGATGTTCGGCTCGCCTTTCGTCGATTCAAATCCCATTCCCGTTTCCCATTGCACTTTGTTGAGGGGCATCACGTCTGTGCCAGTCAATGCACCTGGCCGGTCGGCTGAGATGGTCGGAAGTTCGTTTTGCGCATGACAAAGGCCGCATACGAGAACCAGTGCCACGATTAAATAATGTAGTTTGTTCATTTTAGTTACTTTTTAGATTCTGCAAAGATAGATTTTTTCACCAAATACATAAGTAAGTGTTCAAAATTAAATTGTAATGTTTTTTGACTTCGGGACGCGGGACTTCGGGACTCTTTTACCATGACCGCTTTGATTGGCTTTTAGCTTTTAACTTGGTAGCCACCCAGCTAAAAGCTAATTGCTAATAGCTAACAGCTCTGCAAAGTCATAGTCACAAACCCATGTCCCGCAGTCTATTATGTAAACTAAATTTGCTCATCTACTTAATATACAATATTCTTGGCTGTAAGCTATCAGCCGTCAGCTATCAGCTTTGTAAGCCCCTAAGCTAATAGCTAATGGCTAACAGCTAACAGCCCTACAAGGTCATTGTCATAGTGTCCCGCAGTCCCGCAGTCTCGCAGTCTATAAAGCAAACTAAACATGCTCATCTGCTTAAAGAAATCAATTCGCAAGGTCACCCGTCAGGGAGTGGAAGGTTCTTGGCAGTAAAAATACAGAAAAACGCAGTCGGATTTCAATTCATTTTTGTACTTTTGTCCCCATCAAAACAAACAACCATGGAAAACCCGAAATTCGTCATCGCCATCAACCGTGAGTTCGGTTCGGGTGGCAGGGAAATCGCCTACAGGCTCGGTGAGCTGCTTGGCGTCAACGTTTACGACAAGGCCATTCTCGACACCTTGACCTCAAAATTCAACCTGACCGTTGAGGAAATGCAGCACATCAAAGCCACCAAACCCAACTGGTGGAACGACTTCTGCCGGTTCTACCAACAGTTTGGTGCTGCCGGACGAGGTGGCTACACACCGCAGGAAGACTGTGAGGTGACCTCGCAACAAATCTATCTTGCCGAGGCGCAAATCCTCCGCGACTTGGCCGCGCAAGAGTCGTGTGTCATCATTGGTCGCACCGGTTTCCATATCTTCAGGAACCACCCTTATTCCATGAAAATCTTCTTCATCGCCGACAGGAAAGCCCGCGTGAAACGTGTCATGGAAAAGTATGCCTTGGACGAGGACGCTGCCAACATGCGCATTGACAAAGTCGACGATGCCCGCGACACTTATACGAAAACCATCGCTGGCGTGTCGCGTTACGACGCCCGCAACTACGACTTCGTGTTCAACGTCACTCAGTTCCCCACCGAGCTTGTGTCGCAGTTCCTCGCCGACAACATCAGGAAGAAGTATCCGTTCATAGTGAAATGAATACGCAAAAGCCGCAGCCCGAAAGCCACGGCTTAGTAGGTTTTTTTACAACTCTTTTGCTGTCTTATCCATTATACTTCTTCACAGGGAAAAACTTGTTCACCTGCTTGCAATATTCGGCGTATTCCGGGTACTTGTCGCCACTGATGCCTTCAACGAGGTTGGTGCTGGCCGCGAAGAGGACTATCAGCAGCAAGGCCCCAATCATGCTCCAGTTGACTATGCCGACACCGGCACCGATGGAAAAGATGTAGAGACTCACCCAGATGGACTGCTCTGCAAAATAGTTGGGATGACGGCTCACGTTCCACAACCCAATGGTATTGAAGCCCTTGTTGTAGGGCGCAGGAAGCTCTTCCAACCTCTTTCCTGACTTGATCATGGCCCATTTCTTGCCTTGGAATTTCCATTGTTGCTCGTCGGCCACGGTTTCATAGACGATGAAGCCAAGCATCAGGATGGCGGCAACGGCATCCACCCAGCCGAAAGGCGCGGTGGAACCCATGCACACCAGCGCGGGGAAGGTGAACATGAGGATGAGCGCGTTCTGATAGCCCGAGATGAAGAAGAAGTCGAAAGCCATCCACACCGCTCTGTTTTGAAGGAAAGGAATGGCGCGGACTTTCTCCCAACGATAGTCTTCCTCTCCCTCCCAGAATCGGAGTTTGTAGGCTCCTTTTCGGGCAAAGTTGTAGGTGAGGCGGATGCCCCAAAGGGTGACCAACACGGCTATCACGACGAGCCGAGGATGCATACCGCCCTTCGCTGCGATAATCCAGCAATAGGCGATGGGAAGAAGGCTCCAAATCTTGTCGACTTGGCTGTTGTTGCCGGTGATTTCACCCACCAAGAAGCAGTACAAGGCGCTGCATCCGGCGATGATGCCGAGGATTTTCAGTGTTTCCAATTGCAGGTCGTTGAGTGCCGGACCTACGTGGATGTAAAGAATGGGGCACACTACCAATGAGAGCAGGAGCAGCGCACCCATCAAAGGAATGTTCAATTTTTGCATAGTGTTGTTCGTTTATGATACTTTTTTCGTTTTATGAAGTGTCTGGTTTGATGGTATTTGTGCAATATTTGAGGGTTCGTGGCCTTTCCGTCTTACCACAAACCTGTCGAATGCGGCAAGGAGTCCGGGCAAGACGAAGAGAATCAGCAACACGGCGGCCAAAGCTCCTGCGGCAATGCATTTCAATATCGTCGCTATGGTCGCATCATCTATCAAAATTGACATGGCAAACGGTGCCATCGTCATGATTGTTCCCGAGGTGAGAATGGTGTGCGTTGATGCCAAATAGGCCTTGCGGATGGAGTCTGTCTTGCTCATCGTCGCTCGGGCTTCGCGGTAGTTGTTGGTGAAAAGTATGCCATAGTCGATGGTCGCCCCCATCAGTATGCTCTGCATGATGAGGTAGGCCAAATAGAGCAGCCTGCCACCGTTCAATCCGCTCACTGTCACGTCGATATACACTGCCGACATCACCGTCATCACCAGCATGGCAGGCACGGCAAGCGAACGGAAGGTGATGGCCACAATGAGGAAAATGGACAATACGGTGATGAGCGTGACAAGTAGCATTTCGTCGCCGAACTGGTTGCGCATCTCGTTCATCATCACCGACTCGCCGATAAGATAATGTTTGTTTTCAAGCCGATGGTCGCATTGCGCGGCAAGGGTTTCCACAAAGTTGTGGGTGGCGTCGGATTCCTTGGGCAGGTCGGTGAAAACGATGGCTTGCGAATACTTTCGTCCGCACAACTGGCTGAAGTTTTCGTCTATCAGGACATTGATCGTGTCCACCCCCGACCTCATTTTGTCATTAATCAACGAAGCGAAACGTGGATGGTCAATGACCGAATCGTTCAGCGTTTTGAGGATGTCTTCCGCTGACATTTTCACCGTGTCGTCATCGAAATGGCGAATGCCGTTGAAGAGGTAGGCAAGCTCAATGTCGCGCATTTCCATTTTGGCACCGAACTTGGTGAGCAGCGCGTGCATCTCGGCGGCATCGAAACGGTTTCCCTTCGTGGCGATGGCCATTACCTTTTCAGCCATGTTGAGTTTCTTTATGTTTTCCTTGTCGACTTTTGATTCCTCCACATATACCACCTCCAGCTCTTCCTGTACGTCGACAGGTTCAATAGTTGCCTCCTTTTGGGTTTCCTCCAACTCGGCTATTGTTTCTTCCTCGGAACTATCGGTTTTGCCCGACCGAAGTGTCATCAACATCAAGTTTTCCTTGTGCCTCAACAGCCTGCGGTTTTCTTGGTTGATCTGCGATGCAAAAAGCTTTCTGTTGGCGATGTCGTTGATGACGAATTGTATAAAGTCAAACAGCGACATGGTTTTTGTCTTTTGTTTCGTGGTTCGTCCGTATAGGTTGAATATGATGGAGGCACTTTTTTCGTTCATTCCTACCATTTGGGCGATTTCAGAGGAGGTATATTGGCTCATGAAAATGGTCGAATCCTTGTAAATCGCGTCCTCGTCAACTTCTTCAGAAACGCCTATGTCTTCGGCTTGGGCGATGTTTTCGGTGGTTTCAATGGAATCGTTTTCGACGGGAAGATCAACCTGTGGTTCAACAATTTGAGGTTCGGGTGCTTTGCTGATTGCAGGTGCAGGCATCATGCTTTCGTTGAGCAGTTCCTTTGACGATTTGATGATTTCGCGAATGGTAGTCTTTTGGTTTTCAGGGCATATAACCGAAATCAGTTCCTCGTCGATGCCCACCATATCGGCTATTTCTTTTGAGGTCAACTTCTTGTCGATGAGGCAGGTGTCGGTAAGCGAAACGAGAACGTCCAAGTATTGCGCATCCTCTTCGCTCATGTGCGTCGCGTCTCCAATATAGGCGGAAAGCGTAGTGTCGGCACCCAGTTCCGCAGCGAGCGAGGCAAAGTCGTGGAGGCTCATTTTTTCTTCGCTCGGGTTTCTCGAACCTATGTAGAAAATCGCATCCACGATCGTATTGAGGTCAAAATCAGCGATATTGAAGTCATTATCGCCAGTTGTTGGCATCATATCGCCTGCCATTGCTGTCAAACCGCCAATCATGCTTTTTGTTTCGGCTGCCGTCATCTGCTTTTGCATCAGCGAAGGATACGAAATGAAGGATTTCACATTCGGATGGACTAACACGCTGTCGGCCAGTTCAATTACCCTTGTGGCATCGGAATTGTCGTACAGAAGCACAGTGATGTTTTTCGGAGGGAAATACTTTTCGATTTCGGACTTCTGCTCGAAAGAAAACGAAATCTCGGTCTTGTTGTGAAAATAGTACGAACCCGCTATAATAACCACGAAAATCACGGCAAGCGGAACGCGGAATTTCATGCTGAACCCGGCAAGGCCGTCGGTATTGAATCTCGGCACCCATTTTGTCGTTTTCTCGATGTTGTTGTCCAAGGCCAAAATGAGCGTCGGCAGCACGGTATAAATGGACACCAAGCTGCAAAGGACGCCTTTCGCCAAGACAATGCCCATGTCGGCACCGATTTTCAGCTTCATGAACACGAGGGCCAACAGTCCGACGATGGTGGTAAAGGCACTGCTCACAATCGACGACGACGCCTTTTTGAGCGCATGGGTCATCGCGGTGACTTTATCGCTGTTTCCCAACGACTTCTCCTGCCTGTAGCGGTTCATGAGGATGATGGAATAGTCGATGGAAAGGACGAGTTGAAGGATGGCGGCAATCGAGTTGGTGGTGACCGAAACGCTCTTGAACAGGGCATTTGTGCCCATGTTGATGGCAACGGCCACGCCAATGGCGGCAAGGAATATGGGCGGCTCGAGCCACGACTCGCACATGATGAACAGCACAATAAGCAGCAAGACGAAGGCAATGAGTATCACGCCAATAGGTGCCGTAGTGCCGTTCTCGCTTTTCTCAACAATCATCCTATCGCCGTATCGGGCCGCAATCTCATTGGCAATGTCCTCCTGGCTCCGCTGACTGCCGCACAGCAGTTCGTACAACACCTTTTCGCCACGGTTGTATTCTTCGCTGCCACTTTGGTACAACACATTGGAAACGCCCTCAATGCTGGAAAGCTCGTTTTGGGTTGGGGTCTTCAGGCTGTCGGGGAGCGACCAAAACATCACCCTGACGATGCCTGTACCCACCGCATCTGCGCCAAACTCCTCTGTCATCTGGTCGATGCCCTGCTTCATCTGCGAGTCGTTGGGCAGATAGCGTGTCATGTCGGCATTGATGTTGGTGTGCGGAATCATTAACGCGCAGGCGATTGCAACCACAACCGCTGCCACTAAGAACACAACACGCTTTCTTACAATGATTTCCGGCAGATGCATGACTAAATTAGGCCAATTTTCGGGGCGCAAAGGTACGAAAAAACACAGCCCAAAAGCCGCAACCTTTTAACGGCTAACAAATTCCACGCCGAAATCCTTGCACAAGGTTTGGGCGGTACGGTGTCCGGTCTCCGCTGCGGGGGGCAAACCACCGGAATAACTCACCCGCTGTCCCGTGAAATAAATGCCCGGCGCAAAGCGGATAGGAGCGTGGGGAACGCGCTTGCCTGCCTCCCAGTGGCTCATGTAGCTTCCTTGGAAAGTGTCGCAATAGCGTTCATAGGTGAGCGGGGTCGCCATGTCGGTCACCTCCACCGTGGTCTTGACTTCGGGTATTCTGTCGGCAAGGCGGTCGATAAGAAGTGCTATCGTTTCCTGTTTCTTGGTCGCATAACTGCCGTCGGCCTTGGCTGCTGCCCAGTAGGCATAGCTGTCGCCATGAAGGAGGCAGGTGAGCACGGTGCAGCCTAAGGGTGCATAGTTGCTTTCTTTTGCATAGTTATTGACAACCAAGGTCTTATAGGTGATTCCCGCCACCGTGAAAGGACGCTGAAGTACGAGTTGCATCGAGCGGGGATAGGCACTCAAGTCGGCCTTGATGCCCAAGCCGATGAACATGCACTGTGTGGTTTTCAAGTGTTGGCGCATCCGTTGTGCCCAGCGTTCCTGCAAAGGCTCGCCAAAGAGTTTGTCGATGGCTTTGCGGGCATCCATGGAGATAATCACCGCATCGGCTTGAAGCGTTTCGGAAGCGGTTTGCACAAGCACCTTGTCGCCTTCCCGTGCAAGGGAAAGGGCCGGTGTGTGGTAGCGGATTTCCCCGCCGAGGGAGGTAAGGCAATCCGCCATGTTTTGCGCCATCTGAAGGGAGCCGCCTTGGGGATAGCCACTGTCGCCGGCACTGAAGGTGCTCAAAGTATAGATAAAGGACAGCGCATTGATGCTTGGGTCGACGACCGCACCCAATAGGGCACGGATGCGGGGATTTTTGAATCGCCGCACATAGCCCGTGGCACTTTCCATCATCAGGAAGGGCGTCAGGATGACGGCGGGCAGCATTCGCACAAATTCCATGGGATGGAACCCACGCGGATAGCGGGATTTGAGTCCGGGCATATCCATGATGGGAGGATGGAAATGGTGGAAACAAGCCAGATGAAAACGCAGCGAAGCCAATGCGAGTTTGTCGCGCAAGCCATTGACCTCCAATCCTTTCAAATTTCTTTGAAGAGGCATCAGCCCAGCATCGTCCATCAAGGTATAAATGGGGTCTTTGAAATAGACAGGGTTGTTTTCTTGCAGGGCGCCCGTTTCTTTCCACACCGCATGAAGCGGCAAGTCTTCCTTGGCTCCGATGAGCCAGTGTACGCCGCCCTCAAAGGTGTAACCCTTGCGGCTCCAGGAAGTGGAAACGCCTCCAGGATTCCCCGCCTTCTCCAACACCACCACCTCAAAACCCGACCGACGCGCATAAACCGCCGCCGTCAAGCCGGAAATCCCTGCCCCGATGATGATTACTTTTTTCATTCTTTATAGACCATAAAAGCGAACATTTGATGAGTGTTCTATATTTATAACTTCTTGTAGTTTAATATGTTAAGTAGCTGAACGTGTTTGGTTTACAGATTGGACTTCGAGACTGCGGGACTTCGAGACTGCGGGACGCGCTTTGCGTCACTGCGAGTCGTCACTGCGAGGCACGAAACAAACGAAGCAGTCCAGACAATCAGCTTAAACTCTGGATTGCTTCGTCTTTCCTCCTCGCAATGACGCGAAGCGGGAAAAGTGCCGAAGTCTCGTGTCCCTAAGTCCCAAAAGTTTAATTCTGAACAGTTACTTACTTAATTACGACGGCGCAAAACTACAAAAAAAGACTACTGGTTTTCTCAATTATTCAAGTTTCGCAAATTGCGGTGCATCCTGATGGGATGCTGTTGCCCGAAGGTTTCGTTTTTACCAAACGCGCATCCCGATGGGATGCCATTTCACTGTACCCGACTAATCCCGTAGGGATTTTCTATCGGTAAAACAATAAATATCAACCTTTTGCATCCCATTAGGGATGTGCGAAACTTGAATCAATTATAAGCATGAACCCCGCCCAAAATCAAATTTACGCCAAAATAAGTGATGACCACACTCAGGATGGCGAGAATGCCGTAAATGTGGAAAAACAAGGGTTTCTGGAACGTTTTCCATAGTTTTTCGTGCAGCGGGGCGGCATAAACCAATAAGGTGATGAGTGCCCAAACTTCTTTCGGGTCCCACGACCAATAATTGCCCCAAGAAACATTGGCCCATATCGCGCCGATGAAAATGCCGGCGGCCAACAATGCCACAGCAGGGTAGAGCATTGCCGTGCTGAGGCTTTTCAACCGCTCCAAGCGAGGCTGGTCTTTCGGCTTGACTAAGGCGATAATTCCCACCACCGCAATGCCAATCAGCAAAGCGTAAGCCGTGACGATGGTCGAGATATGGATGCTGAAGAACGGCGACCGCAGCACGGGCATCAACTGCCTTGTCAACATGCGGATATGCAAAACCACCAACAAAACGGCAAGCACCGAAAGCCATGAAATGGTGACAATTCGATTTGTGGATTGCTTCGTTCCTCGCAATGACGGACACGGTTGGTTTTCGCTTTGCGTCATTGCGAGCGAAGCGCGGCAATCCAGTCCTCGCAAAGACGGACGAGCTACCAAAGCCACAAGTGAGATAAAGAGTAGCGCATAGCCCGCGTAGGTCACGGCGATGCCACACGGGTCGCGGGCCACATCGAGAATGGAGTTGCCCTGCTCGTCGAAGTCGCTTTGGTAGAATCGGTAATGCTTGTGTTTCAGGATGTTGTTCATCGAGATGACGGTTTCTGTAATGTTGTTGCCGTCAGTGACTTTGAGGTGGCTAATGTAGTCTTTGGGCTTTTTTGAGTCGGGGTAAGTCTCAATCTCGAAACGGTCCAAGGTGAGGCTGAAAGGCAGGGCGTGTTTCGTTATCTCGCCGCCTTTTTCCTGAATGAAGAAATGGCTGTTGGGGCGGTTGGGCTCGAGTTTCATGCGGCCGTGCTGCCCCGTGAGCATGGTGAGCAACGCGCCAAGCAGGATGAACAGGATGGACAGATGCAAGGCACCGACGGCCAACTGCTTCCATATTTTGCATTTCACCGCCATATAGACGATGAGCAAGGCCACCAAAGCCCAAAGCGCGACAAACCACCACGCGCTATAGACATGGATTCGGGCGAAATCCGAACCATGCAATTTCTCGACAATGGTGCCTGCGGCAAGGACGGCGATGAGGACGATGATGAGTACCGATGTGATGTGACGAACATATTTCATAGCTAGATTATTACATATTACGCTGCAAAAGTCCGAAAAAATCCATTTGTCCAACCTCCCCATGTTTGGCGATTTTTGGGCGGAATTGTCCTTATTTATGAGGATGAAGGTGGCCTTGTCGCCATTTGCATCCCCGCAAATGCATAGTCGATGGCTTGGAGGGAGGGGGTGTACATAGGCGGAGGGGATTGCGGGTCAAGCCCGCAATGAGGAGCGTGGGTTAGCAGACGGCCTCGTCTGCGGCAGCACCCCGACTGGCATTGTCGTCATTTGCGTCCCCGCAAATGGACACGAGCCAAATATCTTTCATTCCCACATTGCAAATGCTGATGTTCACGGCTTTCGAGTTGCGAATTTGGAAGAACTTCTCATCCTTTTTCAAGAATGTCCATGAACTCTCTAAGTCTCAAAACGAAAATCTTTGGGAATATGACCTTTTCAAGAATGTTGAAATGTTTGTCGTCCGAAACAATATAAGCGGCATCGGCGGCAAAGGCACAATCCACAAACTTGTCATCGTCATGGTCGGCTTCAATCAAATGGAAATTGAAATACGGATGGACAAACTCCACATTCTTGCTCTTCAACAGCAAAGCTATGACATTCTTTGCGACCACTGCAGAAGTCATTCGCCCGATGATTTCCTCGTATTCTTCCAAAATAGAAGTGGAAACGCACAAAGTGTATTTCCCCGCCTGAAAATCTTTCCATACGGAATAATACTCACCGTGGCGCGACAGCGAGGCAAGGAGGCAGTTGGTGTCGAGGACAATCTTTCGAGGATTAGGCATTGTAAGGCGTTCTAAGATGTTCGTGCAAGGTTTTCTCAATCATTTCGTTGCTCCATTTGCCTTCATCCCAAAGCCTGTCCATCTCCTCATCGATTTTTCGTGCATAATATTGGCACACCACATCATTAAGTTCCTTCACTTCTTCTTCGGTGGTGAAATGCGCCAGCAGGCGAAGAAAATCCATCTGCGCTTTGTTCAATCCTACATTCTGTATCATGGTTGATGTATTTGCTTTTCTGCCCGCAAAAATAAACAAAAACACCGACACTGCAATTTTTTTCCCAGCGCAATTCGATTGAAAATATTCAATGGAATGAAGATTTCATACCGCCAGTATGTTGTTTTTTACACGAATGGCCAACAATGTACCACGAATTTCCGTTAATTTTCCGTGTCGGCAGGGTTCACACCGCATTATCGGCAGGGGTTCACACCAACATATCGGCAGGGGTTTACACCGCCTGCCTACATTGCTGTCACCCCTACGGGGTTCCCCAGTGCCGCCAAAGTCCTGAAAGGACGACCCGAACACAAGCAGGCGACGACAGTCCCTGCTCGCAACGGAGACAGCCCTACAACCTCCAACAAAAAAAAGGCGACCCGAAGGCCGCCTCCCTGTTCTCGTTCCTATGTAGGATTATTGTTATGGCTCGTAGGTGTACGGGATTAGTTCTGCGTCACGTTAGCACCGGGTTCGATGGTAACCGTGCCGCAGGAGCCATCAGCGCCTGCGCCGATGCTGTTGGGAGCATAAGAGCCCTTCGTGGCGGTCACCTGAGTCACACGGTTAGTGATGGTAATGTCGCCGCAGCTGGCTTCTTTACCACTACCGATGCCGGCAGCTTGATATCCACCAGTAGCCTTGACAGTGCCGCCAGAGATGGTGATGGCGACGCAGCTGGCTTCGTAATAACCACTACCGATGCCGGCAGCATCGGAACCGCCAGTAGCCGTGACAGTGCCGCCAGAGATGGTGATGGTGCGGCAAGAAGCCGCGTAACCACTACCGATGCCGGCAGCATTGGAAACGCCAGTAGCCGTGACAGTGCCGCCAGAGATGGTGATGGTGCCGCAATTAGCATTCTCACCACCACCGATGCCGGCGGAAGCATCGGAACCGCCAGTAGCCGTGATGACACCGCCCTGAATCTCGATGTTGCCACAGTGTTTCTCGTATCCTCCTCCTATGCCGGCACCATAGCCGTTGCTGCTGGCCGTGAGCTTGCCTGTGCCTGCGGCTCCGCCCTTGATGGTGAGCGTATGGTTCCCAGGGACATAAATGCCTGGATAATCCTCATAGAATCCCCTCACGGTGTTCTCCGAGCCGTCCTTCAGGATGATGGTGGCATTGCCCACGCAGGTGATGCCTGCCCAGCTGTAATTTTCGTCATCCTCGCCGTTGATGGTCACGCCGTCGAGCGTCACCGTGGCACCGTCGGCAATGGAGATCTTCACCTCAGCACCGAGTGTGCCAGTCACAGTGTAGCCGTCTTCCACGATAGTGTTGCTTGTCACATCCGCGAGGTAGATAATTTTGGCAGCAGCCTCCGTCATCGTGAAACTGATGGCAGTCTCGCCATGAAGGTAACCATTGATTGCAACAGACGGAACAGTGAAATTGTCCGATTCGTTATAACCCTCGGCAGTGGCCGTGGTTGTCACTGCATTATCGGACAGCAGGATGGCCCAGCGGCTGGTGGGGCTTTCGGCGTGCAGCTTGATGGTGCCTCTTTCCTCTGATGGGGTCAGGGTGTTGCCGTTGAAGTCAACCGTCACCTTGTTTTTCATTCCGCTGATGGAAACGGCGGTTGTCGTCGGAATCTCGTTGGTGGTGAATTCCACCAAGGCGCATTGGTTGAGCAATGTGGTGGTGTAGGAGTTCAGGCTTGCGGAATAGTTTTGTGTCGAAGTGCCGTATGAAATCACGGGATAGTTCGAGGTTTGGTCGCTGATGTCGACGGTGTACTCGCTGCCGCTGACGGTGGGTGTCAGGCTGCCGCCGAGGTAATAGAAATGAAGACGTTGCGAATCACTTTGGGAGATGGTGATGTCACCGCTGAATTTGTTGGCACTGGTGCTGTAGTACAGCGTGCCAACATAGGCATTGTTGTAGCCGACATAGAGTTTGTCGCCGTCATTGAATTCGTAGTGGCCCGTGGATGGGTCTTGGATGTCGGCCCTTGAGCCGTTGGTTGCTGAGCCTGCCGAAGCACCAACGTTCACGGTGATGTGTACGGTTTCGCCCTCAATGTTTTGGGCGTTGGGTTGTTCCTTCTTGCACTGGGCAAGGCCGAGGGTCAGCACGAAGGCTGCCGCAAAGATGGCTGACTTTTTCATTGCTCGTCCTCCTTCTTTTTCAGTGCCACATAGCCGAGGCCCGCGCCAATCAGGATGGCGATGCCGCTGCCCAATGGGGCTTGTCCAAAGTCTTGGGTGTTCACATCAATTCCCATTCCGCCACTGCGGTCGCCGTTGCCACTCAGCAAAGCTCCGCCACTCTGGCTCGTTTGTTCTTTTTCAGCGTAATAGTTGTCGAGCATGTCGCCAAAGACACCTTGGGCGGATGCGTTGGCCGGCGCTTTCAGGTTTAATTTACTTCTGTTCATTTTAAATTAGGGTTTGGGATTTATGATTTCAGGATTTCAGGATTTCAGGATTTCAGGATTTGGAGGCTTCGCATTTCAGGATTCAAACAAAAAAATCCAAGACAAAGCCCATTGGCCCTGCCTTGGATAGAGGATATGCAAAAGTTTGGAGCGGAGATTTACCCCCCCCCACTCAATTGCTTGAAAATCAATATTTTAATCAATTTTTTCACCGATTTTCGGTATTTTGAGGCTGCAAAGATACAAATTATTTCCCAAACCATGATTCATTTGCCTAAAAATCAGGGCAAATGCATAATAACAGAGGACGGCGATGAGGACTGATGTGATGTGACGCTTTTGGTTCACGAGTTTGTGTGGACGGTACTCACGTGGAAGTGAGCCTTTTTCGGCGAGCAAATCGATGGCATCCTTTATCAACTTAATGTTCAAACCGCGCTTCACACAGCGTTTCAAGTCCTTGCTGAAGCGGTTGGAGTAGTCAATTTGGTACATAGCCTAAAATTTGCTGGAACATGTCGTCAACATTGTCGGCATGAGTCACTCGGCCGTGCTCAATGTCGTCCATCGCCTCGCGGAATCCGGCGGTCTTGGTGATGTCGTACTCCTTGGGCTTGGTTTTCTTCACGTTCACCGAAACCACACCGCGTAACAAGCTGATTGCCTGCTTGATTTGTTCAAGCATCGAAACATCTTCTATTTTTACTGTCAGTTGTGTCATAGCCTTTTCGTTTTGTCGTTTATGGCTGCAAAGTTACTAATTATTCCCCAAACCATAAATCATTTGCCGAAGAATCCGCGCAAATGCAAAAAAACGGAGGCGCACCGCATGGCACGCCTCTGTATAAATCGTTTGGAAATAAGTTCAAATCGCATCAATAAACTTCACCACCGCGTCGCGGTCCTTCTTGGGCAGTTCGCGGAACTTCTCCACCGTGCGGCGGGCGTCGCTTTGGGCGTTGCCATGCCACATGATGGCCTCGATGACGGTTTGTGCGCGGCAGTCGTGCAGGCGGTCGCTGCGGCCCGTGCAGATGGCACTCAATCCACGGCCCCAAAGCGGGGTGGTGCGGCACCAGCCCGTGCGGATGTCGTTTTCCATGAAGAGCTTATGCTGGACGAAGTCGCTGTAAGGCCAAATCTTTTGATTGGGATAACGGGGAAGGCGAGCGTCACCGTCGGCGAAGAATCCTGCCGGGTCGGTGAACATGTCGTCGCCGGTCTGCCACGACGGACGGTGGCAGTAGGCACAGCCCATTTGGTTGAAGAGTTCCTTGCCGCGTTGCACATCGGGGTCGTCCATGTTGCGCGCGGCGGGAACGGCCAAGCCTCGGTGCCACACCATGAAGTTCACATAGTCCTCGTCCTTCATCTCGGGCACTTTCATCGAGTCGGGGATGTTGGCCATCATCAAGTAGTTGTAGATGTCGGTTTCCACGTCGCCGGTGAGGTTGTATTGCGGGAAACGGCTGTAGAACTCGGCTTGCACGTCGGGGTCTTTTGAGGCCTTGGTGGCATAGGCTGCCGTCATGTAGTGTCCCATTTTGGTGCGGTGCGTCACGTTGGTGATGTTCCAGATGGCGTTGGCGCCGGGAGCGTCCTGCAAGGGGCCGCGCGTGAGGGCGTATGTGTACTTTTTGGGGTGCGTCGTGTTGCCGTAATAGCCCGTTGGGGCGAAGTCAGAGCCGGCCCACATGGCTGGGTTGAGTCCGTTGGGCATGAAGCCGTCGTTGTATTCCTTTTGGTATTGCGCTCTCAGCGAGTCGTCGGGGATGGCATCGATGAGGCCTGTGCCGTAGATGCCGATGGTCGATTCCAAGCGGCAGACAAAATCGCTGTAGGGGATGGGCTGGCCACCCACTTCGAGCGGTACATAGAAAGCATCTTCGGGAATGTAAACATCGGGATAGGTGAGGTTATAGCGCTCGCCGTCAGGGAATTGGTTGCCCCATTCATCGGTGTAGCTCAGCCAATTGATTTGGATTTTGGTTTCGTCCACAGGAGCCTTGAAAGGCGCGACGGCCTTGGTTTGTGGCATTCCCGTGTAGCTGCTCAGATAGGTGTCGTTGCGGTCGGTGAAGACGAGCAGGTAGCCGTTGCCCCAGTCGTCGGCGCGATAGCGGTTCATCCTCATTCCGTGGCCATAGCCGGGATGGCAGGCGATGCAAGAGCTACGGATGTAGAGCGGCCCGAGGCCGTTGAAAGGCTCGTTGTTTTGCGTGTAGGTGCGCTCAAAGAAGTACTCGCCATACTTGAAAGCGGTGCCCAAACCGGCTTGCTCCACGGCGGGCGTGGGGTCCTCGTAGGCACTTTGCGAGGTGTTGAACGTGGTGCCCAATTGGCCACCGGCGTAGGTGTCTTCGCTGACTTCGGTCGGGATGGGGTCGGGTTGTTTGCAGGAGGCCAAGGCCATGAGGCCTGCAAGGGTAATGATGCTTAAATGTTTGTAGTTCATCATGATATTTTGGGTTTAAAGTTGTTCTTGTCTTTCTGCCGCTTTGCGTCATTGC
This sequence comes from uncultured Bacteroidales bacterium, assembly GCA_900318465.1. GTDB lineage: Bacteria > Bacteroidota > Bacteroidia > Bacteroidales > F082 > Limimorpha. The sequence continues at coordinate 20,518 of ONKQ01000019.1, forward strand.
GAGGAGGAACGACGAAGCAATCCATTCGTTTCATTCGCATAATTAGCCGTTTTGTTTATCGGCGAATGAAACTAATTTAGCGAATTTTTTGATTGCTTCGTGCCTTGCAATGATGCGAAGCGACATCGAATTACTTTCTGTCGATTTTGGCGAACTCGGCCTTCACTTCGCTCATCACGTCGGAGAGGTCTTGGCAGGCTTCCATGGCCTCGCCAGCGGAGGCATCGCTGTAGTAAAGGACAAACGGGGCCTTCATCGCGTTGATTTTCGTCAAGGCGTTCTCGATGGCGTTCAGGGCCTTGGTGTCGAGGTCGGCGTTGTTGTCCTTGAGGTAGGTGTGCAGCGATAAGGTTTCGTCGCGCTGACCTTCCATGCCGCCCATGTAGGCGTTCTTCACGCTGATGATGTTGTCGTAGAAGTCGGTGATGGACTTCTGGCTGTAGGGCGACTCAACGTAGGTCACGTCCTCGCCCGTGTGGCACTTGCCGATTTTCGAGGTGCCTACCTCATCAGAAATGTCGAGGCAGCCGTCGGCAATGGCTTCGAGGGCGTTGGTGAAGGTGGCGTAAGTGCTGCCTGCCTGACCTGCTTGCAGCATGTTCTCGCCGTAGGTGTTGTTGCCGCCGTTCACTGTGATGTTCAACTCCAGTTCTTCCATCAGGTCTTTGTGGGCTTGCGGGGCGTTGGCGTTCCAGCTTACTTCGAGTTGGAAGCAGCGGTTGCGAAGGTCGCGGCTGACGGCTACGGCGTAGGTCATCATGTCGTCGGTGATGTCGGCCACGTTGCGGGGCTGGCCTTCGCGGAAGAGAATGTACTCGATACCGTGGAAGCCCAAAAGGGCGTTGCCGAGTTGTTCGCCAGCCACCATGCCGTCTTCGTCGTTGGCAAGCATGGCAATCATGTTAGGACTGGCCATCAGGTTGTTGAAAGCGTCTTCGTCCAAAGGCCACGAGTCGATGTGCGGGTCAATGCCGAAGTCGGAGGCAGCGCCAAAGAGAAAGGCTTCGCTCATTTCCCACCATTTGCGGGCTTCGAGGAAGGTTGCGGTGGCAGCATTCACATTGGCTTGCGTCATACTGCCTTTCAGGATTTCAAGGTTCCCGACCAAAGCGGCGGTCTTTTCGGCCAATTGGGCGTAAGTCGGATACACCGTGTGGTTGAGATACTGTTTCACGATGGCCTCTTTTTGGGCCTTGTTGGTTTCCTCGGATGTGGGTTGAGGATCTTTGTTGCAGGAACTGAAATTCACTGTCAACAGCAGGGAGGCAGCGACTACGGCTGCGGATTTGAAAAATTTCTTCATTTGGTTATGTGTTTAAAGTTTTATTGTTTGTCATTTGCGTCGCTTTGCGTCATTGCGAGGAGGAACGACGAAGCAATCTAGTGTGAAATCGCAATGACGCGAAGCGTGTCTTTATCTCGTGAAAAACCCACTATATGCTACCCCTAAGCTGAACATCGGCTCGTCGTTGTACTGCTCCTTCAGGAAGCGTTTGGCATATTCCGCCTTGATGACAACTTGCTTGATGGGGTAGTAGTTCACACCGAGGGTCATCACATGGCGGTCGGTCCATTGGTAGTCGGTGAGGGCGTTGGAAGTGGGGATGTAACTATCGTAGTAGTCGTAGCGGCCAAAGAGGTAGAGCTTTTGGTCGCCTTTGAGTTTCATTGGGTGCATGATGTCGTAGGCAATTTCGCCCCCGTAGGCGATGGCTTTCTCACCGACCAACGAGCGCGGATAAGGTGAAAAACTTTGGTGGTTTTGGTTCTTGTTCCACGATGAGATGAGGTTGGCGTCGCTGAGGTAGCCGTAATCGAAGTTGCCGCGTACTACTAAGCCGTGGCCTTTGTAATCAAATTCAGCCGTGCCGATGACGACGGTGCCTTTCACATCTTTATATTGGCTGGTCTCGCTGAACTCATTGGTGACAATGTCATTATTAAAGGTGTTGCCGATGTAGCCGCTCACGCCCCAATGGAAGTTCTTGATGCTGTAGTTGTCGATGCGCAAGGCACCCGCAAGGCTGTTGGCCACGCGGAACTCATAGCCCGAGGCGGAGCCGTTTTTCACCCAATTGGCGTTGTTGAACATGTTGGAATTCAAAGCGGGAACGAGAACGGCCTCATAACGCCACTTTCCTACTTTTCCCCAAAGGCTGATGCCCGTTTCGTGCCAAGTGCAAGGCAGGATGCTGAATTCGCCCTCGGGACGGTAGCAAGTGAAAAACTCGGTGGGCAGGTGGGCGTTGTTGGTCTGCCCGACGGGCACGATGATGTGACCCATACGGATGTTGAGGCCTTTGCCAAACGACTTCTGGATCCAGAACTGCTCCAAGGCCACCTCGCCGCCGCGCTCTATTTCGTGCTCGAACTCGCCGGTTTCCTCGGCCTCGATTTCCACGGCCACTTCGCTGCCGCCGTGCTCAAACTCGATTTCGCTGCCCATCGTCCAGCCCTTGCCGAAGTCGTAGCCTAAATTGATGACCACATGCGGCAAGTCGATGCGACCGTGGCCTTTGGCGTCTTTGTAACGCTCGGCGTGGGAGTAGCGGAACATGTTGTCGCTGTAGAAGTTGCGGGTGTAGACTGCCTCGCCGTAGCCACCCACGGTGAGCCGCGACAAGGAGAACAGTTTGGTCGAATCATTGACCTTGTTTTGCGCTTGCAAAGGCATGGCACACAACGCCAAACTTACAAGGGCACATTTTGCAATCGTTTTCAGTTTCATAATGGATTCTGTTTTCAAATACGATTGCAAAATTCCGCATTTCAAAAAAGTGGGTTTATCCCAAAAAATTGGGGTTTTTATAAACCTACCTAATAATAAATGAGGATGAAAAACATGGTGAGTTTGGTTTGAAAAATACCTATTTATAGGGATTTTCCCAAGACCGATAAAGTTGGATTTTTGCGACAAAATTCGGAAGTCATGAAAACAGAAAAACAATTCAAGTCGCTCTCGGTGGATGAGTTCACCCGCGCCGCCGACCGCTACGAAAGCGACCACGCCGGGGTGTATAACATCTGCAAGAAAGACTACCCCGACATCCTCGAAGAAATCAAGAAAGAGCCTTTCAACGACCTGATTGATGCGGGTTGCGGCACCGCGCCGATGCTGTCGCTGCTGACGATGGAATTTCCTGACAAGCACTTCATTGGCATCGACCTCACCCCAAAAATGATTGAGGTGGCCAAAGCGAAAAACCTGCCTAACACCACCTTCGTGTGCGGCGACTGCGAGAACCTGCCGTTTGCCGATGCGTCGTTTGATGTCATCATCTGTTCGCAGAGTTTCCACCATTACCCCAACCCGCAAGACTTCCTTCGGAGTGTGCGACGCTGCCTTCGACCCAACGGACGGCTCATCTTGCGCGACATGACCATGAAAAGCCGCCTCGTCCATTGGTTTGCAAACAATATAGAGTTGCCGCTACTCAACCGCCTCGGCTATGGCGACGTGCATTGTTACAACCAAGCCGAACTTCAAGCCCTTTGCGACCAAGCCAACCTCATCTTGGAGCGGTTCGAGCAACGCAAAGGGCTGAAATTACATGCTGTGATTAGGAAGAAATGAATTGTTCTTTTTTTTGAATCCTAACATCGGTTTGGAGTTTTGTTTTGGGCATTATGGCTATGGCTGATGCCGTTTGTTCTCCCCATGAGTCTGGAAGGTCTTGCGGGGAGGAAATTTTTTAAGTTTTATTATCAATTAATTGGAAATATGTATTTTTGTACAAATTTTGTCTAATGTCGAAAAAAACAAAAATATCCCTTTCGCGACTTGAATCTTTTTTGAAAGCCCAATGCGACCGCCTGCGTACCAGCATGGATGCCGCTGAATACAAGAACTATATCATCGCATTGCTTTTTTTGAAGCGCATCAACGACCAGTTTGAAATCGACAGATTGGCCTTGAAAGATGACTTGAAAAAGCAATATCCTGATGCTGATGAGGCAACCATCGAAGAGGAATTGGACATTCCTTCAAAATACAACTGTTATGTGCCGACCTTGGCCAGATGGAAATATCTGCTTCACCCAATGAATGAAGAAGGAGAGGAACTTAGCTACGGCGATGCCATCACCACGGCATTGGCTGAAGTGGAGAAAAACAATTCGGCGTTATTGTCGGGGGTGCTGAGCAAGACCAAATTCAACGAACTCAACACCAAAGGCGAGCGTGTGTTGGATGAGGAAACGCTCAGCGCTCTGCTCAAGGATTTCAACGACTTTCCGAAGCTACAAGACGAGAATTTCGAGTTTCCTGACCTTTTGGGTGCCGCATACGAGTATCTGATCAAGTTTTTCGCCGAAAGCGCAGGAAAGAAAGCAGGTGAATTTTATACGCCGTCGGAGGTGGTGTATCTGATGGGCCAGATCCTACAACCCAAGGAGACCGACGAGATTTGCGACCCGACCGTTGGCTCTGGCGGTCTGCTGATTACTATGCACAATTATGTGGAAAACCGTTACGGCAGTGCAGAAAAACTGACTTTGCACGGACAAGAGAAGTTCGACAGCCCTTATCAGATGTGCAAGATGAACATGATTTTCCACAACATCCGCAATGCACGTATCGAACAAGGCGACACGCTTCTCGACCCGAAGTTAGTCACTGGAGGCACGCTCAATCAATATGACATCGTGGTGGCCAATCCGCCGTTTTCGCAGAACTACACCACGGCCAACATGAAGTTCAAGGAGCGTTTCCAGAACTGGATGAGCAAGAAGAAACAGGCCGACTTTATGTTTGTGCAACACATGATTTCGGTTTTGAAAAACAATGGCCGCATGGCTGTGGTGATGCCCCATGGCGTGTTGTTCCGAGGCGGCGAGGAGCAGAAAATGCGCCAACGCCTCATCATGGGCAGCGACATCAACCCTGCTTGCATCCTTGAATGTGTCATAGGCTTGCCGCAAGGGTTGTTTTATGGAACGGGCATTCCTGCTTCCTTGCTGATTATCAACAAGGCCGACGCCACCAATCGCGAAGGCGTGTTCTTCATCAATGCCGACCGCGAATACAAGGAAGGAAAAAACCAAAATTCGCTGCGTCCCGAGGACATCGAGAAGATTAGCTTCGTCTATCATAACAAGAAAGAGATCCCTGGCTACAGCCGTTTGGTGAGCAAGGAAACGCTGGCCGAAGAGGACTACAATTGCAATATCCGTCGCTATGTGGACAATTCCGAGGCTCCCACGCCGCAAGATGTGAAAGCGCATATCAATGGGGGCATTCCTGCCAAGGAAATCGATGAATTGAATCCTGTTTTTGATTGTTACCCAGGCTTGCAGGAGAAGCTGTTTACAGAGGCAACCGACGGTTACGCCGATTTTACGGATGCTGTCACTGAAAAGGCTGACATCAAGAGCATTATAGCCGAAAGTGATGGCAAAAAGCAAGTTATGGAAAGCTATAGCACAGCGATTGATGCTTTTTGGAACGCTTCGGATGCTGACTTGAATGCCTTGCACGGTGGCAGCCTGTTCGATTTCAACCACAACCTCACCAACCGTTTTGTGAGTGAGCTTGCCAAACTTTCTGTGCTCGATGAATACCAGATTCGTGGCTCGTTTGCCCATTTCTCCGACGCGCTCAAAAGCGACTTCCGCAGTGTGCAGTCGAGTGGCTGGACGGCTGAACTCATCCCTGATGATGAGCTGATTGCCAATGAGTTTCCCGAAGTGCTGGCCGACCTCAAGCGTTTGGAAAGCCGTCGCGATGAGTTGGAAGCCAAGTTTGCCGAGATTGCCGAGATGGACCCCGAAGAATGGGATGCCGAGCAATATGAGGTGATGCCGAAGACTGTGATTTCGGAGATTAAAGGCGAGATTAAGGAACTGAAGGCGCAGAAGCGCGAACTTGCCAAGCAACAAAAGACATTGGAAAAACGTCGTAAATTAGGTGCCAATGTGGATGCTGGGCTTGACGAGTGCATCAAGGAAATTGCGGATTTGGAACCCCGGATTGCAGACAAGGAAGCAGGCATCGCCAAACATGTGGCTTTGGAAAACGAGCTGAAAGACTGCCGCAAGAAAATCCGCGAGATAGAGGTGAGCAAGGAAGCGTTGGCCGACAAAGCTCGTGAGCAGATTTCAGATGATGATGCCCGCCGTTTGATTACCGCTCGCTGGCTCAACAGCCTGCATGAGATTATCAATGTATATCTCGAAGCCCATGTGCATGGTTTGCAGCAAAAAGTGGAATTGATTTATGACAAATATTCCGTTACGCTCAACGATTTGCTATCGGAGCGCGATGCTGCAACAAAGGAGTTGGACGTTTATTTGAAGGAGTTGGGATACTTGGAAAACAAACAATTAACAAAGAACAATGAGTAGCGAGAAGTGGATTCATAAGAAATTGGGAGAAGTTTGTACAATTCACGGGCGAATTGGCTTCCGTGGTTATACAACCGATGATTTGGTTGAAAAAGGATACGGTGCTATTACATTCAGCCCTTCGGATATTCACGATTCTAAATTATGTTACGACAACTGTGATTATATATCATGGTTCAAATATGAAGAATCGCCAGAAATTAAGGTTTTCAATGGAGATATTCTTTTTTGTAAAACCGCATCAATTGGCAAATGTGCAATTGTCGAGAATTTGAAAGAAAAGGCGACAATTAATCCTCAGTTTGTTGTATTGAAAGATTTTACATGTGATTCCAAGTATTTGTATTATAAACTTATTAGTTATGACTTTCAAACACATGTGTTAGGAATAACAGGTGGCAGTACAATAAAAACTATGTCACAAGAAAAGTTAGGCTTAGAGCCTATTTCTTTTCCTGCTCTACCTGATGGGAGTCCAGACATCGCCGCCCAGCGCCGCATAGCTGCCATCCTTTCCTCTGCCGACAAGGTTATAGCCTCAACGCAGAAGGTTATCGCCAAATACAAGCAGATGAAGCAGGGCATGATGGAAGACTTGCTGAAACCGAAAGAGGGGTGGAAGAAGGTGAAGTTGGGGGAAATAGGAACGTTTAAAAATGGTATTAATAAAGATAAGAGCCAATTTGGTTTTGGAACCATGTATGTTAGTATTTCTGATGCTTATTTAGAAGAGATTAATTATAAAACCCTAAATCGATTAAACGCAACAGATAAAGAAATTGAGGAGTATTCTTTGTTCACGGGAGACATAGTTTTTGTTCGCTCATCAGTCAAACCATCAGGTGTTGGATACACGACGCTTTTTGGTGATTACGATAAAGAGCCTGTTCTGTTTAGTGGATTTATGATTAGGTATCGGTTAAATGATAATATCAATTATTGTCCCAGTTTTATGAATTATTTGCTTAGGGATGAAAGATTTAGGCTTCAAGTAATAAGCAAATCAACAGTTAGCGCTAATACTAATATCAACCAAGAGTCATTGAAAGAGTTATCTTGCTCTATCCCAAATATCACCGAGCAGCGCCGCATAGTCGCCATCCTTTCGGGTATAGATGCGAAGATAGCGGCGGAGGAGAAGGTTTTGGAGAAATATGGGAAGGTGAAGAAGGGGATGATGGAGAGGATGCTGGAAGGGTGCAGAATAATAAATTGAAAGACATGGCTACATATGGTACTTACAATACTGATATGACAAAGATAAAGAATACGGCTATGGCATCATGGTCGGGCTTCATTTATCAAGGTTTATGCGCTTTGCATCATTCTTTGTCGTTGTTACGTTCTGATTGGAATAATGCTAAAATCAAGTATCTTGGTCTTGAAGCATACGAAGATTTTGCAATTCTTGATAGTGCACAGAAAATAGAATCTATGCATCAGTGTAAATGCATTAAAAATTCAACCAATTATGATGATGAATGCAAAAAAATGTATGACAAATACGATTATTGGTTAAGTCAAAAACAAATATCACAAAATAACAATAAAGCTCAAGCTCTTTGGTTTCATTCTAATCAGAACAACACTTTGACTTGTGGGGTGCAAGCATACGCCAATAATCCTCAATCTCCAGTACAACTTTATGACGATATTAAGAAGGTTGTCGGGGATATAATGTCAAACAATCATTTTCCAGGAAGTAGTGTAAATAAATCGGATAAATTAATTGTTTTAATATCCAAAAAAGTATCAGACATACACCAGCAATGGATACAGAATCCCGGAAACGGCTTCGACATTGCCGTCAACCATCCAATTCCTTTTGCAGAGTTTACTAGCATATTAACATCTAACGATAATGATTATACATCAATAGAACTTGTTGAAACATGCAAATTTTATTTGATTCTTACATTAAGAGACAGACTGATTAGCAAAAGAAATTCAAACACACAAAGAATTGAAAATTTCATAACAAGATTAGGAGAGTTAAATCAACAAGAATTAATGGCATTAGTATGTCGTCTGTTTCCAGATAAAGATATCTTTTCAGATTCGCGGGTTCATGATATGTTTTCCTCTTCACGTGGCAATTGGTTGTTTAATGTTCTCAATGATTCATTAGAGAATATTGATATGGATGGAATAAATTGGAAAAATACTCAAAATGATTTACTAACACCATCAACATTGGGTAATGATAAGGATACAGAGGAATATTGTCCCGATATAGTTAATAATCCAAAGACAAATGATTTAAGGCGAGATTATCGATGGATTGTTGGGGATGTAAAAAATAAAGTTGATGATATAGATAAAGCTGCTAATCAGATTTCTCAAATAAATGATAAAGACTATTCGGATATTTCACAACCAAGAAAAGTTGGGATTTTAGACATAAAATCAAAAAATGATGGAAACTATTAAAGATATTGTTACAAATGAGTTTGAATTAAATGGCTATAAAACATTAGCAGGATTTGACGGATGTATTTTTATGGGTGCAACTGAAGGTGTTGACTATTGGCTTATTAGTTTTAATGTGATAGATTTTGATATTCAGAAGGTTTTGTTTGATAAAGTGATGACATTGTCTTCAAATTTTAATTATATCGAAAAAAACCTATCGTTGTTATTGCTTTCCAATATCGATGACGAGGCGAACAAAAACATAGATGTGGTTAATATTGAGAATGACAAGTCTTATTTTAAAAAATATGTTCTTGAATATAATCAAAAATCTGTAAGAGAATTGTTAGAAATAATGGCTGAGAGAAATGTGAATAGTATATCTCTACTGCTACAAGAGGATCAATTTTTTTCTCAGTTAAAAGACAATGTAATAGCAATGTCTCCAATATCATTGTTGTATGGTATTGCACATAAACTTCCTTTTATCCCGATTAATACATCACCTGTTGCAAGAGCCGACGAAAAACTGAATTTGACGGATGATTTAAATGGTTTGTTGCAATGGGTTATTGACGCACCTAATAACGAAGAAATTGAAGAGTATATCAATAATTCTATAAAGAGTGATGAAAATGAATTATAATAAAATAAAAATAAAGCGACTTCTTGCTGAAAATTTTAAAGGTTTTCATGATTTAGATGTACAATTCACAGGCTCTGCTTTGATATTGGGAGGAATGAATGGTTTCGGTAAAACCACAATATTTGATGCTATTGAGTTGCTGCTTACTGGAAAAATCAAACGATTGGTTCAATATAGCGAAACCCTACATAATCACAAATACAAGAGAAGTCAAAGTCAATTGCCGTTGGTTTGTGATATGTCTTGTGATATTGTTTCAGTCTCAGCATTGCTTGAAATAAATGGGGAAGAAGTCTGGATTAAACGTTCAGCAAAAGTGTCTGATATGAAAAATCCAGTAGATTTTACTCCGTTTAGTGTTTTGAATAAATATAATCCTGAGAAAAAACAGTTTTGCGAAATATCAAAGGAAGAAATAGGATGTTATGGCATAGACAAAATAGAGAGGGATTATTGCTTTCTTAATTATCTCAGTCAAGAAGAAGCCACAGAATTCCTAAAATGTAAAGAAGATGAAAGGAGTAACAGAATTCAGGGTTTATTTGAAACAGAACAATTTGACACTCCAATTGACAAAATAGGCGGAATAATAAAGTCAATTGATTCATTATCAAAGCAATGTGTGTCAGATAAAAAAAGACTAGAAAATGAAATTGAAAAACTCAAACAGACTGTAACTTCATCAAGTCCTGCATCTGAGTATATCTCATTGTCAAATAACCTAGCTCCTTGGGATATTGAAGAACCTAAATTGTCATTTGAAGAGTTCAATTCATGGATATCAGAAAATGGAATTATTGACAATTTGAAATATTACATAGATAATGAAGTTACATTTAAAAATCACAATCGCAATAATGTAATAACAAAATTATTGTCAGATGACACATTGAATAACATTGTTTTCTATCTACAAAATAAAGGAAAAGAGGAATTGATTCTTTCGTTTAATTCTTATTTAAAAACTTTACGAGACCCCGTTTCTAAACTTACCTCAGACACTCTTTCAACATTAAATCTAAATTCCCAAAATCTTCCGAGCAATGTTGTCTCAGATGATACATGCCAACAAGTAAATGGGATGATAATTGGGTATTTGGATTCTTTGAAGTCTGCTAACAACATACAAAGAATGGTACAAGAACTTCTGGAAGCACGAACGTCTTTGGTGGAAAGAATTGAAAATTCAAATGAAGTACTCTTACAAACTAAATGCCCTCTTTGTGGCTCATTGTATGATAGCCCAGATACTTTATATAAAACAATAAAACAATACGAAAAGGAATTGAATGACAATTTCGCTTTATTGAATAAAGGTCTTGGGGAACAATTTTCACAAATAAGAACTTACCTCATAGAAAAAATCATAAATCCTATTGAAGCCTATTTTGAAACACAAGGGATAACGGAACAACTCACAAATAGATATTTACAATTAGACCGCACTGCTATTGATAAGGATATAAAAGTCTTTTCTCGATTAGGAGTTATTTATGATATTTCTAAGACAGAAGCAGATTGTGTGTCAGAAATTACTACCCAATTAAAAGCTATGATTGTTCCTGTTGATAGCAACATCAACATTCAACTTCTGCAAAAGACATATAACAGTTATGTAAAAGATATCAATAAAGAGAATTTTACAAAAGAAATCCTAGAAAAGAAAAGGACTTACCTGATATCTCAATGGAATAAACTACAAAGTAATTTATTGGTAACAAAACAAAAAGAACTAAAAATTATATCTGATAAAAGTGATAAACTTGAAGAAAAAAAGAAAAATCTGAAAAAATTAAAAGAACAAATAAAAAACCAAAGAAATCAATATGTTACAAATATTATAAAAGACATTCAAATATTATTTTATATTTATTCTGGCAGAATACTACAGGATAGTTATTTTGGTAGAGGTTTATTTATTAAACCTGATTTTGAACGCAATAGAGTTTTGTTCGTTTATGGGAATTACAATGACAGTGACGTTGATGCCTTATATAATATGAGTAGTGGACAATTGGTTGCTGTTGCAATTGCGTTTATGCTGTCATTAAATAGATTATATAGTACTAATAACTTGATTGCCATTGACGATCCTGTTCAAACTATTGACGATATCAATCTGTGGGGATTAATGGAAACTCTTCGACATGATTTTAAAAATCATTTTATTCTACTCTCAACTCATGAAAGCAATTATGGACAATTGTTAGACTATAAATTCCGAAAAATCGGAATGCAATCTGAATATATTGATATGGCTGATTTGCACCATGATAGAATGATCAAAACAAACTAAACTTGTATATAATGACAATGAATATATTATTGTCTTTGTTAATTTGTTAATAGGTGAATAGTCCCATATTGAATCCTTTCTTGAAAAGTTATATGAAAATCACCTCAACAACCATTCATCCGTATTTCATTGAAAAAGTGTACTTTTGCAAAATAAAACAAAACTCAGTGTTATGAGTCGCATAAAAATAAAGAACTTCGGCCCCATTCGGGAAGGTTTCGTTGGGAACGACGGATGGTTAGATATTAGTAAAGTTACCGTGTTTATCGGAAACCAAGGTTCCGGAAAAAGCACGGGGGCCAAATTGATTTCAACATTGTCATGGATTGAAAAAGACCTCTTCAGAAGTGCTGGAACAACGAGTCGCTTCCGCAAACAGGAGAGAATCTTCAAAAAATACTTGGAATACCATCGTATTGACAGTTATTTGAAGGACAATACGGAAATCCAATATGAGGGTGATGCGTATAGAATATGCTATAAACCAGGCAGCAATCTTGACATACAAGAGTTGCACGGAAGCTATAGTCTGCCTAAAATCACGTATTTCCCTGCCGAAAGGAACTTCGTTTCATCGGTGAAAAAGTCGAGGGGCGGACAAAAGCTGACCCTTTGGTCGCAGTCGTTGCAGGAATTCAAGGAAACCTTTCAAGAGGCGAAAGAGAGTCTCAAGGAGAAGGAAAACTTTCACTTGCCCATCAGCAATGTGGATGTTGAGTACAATAAGTTGAACGATGTTTTGTATGTGAAAGGAACGGATTACAAGATTCAGCTTTCGGACGCTGCCAGTGGTTTCCAGTCGTTCATTCCGCTTTTCATCGTTGCAAATTACGTGTCGGGGCTGTTGAAGTCGGAACAAGAAATGGATGAGCAGCAACGAGAGACTTTCAAGAAAGAATCGGCAAGGATCTTGAATGACAAGACCTACACGGAAGAACAAAAAAGAATACTGCTATCCAACTTGGCGGCTCAATTCAACATCAAACGCACGTTGAACATTATCGAAGAACCCGAGCAGAACCTGTTCCCGACTTCGCAACAAGGGATGTTGAACAAATTGTTGGAGTATAACAATGCAGTGAAAGAGAACACGCTGATTCTGACGACGCATAGCCCTTATATTATTAACTATCTGATGTTGGCAATAAAAGCTGCTGAAATAGATGAAAAAGCCAACGGGGATGAGACTGTCGCATCAAAACTTTATAGAATAGTTCCACAAAAGGCAATGACTCCAATGCAAAATGTTGCCATATATGAGCTTGACGAGAAAACCGGCTCAATATCAATGTTGGAGCAGTCCTTTGGACTTCCTTCAAATGAGAATTATCTGAACAATTTACTTGGAGAGACTAATATGCTTTTCTCTGAATTGATGGAAATTGAAGATATATGCGACCTACTATAGATTTTTTCAGAGAGGAGAGCAAAACTCATTCTAACAAGAGCGTTTTCGGAATATGCGACGATGATAACACATTACCCGCATATTTGGATGAGGATTTGTCAAATAAAGACAGCAAGTGGATTGGCGTGATAAATAATGAATCGCAAAAAGAGATTGATTTTTACCCTGTTGACCATTGTGTAGTGCTAAAGAGAAAAGATGGTAGTGATGCTCAAAGATGTGAGGGCATCTTAAGACACAACAACAATATAGTCTTTACAGAACTAAAAAACAGAGACGCTTCATGGTTGTCAAAAGCAATGGAACAAGTCATAGAAACAATGTCGTTTTTCTTTGATAATTACGACTCTCAATCATACCAAACAAAGGCATGGATTTGTAACAAGCAATTGACAAACCAAAACTATTTTCAACAAATAGCTGAGTTTAAGGAAATGACAAAAGCGTTTTGCCATAAAAACAGAGGTTTTGTCCTATACATAAGAAAAAGCATTGACTTATGAGTGAATACACCAACGTAGAGCACCCCTTTCTCGAAAAGCTTCGTGAGATAAAGTGGCAAGTGATAGACAAAGGCAATGGCGGCATCCCGCAAGACCCTGCGGAGAGTATGCGCACCTCGTTCAGCGAGATTGTCCTGAAAGAGGAGTTCTACAAGAAGCTGAAAGAGCTGAATGATTGGATTACCGATGAGCAAAAGGCTTATTGCTACCGTAAAATCACGGAAATCGACAAGCCGCTCATCGATGCCAACCATGAGATTCACAATATGCTGTTGGAAGGCATTCACCTACCCACCAAAAATGAGGTGACGGGCGAAGACAACCCCACGGCAAAAATCATCAACTTCGACAAGTACGACAAAAATTCATTCATCGCCATCAACCAGTTCCGCGTCGATACCAACAACACCAAGCCGTTTATCATCCCCGATATTGTCTGCTTTGTGAATGGCTTGCCGTTGGTGGTGATTGAGTGTAAGGACGAGGATGTCTCGGAACCAATGAGCGAGGCCTACGACCAAATCAAACGCTACGCCAACCAGCGCGTTGAAGACGACCCGTTTTCCGAAGGCATCGAAGAAGGCTGCCAGCGGCTGTTCCACACCAACCTGTTCAGCGTCATCACCCGTGGCGTAGAGGCACGTTGCGGCACCATCTCCGCCGATTTCGATTTCTACCTCAACTGGAAGGATATCTTTCCAGAAGAATACGCCGAAGGCATCAATATCGACCCTGCGGAACGACAGGAAATCCTCATCAAAGGCATGTTCAACCATGAGATTCTGATTGACATTTTCCGCAACTTTACCTTGTTTATGCACAAAGATGATGGCTTCATCAAAGTCATCTGTCGCTACCAGCAATACCGAGCAGTGGGTAAGATGTTGCGTAAACTCGAAAGCGGCACCGACTGGAAGAGTCGAAGCGGTGTCATCTGGCACACGCAGGGTAGTGGCAAGTCGCTCACTATGGTGTTTCTTGTCCGCAAGATGCGCCATATCCGTGAACTCCATGACTACCGCATCCTTATGGTTGTTGACCGCCACGACCTTGAAAACCAGTTGGCTGAAACCGCCGAATATACGGGTGAGCTTCGCCAAGACCCAGACACCAGGAAGATCCAGAATATTGTGGAGAATCGTCAGCAGCTTGTGAAATTGGAAAGCAACACCGCCGATCTCAATCTGGTGATGATTCACAAGTTTGGCGAAAACAAAGAGTATTCCCTCGAATCGCTGATAAAGACGGGCATTGTGCCGAAATTTGAAACGTTTCCTGTCATTAACGAAAGTTCAAAGATACTGGTGCTTATTGACGAGGCGCACCGTTCGCAAGGCGGCGAGATGGGCGACAACCTTTTCCAAGCCTTCCCCAATGCAGCGCGAATTGGGTTTACTGGCACACCGCTGATTACGCCACGCCACAAAGCCACAACTTGCGAACGCTTCGGGCAGAAGGCCAGCGACTTCATCGACACCTATAAGATGAACGATGCCGTAAAAGACCATGCCACGGTTGACATCAAGTACATTGGCCGCAAAAGTGACGACACAATTCCTTACAAGGAAGATTTTGACTATGCCTTTGAGGAGACTTTCAAAAACCGAACCCAAGAGGAACGCATTGAGATAATGCGGCGTTATGGTACTATGATTGCCTACTTGGAAAGTGCCGACCGTGTGATGAAAAATGCCCGTGACATGTTGGATCATTATGTTTCAGAGATTCTTCCCAATGGGTTCAAGGCGCAGGTGGTGGGTGCTTCGATTTTGGCAGCTGTCCGCTATAAGATTGCTTTGGAAAAGCTCATCCATGAGTTTATTCAAAGAGAAGAGCAGAAACCAGAGGAGGAGCGCGACGAGGTCGTGCTGCAACGCCTGAAAATGCTGAAAGTTCGTGCCGTGGTGTCAAGTATGGGCAACAACGAGCCTGCTATTGTCAGAAATGCGAGAATTGAGGCCAAGATAGACGATGCTATCGTCAATTTCAAAAAGGACTTCGATCCGGAAAACCCATTGTCAGGTATAGGTATTCTTTGTGTTCGCGATCGTCTGCTGACAGGTTTCGATGCGCCCATCGAGCAAGTGATGTATCTCGACAAAAACCTGTCAGAACACAACCTGATGCAGGCCATCGCCCGTGTGAACCGCACCAAGAAAGGCAAGACACACGGTTTGGTGGTGGACTATTTCGGCGTTACCAAGAACCTGCACAAGGCCTTGGGCATATACAGTGCCGAGGAAGAACATGAGGCGGCTGAGGATTTGAAAGAATTTGAGACCTATTTCTCCGCTATTGAAAAGGAAATCCCTGAACTTGAAATGCGTTACAACAAAATCATCCAACGCTTTGTGGATGAAGGCATTGCCAACATCAAGGATTTCCTTGAACAGCGCACCGACAAGGAACAGGAGAAGACGATTTGTGAGAAGATAGTCATAGCTGCGAAGAGCATCAAGTTCCGTTCGGAATTGGATGCTTTGTTTCGCTTGTTCTTCGACATCTTCGATTTGCTTTTCAACGAGCCGAGCACGCGCAGAAACTACTATGTCCCTGCCAAACGCATGGCCTATATTGTTTCCCTCATCCGTTGGCATTACAAGGACGACACGCTTGACCTCAAATGGGCAAGCGAAAAGGTGCGCCGTCTTTTGGATAAGTATCTGAAATCGGACGGAGTAAGGGAAACCGTGCCGGAGGTGGACATCTTGTCGGATGATTTCCCGAAGATTGTCAACAATATGTACAATACCCCGCAAACGAAAGCATCTGCCATGGAGCACCAAATCCGCGAGCGCATCATCATCAAGCTGGGTGAAGGCAAGAATACGGCCCTTTACCAGAAGTTCAAAGACCGCATGGAAAACATCCTCACCACATACGCAGGCAATTGGGAGGAGATGATCAGTGAGTTGGAACGTTTGCGTCAGGAAATGGCGCATCCGCATCCGTCGGTTGTGTCGGAGGAAAAAGAACCATTCTACGACAAGCTTTGCCAATGTGCAGGTCTTGATTTTGAGGAGGAACATGAAAAGATTGTTGGCATCACCGACAGGGTTATGACACTGATATTTGAAGCCATGTCGATACCTAACATTTGGACCAAATCAACCAATGTGGAAAAACTGCGCGGTGACCTGGGCACAATCCTTCGATTCTCAGGAATCCCAGAACTAAGGCAAAACAGTGAATCCATCGTTACAGAATTGATTAAGTTGGCCAAAAGCAATGAGAGTGTTTTAAGGAGATGGATGGTGAACAATGCACAATGAAAGTCGGAGAGCTTGACATAGAAATCAGACGCTCAAAGCGAAAGAAAACGATTACGGTCAACATAGAGCGTGATGGCAGCGTGAATGCGGTCGCACCATACGATTGTTCGGAAGAGACCATTTATAAGGAACTTGCAGCGCGTGAATATTTGATTTACAAGCGTGTTGCAAATCGAAAAGCCGTAACAAAAGCCCACGTCAACCGCGAGTTTGTCAATGGACAATCGTTTTTGTTCATGGGGCAGTCATACAATTTGTTGATTTCTGAAACAGCAAAGAAGGCATTGGAAATTGTTGATGACAAGTTTGTGCTAAGTGAGAAATATCTGCCAAAGGCAAGGGAAACTTTCATCAAGTTTTACAAGAAACAAGGTTTACCCTACATCAAAGAGCGCGTTGCCTATTTCTCGGAAAAGGTCGGACGGGAGCCTGCGTCAATCAAGATAATGGAATTAGGCTCCCATTGGGCTTCATGCACGCCAAGTCATAATGTCAACTTCCATTGGAAGTGCATCATGGCCAAGCCGATGATTATTGACTATTTGATTGTCCATGAATTGACACACTTGAAGTATCCCCAACACACTCGTCAGTTTTGGGATGCCGTTTTCTCTGTAATGCCCAATTATAAGGAATGTGAAGATTGGCTGCATGACTATGGCGTGACGTTGAGTTTGGAATAACATGTTAGCCTTGCAAAAATTTCATTCCGATTTCAAAAAATCAGCAAACGGTTTCTCGAAATACTCCTTATACCATAGTGGTGGATTGTTTGTTACTTCGTGTTTGCCGTTCTTTTCAATGTGCAATGCTACAATTCATTTTTTCCAGTTCGGAAGCTACAGTTCCACTAATCCAGTGCTCGGGCCAGTCAGGATGTTTCTTGCGGAGATTCAAGGCGAGCTTGTCGCCATCGAACGACTTTGTGCTGACATAAAAAGGGCAAAGTCTGCTCTTTCCTGCGCCATTTGGTCCAGCTATTACGGTAAATTCCGGCCTGCGTTCCATGGTTTATGATAATAGATGGGCATGTCTGCCACAACCAGGTTTGGCAGTGCGCATAATGATGTTGTAAGTGCGGGTACGGCGGTCAAGAGTTACTTTATCCTCGCTTCCGTCAGGGTTGGCAAGATAGGTGGAGCCGTCATTTTCGAAGAAAGGCACGGAAACGCCTTGGAGCCACGATTCCAAATAGATGCGTTCCACCTCGCGCCTTACCGCCTCGTTCACTTCTTTCACCGTTTTGCCGTTAGGTAGCTCAATAGTCTCTATTTCATTGTATTTGCACATAACTTTCCTTCCATTTCGGTTTGCAAAAGTAATAATTTTTTTCGAGAAAGTAGCGACCTTGTGCCATATCAAACAAATCCGCAACCCAAGCTAAGCTCGAATTGCGGATTGTCAATGCCAAGTTGTTTTGCCTAAGAAATAGTTAAGCTCGACAATAGAAAGGATTCGGCGATTATTACATTACCGTCACCCGCTTCGTTTCAACGCCCTTCACCGTCTCCACCTTGATGAAATACGTACCGGCATTTTGCTGACTGAAGTCGTATTCAAAAGAGTCGCCGTTGGCGGAGCCTTCAAAGACCTTTTGTCCAAGCGAATTGAAAACGGTAATGTTTTGGATGTCCTCAGCCTCAATTCTCACCTTGCCGTATGTCGGATTTGGATAAACCGTTGCAACAATAGATTCACCTTCCGAAATCGCAGTGCAATCCTCAACGAACTCATAGAAACCGACCAATCCGTATGGGTCGTACCAATCGGAGTTCTGGTAAGCTTCGATGCATCCACAAGGAACGGTAAGCGTTTGAACGCCAAATTAGGCAAACACCATACCTCCCAATTCGTTTCCAAGCGTGGCTGGTGTGGTGGCCAAAGACACAGCCTCCGAGATGTGTGAGCACTTCCTGAATGCCCAGTCGCCGATGTAAGCAACGGATTCACCTAATATCAGTTTCCCGTCTAATCCTTCGCACTGGAAAAACGCGCTCTCACCAATGTTTTCCACTGAATTCGGAATCACCAAATCGCCCGTCAGGTCGAAGCAGAATGCAAAGGCATTATCTCCAATGGAAACCACAGAATTCGGTATGTTAATCGATGTCATTTCGGTGATGCCCTTGAATGCGTTGTTGCCAATGGACGTGACCGTGTTGGGTATTAAAGTGTTTTTGCATCCAAAAGCCAGCTCATTGGTGTTAGTCACGATAATGGCGTTACAATCGTTTCTGGAGTCATAATTGGGGTTTTCAGGGTCGACCGCAATGCCGTCGAAGTTGCAATACACAAAAGCGTCTTCGCCAATGGATTCCACGTTGCTCGGAATGCTCAAAACGCCGGTAAAGCCGTCGCATGAATTGAAAGCCCAAGCGCCTATGTTGGTGACGCCAGTGCCCAATATTAATGAACCGTCGAAAGCATAGCAGGTGTGGAATGCGCTTGGCTCGATGGTGATGACTGAATTGGGAATCACCAAATCGCCAGTGAAACCTGAGCAATAGGCAAATGCGCCCTCCTCGATGGTGGTCACTGAATTCGGTATGGTCAAGCTGGTCAGATAAAAACAATACATGAATGCGGTGTTCCCGATGACCGTCACGGCATAGTCACGCCCTCCGTAACTCACTGATTCAGGGATAATCAAATCTCCAGTGGCATCATAACCGTCAACGTGGCCTGTAACCGTTACGGAAACTTGGTCATCATTGACACGATAGTTCAAGTCGCTGACCGTGAATTCCGACGGATTTGAGCCGTAGGTCATAAACAGGCAGGTCGGGTCATAGCCATTGCCTCCATCATGGAGCGCACCCAATAGGGTATAGGCTCCAGTATTGGGGTCAATCTGATACAAATTGCCATAATAGACGCCAAACAATTCTCCCGTCAGCATGTCAAAAGACATCTTTATCGGCAAATCAATCGGGTTGATTACGGTCAATTGTGCATTGGAAAGATTCAATAAACCAAACTCACCCCAAGAGCTTATCATATAAGCGTTTCCATCCATATTGATCGCCAAATTGAAGCCATCATGCTCTATCGCACCGTGGTCTTGGATATTGTTAGGATTAGCCGGATTGAAGCTTTTCAAGTGCTCTCCTGTAATAATATAAATCAATCCGTCGGCGGGATTGTATGCCATATCGTTGATATAGGAAACGTTGGCAACCATTACCTCTGGCGTTCCGATAATATTATTTGCAGCATCAAAACTTGACCTGCAAATGTTATAGCCGTTGTTATTGTTCACACTCCACACAAAACCATCGGCAAAAGTTGCTGTCGATACAGCAGGAAGCGCGTCCGACGCAACGGACACCGACTCTAAATCTTGCATGGTGAAAGAGACATACTTGTATTCTGCCGGGCTGGGAGGCAAAATGTATCCAAACCAGTTGGCGGTTGATGAGGGTTGTGCGTTGGCGAAGCCAGCAAATGCGAGCAACAACAAAACGAATAATGCTAATTTTTTCATTTTTAGATGGTTATTAGGTTTGTAAAAATGTCCGTATCTATAGAAGAATCTCAATTGGCTATGCAAAAATAGAGAAAAAAGAAATCCGCACCCTAAGCCCTTGTCCGAAATGCGGATTTTACGAAAACTTCACTGTAACGCTCTGTCATCCTATCTTGTGCAGTGGAACAAATTGCGAAATGAGAATAAAAGTCGAAAGATAATCGAACTACAAGCCCGAAGAAATTCGGCTACAAAAAAACTGTGCGGCACAGGTTGCTTCTGTCCCGCACAGTAAAACTAACTCAAAATTCATTCTCAATTTATGACAAAAATCTGCTGCAAAAGTACAGCCGTCGCACGACCTGTGAAATCCCCAACATTAGGGATTTTGGTGTTTTTTCAATCATTAATTGTTGGGTATGATAAGATGTCTTGCATGGCTGGCGGAAAATGTGCTATCTTTGCGCCCGATTTGGCCAAGGGAATGCCGTGCGAATCGGCAACAGTGCCCGCTGCTGTGAGTCCGTGTAAGGCCTGTCAATCAAGCCACTGTCCGGCTCCTCCGGATGGGAAGGCGACAGGCTCGGGCGAGTCAGAAGACCTGCCAAACAGAGAGTTCAATTGCAAGCCTTCGGGAACAAGGGCGACGCTAAGCGCGGCAATTAGCATAGCTGCTTGCGATGGTTTTGCATCATTTGTTCAATGCGTAATAATCAATAAGTTATGCGTAAAAATCTATTACTTATCCTTTCGCTTTTCGCGACAACGCTGGCCTTTGCGCAAGAGCCGGCCACTTTCGAAGATGTGCCACTTGGTAGTGGTGGTATCTGGCAACCCCCTACTGGCGAAAATGAGATGCTCAGCGGCGGCTGGCTCTTTACCAATTCTACCCAATACGGCTATTGGGGCGGCTTTACGGCCTCCAACCGAACCGACCTGAGTCAGACGGGCTTGGATGCCCAATATACGGCAGCCACTGGCTGTGGCTATGACGGCTCTACCCAATATGCCGTGGCATATACCATGGGTGTGCAGACGGATGTCTATGCCACCGATGGGCAAATGCATACCGTCACAGGTTGCTATGTCACCAACAATCTGTGGACTTATCAGGACATTCTTCAAGGCGGGTATGGCGAGCCACCCTACGGTGGGCCTACAGGCAACGACCCTGACTGGTTCAAGGTGACAGCGACAGGTAAGAATGCCAGTGGACAAACTGTGGGCACATTGGATTTCTACCTTGCCGACTTCCGCTTTGCCAACAATGAGGAAGACTATGTCCTTAATACTTGGGAGTGGTTCGACCTCAGCCCTTTGGGTGATGTGGCCACCATTTCCTTTAGCCTTTCGTCATCAAGAGGCAGTGGCTACAACATGATTACGCCCGCCTATTTCTGCATGGACAACTTCAACGGTGGCGGCGCAGCTCCCGACCTTCCGCCTTATATCGTCAATCCCGTGCAGAATGTGGTGTTCAACAACTATCCGCAGACCCTCCAGGTCAACCTTGATGGCGTGGCCACCGACCCCGACGACCCTGATGAAAACATCACGTATAGCATCGTCAGCAACTCCAATCCGAGTGCCTTGACCGCCACGATGAACGGAAAGATTTTGGTGATGACGCGCCAAAACGCCAACCAAGCCACCGCCGACCTCACCATGCGCGCCACCAGCGACGGGCAGTCGGTTGATTTCAACGTCCATGT
Source organism: uncultured Bacteroidales bacterium (assembly GCA_900318465.1). Classification (GTDB taxonomy): domain Bacteria; phylum Bacteroidota; class Bacteroidia; order Bacteroidales; family F082; genus Limimorpha. The sequence continues at coordinate 42,575 of ONKQ01000019.1, forward strand.
CATCATCAATGCATACGTCGACGAGCCGCCTTATATCGTCAATCCCGTGCAGAATGTGGTCTTCAACGAGTTTCCGCAGACCATCCAAGTCAACCTTGACGGCGTGGCCACCGACCCCGACGACCCTGATGAGAACATCGTTTACATGATTGTCGGCAATTCAAATTCCGATGCTTTGACAACCTCAATGAACGGGACGATTTTGGTGCTGACACGTCGCAACGAGAATGCGGCTGTGGCCGACCTCACCATGCGCGCCACCAGCGACGGGCAGTCGGTCAACTTCAATGTGCATGTCATCATCAATGCCGTTGTCGACAATCCGCCCTATATCGTCAACCCCGTGCAGGATGTCGTTTTCGATGATTTTCCACAAACCATCCAAATCGACCTTGACGGCGTGGCGACCGACCCCGACGACCCCGATGAGAACATTGTTTACAGCATCGTTTCCAACTCTAATCCCGATGCCCTGACTGCCTCGTTGAACGGCAGAACCCTCGTGTTGGTTCGTGAAACGGAAGACGAAGCCGAGGCTGACCTCATCATGCGCGCCATGAGCGACGGCCAGTTTGTGGATTTCAACATCCATGTCATCATTAAAGGGGTGGAGGGCTTGGACGAGAATGCATCCAGTTTCATGGCCTATCCCAACCCGACTTCAGGGACGCTAACTTTGATGGTTGACGATGCGCAACGGTTTGATTATGAAGTCTATAACATTTCAGGCCAAATCATAATACATGGCAGTGCCATTGGCCAGGAAACCCGCATTGATTTGGGCGATTGTCCCATGGGGGTGTATTTCGTTTCCATTCTTTGGAACGACAACCAGTTGATGCAGAAAGTGATGGTTCGATAACTAAGTAGATGAGCAAATTTAGTTTACGTACATGATAATGGACTGCGGGACTGCGAGACTGCGGGACGTGGGACGTGGGACGTGGGACGCGAGACTGCAAGTCAAACAAATACCCGAAATCCTTTGTCCCCAAGTCCTTTGTCCCCAAGTCCCGTGGTGAAGTGTCGCCTATCGATCACAAGACAGTTGCTCTTTCAACTTTTCACAAACAATGCTTGACAAAGAATGAGAAGATGGTCAAACTGTCAGGATCTGTTTTGAACATGTACTCGGGATGCCATTGGACGGCCCAAACGAAACGCTTGCCCGTCATTTGCACCGCTTCGATGATGCCGTCAGGGGCAACAGCCATCGGTATCAAGTCAACGCCGAGGTTTTTGGCGGCTTGGTGGTGCAGGGTGTTCACTTCGATGGTTTCTTTACCCAACAATGTCCTAAGTCCGCTTTCCAGCATGACACTATGGGTTGGGACACCGTAAGGCTTGCCTTGCCTGTGGACAATCTCTGAAGGATGCTGCGAGGGAAGGTCTTGCCAGAGTGTGCCGCCCAAAAACACATTGATGAACTGGAGGCCACGGCAGATTCCGAGTATGGCCTTGTCGGAGGTCAGGGCTTTCGAAAGCAGGAGCCTTTCTAATTTGTCGCGTTCAGGACTGGAAACAACGGAAGGGTCATCCTTCGCCCCATAAAGCTCAGGGGTGACATCCTGACCTCCTGTAAAAAGGAATCCGTCGCAGGTTTCCACAATCCGGTCGGCGTCCTTTTCCGACATTTCAAGGGGCAAGACGACAGGGATGCCCCCGGCAGCCTTGATGCCGTCCAAATAATCCGGCAACATCCAAACACTTTTGCGCTCAGCATCCCAAAGCGGCGTAACGCCTATAATCGGTGACTGTTTCATAAAATTTCTCCCATTGGATTAAGCGTGTTTTCTTGTTCAGAGCTTATTTTTTGCAAAGATAGGGATTTTTCCGAGGCCTGTAAATTGGTTTGAGGGAAAATTGCTAATATTGCAGTTTAAAATGGCAACGTTATGGACAAGTCGATAAGCTCCCCAAGTTGGGGAGCAAATATTCCAGCAAGTTGATGGAGAAATGGTTGCGATAAACCTCAAAGATTAAAAGGCACTATTCCCACCATCAAGGAGATTGAGGAGAAGCTGAAGGATTTTTCTGGGTGATTGGGTTTTATTTGTTTGTGAGCAGATTTTTCCTACCTTTGCGGGTCGGTAATCTTCTCGATTATACACAGATTAGCAAAACATCCTAAAAAGGCAATAATATGGGTAATCAAAACAACACTTTTGAAGGACACTTGAACTCTTTTAAGGACCTAAAAGCACAAGAATTGGCAGCGGCTTGGATTATAAATAAAAGAGAACTATCAAAACCGCTTTCCACGATTACAACAGCGTTTCCCACCTATAGTTTGCACGATGCCAGTCATTCGCAAACCATCATTGAGACTATCGAACGCCTTTTGGGAAACAACATTAGGAAATTAAGCGCCACGGACACTTTCATGTTGCTTATGGCGGCCTATACACACGATTTGGGAATGTTTCTTTCGTATAAGACGATTGAAGACAAGTGGAAAACGAAAGATTTTGCCAAAAAGATCAACGAACTTGAGAACTATCGTGACCCACAAATAGCAAAAGCAGCAAAACTCTTGCATGAAACACAGGAAAAGTTTAATAGTACAGCCAATAACTCCAGCAACGGCACCATGCTTTGGGCACTTGAAGTTAAGAATGCCGTGACACTTCTCACCATTGAATTGTTCAGAGGTGAACACGCCAAAAGGAGTGAGGACTATCTAAATAACGATAGCGAATTTGCAAAACTATTGGCAAACATCAACCAGTACGGAGGATTGAGACCAACCCTTGCCAAAATTGCCTATCTGCATTGCGAAGATTTTAGCAAAGTTTTTGTTCTTGATAAAGAAGCCAATGGCTACACAGGTACTGGCGATATGTGCCATCCTCGTTTTGTTGCTTGCATGATTAGGTTGGGCGACCTTCTTGATTTTGACAACAACAGGTTCAACAACTTTGCGTTGGCTATGGTCAAAGAAGTGCCGGAAACATCCCTCGTCCACTATAGGAAGCACCTCTCCACTGGTGACGAAACATCTCTCATTTCTCCAAATGAAATCAGAGTGTCATTCAATTGCCTACAAGACGACGTCTATCGTGAAGCCGCCAAGTGGAAAAAGATGGTGGAACAGGAACTATACAACATGCACGCCTTTTGGCCTGAAATTGTACCTGAAGAATTGTCAGGCAACGGAAGGAACGGATTCCGACTCCCCAGCGCAAAGCAAATCAACATCAAACTTAAATACCAAGGCAAAGAGAATCCGAATCCAGACTTAATGCACCTCCGCTTCGACATCTCAAGCAAGAAAACTTTTGAGATGCTAAAAGGTGGTGCCATCTATAAGAATCCCGGACGTGTGTTCCTGCGTGAGATTGTGCAGAACGCTATGGACGCCACCAAATTGCAGATTTGGAAGGACTTGAATGCAGGATACTATTTACCTTTTAATTTGCATAATCCAGACAGAGAAATAAAAACAATAGACGACATCAAATTCTCCGATGATATTCCCATCGAAGTTTATAAAAAATACCCCATCAATTTAAGTGTAAGATATATCGATGAAAAAGAAGTCATCCGTGTTGTTTGCGATGACTATGGGACAGGCATCTCTGAGGAAAGCCTAATACGTATGACTAGTAAGGTAGGCGAAAGCCGTAAAGCTGACAAGGGCTATGAAAAGACCATCGAAGGAATGCCTTATTTTCTCCAACCTACAGCCGCCTTCGGATTAGGATTGCAGACCGTTTTTTATGTTGCAGATGAATTCACGGTGGAAACCGCTTATCCAGGAGAGCCTCCACGACGCATTGTATTCCACACTTCCGCCGACGGGAGTTACTGTTCCATTGCTGAAGAAAACATAAATACTCATCGTGGAACCAAAGTGATTATCGATATTGACAAAGACCATTTTGGAAATTTAGTCGAATTGTATGAAGTGGAATCATACCAATTCAATATTTCCCCAGTAAGCATTTGTTACTATATCCCAGAAAAAATAGACAAGTATGTCCAAGAAACATTCAAACAGACAGAAAGCATTCCCTTTTACTATCAGTCTCCATTTTTGACATTCCACCCTCAAAAAGCTAACAATGAGTTTAATCACATCAAAGACGATTCTTGTTTTCGAGTCTCAAACAAAATAATTGACAGGTATATTGTTTTTAGAATTGAAGAAACTCTATCTGGATACATTCTTGAGTTTAGTTTTGATACTTCACTCCATTCACATTCCAATTCTTTAGTTAATGGACATCTACTATATAGAGATATTCCAATAAATGATAGTTTTCATTTTCTCGGAGAAAATCATGTTGATATTATTCGATGGAATCTATTTTGTAGAGAGGCTGACACACTCATCACAATTTCGCGAGACAAACTATTATCTCAAGGTCGTGCATGGTGCAGTAAAACAATTAACAAACTAATGCCTAACATTATCAAATTGACCCACGAAAATCTTCTGAATGAATACAATAGACTCTCATACGATCTTCTTCAATATCAGTATTGCTCTTTATGCCTAATAGATTGGCAAATGGCAAACCCTGTAATCACAAACCATACTCCAATAAATGGTATTACACTTTCTTCCGCTTGGGTTTCCGACAATAATTTAGAACCTGTTTTGGTAGAGGACTTATTGAATGCTTCCCATTTTCTTTATACACCCACATATCGTAATAGATTTCGAAGAATAGAATTCCCAATTACTACTTCAAATTCAAATAAAGGCATTATCTGCTGGGCAGACTTTGTCAACTCCATACCAAGCATCTATATTTGCACTAAAATAGAATGCTTTTCTATCACAGATACAAACGAAAAAAAGCATACTCGAAAGGGGTTTCATTTGAATAGAAACGCTGATTCTATTATTCAAACTGTCACAATTTCCAAAGAAGATATTGGAGAAATAAATGTTTTTACAGACGAATTACTTCCTGGTCTTGAACTTAATAACTCCAATGATTACAAGACCATTATAGTCAAAAATACTGCACCAACATTGATATATGCACCGCCTTATCACTGCAATTGTTGGATATACCCCCTAAAATATATTTTACAATATATTGCAGAGGATAGGGATATAGTTTTAAGGGATGATCTCAAACAAAAACTTGAAACGGAATGGATTCAAAAGCTAGTACCTGATTATATTGTCAAAATAATCCAAAAACACAGTATTTTGGATAACATTCCAAAGGAAGAAGAAATCTACAACGCCTATATTCGCCTCATCCTTGACAGTAAATTTGGTTTTGAGAAGCCTTCTGAACAGAAAAAGTAAGAGAACACTCAAACATTCACCCCATCACCACATCCAACACCATCATCAGCACAAAACCGACAGCGAAGCCGATGGTGCTGAGGTTGGAATGTTCGCCAGACGAGGCTTCGGGAATCAGTTCCTCGACCACCACATAACACATGGCGCCGGCGGCGAAAGCCAACATATACGGCAGCATCGGCATAAGCCATGCGGCCAATAGCACTACTAATAAACCGCCCAACGGCTCAACCACACCGCTCAGACTGGCAATGAGGAACGAGCGCCATTTGCTGTTGCCCTCGGCGCACATCGGCATAGAGATGATGGCTCCTTCGGGGATGTTTTGGATGGCGATGCCGAGCGAAACGGCCACGGCACCCGCCAACGACACGCCTCCAGCCCCTTGCGAGGCGGCGGCAAACACCACACCCACAGCCATGCCCTCGGGCAGGTTGTGGATGGTGACGGCCAAAGCCAACATCGCCGTGCGTGAGAGTTTTGAACGCGGCCCTTCGGGATGGGCTGAGCCAAGGTGAAGGTGGGGCGTGAGTTCGTCCAAGAGCAGCAAGAAACCGACACCCGCAAGGAAACCTATGGCAGCTGGCCATACAGCCCAACTGCCGCTCTCCGCCCGCATCTCAATGGCTGGGATGAGCAGCGACCACACCGAGGCCGCCACCATCACACCCGAAGCAAAGCCCAACAACGATTTCTGCAACCGCGCCGACATGTCCTTTTTCATGAAAAAGACAAATGCCGCGCCAAGCATCGTGCCCAACAAAGGGATTAATAAACCTATCGTTATGCCCATATTTTTTATTGCTTTGCTATCGTTTCAACAAATCGTTTCATCAATGCTTCGTAGGGATACAGCCCGTCGTCGTTGGCGGTCAGGCCTTTCAGATGGATGGGAAACTTTACAGGCGGGTTCTCCAAGTCCAACAAGGTCATGTTGCGCAATTGTTCGGTGCTTTGATAAACGAGGTTGAGCGCGGCAAAAACCTGTCCCTCAGCGTCTTCCCATTTCTCGATGACCAACTTGCAGCCGATGGGTGTCTTTTTCTCGATGGTCTGCGGCAGGCTGTAGTCCTCCGCATCCAACGCGGCCAACACGCTACCGATATTGGAATCATGGCCGCAAAGGAAAGTGAACTTTCGTCCGTCGCATTGCAATTCCTCAAGCATTGTCCGCAAAAGCGGATTCGCCACCTGACAGGCCACAGCGGGCGCGGTGAACAGCACGTCGCCGTACCAGTCCTTGATTTCAGAGATGCTTTCCCAATCCTCTTGGCTCAACTTGTGACCAAAGGCAGCCTTCACCTCGTCGGGTTCTTCGTAGTATTGCAGGACGAGTGCATCGGCGGCCTGACAAGCGAGGCGCATCGAGCCACCCATGCCTGGCTCGCGGTTTTTTACGAGATACACATGCGCGTCGTCGGTGCGGAAATGGCAGGTGTCGCCTTCGAGGCAGGCTCGGCTTTGCTCCATGTCGAGCACTCGTTCTAATAGCTTATAGTTGTCAGCCATTTTCTCTCCAATGCCAGTCATGCCTTTTTCGCCACCCATGGCGGCAATCTGTTGTTGCGCCAAAGCCTTGAAGTCTTCATTGTCATCCGTGATTTGCGGGTTGAACACGGGGTCCATCTTGCCCACTTCGCAATGGTGTTCGATGCGGACATTGGCCACGGGCAGCATCCCCGAAGAAAAATACTGTGCCGTTGCGATGGTGCGCTGCTTCGAGTTGGCATAGAAGCGCATGGCGCCCTCGGCGGGGATTTCGTTCTCTTGCATCAGTCCCTCGCTGACGAGCCATTTGCGGAAATACTGGCCCATCATGGTTTCCAATGCGCCGCCACGCAGCGATAGTTCACTTGGTGCCGATGACCAATGATACCATTCATGAGGCGTGATGCGTTGCAATGCCGACTGTCTTCCCGAAAGGGGAGAGCGGATATTGTGGCGGCTCATCACCACGACTTGTTTCAAGGTGTAACGCTTGTGGAAATCGTCTGGACGATGGGCTTGGGCAACAACGGAAAACGATGCCCACAGCAAAAGCATCCAAAGGATGAGGACTGGACGTTTGGACATAGGAAACAATATTTTACGGCTGTATTATTCTTTCAAGAGCCGCTGGATTTCCTCTTCCAATTCGGTTGGTGCAACCATAGGCTCGAAGCGGAGGATGGTCTTCCCGTCTTTGGAAATCAGGAACTTGCCGAAGTTCCAACGGATGGCATCGCCTTGGTCGAAGCCCGTTTCGGTTTTTTGGTGGATTTCGTCGAGCATTGCCGCAAATTCCTCAGTGCCTTCGGGATAACCCTTGAAAGGAGCCTGTTCCTTCAAATAGGTGTAGAGCGGACTTTCATTCTCGCCGTTGACATCAATCTTGTCGAACAGCGGGAAAGTGACGTTGTAAGTCAGCGAGCAGAAACTCTGAATCTCCTCGTTGGTGCCGGGTTCTTGGCCGAGGAATTGGTTGCACGGGAAGGCCAGAATCTCGAAGCCTTGGTCGTTGTATTTCCGATAAAGGGCTTCAAGGCCTTCGTACTGCGGGGTAAGGCCGCATTTGCTCGCCACGTTGACGATGAGCAGCACCTTGCCTTTGTAGTTGGCTAACGACACATCGCTTCCGTCCATGTCCTTGACTGTGATGTCATAGATGCCGGTAGTTTGTTCGGCCACAGGTTCAGTTTCCGCAACTTGGGCGGTCTTCTTGTTTTGGTTGTTGCAGCCTGAGGCCATCATCAGAGCCACTATTGCGAGAAATAATGCTTTTTTCATCTTGAATTGGATTTGAAATTTGGGCTATTCTTATGAAATTTCAATCTGTTTTATGATTTTCGCGGGAACCCCGCCGACCACGGTGCAAGGCGGCACATCCTTGGTAACCACCGCTCCAGCGGCAATTACAGCCCCATGTCCGATGGTGATGCCAGGCAGGATGGTCACACTTCCGCCAATCCATACATCATCTTCGATGATTATGGGTTTGGCACAAGCCAAGTAGTTGCGCCGCCGGCGGTAGTCGATTGGATGGCCTACCGTGGTGATGAGTGTGTTTGGGCCAACCATCACGTTGTTGCCAATATGCACTTCACGGATGTCGAGGATGGTGAGGTTATAATTACCCAAAAAGTCATTACCAATGAAGATATTCTTGCCGCAGTCGCAGTTGAATGTTTTGGCAATCCATACACGCTCACCCACCGAACCTAACATTTTTTGCAGATATGCATATTGTGCCGCAAAATCGCTGCTATCGATAGCATTGTAGGCCTCACATTGCAAGATGGCCTTTGTCTTACGTGGCGCCAGTTCTTCGTCGACAAACGAATACTCCAAGCCAGCATTACATTTTTCTAGTTCTGTCATAGTATGTTTCTTTGTTTAATTTATTGCGCAAAGATAGTCATTTTTTCCAATGTACAAAAAAAATACGCACCCTCCAAGCTGCATCTCAAAAATACATCACCGTCCCAATGGCTTGGTCGAGCAAACGGATGGAATCGCGCTCGGCGAGGGCTTGTGCCACGAAGTCGGGTTCTGTCCAAGCGTGGGGCGCGAGGCTGAACTTGTCGTGATGCACGGTGAACACTTGCTTCGCCTGCAAGTCCAATATCGCTTGTTCGAGGTCGGCGGGCATGAGGTGGATGTTGTCCCAGTTTTCGTTGTATTGTCCGTTCTCCATCATCGCCAAATCAACCTGCCCGAACTGCTCGCGGATTTGCTTGAAACGGTCGTCATAGCCCCCGTCGCCGCCGACATAGACTTTCCTTTCCCCAACTTCCACCATGAACGAAGCCCAAAGCGTTTGGTCTCGCTTGAACATGCGGTTCGAGAAATGGCGCGTTGGCAAACAGGTGATGGCTAAGTTGAGAGTTGAAAGTTGAGAGTTGAAAGTTTCGTACCAGTCCATTTCGGTGATGATGTTTTTGTCGTATTTCCAGTATTCCAAATACTCTGCCACGCCAAGCGGACATACGACATGACGCACCTTGCCACGCAAGTCGCGTAGGGTGGCATAGTCCAAATGGTCCCAATGCTCGTGTGTGATGATGAGGTAATCAATCTCAGGCATGTCGTCGGGCGAGTAGATGTCAGTGCCTTTGAACGGGTGCAACATCACCGAGACGGGAAACTCCATCTTGAGCAGCGGGTCAACCAGAAAACGCTTGCCACCGAGTTGGAACAGGTACGACGAATGCCCGAACCACACAAGCCAGTCGCGGTCGGTGGGCAGCGATTTCAAGTCGGTCTTGACGGCACGAATCGGCTCTTTGGGCACACGGTTTTCGCCTTTCATCATTTTTCGCATGGCGGAAAACCAATTGGTGTTGCCCGTGAGCTGCGGCGTGGGTATTTGGTTTTGGAACTGCCCGTTGCGCCAGTTCGGTGAGGCCTCGATGCGGGCTTTCCGCTCCTTGCCTATGCGCCTGCCGAAACAAGGATGGTTCAGCACGGCCACTACCGCCGTTATCAACAGCAGCACAGCGAGAATGATGATGAGCGTTTTCATTTTCATCCTACAGCCATTCAAAGTTTTCTTTTCCCGCACCAATCTCAAAATGGCATTTGGCGATGCCAAGGTCGATGGGGGCATAGTTGGCGAAGATGGCGAAACGTTTCTGTGCCTCTACCTTGTTGCCATCGTGGAGAATAAAGGCAAACTTCTGCTGATTGACCGCAGTGGGGGCCAGCAGGGCGGCTTCTGTGCCGCGCACAAACCATTCGGGGAAAGGCTTGCCGTGATCGGTTGTGCGTTGGTCGTCTGTCACGTCGGCAATGGTACGTTTCTGCGAATGAGGCATTCCTAGCGTGGCACCATAGCCGAGCGACACCACGCAGACTAAGGTCTCGTCATTGTCTACTTTGTATTGGTCGGGCTGTTTGCGGTAGGAGGCACCCACCCAGCAGGTATTCAGCCCGAGGCATTGTGCCAACAGCACCACTTTTTCGCCGTAATAACCGAGATTCACGTCATCGCCTTTCTTGCAAATCATGACGATATAATTGCGCACATCCCTGAATTTGCTGTAATGGGCTATGCCATTGGCGAAAGCCTTTGGCTCATCGGTGACCAATTGGATATGAAGGCGCCCTTCTCGGTTGCATTCGTCGATGAGGTCTTGCAACTGTTGGATTTTCTCCGCCTCGATGGGCTTTTCTGTGTATTGGCGCACACTATGGCGGGCACGAATTGCTTCTTCAAGTGTCATGGTGTTTCTTGGTTTGTGTTAAAAGTTAAACTGAAATATTTTTTGACTTCGGGACGAAGGACTTGGGACAAGGGACTTGGGACATGGGACTTGGGACAGGGGATTTGAGGACAAGGGACTTGGGACAGGGGACTTGAGGACAAAGGACTTGGGTATTTGTTTGACTCGCAGTCCCGTAGTCTCGGGTCCCACGTCTCGCGTCCCACGTCCCACGTCCTGCGTCCTGCGTCCCACGTCCTGCGTCCCACGTCCTACGTCTCGCGTCCCGAAGTCCATTATGTAAACTCAACTTGCTCATCTACTTATTTTGTCAAACACGGTGTTTTCATTCTGCGAAAAATGTAAGTTTATACGTTTCCCACGCTTCACGCACATCCGCCACGCCAAAATCTCCCTCGAAAAACTCCACTTGGCAATCCTCCTTGAAGGGTGTCCAATTGCCGCAGATGAGGCCGTCGTGGGCGATGATTGGCTGGAAAATGCCGCTGTTGTTGTGGGCGCGGTGACGGTGCTCTTGTGGGAGCACGATGTCGCGACTTTTGTAGCCGATAAGGTATTCGTCGTAGGGGGAAATCAGCAGGAACTTGCCCTTTTTGAAACCTCTTGTGCGACAATCGTCGGTCAAGTAGAATTGGCGGCCTTTCCATCGCTCAACGTGGATGGTGTCGCCCAATAGTGCGATACCCTTTCGGCAGTCGCTGATATTCAATCCCGACCACCACACGAAATCCTCCAACGTTGCGGGTTGGTGGCTCTGGAAGTATTTGCGGGTAAAGCGCATCAAGGCTTCGTCCCTGTCTATCTTCACCTTTGGCTTCACCTTGTCGGCGGCAAGCGCGTAGGAGGCTTTCATGGGAAGCAAGTCGCCGCTGCAAAGGGTTCCCGAAAACTCCGCCATACGGATATGGTAGGAGAGGCGATGCTCGTCCATCCGAATGTCTTTTTCGGCCAATGCCTGAACAAGGTCCTCTTTTGTCACGCTTCCTTTGTCGGAGGCAGTCTGTGCCAAGATTTCACGGATTTGCATCAGTTCCTCGTCGGGAATGGTGATTTTGTTGCTGCTCATCCAGCCTTTGGTGACGGCGATGGCCTTGGGCGCACAAAGGTTGAGCAGGGGCCAGTAGTCCTCGGCTGACACCAATTGCCATGTGCCTCGCATCAGGTGCAGGCGGATAATCTGCCCACCGTCGAAAGCTTTCTTAAAGGCTTTTAACGATGGCTTCTTGGTGCGCATCGCCACCGCCCACCGCATCATACGGTATTCCTGAGCTTGAATGGCACCCATGTGGCCGACCACCTTGGCAGGGTCACTGAACTGGGGCGCGACAAGCTGTTGGTTGAGCAATCGTATGGCAACGGGGTTCATATCAAATCAATTCGGTGCTTTACACTACTTTGTACATGATACACGCTGTCTTTCACCAAACAAGTTTGTATCATGGTGACAAAAGTACAACAAAACAACAAACCATCATGCAAAAAATGAAAAAAACGCTCGTTATTTAAATATCATTTGTTTATGTAAAATTTGTTTTGTTCTTTTGCATCGCAAATATTAATTCAAAAAGCGTATAGAAGGAATAATGTTGAATCTTAAAAGAATTATGATATGGAAAAGAATGCACATCCTTTCAAGCAACTCTTGGTACTGGTTGGTTCTCATTTAGGTATGCTTGTCGCTTTAGTGTTGATTATCGTTGTCGTGATGGTGGCGATGGTTGCAGGCGGTAATGGCGATGCACCATCCATGCTGTCTATTTTAGATGGCAACATGGGACTATTAATGGCGATGACTTTTGTGCAAGATATTTTGTTGTTTGTCGTTCCTGTGTTGATTGTGGCACGGTGCTTCTACCGCGACAACAAACGTGAGTTTTACCGTTACGACCTTAGCCGAAGCAAGTGGCTGTTGGCTTTGGCAGGCGTGGCAACATACGCTCTGCTGACCCCTTTCGTCGACTGGCTTGGCGTGTGGAACAACCAGTGGGATTTTGGCCAAATGTTTTCACTCATGTCCGAAGAGTATTCCCAAATGATTTATAATGTCGTTGGAAAAGCGGTCAATGCCGGCTTTATTGGGCTGTTGCTGATGGTATTGGCGATGGCTGTATTGCCAGCAATATGTGAGGAGCTTTTCTTCCGTGTAGGCTTGCAGCAACTGCTTGGCAAATGGTTCAGGAACGATCATGCTGCAGTGGTTGTCACGGCTCTCATTTTCAGTTTCGTCCATTTAGACATGGAAGGTTTCCTCGTCCGCTTCGTGATGGGTTTGGTGCTGGGCTATGTGTTTTTGTATTCGCGCTCCTTAGTACCCAATGTGATGCTTCATTTTGTGAACAATGCTGTGGCTACGGTTAGTATGTATTTTGCTCTCCGCAGCGGCAAATCATTGGCTGAACTTGAACAACCTTGGATGCTCCATTGGTTGCCAACGACAATCTGTACGATAGCTGCGTTGGTAGTGTTTTGGTATTGCTTTCTGCGCAAAACAAACACCATTCAGCAACAAAGTAACGCTTTGGATTCTTAGTATCCCGTCAATTGCTTGTATTTCACTAAATTAATCCGATACTCCACGCGGCTGTCAGTGAGTTCGTCGCGGCTTTGCTTCAGCATCGTTTGGGCTTCGAGCACGTCCGAAAGGGCGACCAAACCGGCATCGTAATAGTCCTGCGTGATTTTCAGGTTGGCTTCAGCGTCTTTCAAGGCGGTTTGCGCCATAGTGATTCGCAGCCAACTCTGCCCAAGGTTGAACCAAGCCTGATTGGTTTGCATTTCCATCTTCTCGGTGAGGTCGCGGCGGGTGTTTTCGGCCTTTTCGGCATCAAGGTCGTGCTTCTTCAGCTTGAACGCGGTCTTGTGCCAGTCGGTGATGGGAATTTGAAGCACTGCAAAAACCATTGCATTGGGTTTGGTGTTCTCCAAAATGGTGTGGTAGTTCGCGCTGCCGCCCACCAACAACGAGGGAAGGGTCGCGCCGAGGGTCATCTTCTTTTTCAAGTCTTCGGCTTTCAACGAAAGGTCTAAAAGGTGGCTCTCGTTGCGGTTGGCCACGGCTTCCGAGGCAGGTTGGAACCAAATGGCAGGTTGGACTTCCAAGCCCAACGTATCAGTCAGAACCATATCCTGCAATTCCGCGCCGATGTGTTGCGCCAAAGCCATTTTCAAAAGCGTAATGCCGTCGGTGAGTTTCTTGCGGTTGAGTTGGCTTTCGTTTTGCTTCACGCGGAGCTTGTATTGGTCGGTGGGCATAGCCAAACCCGCTTCGATGGCGCCGCTGAGGTCTTTGTCCAAGGTGTCCAAAAGGCGGTCGAGTTGGTCGAGGGTGGCCACTTTTTCCTGCAAGGAAACGATTTGCCAATAAAGGGTTTCCGTCTGCAATCGCACCTCGTCTTCCTTCATTTTTGTCTGTGTTTCAGCGGCTTCAATGCCCAATTTGGCCAATTTGTTGCCGTTGCGGATGCGCCCTCCGGCATAAATCGGCTCGGTGACCATCGCATTGAGCATCACACCGTTCTGCACGAAAGAATATTCCTTGTCCAAGCCCATATTGACACCGTATTCAGCATAAAGCGTGTAAAGCAACTGCCTCAACTGTGCATTGTCGATGTCCTCAATGCCAAAGGTGAGCATCGGGTTCAAGGCATCGAAGGCTACGGCTTGTGCTGACACAGTGGGGAAATATTCGGCACGGGCTTCGTTTTTCGTCGCTCTTGCCTTGTCGATTTCCAACTGGCTGTTTTTCAGTTCGATGTTGTTCTCCAAGGCCATTTCGATGCAGTTTTGCACGGAGAGGTTGAGCGAATCGGATTGTTGAGCGAACAACGGGAATACCAACAACAATAAACAGACTAAAATAATGGTGTTTTTCATACCTCTTTTTTTATCACAAAACTTTCAAAACCCACAAAACAGTTTTTGACTGGTGCGGCATACCCAACTGGGTTGCCGCCGGAAAGCGCCGGTTGGCCGCTTTCCCCACTTCTACCTTGAAGTTTTGATAGTTTTGTAGGTTTTGTGACATATTTATTTACTTTTACTAATGCTAAAAATCAACCAATACATCACAGGCATCACGGCAAGAATAATCACCATCGAAAGCACCACGCCGAAGCAGATGACCACGCCCATTGGCATCCAAAGGGGATTGCGGGTGATGATCATCGGGAGCACGCCGAGGGCGGTAGTGGCCGAGGTGAGGAAAATGGGCCTCATACGGCGGCTGCCGGCCTTCATAGCGGCTTCCTTAGTGGGTAGGCCTTCTTCAAAACGAAGCGTTTCGGCGTATTCGTACATCACAATGCCGTTGCGGACGATGATACCGATAAGGCTGACGATGCCCAACAAAGAGGTCATACCGAAGTCGAGGCCGAAAAGCCACTCGCCAAAGAAGGCTCCGAACATACACAAACTGCTGGAACACAGGGTCAACAGGGCGAGGTTGAGTTTCTTGAAATAGGCCACGAGGAAGGCCAACATCACGGCGATGGCGGCAAACAGACTCTTGAGCAGTTGCGGGATGACCATCGTATTGAGCGACGACAGGCCGCCGTATTCGATGCTCACGCCTTCGGGCAGATGGGGTCGCACTTCCGTGTCGATATAGTTTTGTATCTTCTTCATGCTCACCGTTTGCGGTCTCCAGAATTTCATGTCGGCGGCCACAGTGATGGCGTTCTTGCCGTTGTGGTGTACCAAACTTGCGGGATGCCAATCGGGACTGATGTCGGCGACTTGCCGGAGCGGGACATTGGTGCCGGGCAACATCGTTGGAATCAGTTGGTTCTGAACGGTTTCGTATTCGTCGGGGTTGTAGTTTTGTTCCGCATACAATTTGACGGGCAAGCTGCGGTTGCCTTCCCAAACGGTGGTCAAAGGCTGCCCGTTGAGGCTTCCGGCAAGGTCGAGGGAAAGCACGGTCTTGGTGATGCCAAGGCGGGCACATTCCTCGGGTTTCATAGTCACTTTCACCGAAGGTAGATACTCATCGTAATCGGTGTGAACCCAGCGGAGTTCCTTGTCCAAAGTGAGCATATAGTCCTTGATTTGCTGCGCCACGGGAGCGGTTTCCGCGTAGTCATCGCCATAGACAAAAACCTCCACGGGTGTCGAAACAGCCTGATAGTCAAGTTGGCGGAAGCGCACGTGGGCTTCGGCAAAGTAGTAGGAATATTTGTCGTCCATCTCCTTCAGCAGGTCTTCGGTGGCTTGCTTCGAGGTGGTGTTCACAATGAGTTGCGAGAGATTGTTGGCTGGGATGCTCGGCGCGTAAGTCACGTGGAAACGAGGCGCGGTTTCGCCGATGAAGGCGGTGATAGAGGTGATGCGTTTATCAGTGAGCATCATCTGTTGCAACGAGTCGCTGATGCGCGTGGTGGCTTCGAGGCTGCTGCCTTCGGGCAGGCGAATTTCCACCGCGAAACTGTCGCGCTCGGCCATAGGCATCATTTGCACATTGAGGGCGAGGAACATCAAAACGCCCAAAACGATGGAACCCACGCCCATCCCGATGGTGAACAAAGGATGGTTGAAACAATGGCTTTGCAGTTTGTCGTAAAGACGTTGCAGGAAGGCGAAAAACCGCATTTGTGCCTTCGGGAAACCGTTGTGTTTGGGCTTGTCGTCGGGCTTGATGAACATAATCTCTAACGAGGGAATGACAAGCATAGCGTAGGCCAACGAAGCCATCAGCGAGAAGGCGACAGTCCACGGGAAAAGCTGGACGAAATCGCCCAAAGGCCCTGTGATGATGCGCGTCATCGGGAAAAACATCGTGGCGATGGCACCCGTGGCGATGAGCATAGGCATAAAGAGTTCCTTTGCGCTGCTCACGGCGGCATCGAAGGGCTTGTAGCCTTGGCTCAACTTGTCGATGTAGCCGTCAATATTGATGATGGAGTCGTCCACAATCATACCAAGCACGACGATAAGGGCGGCCAAAGTAACTGTATTCAACTCAATTCCAAAGAGATACATCAATCCGATGCTCATAGCCGTGCAGACCGGCAATCCCGAACTGGCGATGAGCGCGGTGCGCATAGGGAAGAGCAGCAGCATCACTGCAATCACGACAATCATTGAAATGACCAAGTCGCGCAAGAACGCGCTGACCGACTTTTCAACCACTTTGGGCTGGTCGGTGATGCGGTACATTTTCACGCTGTCGGGAAGGGTTTTCCTGAACGCGGAAAGCACTTTTTCCACTTCCCTTCCGTAAGCCACAATGTTGAAGCCTTTGCGCATCTCCACGCTGATAATCAGTGCGTTGTTGCCGTTGAAATTCACCACTTTGGAAGGTGGGGCCAAACGCCTTTCAACGGTGGCCACATCGCGCAAGCGCACGGTGTTGCCCGCCGCGTCGGAATAGATGATTTGCTCCTCAAGTTCCTCTTCGGAAACCACGGGATTCTCGATATGCAACGGCAGGTCGAAATCGGTGGTTTCCATCGTGCCGCTTGTGGTGAGGAAGCCTTGCGAGGCGTATTGTAGCATCAGCGTGTTCGGGCTGATGCCATAGAACGAGAGTTTTTCCTTGTCCACAATGACCGCGATTTCCTCGGTTTGTTCGCCCATCACGCGCACGTTGCCCGTTTGGGGAATGTCGCGCAGGCGGCGGGTGAGGTCGTCGGTGTATTCGCGCATTTCGCGGTAGGTCTTGTCGTCCGATTCCATCGCGATAAGCAGCGAGGAAGTGTCGCCGAAGTCGTCGATCACGGCAATGGCCAGCACGCCCGCCGGAAATGTCAAAGCCTTGTTTTCGTTGATTTTGTTGCGGATTTTCGTCCACGCTTGGGCGTAGTTGCTCTTGGTCAAATCGAGCATCACATAGACGTAGCAGACGCCTTCCTTGGTCACGGAGTAGGTGTTTTTCCGATCCACCTCGGGCAGGGCAAACAGCAGTTCCTCAAGGGGTTTGGTGAGTTGGGCTTCCACCTCTTCGGAATTGGCGCCCGGATACACGCCCGCCACAATGCCCTGCGGATAACTGAACGCTGGAAACTCGTCCTTCTTCATTTTGGCGAGGGCGTAGATGCCGAAGGCCACGATGATGGCTACGACCACCCAAACAATTTTCTGGTGGTCGATGCTCCCCGCGATGATGCCTCTATCTTTTTTAATTTTGCTCATTTCTTTCGATTGCAGGGGTTTACACCGCCTGCCTAATATCCTTCGTCCCTACGGGACTATGTCTAACTCCTTACTTTCCACCTTCATTCCTTCGCTCACTTTTTGGTAGCCTTCCACAATGACCTTGTCGCCGATTTGCAGGCCTTCACTGACGATGACTCCTGTGCCGGAATAACCCGCAAGCGTGATTTTCCGCCGCGTGGCACGACCGTCTTCGTCCACCCAAACGAACTTGCCTTCCTGATTAATCAAAACCGCATTGGCAGGTACGACGATGCCCTTGCTGACATCGGCTTTCAGCACCACTTTGCCAATCATTCCGGGCGCGAGTTCCTTGTCGGGTTGCTCGATAAGCACCTTGACGGGATAACTATGCGTGAGCAACGAAGCTGTCATACTTTTCTCTATCACTTTGCCAATCAAGCGTTTGTCGCCCAAGGCGGGGATGACGACCTCGGCGGTGTCGCCAACCTGCACTTTGGCGATTTCATTTTCGGGCACGGAGATTTTCACAGCCATACCTTTTGTATTAATGATACGTATGACAGGCTTCAGCGGCGCGATGTTTTCCCCGATTTCAGCATTGACGGAGGCAATGGTACCGTCGAAAGGTGCCGCAATCGTGTTGTCTTCAAGCATAGCGTTGGCCAAATCCAGTGCGGACTGGGCTTTCTCAAGGTTGGCGACCATCTCGCGCCACTTGATTTCGGGCAGGCTG
The DNA here is from genome assembly GCA_900318465.1 of uncultured Bacteroidales bacterium. Classification (GTDB taxonomy): domain Bacteria; phylum Bacteroidota; class Bacteroidia; order Bacteroidales; family F082; genus Limimorpha. Next base: position 60,891 of record ONKQ01000019.1, read on the forward strand.
CCGTTGTCGTACACTTTTTTAAGGCGGTCGTAGGCATCTTGCGCTTGTTCGAAGGTGGCTTGCGCCGAGCGTTGGGTGCTTTCCATCTGTGGCGACGACACACGCGCCAGCGTTTGCCCTTTCCTGACGCGGCTGCCTTGCTTCACGTTGAGTTGCTGCAAGGTGCCACCATATTTGAAGGCCATCTCCACTGACTGTCCTTCCTCCAAATAGCCCGGATAGGTGTTGCTGACAATGCCGCTCACTTCGTCAATCACCTGAACACCAACAGAGATGACGCGCTCCTCGGCAGGACTGCCCAAGAGTTTTTCCTTGATTTGGCTCGGTTCTCTATCATTGCAGGCTGCCATCAGCAAGGGGAGGAGCCATAGGATGTATTTGGTTTTCATTTCAGTGTTTTTTTGACCCGGGACTGCGGGACGTGAGACAGACCAAAAGTCCTGTGTCCCGTGGTCTCGTGTCCTAATTAATTCCTTATTGCCGCCATACGGATGTTGTCGCCGTGAATCTTGAAATTACGCTCATTGGTTTCGGCTTCACCGTCATAAATCATATTGATAATGAGCGTGTTGTCCTCGTACATCTGCCCCGATGCACTGACGCGCACCTCGTTTTTCAAAGAGATGGAGTCGCCGGTGAAAAGCAGGGTGTTTTTCGTAAAGTCGCGGAGGAAGATTTTGTTGTCTTGGCAAAAGGCGTGGGTGACCACAACCTCGCCGCCCATAGTGTTCATCACCACAACGACACTGTCTTTTTCATTGTCCAAGACGCTGATTTCCAATTGTCCGATTTCGTTGGGCAGACTGACGGTGAACGAGTCGCCTTCCTCGCCGTTGGTCACGATTTCGTCCAAAGTGACGCTGCCCGAGGTCTTGAAACAGTAGTCGCCGCGAAACAGCGGGGCGTTTTTCTTTTGGCAGGAGGCCAAAGCTATGAGGGCGCAAATGACAAATAATAAAGGATGGATATTCTTCATAATGGGAAATTATTGGTTCATTTTTGACACGCTTTGCGTCATTGCGAGGAGGAACGACGAAGCAATCCAGAGATTAAGATTTTTGTCTGGACTGCTTCGTGCCTCGCAGTGACGCGAAGCGACGCATTTGTCTGCAAAAATAGCAAGAATCCCCGAAACGGCGTTCAGGGATTCTCGAATTTTCACCCGAAAGGGATAAAACTTATCTCACCACCAATTTCTTGGTCACGACGGCACCGCTCTGTTCAATGATATTGACCAAATAGATGCCCTTGTTCCATTCGGCGGCATCGATGCTGATGGTCTTGCCTTCGGCTTCGTGTACCTTCTGTCCGACGAGGTTATACACCTCTACCTTGGCCACATTCGCGCCTTCCACGGTGAATTGGCCTGTGGTCGGGTTGGGGTAGAGTTTGGCTTTGGCGGAGATTTCGTTGACAGAGAGGATGTCTTCATTAATGTGGACGGCAATCTCAAAGATACCATAATCCGTTTCGATTTCGATGCTTGTTTGCACATAGCCTTTTGCGAAATCCTTCAAACTCACGAACATAAAGGCTTCGTCGCCATCGAATTCCAAATCGAAAGGTGGAGTGGGGTTTGTTTCAATATTCAGATAATCAGTGTCTTTCTCGGCAATGGATAAAACCCTGATTGTAGGAACAAAAACAGATTTATTGAAGAAACTTGATTCAATGACCAAAGTTGGGTCGTCAAAATACATTTCATTTTGGTACACGAAATTCACCATACCTTGTTTGCTTATCATAGCGGTCACAAACTTTTCTCCGACAGAGGTCTGAACCTTTATCAAACTTGAAACATAATCATCAGATGCACGGTTCGTTTTTAGCGGAAAACTGAAAAGGAAACCAACCGAAATGGATTCACCAATTTGCAAGTTGTAGGGAAGGTTGGGAGTGTCAGGAAGCAAATAACCACCTTCCTCCGTTATGGCGTTGATTTGAACAACAGTGTTGGTCTGGTTTTCGATGGTAAAAGCCTGTTCGTCGCCATTATGTTCAAACCACAGCGTATCAGGAGTAATTACCAACTCGCCTGCCGGCTGATGCGCCTCCATAGTGAAATGGTGCGGGTCGAGGTCGGCGAAGACGGGCTGCGTGTAGCGGTGTCCCGATTCGTCGGCACCAAACACATAATAGTCAATCTCGGAGCCACCTTGATAGCCTGTAATGTAACCTACATATTCATCGGGATTGCCCGTAGCAGTCATGTGGGCCACTTGGTAGGTGCCACCATCAATGCTATAATAAACAAGGAGTGAGTCTTGCTTTAAATTGGCACCGCTGTAAGCGATGAACTTGGAAACAACGGGAATGGATTCCTGCCATTCTTGCTCGCCGTGCAACACATCACGGTGGTCGACGAAAAGCATGTTGAAGTCCATCACGCCACGGGTGCGGCAGTGGAGGGCATCGGTGTTCTCCCAACCGGCCGAGCCGCCGTTCACGCCAACGATTTCATAGCCTGGCATAGCCTCTTGATAAACGGCAATGGCGTCTTGGTTGTAGGTATTGTTGGTGCCCATCGGCACATACACGGTCTTGTTGAGAATCAGGCTGTTGGTGTAGGGGGCCAAAGTGTAGCCGCCGGGTTCTTGGACGCGATACACGCGATAGGGATAACCCCAGCAACAGTTGGTGTTCTCAAAGTATTCGGCCACTTCTTCATAATACTGGTAGCGGGGATTGCTTTGCGGCAGTTGCGCAATCAAGATTTTGTCGGGAGCGAGGTATTTGCCCCAGCAATCGACGTGGGCGATATAGTCGCCTTGCGGGTCAATGGTGACGTGATAAGGGTCGATTCCGAGGTAGTCGCGCATCTTTTCACGGACGTTGGCCTCGTTATTGTTGTTTTCCTGAAACACAAGGTCGTCGCTCACGCCGTGGCCTCTGCCGTCCTCCATCATGTTGCCGCCGGTGTGCTGGAGGTTCATGCCGTACATGGGAATCTGCCAGAAGTTGGCGAACACGCCCGAGATGTTGTCGTCGTTGGGGCGCGGGCGGTTGTAGATGTTGTCGACGATGGCGGGGTTGCGGTCCTCGAAGATGTACCACGGGCCGTAGTCGCGCACCCAATAGGAATCGGTCTGTGCATTGACGAAGGTCACGTTGCTCATGTTGACGCCTGCACCTTGGAAACTGCTTTGGGCTTGGTTTTGATAGCCACTGCTGACGATGCAATACACCATGCAGTTGTTCGAAAGCTGTGCCACGAGGCTCGTCGGGATGCCCAATGGGTAACGGATCATCACGCCCTGCATGGGTTCAAACTCGGCCACAAAGCGCGGCTCGCCCGTCGGCGGGTCGGTCTCGACGAAGTTCATTCCACGCGAGGTGTCGTACATTTCTTCCTCGGAGAGATAGTGCCATCTCATCCAGTCGGGTTTCTTCTCTTGAGCCTGCACAGTGGCGGCCATCAAGAGCAAAAGAGTGAAAATTGATAGAGATTTTTTCATTGCTATTAGGTTGAAAAATTTGCGGCAAAAATAGGAAAAAAAATAATTCTATGCTTTTTTGTTCTTGAGATAAGAAATATTCTTACATTTGCAGCGAAAACAATAATCCAAGTGTTATGGGTAGGACAGTGACAGCATCTTTGGGGCCTCATTATGAGGAGTTTATCAAAAACAGCATCCTTTGTGGCAGATACAACAATGCCAGCGAAGTCATTCGTGCCGGCCTTCGCCGGTTGGAGGAGGATGAAAAGAAAATTGCTCTTTTGAAAGCTGCTATCCAAGAAGGCCTTAATAGCGGCATTTGTGAGGACTTTGATCCAGAGGAACACTTGAAGCAACTGAAAGCCTCACGTCGCAATGGCTAAATTCCATTTTTCCAACAAAGCCGTCGACGACCTCGATTCCATTTGGTTGTACACACAAGAAACTTGGTCGGAAGATCAAGCGGACTTTTATTATCATGAGTTGGTAGAAGCCTGTCAAGATGTCGCAAATCACCCTACCTATTTGGACAGGGAATACAAGGAAATCATGCCAGGACTATTTGGTCACCGCATTCACAAGCATTTGATTTTCTACATTCTCGTTGAAGATGGCGTGGAAATTGTCCGAATCCTCCACGAGCGGATGGATTTTGGGCGGCATTTGTAATCTTTTTTTCGATTTATCGGATTATATGCCCTGTTTTATTGGCAGGGGTTGCGCTATGCTCCACCGCCTGCCTAATATCCCGTCACCCCTAGTGGGGTTTCTCGTGCCTCGCCTTAGTCACGGAGTGACGAAGGACATTAGGCAGGGGTGAAATGAAATGCAACCCCTGCCGATAAAAACATCAATAAATGTGACACGAACAAGCGGCTGCCACAATGCTTCGATAGGCTCAGCAACCTTGTGACAGTCCTACACCAACCCTCCTGAGCTGTAGGGCTGTCGTACCACGGCAGCTGCATTATTCATTTGCGCATTGTAAATGCTGATATTTAGGCCTTCCAAATTACAAATTCGGAAGGACGGGTAAACAAAACTTTTTTGAATCATTCAAACAAACCCTCAAATTCATCAGGCGGATTCTCAAATGACAATGACCAATTACCACTACTCTTTATCATCACATCCTTTGGCCTTCCTTCGTACGAAAAACTTAATGTGGGCTTGTCTACCACTAAATACTCTAAACAATTATACTCTGTATCCTTTTTCAGCCTTCGTTCAACAAACCCCAACTTTGTTAACCCATACTTACTTGCAATTTTTTCCTTTTCATCTATTTCCATTGGCTCCCAAAACAACCCCGTCTGCCTTTCTTTAAGTTCTTCATATCTATAACAAATCGGTTCTGAAATTTCGAATAAAGACGCTAAAAAACCACAATGAGCATTCTTGAAACTGCTGTCAACAACAGGAATCGCAATATTTTCCAAGTAATCTTCTTGATAAAGGAAATCTTTTGCCTGATGCGTAGAAGTATATGCTACACCCCAAGGCAAATCATAAAGACCACGTTCTTTTTTGTTTTTCTCTCTATTTGAAGAAATAATCAATTCTAATATCAATTGGGGTATAATATACTCGGGTTTAAATGTGTGTGTTTTATGAAGGACTTTAAATTGACACGCGATGATATATACCAGCCGTATTAGAGTTTTTGGTAGATTTCCTTTTTCAAAAGCAACTTCATCCGGTTTTCGCAAATCATACACCATAAAATCATTCATAACCCGAAAACCAGAAAAGAATAATTCCTCAAAAGAAGGTCGTCCCATTTCTTCCCAACAATCATAAACCGTATTACCCAAATAAAGACAAGGATAGCCTGGCGCACTAAACCGTTCTGTTTTCACTATACCTCTCTTATTATTTGGAATATGAAACATATCCTCAAAGGAACGAATACTCTCATCATTATTTCTTGCTCGATAATAGTATTCGCCTTTTTCTTTAGTTATTACATCAATATCCAAAAAACCATCAGTTTTTACAATTTGTTCTTTCAGCAATTGATAGGCCTCACTATGACATCCTTCATAGTATCTTTTCAACACCATCACAACATTTCTTATTCGAACTTTGACATCTTGAATTGTAGCATTTCTCAACTCTTCATCTCCAAAAGCATCTACTTCAAGACTTGAAATATCATCAAAATACCTTTTGTAGGTCTTCTTTACATCATAAATAAAGTCGTCTGAATCATGCTCTATTGGCAAATCATTCCTAACTTTTTGAAATAATTCTTCAGCATTCATAGGATACTCATTTTTAGACCACAAAAGTATAGTATTTCTGCATAATAAACCCCGAAAGTTGAACAATACTTCCGGGGTTCAGTTTAATAATACCTATCTTACCCGTTGGCGGAATTAGAAAAGAGGGAAAAGAGAGCGAAATAAATGGATAAAAAGTTGCACATATTATTGATTTTCAGTAATTTTGTGGTTGAAA
>ONKQ01000028.1 GCA_900318465.1 uncultured Bacteroidales bacterium
AATCAGCGCGTTTACCGTGTTACAATACATCAACAAAACAAACAACAAACCTATTGGTCAAATTAAATATGCGCTACTTTAATTCCGCCAACGAGTTATAATCATAATTAGTTCTACTACCTCTGTAATAATTCTTCTCCAAGAACAAATACAATCCATTTTTCAACTTATATCCAATTCGTGCACCACCTCCTGTTACATTTGTTACAGGACCATAGTCGTAAGGTTCGACATCAAAACCAAGATGCACTCCTCCACCAAAATAAAGCGAACCACTGTTTTTAAAATCAATCATCAGCAATGGTCCTGCATTGATTGTTAGATAATCATGCCAATCTTTACTATACTCATAGCCAAACGAAGTAAATAAACCGAAGTTGAGATTATCATTAATTGCAAAAGCAAAATCAAGCCCAATAGTACCTATAACACCTGTACAATTTACGAAAGTAGAATCCAATCCATAGCCGGCTTCGCCTTTATTGTTAGCTGTTCCAACTCCCACATTAATCCCAAAGAAAAACTTCCCATTCTCTTTCAGCTCTTTTGGTTTCTCAACAACAACTTGTTTCCTCGAAGGATAAGTCCAAGCCACTCTGCCTTTGAACGAATTTGGCACAAAGCAGTTCAAAACTGCCCATTCGTTTATCAAGCCTTCTGCAATGTATTTGAATTCTTGTCCTAGTTCAGACATATTGCTCAATCGTTTTGCTTCTCCAAGGCTCTCTCCTATTTCAAAGAATTTGTTCCTTTGCGCATCAGTAATAAGGTCAATGCCTGGCACCAACACAATCTTCTTTTGAAGCGGAACGCCATTTATCTTTTTGTATTGCAATTTGCGAAGCAGTTCTATCTTATAGTCATCTGCCGTATAGATGCTTCTATCTTCATCTCTTGATGTTTGATCAAGTCCGTCCGTGAAAGTTACCATCATAGCGGAAGAAAGTGGCTCATTGGAAAGATTGTGTGTATTGCAATAGGACTCCATTGCATCTATGGCTTTATCCATAGCATAATACAATGCTGTACCATTCTGTGGAGTACGTCCATTGATAAACCTGCACATGTCATAGTATGAATCGGTAGTCAACGGAGATATTGGATAGAACTCGGTCTCGCTGATTTTTGAGAAACAGACAACACCAATCTTTACATTTCCCTTTCCTCTTGAAGCATCAAGAAGACGCCTGATAAAATCCTTCGCCGCCTCTTGCTCCAATCCAAAATCGTTCTTTACTGAATTGCTGCAATCCAACACAAGCATCACCATCATTGATTTCTTGTCCTGCACTCCAGCGTTTCCTTGGCGGGTTTCAATATCGGGCTGCCATTCATTGATGGTTTCGTCATAACGCCAAAAATCCAAAGGGGTAGTAATGCCTCCCACATAATCTGTGGCATAATGCGTAAATTGAAACATCACATCTTCTTGTGTGGTTTTCTCTCCCCACATCATCATGCCTGGGTCGTCGAAACTGATGCCTCGTTTCTGGATGTCACTTAACTTGTACACTGGCTTTCCATCATTCCCTCTTTCGATGGAAAGATAGCCTTTGATAAAGTAGTCAGCGACATCAGGATTGGTACGGATGTTTTGCGCCACTGCCATCACCATCGACAAAGCACAGATTGCAGTTAGTAAAAGTCTCTTTCTCATAAATGACTGTTTCATTATTTTCGGCGGCGTGACACCCCAAACGCCAAATCCTTTTTGACTTTGAATTTTATTCTCAAAAACACACCGAAAAAGAAGCGCGGGTATCTGAACTATTGCTCATCCCGTCATCAAGGCTCTCGCATTGCCTCCTACTGAGGTCATCCCGTCATCAAGGCTCTCGCATTGCCTCCTACTGAGGATAAGCAATGCCGAAAGCCCACGCTGTTCATATATACAAACTGATGTATATACCAAACACATGAGCGTTGGCCATTGCTTTATCATAACAGTAGGGTCTGAATTTGCGAGATTCTGATGACCGCAGATAAAGCGTTAGTACAACGCCTTTCTTTAGTATGTCTGCCATGCGCTGATACTTCGACAAGCTCAGTAACCAGCGTTTGACAAGGCAAAGAAACGAAAAAATATTGGATTGGAGAAGGATTATTAGAAAAAAAATCTTTCAAAGTTGAAATAATCAACCAATTACATATGCACACCTCTCTTCATTTAGGAACTTGGCAAAATGCCGTTCAGTGAGTTGGCGAAAAAGAATCAATCAGTTCAATATCGTCCCTTCCTTGTTTACATTGTCATAAAACGGCGTTCCTTTTCGTTTTGCCCATTCCGTGTAAGTGTAAATTTTTAGACTGAAATAAGTGCCATATTCCCAGCCTAACTCTACGAATGGATAGGCAAATGCTCCAAAGGCGTCTTTTTGTAGTTGCTTGTCATTGAGCAAGATGAGCAAGTCCCAGTCGGAATCGTCACGAGCATCATTGCGCGCCTGCGAACCAAACAGGATAAGCCTCGCTCCTTCAGGCAGAACCTTGGCACCCAAAGCACGAATGGAACTCAATATGGTCTCTTTTTCTGATGGCAGCATACACTTTTTAATTATGACGCAAAACTATAAAAAATATCAATTCACCGCCACTTTTCCATTTTCATATAACAATTTGTCGTACTTTTGTTTGCTGAATTTATGGACAGCTTCCACCACTCTTCGCTCGTGGCAGGCTCAACCTCGCAGTGACGCGAAGCTACGACAAGGATAGTCCCGCGTCCATCGAATCTTTGAATCTTGAATTTTGAATCTTTAAATCTTAAATCCTTAATAATGAAAAAACTCACCTTATTAGTTATGGGCACAATCACCCTCTTCGGCTGCAACCAACAACCAAAGCAGCCTGAACGCTATTCCGTCAAGGCCTATCCCGAGACGCGCATGGACACCACCGTAGTTGACGACTACTTCGGCACGAAGGTCGCCGACCCGTACCGTTGGCTCGAAAACGACACCTCCGCCGAGACCGCGAAATGGGTCAAGGAGCAGAACGAAGTCACGCAAGACTACCTGAGCCACATCCCCTTCCGCAACGCCATCAAGGACCGCTTGACGCAAATCGTTAATTACGAGCGTTATAGTATGCCATCGAAGAAGCATGGCCGCTACATCTACTCGAAGAACGACGGCCTCCAAAACCAAAGCGTCATCTACATGCAAGAGACGCTTGACGGCGAGCCTATCGTCCTCCTCGACCCCAACAAACTCTCCGACGACGGCACGGTTTCCCTCGGCGGCATCAGTTTCTCCAACGACGGCAAATACATGGCCTACACCATTCAACGCAGCGGCTCCGACTGGGTTGAAATCTATGTGAAGGACATGGCCACCCTCGAACTTCTCCCCGACCACATCGAATGGGCCAAGTTCACGGGTGCATCGTGGTACAAGGACGGCTTCTTCTATGCCGCTTACGACCGTCCCGAAGCCGGCAAGGAGTTCAGCAATGTGAACGAAAACCACAAAATCTATTACCACAAACTCGGCACGCCGCAGGAACAGGACGAACTCTTCTATTCCAATCCTAAACAACCACGTTACTTCCATCAAGTGGACCTCACCGAGGACGAGCATTATATGTTCCTCTTCGAGAGCGGTCAAGGCGCAGGCAGCACGCTGTGGATCCGCGATATGCAAGACCCGAAAGGCAAGTTTGTGCAGATTGCCGACGACATGGACTACCAATACGGCCCCATCGACGTGATTGACGGCACTTTGTACATCTTCACCAACTACAACGCGCCCAAGGGCCGTATCTGCAAAGTGTCAGCTAAAGCTCCTCAGATGGAAAACTGGGTGGACGTGATTCCCGAAAGCGAAAATGTTATTTCGGGCATCAACTTGGCCAAGGGCAAGATGATTGTCACCTACGACAAGGACGCCGCCAACCACGCCTACGTCTATACCATGGACGGACAGCAGCTCCACGAAATTGCTTTGCCCACCTACGGTTCGGTCGGTTTCAGCAGCGAATATAAGGAACCCGAAGTGTTCTATGCCTTCACCTCTTTCGTCTTCCCGACCACGATTTACCAATACAACATCGACGACAACACTTCCACCGTGTTCCGCGCGCCCGCCATCGACTTCAAGTCGGACGACTACGTCACCGAGCAAGTCTTTGTCACCTCGAAAGACGGCACCAAGGTCCCGATGTTCCTGACCTATAAAAAAGGCTTGCAGAAAGACGGCAACAACCCGACTTTCCTGTACGGTTACGGCGGCTTCAACGTGACGCTCAATCCTGGCTTCAGCACTTCGCGTCTGCCTTTCATCGAGAATGGCGGAATTTATGCCCAGATGAACCTGCGTGGCGGCAACGAGTACGGCGAGGAATGGCACATTGCCGGCACCAAGTTGCAGAAACAGAACGTATTCGACGACTGCATTGCCTGCGCTGAATACCTTATTAATAATAAATACACCTCGCCGAAATATTTGGCTTTGAACGGTGGCTCCAACGGTGGTTTGCTCGTCGGTGCGGTAGTGAACCAACGTCCCGACCTCTTCGCAGTGGCCGTGCCGCAAGTCGGCGTGATGGACATGTTGCGCTACCATCTCTTCACCATCGGCTGGAACTGGGCCAGCGACTATGGCACCAGCGAAGACGACGAAGCCATGTTCAAGGCTTTATATGCCTACTCGCCGCTGCACACCATCAAGAGCGGTGCCGACGTACACTATCCCGCCATCATGGTCACCACTGCCGACCACGACGACCGCGTGGTGCCCGCCCACTCGTTCAAGTATGCGGCCACCTTGCAAGCAGCCCAGACCGGCGACCAGCCCAAGATCATCCGCATCGACACCAAAGCTGGTCACGGTGGCGGCAAGCCGATTTCCAAAGTCCTTGAAGAGCAGGCTGACATTTACTCGTTCATCCTGTATAACATGGGATTGACTTATCCGAAGGAGGCGAAATAATTGTCTTATCACTGATAGTGAAATCGCCCGTCAGGAGTGTTCTTGGCGGGCGATTTTGGAAGTATACACATTTTTCCATTCCACAAGGGTTTTGATGAAAAAAAGTTTCCTCTCCATTTGCAAATTCCAATTTCTTCGTATCTTTGCACTTAAGAATAAGATTACACAACGCCATGCCAACCATTTCAGAATTCTTTGGGATTAAAATCATTCTTAGGTTCATTGACCACAACCCGCCTCATTTCCATGCCACCTATCAGAACGACAAGGTTACCATCGAAATTGAAAACGGCAAGGTCAAAGGCGAAATCTCTGAAAGGGCTTTGCGCCTTATTCTTGAATGGCTTGATTTGCACCGCGAGGAAATTAAAGAAGCCTGGGAGAAAGCCTCTAAAGGTGAAAACCCGAACAAAATCGAACCCTTAAAATAATGGATATGATGTGGAAAGAAATCACCAGCGCAGAATACATTGACGGGTACAAGATATTCCTGTTGTTCAATGACGGGCAAAAACGGATTTTCGACTTTTTGCCGTTGATAGAGCGTTATCCCGTTTTCAAACCCTTGCATGACTTGGATTTGTTCAAAGCATTCACTATTACCGACACACTCGAATGGAACAATGGCAACATTGACATTGCACCTGAATACATTTACGAAAACGGTGAGAAAGCCTAATTGTTTTATACACCCAATTCGCTATTCAGTGCGTAGCGAATTTCAATTAAAACTGCGACAATTTTGTAAGGTCATTCCCAATACGGCATAAACCAATCGCCCGTCAGAGACAGTCTTGGCGGGCGATTTTATTATTCTTTCGACAATTCCATAACAAACTCCTCAATGCTCCCTCGCGCCTCGGTCATGCCGAGTTTCTTGCGGATGTTGGTGCGGGCCTTGCCAATCATTGCAGACGAGACATCCAAAATGTCGGCCACTTCCTTGACGCTGAAAGGCATCATGGAAAGCACACAGACTTTGAACTCGCTTTCCGTAAAGGCGGGTTGGTTGTCTTTAATGCGCTGAACCACATTGGGATAGACCTTGTTGTATTCCTCAAAGATGGCATCGTAGGCATTGCCGGCTTCGCGACCGCAGACGCATGATTTCAATTTTTGGAATGAAGCCTTGTCGATGTCCTTGTTCTCGCCTATCAAAAAGACTTTGTAAATCATCATCACCTTGTGAATCAGGTTGTTGCGGTTGGTCTCGGCCAAAGTTTCGGATTCTTTTTGCAACTCGGCAATGCTCAGGTTCAGTTCAGCTATCGTGGCCCGTTTTTGCGCGGCACGATACAAGAGGAAAAACACCAAAGCAACCGCCGCAACCAAGACCAACGAAATGATAACGAGCATTTTGCGGCGGCGCAAAAACACGGTAATCATATTCTCGCTATGGTCCAAGTCGCCATTGAGAGCCGAAATGGTAGTCTGCACCTTTTCCATCAGTTTGATGTCTTCAGAGGAACGTGCCAAAACAATGGCCTCGTTCAAAGCAGACATGGCGGAGTCAAAATCATTACGCTGCCAATAGACACAACCGCTGTAAAGTGCCGACAAGGTCTTCATCTCGGCATCGTCGGTGAGGTTGAAATAACGCCGCGCCTGAAAGATGGAGGTGTCTTGCGATACATCCTCTCCCCTGCTAAATTTGCCTTCAATCTCCAATACTGTCAGTTCCATGTTGTCCATGTCGGATTTTACATTGCAGGCAGCCAAAAGGCATATCAGCGCGAAGGCCAACCAACATCTTGATTTGTATAGCAAATTCACCATCGTCTCAACGATTCATCAATTCAACAATTCAACAACGCAACAACTCAACAATTATTGCCCACCTTTTTCGCCAGCCGTCTGGGCTTCATTCTCCAACTCAACATTCCCGAAACGCAAGGTAAACCCCACACAGAGATAAGTGGAATTGCTTCGGCTGGAGTAACTTCCGCTCGATAATGGATTCGTATAGGTGTTGCTGTAACGCATCAGGCCGAAAAGGTCGTTGCCATTGAAGAACACCGATAATTTATGGTTGAAGAAATCGGAGCGCATCCCACAATCGATGGAATAATTGGCCCCGACTTGGTTGAACAGCGTCTGCATAGGCGAGTTGTAGCGAGCCGAAGCGTGGACTTCCAAACGGTTCCACAGTTTTGCCCACAAACTTAATTGCAGGCTATACGACCATAAATCATTCTTTTCCAAAGTTTTCAACACGCCATAATCGGTCTCAAGATAGGAATCGTACACGTTGGCGTAAAACCGCAAGTTGAACATTCCGCTTGGCCTGTACATCATATTGAACTCGCCTCCAGCCATATAGGAACGCCCCACATTGACCGGCCTCGTGAAGAAAACCACCCGACCGTAATGCTCGTGATAGCCCGACTCGTTGATGGTGTTGATCTCATTTTTCTTGCCCTTGTAATAAGCCGTCAAGCCCACCGAGCCGAAGTCATCCCAGTATTTCGTCCAGCTGGCTTCCATGTTTTGGGTATAAATGGGCTCCAACTTGGGATTTCCCGTAGTGTATGATTCTTCATCGTAGTGGTTGAAAGGGCTGAGCTGCGTCGCCGTGGGACGGTTCACCTTCATGGAATAACTCATCTTGAAGTTGTGCAGCGACTTGGTGCGATAAGACAGATGCAGCGAAGGCGTGACATCGAAATGGTCGTCAACGAAGTCATAATCAGGAGCTTCAGGAAAGACGATGCCTGTTCGGAAACAATTCACGCTGATGCCCGGCTGCACGGTGAAATCGCCAAAACGATGTTGCACCATAAAATAACCGCCCCAATTCTGGTTCCTATAGTGATAGTCGTAACTCATCACGGAATCCCTCACATAGCCGTTGTTCGTCAAGGTGTCCACCACATTCCGATTCGTCCCGTCCTCCCAACTGCCTCTCAGCCCCATGCTGAACTCGCCGTTTTTGGAATACGGCAGGTTGTAATCGACATTTGCCGAAATGGGCGCATTGGAAGACAGATAATCCATCTTGAAAACCCTTTCGCGAGGCGAGGGCAAGGTATATGTGGTGTGGTCTTCCAAGGGCATGACTTGGCGGTTCAAAAAACCATTCATTCGGGCGGTCAGGTTGTGGCCTTCCTCGTTGAATTTGTGCTGGTAATAAAGCCCTGAGTTGAGAAACAAATAGTTGCTATTTGAGTTAATGGCAAATGCGTATTTATAAACTCCTGCCTGCTCCAAATACTCCGTGCGTTCCCGCTCTGTCTTCGTTTCCGAGGGGCCGAATGAATCCCAACAGTTCAGCCAAAAGGCATAGGTGTTCTTCTTGTCAGGCGAATAAGTGATGTTCACGGAGCCGCCAGGACTGTAGGTGAAGTATTTGGTGTGTCTTATGCTATGACTCTGGTTGGCCTGAACGAGGCTGTCGTTTTCGTCCTTCCTAAAAAGGTTTCTGTCGAATTCCATATCGTTCTCGCCGTGATAGAAATAGGTGCTGACGTATGCATTCACCGTCCATTTGTCGTTTTTCCAAACGTAGGATGCCCAAGGCATCACGAAAGGCTGGGAGGAAGCATTGGTGCCAAAGCAAAGGAACTCATTCCGCTTGATTTTGCTGTTCATCACGATGTTGATGATGCCGTCGGAGGAGGTGGCATAGCGTGCCGATGGGTTCGTGACGACTTCAATGCGGTCGATGGCATTGGCGGGCAAGGTCCGAATGTAGCTTTTGAGGTTTTCTCCCGTGAGGTTCGAAGGCTGGTCGTTGATCCAGATTTCCACCGAGGAAGTCCCGCGCAAGGTGATGTTGCCTTCCACATCCACACTCACGCCGGGCGCGTTCTGCAAGGCATCGGAAGCCACACCGCCTTGCACGGTAGGGTCGTCGGCGACTTGGTAGAGCGTTTTCTCGCCTTCCACCGAGAACAATGGCCGCTCCGCCGTGATGGTGAAGCCTTCAAGCAGCAAAGTGTCCACTGCCATTTGGAGGCTGTCGGCCTTGGGTTTGACTTCAGGGATTTCGACTTGGGCAAAAGCAGCCGTAGCAAAGGCCGCAAATGCAGTTGTGAGAATCAGGTTCCTTGTTTTCATTGCATGGTACAATTTTAGGTTTGACCATGCAAAAGTATAATGAAAAATCGGGCGATTCGCAAGGCTCGGCTCGTGGTAGAGACCTTTGCGGACTGCCCGATTTTAATTGTTTATGATTCAGTGGGTTACAAAACTAATGGTAGAGACTTTTTCATTCCATTTCCAGTTCCTTATACTCATATCTGACCTTCTCTCCTACCGTCAGCACCAAGCAACTCGGCTTTCCGCCATCATTGAGGTTGTCGCTCATCACATAGTGCACACCGCCAAACTGGCGTTGCTCGCGCATGTGGAAATGGCCCATCAACACCAACTCAACATCGTTTTGGCTCATCATGTCCATGAAAGCATATTGCTCGTCTTGCGGCAGGTTGGCAGCCGGAGTGGTGGTATAATTGTACGACGTGCGGAACAGCCAATTGTGGCTGACGACGAAGCAGTGACGATAGTCGGCACGATGCTCAAGTTGTTCTTTCAGCCACTCCATCTGTCTCTTGCCGAAGGTTCCGTTGCCCGAATCCAAAAGGATGAACAAATCTTTATGGCCACCAACGGTCTTCACCGTCACGGTGTAGGTCGAGGTGTGGAAATGTTGCTTGTAGAACTTGGCGCAATCATAATACAGGTCGTGGTTGCCAAGAACGGTAAAACACGGGTCGTTTTTGGCCTGGGTCGCGGCATTGTAACGAAGAGAAGAATCCACCCTTATGTAGCCTGCCTCTCCACTTTGGTTGGCCAAGTCGCCCACAAGGAGGGAGAAGATGGCCTTCGAGTCGTTGCGCTCGGTGGTTACGTATTTGTACAAACGGTCCTTTGGGCCTTGTAGTTCAAATCCATCGTGATCAGAATAGTGTGCGTCGGAAGTGGAATAGATGCGGTATTCGTCAGGTACGTTCTCGATGATGGGCATCGGATTCTGGCTGTTGTAGTCGAGCCAGTCGGCCACGCGTTCCTCGGTGTCGCTACGGTTGATGACCATTGCGGCCATGTCCAAACGGTCGCAGCTACTAACAAAAATCGCTGCTGCGGCAAATAATATAAGGTGTAATTTTTTCATGATGTTCAGTTTTAAGGTTTCCAAATTAGTCCCACATTGCCAAACCAGCCGTTGTATTGTGCCGACAGGTTGAGTATACCGCAGGGATGCACTCCTGCCTCAGCTGTCATGCGCAGGCCGTTGCCAAAGTCGTAATATCCATTGAGGCTATAGAAAAACAAGGTGAAACGCTCGATGACGAAATCCCTGTAATTCGAGATGCGTCCACCCACATTCCACGGATGCTCTTGGTCGAACAGATTGGCCTCGACGCAGAAAGTAATGTTCATCGGCTCGAAAGTCACGTCCATGCCACCGTTCTTGCGCAGCGGAATGGGAGCCGTGTAGCGGTTGGTCAGGCCCAACTGGAAATTGAAATGGCGGTTGCGCCAGCCCAAATCCAGCAAGGCGTTGAATTCCTGAAGGTTGTAGTTCGGAAAAAGGCGGTACAGGTAGCGATTTTCCAAATAGAGTGTACCGCTTTTCGCCTTCAACAAGTCAATCTGATATTGCAGGTTGATGGCATGGCGGTTCAGCGTCGTGCCTTGATAGCCGAAACCGATGTTAAAGTTTTCAAACATTTGACAATCAGCTTTCAAGGCCAAAGATGCACTACTTCCCGAAGTGCGAGTGTAGTCGTACTCGGCGTAGGTTTGCAGCGTCCATTGCGCTTTCGCTGCGACAGCGAAAAGCAGCAACGTAAATGTGATTAATACTCTTTTCATAACTTTAAAAATTAAGGTGCAAAAATACGGAAAAAAACATTTGATTGAGATTTTATCCTTTGAGTCTACCTTTTTCATTACTTTTGCGCATCTTATTTCAAAAAAAACCAAGATGAAGAAATTCCACAAAAGTCTTTTTTTGCTGTTTGTCTTCAGCATTTCCACTATGACACTTTTTGCCCAGTACGGCCCTCAATTCGACAACCGTGGTTTTGAGCAATGGACTACACGCGAGGCCGAATCAGTCAGTGAGCCAGTGCATTGGCACTCGGGTGGAACGGCTACAGGCACATGGTCGAGCATGATGCCCAATTCAGTTGAGCAATCCAACCAAACCCGTCCAGGTTCTTCCGGATCTAAGTGCGTCAGACTGTATCCCAGTAGCATCTTAGGCGTTACAGCCAATGGCACCATCACCAACGGACGCATCAATGCCGGCAGCATGTCCCCCTCTGGCTCAAGCAACTACAACTACACCCAACGTTCCCAGAGCGTATATAACACCCCCATCACCCAACTCCCCGATTCACTCACCGTTTGGGTGTGTTTCCGCAGTCAAAGCACTTCCCACAAGGCTCAAGTGAAGGCTGTTGTCCACGGTGATGCTGACTATCAGCTTATTGCCAACGGCACCGAATCGCCCTCCAACATGCTTGTGGCCACGGCTGACCAAAGATTCACCCGCACTTCGGCCAACGGCGGAGCCTACAACTGGACCAGATTGAGCATCCCCTTCGTCAACAACGGTCCATGCACTGATGTGCGCTACATCCTTTTCATGGCCACTACCAATGAATCACCTGGCACGGGAAGCACCAACGATGATTTGTTTCTTGACGATGTGTTGCTCGTCTACAACCCCACCCTAAGCATGGGACAACTGGCCTCAACTTCATTTACGCCCGGTGATGCCATCACCATCCCCTTCTCTTTGAGTGGGACTATGTCACCCGAAAATCTCAATGCCTCTGCAAATCAAGTCATTGCCCAGCTCTCCAATGCCAACGGCAGCTTCAGCAACCCTACTGAATTGGGGCGCATCACCACCAATAACAGCGGCACTATTTCGGCACAAATCCCTAATGTGGCTGATGGCCAGTACCAAATCCGCGTGATTTCCACCAACTATCCCATGATAGGGCAAAACATCCAAACGGTATCCATCAGCAGCCCGACTTATACCATCACACTTGCTGCCAACCCAAGCGAAGGCGGCACCGTCGCGGGTGGCGGCACCTACAACCAAGGCGCAAGCTGCACGGTTGCGGCTACGGCCAACACAGGTTACACCTTCGTCAATTGGACAAAGAATGGCATTCAGGTTTCAACCGAAGCAAGCTACACCTTCACCGTGACGGAATCCGAAGAATATGTGGCACATTTCCTTTCAACGGAAGGCTTAGAGGAACGCATGACCACTTGCCAAATCTATCCCAACCCGGTTGCTTCAAAAGTAAACATCATGGCCGAAAAAGTTGTCAAGAGCGTCAGCGTTTATGATGTTTTCGGTCGTTTGATGAAAGAGCAAAAGGTTTTCGATACGGTTATTGACCTCGACTTGAGCGACTTGAACGATGGCACATATCTGCTCCAGCTGAATTATGGCGACAGCAGCAGCGTACATCGCATCGTCAAGATGGCTCGATGATGGCCGTTTATTCGGAATAATAGCGCACCAAACCTGCCGCAGGAGATGTCATGACCTCGCCCATAGTGAGGTCATGGCTTTTTATGCACTCATTCAAGATGTCTTGAAAATGAAAAGCCACAGATCCGATAAAACTAATTTTCAACGATTTGCAATCGCCAAACCGAAGAACAAAAGCCTTAATAAATTCATCGAAACAATGTACCACCAAGTTGTGAATGAAAGGATTGTCTTGATGCTCGCCAGCGAATTTGGCGAAGGAGGCCAGATACTTTGATGGCTGTTCATTATGATACAGCTGTTGGATGAAATCTTTCTGTTCAAGGTGAAAAGCGTCGGCGAATTGTTGTCGCAGGTCTTCAGGCATGAAGCCATAAAAATATGCTCGCACCACTTCCCTGCCGATGTGCATCCCGCTACCTTCGTCGCCGACGAGATAGCCCAACGAAACGGCTCTTTCTATGATTCTTTCACCATCGTAAACACATGAATTTGAACCTGTTCCAAGGATGCAAGCAATACCTTTTTCATGTCCGAGAACAGCATGGCAGGCAGCCATCAGGTCATGGGTGACAGTGATTTCGGCCTGTGGAAAATGCCGTTGCAACACTTCTTTTATTAGTTGACAATTCTTTTCTGTGCCACATCCAGTGCCGTAATAATGGATGGATTGGATTTCGTCTCGTAGAGACGCACCATGGCATGCCTCTACAGACAATGTCACGTTTTCAAGACATTGAATATCAGAATAATTTGGGTTGAATCCCTCGGTCGTGAAGCGGTTTTTCACCGTTTTCCCGTCCAAAAGAATCCATTCCATTTTGGTGGAGCCGCTGTCGATAATGAGGTGCATCACAAATAATTTTCTGCAAAAATAAAGAAAACTGTGCAAAACCGATACTTTTTATTAGTTTTGCACTCCATTAAAACAAACAAAAACTGAAGCAATGAGAAAATGGCGCATTGAAGACTCCGAGGACCTTTACAACGTGAAAGGCTGGGGCGGACATTATTTTTCCATCAACGAGAAAGGCCACATGACTGTGACTCCAAAAGAAGGCTGTGCTTCCGTCGACCTTCCAGAACTTGTTGACGAACTGGCACTTAGAAACGTTTCCGCACCCATGCTGTTGCGTTTCCCTGACATCCTCGACGACCGTATCACGAAAATCGACTCCTGCTTCAAGGAGGCGGCCAAGGAATACGATTACAAAGGACAAAACACGGTGGTGCTGCCCATCAAAGTGAACCAAATGCGCCCCGTGGTCGAAGAAATCGTCAGCCACGGCAAGAAGGTCAACATCGGCCTTGAGGCGGGTTCGAAGCCTGAGCTTCACGCCATCATCGCCCTCAACACCGATGCCGACTCGCTCATCATCTGCAATGGTTACAAGGACGAGGAATTCATTGAGTTGGCTCTATTGGCACAAAAGATGGGGCGTAAAATCATCATCGTCATCGAGAAACTCAACGAACTGAAAATCACGACAAAAATCGCCCGCCGGTTGAAAGTTACGCCCAATTTGGGTGTGCGCATCAAATTGGCCAGCTCAGGGGCTGGCAAATGGGAAGAGTCGGGTGGCGACGGCAGCAAGTTTGGCCTCAACTCGTCGGAACTTCTCGAAGCCCTTGATTTCCTCGATGAACACGACATGAAAAACTGCCTGAAACTGGTACACTACCACATCGGCAGCCAAGTGAGTAAAATCAAGAAAATCAACGTGGCCTTGCGCGAAGCGGCACAGTTTTATGTGCAACTCTGCAAGATGGGCTACAACATTGAATACGTCGACATGGGCGGAGGTCTTGGCGTCGATTACGACGGCACACGTTCCAGCAGCGCCAGTTCGGTCAACTACAGCATTCAGGAATACGCCAACAACGCCATCTACACCCTTGTTGATGCCTGCGACAAAAACGAACTCCCCCACCCCAACGTCATCTGTGAGTCGGGACGCGCCCTTACCGCACACCATTCCGTGTTGATTTTTGAGGTGTTGGAAACCACTTCACTGCCCAAGTGGGACGACAACGAAGAACCCGAAGAAGGCGACCACGAGCTCATCAAGGAGCTTTACGAGTCGTGGGACGAACTGAACAAAAGCTCATCGTTGGAGATTTGGCACGACGCGCAAGAAATCCGCGAGGAAGCCCTCAACCTGTTCAGCCTTGGCCTGCTCGACCTCAAGTCACGCGCCAAGATTGAGCGTCTGTTCTGGACCATCGCCCGCGAGGTGAACCACATCGCCAACGACCTGAAACGTGTTCCAGAGGACTTCACTTCATTGCCTAAACTATTGGCCGACAAATATTTCTGCAACTTCTCCTTGTTCCAGTCGTTGCCCGACTTGTGGAGCATCGACCAGCTGTTCCCCATCATCCCCATCCAGCGTTTGGACGAGAATCCAACCCACTTGGCCACCTTGCAAGACATCACCTGCGACAGCGACGGCAAAATCACCAACTTCGTAGGCAAAGGCACGCCGCATACCATCCCGCTGCACACTTTCAGCGACAAAGAGCATTATTATATAGGTGCGTTCCTTGTGGGTGCCTATCAAGAAATCCTCGGCGACCTTCATAATCTGTTTGGCGACACCAATGCCGTACACATTTCAGTGGATGAAAAAGGCTACTACATCGACCAAGTTATTGATGGCGAGACCGTTGCCGACGTATTGGAATATGTACAATACAGCCCGAAGAAATTGGTTCGCACGGTGGAGACCTGGGTTACCAAGTGCGTCAAGGATGGCAAGATCACCCTTGAGGAAGGAAAGGAATTCCTTTCAAACTATCGTTCGGGGCTTTACGGGTATACTTATTTGGAATAGACAAAGAAACGAATTATGGAGTTACAACATAATGTTTTTACTCCATAATTATTGTGTTCATTGGAAGTCGTTGACTACATCTTGAGGGAGAAACACATGGCTTGTGATTCCATCAAGGGATGGATGTTTGAGAAACAAGGTAAGTACCACTTCTTTTCCTTTCACGAAAGGCAACGACTTTGCCTTGGTTTCGAGTTCGTGGAAAAGTAGCATCGCGTTTTCGCCTTCCGTCCATTTACATTCTCCGATGAGGATTTTCCGTTTGTCGGTTGACTCAGCGACAACATCTAATTCGATGGCTTTCTTTTCGTTGTTTTCGATGACGGTTCCCCACCAACGAGAGGCGATGCCCCAAATGCTATCCAACAAGAGGTTTCCGCTTACGGCATTGCGACAAAGCCGTTCCCAATGCAAGGCCACGAAATCGGAGAATGTATCGCTAATGGTTTGGGCAACAATATTTTGCCTACGAAGGTTGATTAAAGACCTGTTGGGAACCACATAGCGATAATACATCCTCATAAAGGGATCGCAAATCTGGTAATAACTGCGCTTGCTGTTGCGTGGGCTTTCTCCAAAAGGTGTTTCTCGCTCAATATAACCAAGATTGATGAGTTTGGCCAAAGGTCCGCTAAGGTCGGTGGCATTTTTTTGCATCCTACCCGCAATTTCTGAAAGCCGGTTGACACCATTGCCAATCAGCGACAACAATGCTGCAGATTGCGTTGTATGCTGAAAATCATCAACAAACAGTCTCGAAGGCTCATCGTAAAGTATGCCATTAGGGTCGATAATGTGTTGGGTGATGGCTTCCGTCAACGAAGGCGATTGTTCCCTGATTTCCCAATGACGAGGCACACCACCCCAAACAGCAGATTCCTCAATGGTTTGAATGGCATCGCAACCTAATATTTCCTGCAAAAACCTGACTGGAATAGGCTCCAATTTGAGGATGGCATCCGCACGGCCATACAAAGGCGAGGCCGCATCAAGCACAAAACCTTGCATCATTTGTTGCGACGAGCCACAAATGATGAGATTGAACGGCAATTGACGGGAGTCGATATGCCGTTGCAGCACCGAAGGCAGGCTGGGGCACGACTTGACGAGATAAGGGAATTCATCGATGCAAAGCGTGAAACGTTCCTTTGCACGATGGGCAAGACTGCTGAAAAGGCTATCCCAATCAGGGTAAAATACCTTGTCGAAATCGGGGAATCTTGTGCTAATCGTCTTTGCCATCAATGCAAGTTGTTGGCTCTGTTCTGTTTGGTCGGCCATGAAGTAAACATCTTGGTCATCAAGCACATGGCGGACAAGCGTTGATTTACCCAAACGCCTGCGTCCATAGACAATGACGAATTTGGCATGTCCGTCTTTGCCAAGTACATGTTTCAGTCTCAATATTTCGTTTTCCCTGTCAACAAATCTCATACTATCAAAAAATTATGTCAGGCAAAAATAATGTTTTTATTCCATAATTTAAGGTTTTTCAGAAAAACTTATTAAAAAAGGAGCTTCCGCTCCTTTTTTCATTTATGCGAACATCTTCTCAATCACATCCTTGTATTTCGCTGTGATGACTTTGCGCTTGGCTTTGAGCGTTGGCGTGAGGAGGCCGTTGGCGATGCTCCACTCGTCGGCAAGCAGCACATGTTTCTTGATTTTCTCGGTCTCGCCCAAGCCCTTATTCATCTCATTGACTTCCTTGGCATAGCATTTCAGAACCTCAGGATTCTTGATCATCTCTTCGTTGGTCGTATAGGCAATCTTCTCTTTGGAGCACCATGCCTTCAGTTCGGCAAAGTTCGGGATGATGAGTGCGCCGGCAAATTTCTGGTTCTCACCTACCACAAGGATTTGCTCGATTAACTTGGAAGAACTGAACTTGGCCTCAATCACATCGGGATTGATATACTTGCCGCCCGAAGTCTTGAACAGACTCTTGATGCGGCCCGTGATGCGCAGTTGATTGTATTGGTTGAATTCGCCCATGTCGCCCGTATGGAACCAACCGTCAGCATCAATGACTTCTTGGGTCAATTCAGGCTTTTTGTAATATCCCATCATCACATTGTGACCACGGCAAATGATTTCGCCGTTTTCAGCAATCTTCACTTCCACGCCTGGCAGTGGTTGTCCCACATAACCCACTTCGCGTCCGTGCGGGTTGCGGTTGCTAACAGTGATGACAGGCGAAGTCTCCGTGAGGCCATAGCCCTCAAAGACCGGCATCTTGATGGCCGAGAAAAAGCCTGCAATCTTTTGCGAAATGGCCGCAGCACCCGACACGATGATGTCAAAATTGTCGGCGCCAATGCCCTGACGTATCTTGCTGTACACCAACTTATCGGCAATGCCCAACTTGAAATCGTAGAACCAATTGCGATGCTCACTTTCAATCTTATAGCGTTCGCCAAGGCGCAGGGCCCAGAAGAATATGGCTCTTGCAATGCCTTTCTGTTTCTTGCCCGACTGATAAATGGCATCATAGAAACGTTCAAGCACACGCGGCACGGCGCACATCATCGTAGGACGAACCTCGCGCATGTCGGACGCGATGGTGGCCAAACTCTCCGCATAGTAAATTGACATTCCAAGGTAATGATACATATAGACGAGAGCGCGCTCGTAGGCATGGCACACCGGCAGGAAGCTGAAAGCGCGTTTCGACCACGGCGACGGCGTTTGACAGAAGTTCTTGAACTGGTTCATCAGATTATGATGTGAGAGCATCACTCCTTTGGGTGTGCCCGTCGTGCCAGAAGTGTAGATGATGGTGGCGCACTCCATTTCATCAACGGCAGCCTTGCGGGCTTCAAGCTCCTCGGCATGGGGATGCTCCCTGCCCATTTGCAGCAACTGGTCGAAATAGGGATATTTCTCACGGTTCACCATAGTGTAGACCAGCTTCACATTGGGCGCATCGGGCAAAATGTTGGTCACCTTGTTCATCACGGAGAGGCCGTCGATAATGACCATCTTCGCATCGCAATCGCCAAGGATATAGCGATAGTCTTCCTCGCTGATGGTGGGATAAACTGGCACATTGATAGCACCGATTTGGCTGATGGCCATGTCGAGCATGTTCCATTCGGGGCGATTGGTGAGGATCATGGCCACCTTGTCGCCTTTCTCAATACCCAACTCCATGAGCGCATAACTCAAGGCGTTAGTATGTTCAATATAATCCTGGATGCTGTAATGCACCCATTGCCCATTCTTCTTTCCGGCAAGGGCGGTCTTTTGGTCGGGATACTTCTCCACATAATTCTGAAGAAGATCAAAAACTCTCTTGACTTCCATAGCGAATAATTTGGTAAGTTTGACGTTTCAATTAGGCCACAAAGTTAGGAAATTTCGATACACAATCAAATTATTGCACGAAAAGCGTCGTATTTTTCCATCAGAAAAAACAGAATCGCTCCGCCATAAAGAGTTTCATGGCAGAGCGATTCCAATAAATGCAGGTCAAAGTTCAGAACTATCTTTTTGATTTCTTCCTTTTGGCAAAGCCATAGGCAACACCGAGGCCTCCCAGCAGAAGCAGGCCCTCACCAAGCGGAGTGAAGTATTGGTCAGCATCGCCTCCCTGATAGGGAACGATGTTGAATTCCGACTCCGACATTCCAGCACGATAACTTCCTGTTTCTTCATCCCACAGAAAGACCTGTGAGCAGACCATCATAGGTTTCATCGTCAATACCATTGTCGCGAGAACAGTCAACAAAACAAAGGTTTTCCTTACTGAGTGTTTCTTATTATTTGCTTCTTTTCTCATTGTCTTGTCCTCCTTTATTTTACTAAGACTTTCTGAACTTTGGTTTCTTTTGAATTTGTCAAGCGGAACATGTAAAGGCTCTTCGCCACCTCGGGCAAGCTGATGCGAGTTTGTCCGCCAGTCAGACGTTCACTCCACAAAACGTGACCCAACTGGTCGATGAACTCCAAGTTGCCTTCACCTGTGGCAATCCACTGCGATCCGTCGAAGAAGACGAAGTTGTGGAAACCTTCCAAATTCTCTTCCACGTCAGTCACTTCGAACACGATGAGGAAGCGTGACTTGTAGTCGCTCTTGTGACCCTCAAAGGCGTAGGTATCATTACGAAGCATGTCGTACTGAATGCCCGTAATGTTGTCGATGAGATACATGCTGTGGAAGTCGCCGTTGGCCGTATTCCACTTCAGTGTGAAGATGTCGTCCTCCTTGGCTTCGAATCTCACGGGGACGCGCTTCGTTCCTTCTTTCACAAAGAGGGCCGCGTAGTTCTCGTCCTCATGGTGACCATAGAACAAACCGTTACCCACGCAAAGTTCCTTCAACTTGTGCGCACCACCCCACTCGGGACGCTCAAACTCGATGACCGTCACATCAGCACAACCATGATCGCTGCTCAGGTAAAGGTTGACCAAAGGATAGGCTGGTTGCCAATCGCGGAAATCGCCTCCGTTAGTCACCTCGCTTCGAGGTACTATCATTGACTCATTGAAAACCAAAGGCAAAGGATCAGGTCCCGCATTTTGCGCAAGCACGAAGAAACCTTGGTGCGGGTGTATGAATTGATTGGCATAATCGCCTTTTATGGAGCCTCCCTTGGGATAATATCTGAATGCTGTACCAGCCTTATCTTCTTTGGCACCGCCTTCGCCACCACCTGTGTTTCCATATTCATCAGCATTGTAGACCACATAAAAAGGTAAACCAACCTTGTCGAAATCGATGTAGCCATGATAAGGATTGCCCACCAAGTTCCAACCTGGGAGTCTCGAATTGGCTGTTTTCGTCAACTGGATTCCCTTGTTTCCACTGTTCAGTGTTCCGTGGCTTTGCATGAAGGTTTCAGTGGCAATGGCCATCATATAGCCGCGACCCACAATAAGGTCATCCTCATTCTGATTGACTACATTTTCATCACCATAAGGCTTATAGTCAAGGTGCCAGTGATAGTTATTCACAGTAAAGTCGCTATGCCAATGGTTGGGGCCGTTGCGCTTGAAGTTGATCCAGTGGTAGTCTGGCTCAGTCCAAGTGTAGAAGTCCATACCGTAAGGATAGCGCGGTTCTCCACTTGCGGAGTATTCATCGCTACCATTACCCGAAATCAAGCCCGTGCCGAACTCTGTCGTCTGGCTCGGGAAGTAACCATCCACCCAAGTTTCCAGATTAAGAGTTTCTTGTTCTTGACCTTCTTCGACTGGTTTCTGGCTTTGGCTGTTCGTCCAACCTTTCATCCAATAGCGGACATTGTCGGAGCCATTTTGCAACCAACTGAACTCAATGTCATTCTCATCATCCATCCAAGGATTGTTGTAATAGTATTCGTCGCTGTGGTTTTCTCCATGATAGCCACTCGTATTCGTATTGGTTCCATTTACCTCATAATTGAATCCCAAAGGTGCATTGCTCAACGGTGTGGAAAGCATGTGCCAGTCGCGTGGCAACGGGAAGCCACCCATTCCCAACCCATTGAGTCCAGTGTTGATGCTCGGTGTCGAAGTGGCCTCGCCACAAGAATTGTCGAAGGTGACGCCAACGTAGGTGTTGGGATAGGGATTCTCGCTCGTACCTGCCAACGAGCCAACTTGCTTGATGGAGGCATGTTCGTATATGCTCACCTTGTCGGCAGCAACAGGCTTAGTGGATGCCACAGTCACGTCGCCATAGATGAAGAGGCTATTGCCTGCCGTTGCTCTTGCCAAAGTACCGTCCAACTGAGGAGAGGTGTAATAAGGCTCGTTTCCAACCGTGTCGCGTACAGGACCGCCATATTGCAAGACAGGACCGCCCTCATAGGTAGCTACGGTGCGGAAGTCGCCTTGGTGGGCTTTATTGCCATTCATATCTTCCAGCATAAGCACAGGCAGGTCGCCGTTGATTTCAGGCAAACCCGGACGAGCCCAGCGAGCATATTCATGACCATTCTGCTTCTTGTTTATACTATCTACCCAATAGTTCAACACTTGGAACAGGGTGGTATCGGTATCACTGGTGATGCCTACCACCTTGTTGTCGGCATACATGTAGCCAAGTAGGTCGGCACTGTTAACAGGCGTGTAGGGCTTGCATGAAGTATGGCAAGAACCATTATTATCGATAACATAATCGAATAATGGCTCATAGCCTTGTCCAACCAGCTTCGACATGACATAGCTTCTCTTAATGTTGGTGTTGCTTGAGTTTTGGGCTGCAATGCTGCCAAAGTTGGAAGCCGTGAGGTTTTCATAACCTGATTGCAAAGCCATATAGCAGTTCATCATCACCGCACCTGTATTATCACCCACCAATCCTCCTATTTTGACATCATTATTTATTAAAATAGTAGGAGTCGAGTTAGGATTTTCGGGATTGGCAATAGTTAAAGAACCAACCTTAAATTTCGCATTCGCAAACGAGTTGTATATAGTGCCTGCATTGGCACTACCAACCAAACCACCCGCCAATCCTTTGGAAGTGTAATTTACGTCCATATCAGGCATGGCCATCGACGAATGAATCTTGCTGCCATTAGCCATCTGGCCTACCAAACCGCCCGCAACGACGTTTTGTGACTCGCTTTCGTTAGGACAAAAGATTTTGACAGCAGCCTCGCTGTTCTTGACAGTAGTATTGTCGAGATAACCGACTAAGCCGCTGAGGTTGGTCGAGGCAGTATTGGCTGGATTGATGGTTCCGCTCACAACAAAAGTACGGTTGACAGTGCCGTTTTGGGCATAACCAAACAAGCCATAGTTAGTGCGCTCGTAGCAGCGGTCGCCTTTGCCGATACATTCGATGCTGAGATTCTTGATAAGGTGGCCTTGACCATCAAAGATGCCATTGAACGTCTCACCTTGATTGTTGTCACCGACTGGTACCCAGACATATTGAATCAAGTCTATGGTATCTTTGGTCTGGACAATTTTGTAAATCGAGGACGTTTCTGGTATTGTGAAGTCGATGGCTGCCTGCTCGTTCTTGCCTGCCGACTTGCTGATGAGCCAGGCCAAGCCTTGGGGCGACGAGATGTAGATGCTATCGTTGCTTACCCTATAGCCATCAGGCTTTTGTCTGACAATATTGGCCCAAGTCCAACCGAAATACACAGCGTTATTACTATGGACGACCTCGCCCTCATTACTATCGTAATAAGTGGTTCTCTCTCCGTCACCAATATTATGCTTGTTGACGAAGAACCAGCCTTGGTCGTCCAAGAAGTTGCACTTCCTCCAACTTGAATCAGCATCAAGCACAGCATTAGAGACTTGTATTGTTTCTCCTCCAACTTGAACTGGGGTCGTTCCCTCACGCACACCAACCGCCACTGGAGACAAGGTGTTGGTCTTGTAGGTGGGATCAGCATTACACATCGGGCTGGTAATGCCAATTTTTGTGGCTGGCCTTAGGGTATTCGTAATGTTGAGATACTTGGAGAAGGTGGGCAAATAAACATTGCAATCAACAGTATTGTTTTTATGGCGTTGCTTATTGCCTTGGATGGTCACCAAGCCTTCCACATTCACAGTGGAGGAGGCATCCTTGTCGACAAACAAACCTCCACCTTGTGGAGTAACGGTAATTACTTGCTGGTCACCAGAGGTTGATTCCGTATAACAATCGTAGTCAGCATCGTAGTACCATGTAGTAGCAGCATCAATGCCATTGTAGCCTTGCTGCAAGATGGTGCCATTGGTCACGACTTCGATTTCACCTGATACGTTAGTAGTGGTCCTGAAGCCCTTCAAAGTGAGGCTTGATTGCTTGGATGGATTGCCGACAGTGTCAACCACCACCATAGGCTTGTTCACATTGTACATTTGCGTACTCGTAAAAGAGGTTGGGATGTTATGTGTCGTAATATCACCTCCGCTGGCTCCAAACAAGCCGTCCACCAAAACATTCTCCATCACGAAGTTGCTCTTGTTGGCATGGATCATCATGCCCAAGTTGGCACCCGGGCCTGCCGTTTCACCTGTAGGCAAGCCATTGTATGGTTGTTCGGGAGTTTCTGTAGGAGCTTCTACAGGATGCTCCGCATCAGTACCATCAATCTGACCATTTCTCATCTTGTGTCCACCGGGGTAGCGGTACAACTTCAAGGAATATTCAGTATTTTGGTTCAAAAGACCATTCACATCTTCCTTGATGGCCTCAACAGGACCAACCACATAAATGATGTCTTCCTCAAAATTGAATGGTTCGTAAGTATCAACAGTGAGGTCTTTGCAGATACCTAATTCCGTAGTTGCTCCTTGTCCTTCTCCTATGGTCTTTTCACCTGATATGGTCAGTTTGGGCATATCGGGGAAATGGCCCCATCCTGCCTGGTGGCTCGCATCCTTACCCCAACCGCCATTGCCAATGCCTCTACCGTCGACGTACCAGATTTTGCCCGTAAGGCGTGGCAACACCCATTCACGGAACTCCTCAAGGTCCATCTCGCCACTCTCTCTATTCTGCACATACTCTCCGATGTTGAAATAGGGGTATTGCTTCGTTTTGGTGAAGTTGATTCCACCGTCGTCGCCTTCAGTTGTGTATTCATAATACAAAACCTTCTGACCATTCACTGTAAAGAAGTTGTGATCCGTATTATAACTCAAGAAGCCGCCATCGCTACCATTCACAATGTCTCCCGGAATATCATACCCTGTAACTCTGATGGGATTGTTCTTCGGAGTCACTTTCGGGCGTGCGTAGGCGAAGCTCTCTGTGCCAATAGGACGGAAGAAGTCGCCTCTCATCCTGAAGAAACCTTGCAATTGGCCGTACATCCTTTTCTTGTTACCGCCAGATTTATCCAAATAGCGAACATAAAGCCTCGAATCGTCGTTGAAGATGATGACATTTTCTTGATTATAGTCCAAAGGATTGGAAGGAGCCGTTTGCATGTAATACAACCTTGCGTTTTCTTCGGTGTTTTCTTGGGTGATACCCTCTTCAACCAACGGATTGACACCTATCCACTCCCAATAATTATCGTCGCTAAAGTCCATGTGGCCATAAGAGGAGGTGGCATTTATCAAATGCAGGCTTCTTACCTCATGGATGGAGTCCATGTAGGCAGGAGCGCCAACAGCACCCAGAACGATGCCTGAGGCATTGGTCACATACAAGCCACTATCAATCTGAAGCACGGCAAAGGCTCTATCGGAGTCGGATTGGCTGATGTCGAGTGCGCCACTCAGCTTGATATTGGTATTTTCGAGCATAACAGTGTCGGCACGCTGGATGGTGGTCAGTGTGCGAGATGCCTGGGTCAACTCGGCCTCTGGGTCTCCTTCAGGATTGCGTGTGCCGTAATTCCTGACGAGGATGTGGCGGCCTTCATCACCCGATTCGCAGTTGGTGCCACAGCCATACAAGCCGCCTCCGATGTTCATATAATTATTGATGCCGGCTGGGCTTGAGTTCGTGGTGTTGTAGGCAGTGCCATCAATATAGACCTTACTGTAGCCCGTCACATTAAACGAGTGGTCCCATTCCGTTGAACCGCCAGTACCAAAAGATCCGCCAAACACGCTGCCTTTGATGTCGAGATTGGATATGACAGGATTTTCTTGTCTGTGGATGTTGCTGTGTTCGAACTCACCTCCTTCTTTTGATGTTTCAACGATGGCGTTCTTACCTATCAATACGGCCACCGAGCCTTTCACTTTGCCGCCGTAGCCTGCACCATACACGTTGCCGCCTTTGAGGTTGCCATTGGCATCGGTGCCGATGGTGCCACCGCTAATGTTGACGAAAGAAGCACAGCCCTTGGGGTCGTATGGCTCAGTTGACGGGTTGTCATCTACACCATAGTAGCTACAACCGTACACATTGCCTTCGACGGTGCCGCCCCACATGTTCACCCAGCGCGGGGCCTTGTTGGGTCGTCCGGTGGGAACCTGGCGGCTACCGCCAAACATGTTGCCATGCACCAAGCCACCCGACATGTTGACCACTTTGTACTGTTGCACCACGCTTTGGCTACCGCCACCATACACATTGTTCCAAATGATGGGCGAGTAGTTGATTTCGTTGTAGGTCGAGTTCTTGATGTTGACGGTGGTGTAACCATACACCTCACCTGCCGTTTGACTTTCGCCATTGAGCAGCAAACCGCGCCCACCTCCATACACATTGCCATCAAGAGGCTGGTTGGCAACATCGTCTTCATCGCCGATGATGCCGCCCTCAATGTCGACAATGGCGTTCATCCTCACATGGCCATCCTCGCCGCCGCCAAACACCGAGCCGTAAATCCGAGCCGTTTGGCCAATGGTGACATGGGTGTTTTTGACGTATGCCAAATGGACATACTCGCCGCCCGATCCGCCGTGGCCTGAGCCGAACACGTTGCCGAAGTTCTCGTTTTCGTTAATCGTGCCGACGGTGCCGCCGACGATGGTCACTGAAGCCAAGCCGGTATGGTAGTTTCCGTTGGCATCGGGGGTCTCGTTGGCATTGCCCACAGAGGCCAAGTTGCCGCCGCCATACACGTTGCGGACGATATGGCCGCCATACATATTGACATTGGTGTTGCCTCTCACTATGCCGGCGGTTGCGCTGTAGTATTGAGTGCCGCCCTGCGTATAAGTGTCGATACCACGACCAGCGCCATACACGTTGCCATGATAGGGGTCGGCGCAAGGTGTGAGGTCGCCGTAATCATGGCCTCCAATCTGTCCGCCAAAGATGTTGACGTAGGTGTCTTTCAGAACGTGGCCATCTTCGCCAGAGCCGAACACCGAGCCTTCAATCCAAGTCTCGAAGCCTTCCCTTTCCTTGATGTTCACCACAGTTTGCTTTACCTGCGCCAATTTAGGATAGATGGAAGTGGAAGGACCGGCGATGCCCTTGCCGCTGCCATACACGTTGCCGCCCACTTGGTCGTGGTCGTTGGCAGCCCCGTGGCCTATCTTGATTTCGCCAGTCTGAATGTCGCCGCCCACATTGACCAATGTGAAGCCATGGTTGTTGCCCTCTTGCATGTTGCCATCTTCGTCGATGCCGACCGAGCCCAAGCGACCGCCGCCAAAGATGGAACCGAGTATGTGGCCTTCGGTGACGGTGACGGTAGCATTGCCACCCACGCGGCCTGCCGTCAGGTTAGATGCCGAAAAGTTTCGGCCTCCACCGAAGATGTTGCCGTCCAATGTGGTTTCGCCCGTTGAGCCGAGGGTGCCGCCGTTGAAGTTCACTGCGGCATCACCCAACACGTGGCCGTCGGAGCCGCCACCGAAGACTGAACCCCAAACTTGTGGCGAAGAAACCACATCGCCACCTTCGCCGATGTGTTTCTCGACTGTGACGTGGGTTTCGTTCACATTACAATAAGCCTTATAAGCATTGTCCTCATCTTTGTCGACACCTTTCGAGCCGCCATAGACGTGGGCATTGAGGCCGTTCATGTCCATGGGACCCACCTCGCCGCCATTCACTATGACAGTGGCCACGCCTTTGACAAAGTTACCGTCCTTCACCATGCCCACGCTGGCCACCTCGCCGCCACCGAAGACATTCTCAAGCACTTGGCCGCCGCTGATATTGACAAAGGTGTTGCCATATACGCGGCCTGCAATCTCCACAGGACGTTTGTAAAGGTTGCTTTCGGTGGAGTCGTTGGCGTAAGTGCCATCATACCTCATGTCTTTGCTGCCTAACCCCCCGCCATACACACTGCCGAAGTGGTAATGCTTGTTGTTGCTGGTGCCATTGTAATCTGGATGTTTCACATCCGTTCCGATGGTGCCGCCCATGATGTTGACAGTGGCATTGTCGCGCACGGTGCCGAATTGGCCGCCGCCGTACACCGAACTCCAGATTTCAGCATTGCCGCTGACGGTCACCTCGGTTTGCTTCACCTTGCCCAAAGAAGGCCAAAGGGGATTGATGGTAGTGCCGTCGAGTTTGGTAAGGCGACCCATAGCACCAGCAAACACGTTGCCGCCGTAGGTGGCTTCCAGCTTCTTCTCAGGATGCTCGGGGTCGGGCGAATAGATGTATTCGTGGGTGTTGCCGATGCGGCCTCCGCTGATGTCGATGGTGACATAGCCGTGCGTCTTGTCTTCTGTGTCTTCTTGGAACTGGCCGTAGTTATCATCCTCTGGGGCAGTGAAATGGGTGCCCACCGAGGCCAAGCGACCTCCGCCATAAACGGAGCCGAGCGTGATGCCGTCTTGGATGTCGACTTTGACATTGCCGCCCACGGTGCCAGCTGTGAGGGCCTCGCCTGAGAAGCCACGACCGCCGCCGAAGATGTTACCGTCAACATAGGAAGTGCCGGTGGTGCCGATGATGGCTTCGTCCTTGATGACCACTTCCACATCGTTCATCACATGGCCTTCCTCGCCGCCGCCGAAAACGGAGCCGTAGATGATACCGCCGCTGACCTCAACATACACACTGTCCACATTGGTCCACGTGTCGAATTGGGTACGCGGGTCGCCCTTGCCTGCACCGAAGAGGTAGCAAGTGAGAGGATGCGCTGCAATTTGCGCCAAAGTGCGCGGCACACCGATGGTGCCGCCTGTCATGATGATGGTGTCGTTGCCGCCCGAGATGTTGTCAAGATTGTCATCATACAGACCCACGTCGGCGGTCTCGCAGCCACCATACACATTGGTGAGGATGTGGCCGCCGGTAATCGTCACTTTGGTGTTGCCATACACCTTGCCCGACTCGCGGTTCCACACGGCAGTGTCAGCGGTGTTATTATAGTTTCTCGTGATATAAGGCAGGAAGCCCGAACCGCCGCCATACACATTGCCGAACCATGTCTTGCCGTCGCAGGGGGTGTTGCCCGCTGCAATTTCGAGAATGTCGAATGGCCTGTAAGGTTCGTTGTAGGGCCAGTGGTAGCATTCGTACAAGGCATCTTCCGATGCCACATCGTCCAAATCGGTATGTTCCGTTTCAAAATATTCAATCGGGTTGAAGAACTGGTTGTTGTCCTCGCCGTCGGTATACCATACATCCGCCGTTCCGCTGTCGCCCGCGCCGATTTGCCCGCCCGCGATGGTCACCTCCGTATCGCGCAACACATGACCGCTTGCCGAACCACCAAACACTGAGCCTTTCACCCAAGGCCTAATCGTCTCGCTCGTGTTTTCAACGGTCACTGTGGTGGAACCCACGGTGCCCATGATGTCGACAAGATTCTTGTGGCCGTAGACGGTACTGATACCCTGAGCATAGTTCGCGGGGTTGTCGGAAAGGCCCTTGCCGCCGCCGAACACGTTGCCGACGGGGTTGCTGGCGAGAGTATAGGTGCCAGGTACGAGCGTATAACTCATCACCGACCTATCCACGCCGATGATGCCGCCCTTGATGGTGACATTGGTCTTGCCTGTGCCCGGCTTCATGGCGATGTTGGAGATTTCATAACCGTTTGGGTCTGTGGTCCATGTGTAATGGCCCACATTGGCCGTCTCGCCGCCGCCGTACACCGTATTTAATATACGGGTGGGAACAGCGGGATTAGCCTGCGAGATTTCCACATTAGTGTTCTTGACCAAGGATATGAACAGTGCCGAGGCCGAGGGGTGTCCGGGAAGCGTGATGCCCACCATGCTACCCTTACCTCCGCCATACACCTCGCCGATGGGCCTGTCGATAAAGGAGGTCACAATATCCTCGCAGCCCACGATGCCGCCTTTTACCTCGACGTTGGTGTTGCCGTGGTTTTCGCCGTCCAGCATGGTCATTCCATCGAGGCCGACACCCGTCACGGCGTGACGGCCACCTCCAAAAATGGCGCCATAGATTGTGCCGCCTTTCATCTCCACGTGGGTGTTGCCCGCCACGCGGCCTGCTGCATAATTCGTCTTGAGGAAGTTGCGTCCGCCGCCGAAGATGTTGCCGCCCCAACTGGAGATGGTGCTGTGCTCGGCATCGTAAGTGCCGATAACGCCGCTGTTGAGGGTGACATAAGTGTCGCCCAACACGTGGCAGTCGGAGCCGCCGCCGTAAAGCGAACCGTAAACACGACCAACATTGTCACCCGCCTCGTTAAGCTCAACGGTGACATTGGTAGAGTTGATGTTACAGTATTCCTTGCGAAGGTTATAGGGGTCGTTGCCTATGCCCTTGCCGCCGCCAAACACGTAGGCGTTCAAGCCGGTGCCGTCCATAGGGCCGACAATGGCCGAACCACTGACGTTGACCGTGGCATTGCCCGTATTGGATACGGGAACAAAGTCGTCATCCCACTCTCCCACGCTGGCCATATCGCCGCCGCCAAACACGTTGCAACGCACCGCGCCGCCCGTGATGTTGACAAAGGTGTTGCCATAGACGTGACCCGCCAAGTCGTTGACGGAATCCAACACTTGTTGGGAAGGATTGGTCAAGTTCAGATGTGTGTAGGCATCCATACCATAGCTGCCGCCGTAGACACTGCCGTAGCTGTAGTAATCCGAATTGCCCGCCACGATATTTTCCGTTCCAATGGTACCACCGGTAATATTCACCTTGGTATCGCCCCAAACAGCACCTTGCTCGGCACCGCCATAAACAGAACTCATGATGGTGGGGGTGCCGCTGATGTTGACTTCCGTTGTGCGGCAATGGCCGTGTTCAGTTCCGACAACGTAACCGTCGTTATCGAGTTTAATATTTCCTTGACCGCTGCCGTACACATTACCTGTACGAGTGTAGGTTATCATTCTCATACCGTTGATGACTTCATACAGCGTCCATTTGGGCGCACTGGCACCTGTGCCAGTGGAATAAGCATAATCGAATTCTTTCTCCGTTCCGATGGTCGGAGTGCCATCGATGGTCACTTTGGTGGCACCGGTTTTTTGTGTGTACCATGTGTCATAGTCGTTCCAACGGCCCACATTGGCCATTTGGCCGCCGCCATAGACGGAGCCATAGATGGTGGGACTGTTGTAGATGTGGACCATGGCATTGGCCGAGCGGCCAAAATCATCCTCCCTGAACTCGTTCAGGTCGCCACGGCCACCGCCGTAGATGTTGCCCACGCGAAGGTCGTTCAGCAACAAGTCGAGGCCGCTGTGGTTGTGATTGCCGATGGTGCCTCCACTGACTTCGACCCTTGCCAAGCCATGGCGGATGGAGTCGTACACATGGACACCATCCACTAAAGATTCGTATGATTCAAAGCTGCCGTTCACATCCACGCCGGTGAGGGCTACAGAGCCGCCGCCATAGATGTTGCCCAAGACGGTGCCATCCGTCATTTCGACCTTGGTGTTGCCACCCACACGGCCAGCGGAGAAGCTGCCCGATGTGCCTTGGCCGCCGCCGAAGACGAGGCCGTCGTCATGCAGGCCAGTGGTGCCGATGGTGCCGCCCGTGATGTTGACGACAGCATCTCTCAACACATGGCCATCAGCACCACCGCCAAAGACGGAACCATAAACATGGCCAGTTTCTCCAAGGTTGATCGTGACCTCGGTGCTGTTGACGTTACCGTATTTCTTGCGGAGATCGTCGGGGTCGTCGCCTATGCCCTTGCCGCCGCCATACACGGAAGCGTTCAGGCCGTTGGGATCCAAGGGGCCGATAATAGCCGCGCCACTGACATTGACCTTGGCATGACCCTTGATTCCGATTGTGTTCGGGTATGGAGCTGGTACAAAGTCGATAAGGTTGTCATTGTCGTCCAATACTTTGTTCCAATATCCCACACTGGCCATGTTGCCACCACCGAACACGTTGCCACAAATGGAACCGCCCGTGATGTTGACGTATGTGTTGCCGTAAACACGACCGGCATAGGAGTTAGCGGTGTCTGCCACCGCTGCATCGTTTGAATGCAAGTGTTTGTAGCTGTCCACGCCATAGCTGCCACCGAAAACGCTACCGAACCTATAAAGATTTGAAGCAGTTACCCATTCATCAAGATCAACATCCAAGCTGTCCGCCTCTATGCCCGACGTTCCGATGACACCTCTTTCAATTTTCACCTTGGTATCGCCCCAAACTGCGCCTTGCTCAGAACCGCCAAAGACAGAGCTCATGATATGGCCGCCATCATTCATGTTGATGTTGACTATAGTTGTGCAGCAGTGACCCTGCTCAAATCCTTCAGCGTCACCTTCCTCGTCGATTATCATATCACCCTGACCGCCGCCAAAGACATTACCCGTACTGGTGTGGCTGATCATTCTCACATCATTGATGGTATCATACAAGGTCTTTATGGGTAGAGGCTCAGCTATCGCATAATTATCATGGTCGAACTCAAGTGCCGTACCAATTTGTGGAGCGCCGTTGATGGTCACACGGGTGGTTCCCGTTTGTGTCGTATACCAATCGGAGTAATTGTTCCAATGGCCGACATTTGCCATCTGGCCGCCACCGAAGACGGAACCATAAATGGTAGGACTGCCGCTGATGCTGACGTCGGCATTGGCTGCACGACCAAAATCATCCTCCAAGTATTCGTTCGGGTCACCACGGCCACCGCCGTAGATGTTGCCCAGTTTTTGGTTGCTCCTTAACAAGTCAAGGCCATCGTTGGCGGGGTTGCCTATGATGCCTCCACTGACCACAACCTCGGCCATGCCGTGCTGAATGGAGTCGTACTTTTGGTCATCATCGATAAAGGAAGCAAAAGTGCCATCCACATCCACGCCGGTGAGGGCGACGTTGCCGCCGCCATAGATGCAGCCCATGACGGTGCCATCAGTCATCACAACCTTGGTGTTGCCGCCCACGCGGCCAGCACTGAAGTTGGAGGTATTACCTTGTCCGCCGCCGTAAACATGACCGTCTCCGCCATGCATACCATCGGTGCCAATAATCGGTTTCTTGTCTTTGGTGTTGGTGCCTTTCTCCACGAGGACGCGGGTACCGGCCAGCACATGGCCGTTGGCGCTGCCGCCGAAAACACTGCCATAGATGAGTGCGCTGTCGCAAACGATGACCGAGGTACTGTCCACATTGGCGTGGGTGGTGTAATGGCTAATGTAATCTTCATCAACCTCACCTTGTCCACCTCCGTACACATTGGCGTTCTTCTTATCAGCAACGAAAGGCCCGATTTGGCCGCCGCTGATGGTGACATGAGCCACGCCCGTGGTGTTGTCGGAAAGGTTGCCGTTACCCACAGAACCCATCTGGCCGCCGCCATACACGTCCTTGAGAATGTGGGCATTACCTGAAATGTCGATATAAGTGTTGCCATCCACTCGACCGTAGTCAGCGGCATCCATGTATTGTTCGTTGACAGGATTAGGTGAGCCTTGGCCGCCGCCGTATATAGAACCATGCAGATACTGTTCATCTCCTATGGTTTCCCACGAACCGACTGTGCCGCCGCTCATTTCCACCTTCGTGTCGCCTGTTACGATGGCCATCTCGCCACCTCCGAAGACGCTCCTCTTAATCAAACCATCTATGATTCTCACCGTGGTGCCACCAGTTACCTTGGCACAATCAATGTCAGTGTCGTTACCACAACCGGCTCCATAGACGAAATTGTCAACAACGGTGTTGCTCCTATTGATATTCACACTGGGGTTGCCTATCACTTTACCATACTCACCGCCGCCATACACACTGCCCTTGACATAAGCACGCGGCGTTCTTCCTTGCACATGATAGATTGAGTCGCCATTGGCATCCAAAGGAATATATTGCGCCATAGTAGCATGGTTATAGCCAATGTTGACCATAGGATTGGAGGTAACCGTTGCCGTGTTACCTTTACCGGCACCAAACACATTCTGACTGATGCCATCAGTATCCTTGATATGCACCACATTAATCACGGGTGAAACCGGCTTTTGTGGCACGTTCTCAACGATGATGTCGTCGGGGGTGTATGGAGTTTCGTTGCTGGCACCATAAATGTTGGCAATCTTAAGCGGGCAATTGTCTTCCACATCAAGCACGTTGACGGTGACAACACCTTCGATGTTGCCGTTGACATCGCAACCGCCGAAAACGTTGGTGTGGGTGCCGCCATAAAGGTTGACGGTCACATTGCCGCCCGTGCCAGCGAGGTCCGGATGGCTTTGCATGAATGCTTTCACCTCGTCAGAATAATCTCCAGTTTGCCAATCGGTGGGATATTTCTTTATGTCGGCAGGAATGCCCTGTGAGCCTTCCGATCCGCCAAAGAGGTTCGTAACCTTACCGCCATAGACATTGAGGGTGACATTGCCGTAAATGACTGCCGAGTGGGCACCGCCATAGAAATTGTTGTATGGGGTTGGGTTGGAGCAGCATTCGAGGGTGGCGATGATTTCGCCAATTTCAGGCGATATGTTGCCGCCACCATAGCCATTGACAATGGCCAACTCGCAGTCGGAATCTTCAGCGACAACCAAATTGATTTCGTTGACATTGCCATAACCGTTGCTGCCGCCAAAGAGTTCGTCGATAAGTCCACCTTCGACAGACGTAGTGGCGATGCCGTAGATATTGGCCGGGTCGGGGTTGCCGTTACCGCCGCCAAACACGCTGTGTATTCGGCCACCCTCGATGATGACATTGGCATCGGTGGTGTAGCCTGCCGTCGCACTGCCTATTTCAGCGGCATTGCCGCCGCCATAAAGCTCGTAGATGGTGTTCTCTTCACAACCATACACATGTACCGTGGCCTTATTTGCCGCAAGTTTGGGCGTATAGTTGGCTCGGTTGCCGCCGCCAAACACTTGATAGAGGGCAAAATTGTCGGTGCCATTCGGGATTGTGGCCAACCATTCTGGAGTTGCTCCTGATGCGGGAACCGTAGGATAAGCATTGCCTCCCGCTGTAGTGGGTTGGCCGGTGTGCGCCGTATGATAGACATGCACTTCCACATCGCCGTATGGGGTGCCGTTGTAGTTGTTGGCGCCATAAACCCCGCCTAAGATGGTCGTGCCCACATCGGGGATACCCATCTGGCTTTCACTGCCGATGTAAACTTTAGCGTTGCCATGGGGATTGGTTCCGTAGCCTCCCAAATAAGCGAAGGAAGCACCGCCAAACACGCTGCCTTGCACCGTGCCTCCCAGCACATCCACACGGGCGTTGCCATAGACACGGCCTGCCAACAAATCGGAACTGATGTTGGTAGAGTCGTTGTTGTGTGGCACATTGTAGGCTGAATTATGGCTGCCGTAGCCGCCGCCATACACGCCGCCCATGTAGTATTGGGTTTCACCATCTCTGCCATCACCGTTTCCGCCTCCTCCATTTGTTGACATGGTCACAAGGGTGCCGATGGTGCCACCATTGATGACGACTGAGGTGTTGCCCGCCATGGAGCCTTGCTCTGCGCCACCGAACACGCGGCTCTTGATGGTGCCGCCGTTGACAACCACCTTGGCATTTCTGGAACGACCCATCGAAACCCAGTGGGGAGCCGTTATATCGACATCGCCTTGGCAGCCGCCAAACACATTGCCGGTGCAAGTGTGGATAATGGTGCCGTCGTCGTCATAGATGGTCCATTCCGGATTAGTAGCGGCATATTCTTGAGTGAACTCATAGTCCGTGCCG
Organism: uncultured Bacteroidales bacterium; assembly: GCA_900318465.1. Classification (GTDB taxonomy): domain Bacteria; phylum Bacteroidota; class Bacteroidia; order Bacteroidales; family F082; genus Limimorpha. Next base: position 34,651 of record ONKQ01000028.1, read on the forward strand.
ATGACGGGATTATCGGATTCTCCTTCCCTACCAATGGTCACTTCGGAAGTGCCTGATTTGTCGTAGAACTTGGCTTTGCCGTCTTCGGTATACCAATAGCCGACACCCGCCATTTCGCCGCCGCCAAACACGGAGCCGTAGATGCGCGGGCTGCCGCTGATGCCAACCTTGGTGTTGGCCACGCGACCGGCCAAGATGTCTTCATAATTCTTGGTGTCGCCCTTTCCAGAGCCGTAGATGTCGCCCACGCTCTCGTTGCTGCCGTTCAGCAGTTCGTTGCCGTTGGGATTGCCGATATTGGTGGAATAGGTGGTGACACCATTAGCGGTAGTAGCAGTACCACTCACGTTGATGGTGGCCAAGCCGTGAATCGGCTTGTTGTTGAATGCGGAATCATAAGCATGTTCCGTCACGTATGGATTGCCCAACATGTTCACGCCGGTGAGGGCCATACGGCCACCGCCGAAGACAGAGCCTTGTATGGTGCCGCCATCCATATCGATGGTGACATTGCCCGCCACACGACCGTTGGTGTGGTTGGAGTTAAAGAAGTTACGACCGCCGCCGAAGATGTTGCCGTCCCAAGTGGAGAGACCATCGTCGCCGATATTGGCTCCTGAGTGGACAATGACGGAAGTGCTGCCCAATACATGGCTGTCGGAACCGCCTCCATAGACCGAGCCCCATATCTTGCCGCCATTGATTGTGACAAAGGTACTGTCGACATTGGAATAAGCCTTGCGCAATTCATCAGGATCGTAAGAGAAGCCCTTGCCGCCGCCAAACACGTATGCGTTCAAGCCCGTGTTGTCCAAAGGACCAATGACGGCCTCACCACCGACATTGACCGTTGCATTGCCCCTGAAAGCAGGTCTGTCCGGGTCGTTTTTGGCTACAATGTCGATAAGATTGTCATTGCCGTCCAATACCTTGTCCCATATACCCACGCTGGCCATGTCGCCGCCGCCAAACACGTTGCCACGGACTACACCACCCGTGATGTCCACAGAAGTATTACCATAGACGCGGCCCGCCAACAAGTTAACGGAGTCCACTTTCTGTAGATATTCAAGGGTTTGATTGGATGGATTCATGTCAAAGTGCTGGTAGGCATCAGCGCCATAGCTGCCACCAAACACACTGCCGAAGTTGTAAGTCGATTGCTGTTGGTCGGTACCGGTAACTACCGTTCCAATAGTGCCGCCGGTGATGTTCACCTTGGCATCACCCCACACGGCGCCACGCTCCGATCCGCCAAAGACCGAGCTTCGGATGGTGGGTGTGCCACTGATACTGACTTCTGACGAACCGCAATGACCATGTTCAAGTCCTACAACATAACCGTCTTCATCGAGTTTCACGTCACCCTTACCACCGCCGAACACGTTACCCGTGAGGGTGTGATTGATCATTTTCACGCCGTTGATGACATCGTAGAAAGTCCATTTGGGCGTAAGGGTTCCTGTGCCCGATGAATAGTCGGGGTCGAATTCTTTCTGCGTTCCAATGGTTGGAGAGCCTGAGATGGACACTTTAGTGAAGGCAGTGCCCTCATGGTACCACTGGTCGTAATCATCCCAAAAACCTACATTAGCCATCTGTCCGCCACCATAGACGGAGCCATAGACGGTAGGGCTGCCCGAGATTTTGACAACGGCATTGCCCACACGGCCTAAGTCGTCCTCTCTATATTCCTCAACGCTACCACGGCCACCGCCAAAGACGTTGCCGACATGCTGGTCGCTCAACAACAAGTCGAGACCATCATGGGCATAGTTACCGATTACACCTCCACTGACCTCGACCTTGGCCCTGCCGTGGTTGACGGCATCGTAATGAGAATCAATCCAGCCTTCCACATTCACGCCGCCAAGAGCCACAAGGCCGCCGCCATAGATGGAGCCTAAGACCTTGCCGTCAGTCATCCTGACATGGGTATTGCCACCCACACGACCGACAGGGAATTTTCTTCCTTCGGCATCGAAATAATCCACATTACCCATGCCACCGCCAAACACGAGGCCGTCGAAGCCCGAGAATCCCGTGGTGCCGATGAGGGTGCTCTTGCCTTGTTCCTGACCGATGACCACCAGAGTGCTATCCAAGACGTGGCCTTCCCTACTGCCGCCGTAGACGTTGCCGAAAACGGTGCCGCCTGTGAGGTACACCTGGGTTTTCTTCACGTTGGTCATGGTGTTGAACATGGAGCGGGGGTCGCCCATGCCTGCGCCGTAGATGTTGCCGCTGAGCGGATTTGCCGCAATCTGCACGGCAGTGCGCGGTATGCCAACGGTGCCGCCGTTCATCTTGACGGTGCTTTTGCCCTTCACGTCGGTGGTCTCGTTGCCGCCGTAGACGGCTGTGAGGATGTGACCTCCCGTGATTTCCACACGAGTGTTGCCGTTCACCTGACCTGCCGTGCGACGCCACACGCCAGCCTTGATGGGATAGTAGCCCGAGCCGCCGCCAAACACGTTGCCGAAGAACGAGTGGCCGTTGGTGCCAACCAAGGCACCGCCTTGCGAGTTGTAGCCCGTTTCATCGGCGAAGATGTCGTAGAGCTGGTTGTTCGAGTATTCCCAAGCGTCGCACTCGTGGAAAACATCGTGGAGCGATCCACTTGTGCCAAGCGCAGTTTCGATAGTGCCGTTGTTGATGGCTGTGATGGCAGTTGTCCATTTGTCTTCTTCATAAATGGGATCAAAATGATGGGTAGTCCCGGTTTTGTAATGCCCAGTACCAATCTGTCCGCCTGCAATCTCGACAAAGGTGCTATCCAACACCAGGCCGTTTTCGGCACCGCCATACACGGAAGCCGTGACCACGGGCCTGATGGTGTTCTCGCCTGAAGTGGTGTTGCTGATTTGCAAATGGGTGCAATTGACCACGCCCAAGGCAATGGCTTTGGGATAAGTGATGGAGTCGGCCACGCCTTGTCCGCCGCAGAAAATCCAGCCACGGTCATCGTCGTCGGGATTGTGGTCTTCCCAAGGCATCAACGAGCCGAGAAGTCCGACATTGCCGCCGCTCGTAAACGCATTGGCTTGTCCTTCATTGTAAATCACATCGTTATATGTCGTGAACGTACCCACCGAGCCCATTTGGCCGCCGCCATAGATGCTGCGCTCAATGGTGCCGCCCGTCATGTCGACGGTAGCGTTGCCCTTCACCAAACCAGCAATCACTTCTGTTTCGAAGCCCATGCCGCCGCCAAAAACGGAGCCTTTGACATGGCCGGCCTTCATGTTCACATTCGTTTCTTCCTGCACCTGACCGTAGGAGCCGCCGCCATACACATTGCCAATCACCTTGTCGGTTTCATTGCCTATTTGGACATTCACCTCCGTATTGACGGCAGCGGCATACTGCGTCAAAGGAGCATGTTCGTCGATGATACCACGGCCTGCACCGTAGACATTGCCGCCGTAGTTGAAGGGAGCTCCACTTGTTGGAGTCACCACCTGACCGATGGTGCCGCCATTGATGTTCACCGTACAGGTCGAAGTGCCGGGATCATAGTCTGTTGTTGGAAGCGGACCCACAGTGGCCATTGAACCGCCACCATACACATTGCGGTGGATGGTGCCGCCGTTGACCGTAACGTTGGTGTTCAAAGTGACCGAACCTGCCGATGGGCAGTAGCTGTCGAGATCGCCATCGCCGTCGGAGTCGTACATGTCGGTACCCAGACCGGCACCATACACATTGCCGCGATAGGCCCATTTGTCATCAGTAATGTTGCCATCGGTCGGATCATATTCTTCTCCGATTTCGCCCTTGTTGACGTTGACATAGGTGTGCCAACGCACATGGCCATTGTCGCCGCCGCCAAACACCGCGCCTTTGATTTGAGGACCTGTCCCCTCTCCCTCAGTAGAGCCGATGTTGACAATGGTCTTGTTGACATAGCCGAGGAAGAAGTCGCGGTTGTAGTCGTAGCGCGCCGTACCCTCTGGATTGTCGACAGTAGCGAAAGTAGTGCCCTTCGACGAGCCGAAAACAAAACCGTTATTGTAGCCATCGCCCGGATAGCCAGTAGTGCCAATGGTGCCGCCGTTGACGGTGACGGTGCAGATGCCGCTGCTCTGGTAAGGTTCGGGCGAGGCTGATACATTAGTCAACTCGCCATAGCCCATATAGTTGCCCTTGCCCACCGAGGCCAAGTTGCCGCCGCCAAACACATTGTGCAGCACTTGGCCACCATTGATGACGACCTCAGTATTGCCGTAAACCTTGCCGGAGGTGATGCTGCGTTGAGGCGAAGGATCCAAATAGGAACTCGGATTATTGGGATCTTTCAATGCCACCATATAGGTATCCGTGCCATCGCCGCCGCCGAAGACCGAACCTCTGACGAGGCCGTTGGTCATCGTGACTTTGGTGTTCTCATACACCGTGCCATTTTCGCCCGAGCCATACACCGAGCCGATGATGACATTGGGTGTGGCATCAGTGACATTACCTGTGGGAGGTGCAAAGTTGACCTCGACCTCAGTCTCGCGCACGATGGCCATGGTTTCCATTGTGCCAAGCGGGCCTACATCGCCGCGTGCCGAACCAAACACGTTACCGCTTTCGGCAACAGGTGCCGCCAAGGTGCCGATGTGGCCGCCTCGGATGTTGACTTCCGTCTTGCCGGTGGTCACAGGCTCATTGTTTGCATCGGTAATCGTGGTATACGTCAATTTGTAAGGCCAGCTGAGGGCGGCTGAGGTGTTGGTGTTGGTGTGTGCTTCGTCAATCGTGAACGAACCCACCGAGGCCATGGCGCCTGCGCCATACACGCTGCGGCTGATTTTGCCGCCATAGATGTTGACCTTGGTGTTGCCTTGCACCACGCCTGCCAAGGGGTTGTAGGCCCATGTGGTATCCGTACCAACAATATTTAAGATGTATCGGTCGGTACCGCAACCTGCGCCGTACACGTTGCCACGGAAGGGGAATTTCTTCTCCTTTTCGTCAGCAGTCATGGCTGCATACTCATCAGCCGTGCAGCCGATGGTGCCGCCAAACACGTTGATGACGGCTTCCATATAGGTGTGGCCATTTTCGCCTGAGCCATACACCGAGCCGTTGATTTTGGCGTTGCCGGAGAGGTTGGAGGCTTCGCCGGTGCTGGCATTGACGGTGCCCGTGCCGATGTTGACCTCGGAAAAGGCAACGTAGGTGACGTAATCGAGGAAATTGCCCGGTTCGGCAATCTCGCCTCGTCCCGAACCGAAAACCATGCCGTTATTGTCGCCGTCGGTGCCGATTTCGCCTCCCGTGATGGTGATATTGGAATGGCCGAAACCAAGATAGGGGTGCGTGGGATTGATCAACTCGGAAGCATTATAGGTGCCCACCGAAGCGATGGCACCGCCGCCATACACGTTGTGAAGCACATGGCCGCCCGTTATCTCCAAGTAGGTGTCGCCAAACACGCGGCCTGCGGTGATGCTGAGGTTGAGTGCGTTGTTTTCTTTGTAGCGTGCCGTGCCGCCGCCGCCGGCAAACACGTTGCCGTGCCAGCCGCCCAAATCGTGTCCGATGGTGCCTCCGTTGATGGTGACGTATGTATTGCCCTGCACATGGCCATTGGCGCCGCCGCCATACACGCTGTTATAGATGGTGCCGTCGGTCACAGTGACATGGGTGTGACCCACGTAGGCCTCGTCTACCACTTGGTGCAAAGGAGCAAGAGGTTCCAATCCGTGAGGCCCTGTCCCGGGCTTGCGCGGACGACCCGGCAAACCACGACCACCGCCATAGACATCGCCGTTGTTGAGGCCAGTGAGACCTGCGGTAGCACTAAAACTGCCAATGGTGCCGCCGTTGATATTAACGTATGTGTGACCGCCAGAGGCAATGCCAATGATGGTGTGGTTATCGTCATCGTCGCTCGTTTCTTCGACGAAAGTGCCCACCATAGCGATAAGGCCACCACCAAACACACGATTGTAAATCTTCGCGTTTTCTTCAATAGTGACATGGGTGTTGCCATACACACGACCCGAAGTGTAACAATACTTCGGGTTAGCGAACCATGAAATAAAATCGGAACCTTTGCCGCCGCCGAACACATTGCCACGGGTAATCTCGCGACCCACGCCGTATTCGTCTTCAATCAGCTCGCCTTCAGTGGCCTTAAGATGAAGTGTGGCTCCGTTATAAGCGCCGCCTACAACGGTGTATACAGCAGGGGTGCTGGTGCCATGCAACGGCACACCGCCAACGATGGCATTTCCACCAACGATGACATTGGTGCCTTTCTGCACATGGCCGTTCTCGCCGCTGCCAAACACATTCATCACTTGGGCATTGCCATTGATATTGACGAAAGTCTCATCGACAAAGGAGAGATGCCTGAGCGCACCGCCCGAAATGCCTCGGCTCGAACCGAACACCCAGCCTTCGTTGCCTCCGAGATACTTGAATGCCGAGTCTGCATAGTCTGCTTGATTCGCTATGCCTGACGCTGCCAGTTCTTCAGCCGTGGCAGTGGTCAAGTCTTCCATCTTGGGGCCGATGAGGGCATTGCCCGTGATGGTCACCGTGGCCTGTCCGCCCGATTCATAGGCGGCAATACCCGTTTGTTGCGGGATGGTGGCGATACCCACCGTGGCAATATTGCCGCCGCCATACACGGCACGGCGCACCACGGCCTCGCCTCCGACATAAACGGTGGTGTTGCCTTGCACACGACCCGCATTGGGGTTAAAAATGGGCGAACCATTCGGGTTGGTACCTATTATCTCATAACCATTGCCGCCGCCATACACGTTGCCGTAGTCGACACGGGTGATTTGGACATCTTTGTCATATTTGCGTTCCTCCAAACCCAATTTCTTGCCCACGGTGCCGCCATTGACGGTGACAGTGGTGTTGCCCGTACCGTCGTCGGCGGTCTTCACCACCTCGCCGATGTTGCCACCGCCGTAGACGTTGCCTTCGATGACTACTTGCGCCGAGGCCATGCCACCCGCAAGCAGCATGCCCAACAGGAAGAATGTCCTGCGTCTAAAAATGATACTCAACATATTCTTATTTTTCATCACTTTTTGGTATATATTGTTATGGTTGTATTCGTTCAAAAACCGCTGACAATGTGGTACCATCCTGTCCAGTACCCATAGTAAATGTAGTGGTCGGCGAAGAAGGACTGCTCACGCTCGCTCCTAATCCTTCAACATTCCATCTCACAAACCGGTAGCCATTGTCAGGCGTGGCCTCGAGGTTGAGCAATGCGCCTGTAGTAATTGCCGAGCCGGAATCAACAGATTGACCCATTCTGTCTTTGACGGTGAAGGTGCCGCCTTGCGATTGGGCATAGGTGAGCACACGAGTGCTTGTTTGCTCGAAGACCGCCTTTATGCTGTGGACACCCGCCGCATCGCCAATGGTAAAGGTAGTGGATGCCAAACGGCTATCACCTAAGGTGCCATTTCCTTCAGTAACCTCCCAGCGGTTGAAGATATAGCCGTAGACACTGGCAATGGCTTCGATGTTGAGCACTGCGCCTTCGCTAATGTTGCTATTGTTATTCACGGTATTGCCGAAGCCGTCATAGGCAACTACGATACCGCCTCCTACAGGTTCATAAGAATAGGAGAAGGTATGGGAGTTGGGAGCGGTCGTGAAAATCGCTTGCACTTCGGCATCGGTTGTTCCCATGGTGAAAACGGTGGAAGTCGCATTGGGATTCGCAACGACCCCTTCTCCGCTGACAACCTGCCAATGATCAAACTTATAGCCGTAGATGTTGGTAATGGCCTTCAGCTTGACGTCAAGGTTTTCACCGATTTGTTCGCCATTGACATCATGGCCGATGCTGTTGGTCACATAGATTTCGCTGATGTTGTCACCCTCGGCGGTAACTTTAGATGCGCTAAAGGTGTGCGTCAGGGGAACTACAATCACTTGGGGGCTGCCGGTGATGTCGCCTCTGTTGCCGCCGCCAAACACATCACCCAAGATGGTGACAGGCGAGTTGTTGCCGTCGCCAACGATTACTCTCGGGCTACTGCTGACATGGCCGTAGTTGCCGCCGCCAAACACGTTGCCGTCATAATGCTTCGGGCTGGGGTCATCCTCGCTTGGGATAATGGGAAGGTCGGGGGTATTGCCGCCGACGGTAGCCTTGAGAATTTTGATTTCGGGAGAATAAGTGTAATTACTATTGATGCCATTGTTAAGATTTACAGGTTCATAGCTTGTTTGGTTGCCACCGCCGTAGATGTCGCCGATAAACAATCCACAATCGTTGTCACAACTATGGATGGTGATATTGACCCTACCCGTCACGTTGCCGTTGACATCGCAAGCGCCGTAAAGGGTGCCAATCGTGCCGCCCAAAATGGTCAGGTTGACGTGGCCTTCAATTTCGTCAGGAGTAGCCGGATCGTCCTGAATGTTTGACACATAGGTTTCGTCCTCAGTGGTTTCAGGGTCGTCTTTACTGCCTTTCGAGCCGCCAAACACATTTTCGAATATGCCGCCCTCGATGGTGAGGTTGATGTTGCCATAGATTTGCGCCTTGTTGCTGCCGCAATACAAGTTGACGAATTTCATTATCTTTTCAGGATCGTTTTCGCAATAGATGATTTCAGAAATAGGACCGAAAATGTCCGCTTGGTTGGAACCCATGTAGTGGTCAGACACAATCGCGCTACCGCAGTCGCCCTCAAAGTTTTCCATACTGATTTCACCGGCTATGTCACCATGAAGGTTACTTCCGTTGAAGAGCGCATTGATAATGCCGCCGCCAAGACGGATGTTGATGCCGCCTGCACCGATGTCGGCAGCGCCAAACTCGCCGTTGCCGCCGCCAAACACCTGATTGAAACGGCCTCCGTCGATGGTGAGTTGCACGCCATACACTTCTGCTGCATTGCCGCCACCGAAGAGTCGGTTAATCGTGTTTTCACAACTGTAAACATGCACGACGATATTCTTGCCGATAACTTCATAGTCGGCTCGGTTGCCGCCGCCGAAGACTTGGTGGATGGCATAGCCGCCTTCGGTGTTGGTCCACACATTATCAGCAGTATGCAAAGTTTGGAACACATCCACATGCACCTCGCTCTTTGGCGAGCCGTTCAGGTTGTTGCAGCCATACACGTCGCAGTTGACGAGATTGGCTTTGCCCGTGTATTGGTTTATGCCTGAACCACGACCGCCCACATTGACGTACACGTTTCCGTAAACGTATGCCTCGATGTTTTCAGTAGCGCCGTCGACTCCTACCTTTTGTCCTAAGCCGCCACCATAGACGCCACCATTGATGGTGCCATTGCGAAGGTTGACGGTGGTGGTAGTGGTTTCACCTGGGGTGTTTTCGTCGGCAGTGTTGACATGTCCTAAAGCCGAGCCGCCGTAAAGGTCGCCATATAAAACCAATCCCGTGTTTTCCAGGTCTCTATCATCGCCGAAGTTGACGGTGACGTTGCCTGTGACCGTGGTCGCCGAACCGTAGCCGCCGCCATGTACATTGGCAGTGTTATCATCACTCACGCCAACGGTGCCTCCGGTAAGTTCCACGAGGGTGTAACCGCCCACGTTGCCTTCTTGGTCGCAGCCGCCGTAAACGCCTTTGCCCAAGCCCGTGACGGCATCGCCGTCGGTGCCGATGTTGCCGCCCTTGATGTAGACCTCGGTGTTGGCCGAAATGTCGGCCTGCTTGCCGCCGCCCACCACCTTGTGTAGCATTGTGCCATTGTTGACGTTAATTCTGGTGCTGCCTGCCACAGGAGCCAATTCGCCGCCGCCATAAACATTTCCTGTAATATAAGCGCGGAAGTCATCTGGCGTAAGCGTTGAAGGGATGCCGGTAATTTGGGAAAGGTATCCCGACATGGTAGTTCCATCATAACCAAAGTTGACAATCGGGTTGGCCGTAACCGTGGCTGAATGATCTGTATCACCCTTGGAACCGCCAAACACATTACCTCTAATGCCTTCTTCTTGGTCAATGTGCATCACATTGACCACGGGAGCAGCATTGCCACTTGGAGTATAAGTTGTCAGGTTGCCACCACCATACACATTGGTGAGGTCGAGACCGCAGGTTCCTTCAAAGTCAATCACGTTGACAGTGATGTTGCCGTTGATGTTGCCGTTGATGTTGGAGCCACCGAAGGCGTTAGTGATTTCGCCGCCCTCCAAATTAAGGGTGACGTTGCCGTCGATGTCGGCAGCATCGGCATCGGTAGTTCCTTCCCTACCTTTCGAGCCACCAAAGACTTTGGTAATAGTGCCGCCGCGCACATCGAGAGTGACATCACCTTCAATGTCGGCCAACTTTGATCCGCCGTAAGCTTCGGCAATCGTTCCAGAACCGCACTTGATGATGGAATAAACGCCACTGTTCGTAGTAAGTGGTGCTAAGTTACATCCGCCATAGAACTCTGCAATGTACTCCGCACAACCCGATTCGTTGTTGACTTCGGTGTACATCTGGCCAGCAATGTCACCAGAACTGTTGCTGCCGCCAAAAAGGGAGTTGATGGTGCCGCCCATAACGACCAAATTCGTACCGCCACTGCCAATGTTGGCCGCAGAGACTTCACCGTTGCCGCCACCGAAAACGTAATCCATACGTCCGCCTTGTATGGTATTCACCACACCAACGGCTGCCGCAGCATTGCCACCCGAGAACACCCTACGGATGGTGTTCAAACAGTTGTGAACAAATACTTTGGTCCTTTTTGTTGAGTTTTCACCACCCGCAGGAGCATAGTTGGCTTGGTTGCCACCGCCAAACACTTCGTCGATGGCATAGGAAGCATCGTTTCCACTGTATGACGCTGTATAAATGTCGCCTTCCAGATAATCACTGAAGTTGAAGGCTGTCTTCCACACATCCACCCTCACGTCGTCTTGAGGCGAACCGTTCTGGTTGTTGCAGCCGTAAATGTCGGCATCCCTAAGGTCGATGAAGCACTCGTCTTCATCTTGGGTCGCATTGCTGATGGTGACGAACACCTTACCATAGACCTTGGCTTCGATTGCACTAACACCACCTTGTTCATCAGCTTTTCTACCGAGTCCTCCGCCAAAGAGGTTGCCGTGCAAGGTGCCATTAAGGAAGCTGACAGTCGTGGAATTGTTGCTGTTCGTATTGACGCTACCAAAAGCCGAGCCACCATACACGTTGCCGTAGATGAGCGGAAGTCCAGTCCATGGGTCGTTAGGGGTATAGGGTGCCTTCGGCCCGATGTTGACGATAACATTACCGGTAGTATTGGTGGGCTGACCGAAGCCACCACCAAACACTTCGGCGATATGAGTGGCATCGGCACCCACTTGGCCACCAAGAAGGTCGACGCGAGAAACACGACTAATGGGGGCGCTTGCAACACTATCAGCCAATTTTTCTGTCTCGGATTCATCAGTATACACTTCATAATGAGTACCCGATACACCAGTATTATCAACTAATTTGTAATAATAGAAACCGTTGCCACCAGCATAGATATTGCCATTCACCTGACCGCCCGTGAGAACCACAAGCGAGGTGTCGCCCACCATGCCGCTGATGTCGCAGCCGCCAAAGAGCATCGCGGGGACAGCAGGCTGTTCTTCGACACCTTCCACGAGAACCAAGCTGTTGTGGTCTACATCGTTCATGCGGCAACCGCCGTAAACGGCATTGCTCACCACGGCATCAGGAATGACCACAGGAGCGGTAGACGTTGCCTGATATGAGCTACGCAAGCGCACCATGCTACCCACATTGTAGTAAGTCTTGCCGCCAATGTTGAAATTCTTGCCCGTGGTCATGGCACCTTTGTTGCAACCGCCATAAACAGTGCCCACTTGGCCATGCAGCAAGATGATGTCGGGCACCAAGGGCACATTTTGTGTTTCCACAACATTATCCTTATTGTTGCCGCCAAAAATCGTACCCACTTGGTCGTATGCAAGAGGATCTTTAACATTGAGGAATACCGTGATAGAACCAGTCACCGTCACACCATTGCCACCGCCATACACCGTATTAATATGGCCGCCATTGGTGCCGTCATTGTTGTTGCCGGTGATGTTGATGTCGACGAAAGTGTTGGTCTGGATAGGTTTGTCATTGAACTGATCTTGGTCATCGTATGAACAATAGTCACCCGCAGGAATGACATCATCACCGTTTACATAGTCGTAGTCGCCGTTGCCACCGCCATACACCGTATTGATGTCGGGCTTGCCAGTAAGGCTAACGTATGTGTTTACCTCCGACAAAGAGGTGTAACCATCGGAGGCAATATCATAACCCGCAGGAAATACGCGGTTGGAGATTTGACCTACCTGTCCCGAACGGTCGTTGCCGCCATAAAGGGCACCGTCGAACTCATCCGTCATACCGATTTTACCTCCCGACACGATTACCTCGTTGCCACCCAAGATGGAGGCCATATTACCGCCACCGAACACATTGCCCACTACTTCACCGCCATCCATGCGCAACGATGCCAAGCCCACAAATTGTGGGAAGGTCCTCTCACCTACTGTGGCATCAGTAAATCCTACAGGTGCCATGTTGCCACCGGCATAGACATTACCTTTAATTAATGCGGTTCCAGTAATAATAGCATGGGTCTCGTTGTGAGTGGGAATGGCCCAACCTACATAGTTCTCAGGAGGACAATAGTTGACACCTTCAATATAGCTGATACCGTTGTTGCAGTGGTAGAAACCATTACTGCCTCCGAAAAGATTGTTGTAGACGACACCGCCTGTTGCCTTGACGTAGGTGCCACCTTGAACAGCCTGATATGCTTCCGAAGGTGGATTGCTGGACACATTCGGGTTGGCGCGTGTGCTACCCACATCGCCACTGATGTTGCAGCCGCCATAGACGGTACCCACATGGCCTTCCATGATTTCCGTCCATGTGCTGTAGTCCACATTACTCTTCTGGCAGCCGCCGTAAAGTAAGTCGATCAGGATATTAGGGCTGTTCATCTTAACGTGGGTGCCGTATTTGACATCCATACTTACGGGAGCAGTGCCGTATGTGTTCGGAGCTTCTATCGTGGTCTCTTCCTGAGCCAGCATATCACCCTCGTTGCCACCGCCATACACGGTGCCAATGCCTCCCGAAGTGAGGGTAAGCGTTGGTACGCCTTCCATGGAAGCCCGGTTGTTGCCGCCAAAAAGGGTACGTACATTGTAGATGCCGGAACGGTTCCAAGGATAGTTGGCTTTAATGGATTCGTTGGTCAAATCTCCGCTTGAATAACTGTCGTTCAAGGCATTAGTGTACACTTTGCCGTATGCACCGGTGTTATCATCATAAGCGCCCAAAGCGCATTGTACTTTTACTTCGGTTGAGCGCACATCGGCTTCGTTGCCTCCGCCGAAGATGGTGTCAATCTGGCCGCCTTCCACTGTGACGTAAACATTTTGGCCTTGCACCTTGTTGCCGCCACCGAAGAGATAGCCTATGCCGAAGTCTCGGCCAAGGACACCATTATGATAGTTGTTACCCGTTTCTGTGGTCGTATTGGTGACCAAGATGCGTTCTTGGGATTGGTATCCCAACGAGCCACCATAGTTGTTGCCGCCGAAGACGGTGAAGATGGTGCCACCGTGGATGTTGATGATCACATCATCGCTCGTTGCATTCAGAATGGCGTTTTTGGCACCACCAAAGACAGAATCAATCTTAACGTAATCGTTGGTCACCGTGATTTTGGCCTTTTTGATGGTAGGTGAAACCAAGGTATCATTCTCGCTATTAAAATTGGTATAAACCGTGTCGCCCAACTGCTGGCCTATCGTCAAATTCAAAATACTGGCATTGGGGACAATGATATACTTCGTATTATATGAAGCTGGTTCAAAAGAGGTGCCGTTGTAGGCATAGTAGCCATTGCCGCCGCCATAAACGTCGCCAATCCTTATGGGAGCATTGGTAGTGCCGAAATCGTCGAAGTCGTTGGGGTCGTCGGCATCAACACCCAAGGTGATGGTTGCGCCGTTGTCGCCCTCCACCGTTCTGGCGATGTCGTTGCCGCCATACACGGCATGGATGCTGTCGCAGTTGATGATGGCCACTTCGGTCTTGCCAACTACGTCGCCCATACGGCCACCACCGAAGACGGCGCCATAAACCAACAGTCCAGCTTCTCCCTTGGACATAAAATCAAATGCAGTAGCACCTTCAATATCAAGATATGCACCATTGCAATAGGCCACCACCTTGTAATAATATTGGGTTTCGTAAGCCAAACCCGTAAAAGTATATGAGGTGACATCGCCCACTTCATAAAACTCCGTCCACGTATTGGGATCCGTGGTCAAATACACCCTATATTGTGAAGCGGTAGGATACCACGACACGGTGACACCCTCGTAGCTAACCACAGGGGTGGCAGCCTGCCCAGGGTTGAGGCACTCCGACCTCAGCGAGATGGTGGCGGTGCGTTCCTGTGTGGACAACTGGCCTTGGCTATCTACATAGGTCACGGTAAGCGTCAACGTCGCCGTGTGGTGTCCGGTGGTGTTCGGCCTGTTATAATAAATCGTCGGCGTTTCAGAATCGGTGCTTGTATAATGCTCTGTTTCATCAAAGGAGATGTAAAAAGCCCCATCGCCTGTAATCGTCCACTCCAATGACACATAGCTTCCACTATATTCCGTCGCCGAAGGTGCAACAGTCCCGTGATCCACGCCGCCATAGAAATTGTGCGTAACTCCTTCAAAAACGTAGGTGGTATATGCAGGAGTATAGCTTCCAGCGGTTACTTCACCAGGGATGGTTATAGAAGGAGAATAACTCGTCCCAAACTCCATCGTAAAATCCTGCAAATCAGGGAGCAAACCGCTGGTGATACCTGTTATTTCTTCGTCATGGTCTGTAATCGACACAGAGCGGTACCTTGAGCCATTGGGAGGAATATTATAACTGCTTGCCGCTGACAGTTCCCAAGTGCCATTATCGTATTCCACCCAATACGCCTCCCAGCACTCGCCATTATCGGGATGTTCCGGGTCACTCCAACTAAAACTACAATCATTCATATTGGTAGCTTCAACATGTTTGTGACCGCGAGCCACGCCTGCACCATATTGATCTGGATCCCAGTCGTAGAAGTAGTAAATCTGGTCCGTGTTTCTCAACAATTGAATAGACGGCAATGTCGCGGAAAGCGAAAGTTGGCCACTGGGCAGCAAGGGAGCCGCCAAGAAGCGGTATTTGCCATAGCTGTCAATGAAATAGTAGTTGTGGTGAAGACCAAGAACATTGGCAGTGTTGCCCGAATGCCATAAGCATGTGGCGGGGTCAAACGAGGCAGCATCCTGCAAGCTCCAAATGGTGGTGTCGTTTTCAGCGTCGTATGTTCCAACATGCGCCAGATAATGGTCGCCTTTTTTGATGACATGCAACGGGTCGTTCTGTGCCGCAACGCTTCCGGCAAAAGCAAAAAGCAACAGGCAGCAAACTGCCAGCTTGCGTACTACATTCTCCATATTGATGCTTTTTCTCTTCATTTTCAGATGATGGTTTGGTATAATGCTTTTCGTCATGGATTATCGGTTTTAATCTCCCAATTGTCAATATTGCGTTTTTCTGTATTGAAACTCACCGCCACACGGAACAATTTGCGTGGGTCGGAAGCGAAAGGAAGGGCGTAGTCGCGCTCTTCGATTTGCCTTGCGCCCACCACGGCGGGGAGGTCAATCTTGAATTCAAAGACATAAATATAATAAGGTGTCTGAAGCACCATGTCGACCCTGCCGCGCGAGGTGTGATACTCGGCCTGGGTATAGAAGCCCAACAAGCGGCATAGCAGGTAGACCACGGTCTGATACCAGTTCTCGTCGGGACGAACCAACTCGTAAGGCACACCGGCAAGGAAGCTCTGCATCTGATATAAGAACTCCTCGGGGTCGCCTTTCTTTAAGGCAACTGTGGAACGTTGTATGAACGAGGTGGCTTCTGCATCGTTTTTAGTGGTAAAATAAGGTAGTAGCGAGTCAATAAAGCTACTCTCCACTTCGCGGTTCGGGAAGCCAAGACGGTAAGCGTCAAAGTCGCGGTCGTAACCTTTGATGGTGAGATAGCCTGTCTGATAGAGCAAGGCGATGGGGTTGCTGCCTATGCGTGCATCATCGACCAGCGTACGGGCCACCACGCAGTCGTTGGAGAACTGCTCGAGACCTGACGAGGTAATATCCAACTGTTTCATTAGCCATGTGGTAGTCCCCGATTGATACCAAAAGTTGCTGAAACGCTTTTGTTTCAGCGCATTAAGCAAACTGAAAGGATTATACACTCCTTCGGCATCTGGAGCGAAGCAATAACCATCATACATCTGTTTGAGCCTTGCGGTCAATTCGTTCTCCCCTATCCCCTCTTGCTCGGCAAACAAACTGATGTATTCGCCGAAATTGTCATGCAACTCGTCTTCTGTGAAACCGCAAATGGTGGCTACTGACCTATCAAGTGTGATGTCTTCGAGATTGTTAAGACCGCTGAAGATACCCAAGTCCTTGAAACGGCTCACGCCAGTAAGCATGGCAAAACGGATGTGGGCATCGCAGGTTTTCAGGACGGAATACATGCTACGCATACGCTCGCGGAAGGCCGTATTCAATTCTGGCTTGTCGAGTGTTTCAATCAGTGGCTTGTCATATTCATCAAGGAGGACGACCACATCATCCAACGAATTGATGATGCTGGCAAAACGTGTCGGAATGGATTCGTCTTGCGGTGTCACGCCAAACTGTTTCTCCCAACGGATGACATGACTGCGGAACATGTCCCACAGTCCCTCCACCGAGGTGTAGTCGCCCGTGTTGAGGTCCAGGTGCAGCACAGGGTGTTGCTTCCAGTCGTGCTCCAGTTCCATGATGGCAAGACCCTCGAAGAGGTGACGTTTGCCTTCGAAATAGGCTTTCAGCGTGGTGAGCAGCAGGCTCTTGCCGAAGCGACGCGGACGCGACAAAAAGAAGTAACTGCCTCCACTGTGTGCGAGGTCATAGACCAAGCGCGTCTTGTCGACGTAAACATAGTTGCCGTCGCGCAGCTTCTCAAAACTCTGTATGCCTATAGGTAGTTTCTTCATTGTCGTTTCCTCTTGTATTCAACTCATTCTCAAACTCAAGGTTGTGGTGTGACACCGTTGATGATCACTTTCGTATCGCCACCAATCTCGCCCATGTTACCGCCGCCATAGATGTTGCCGAACACCTTGGTCTGGTCCAACACCTTGACCAAGGTACTGCCGCCCACGGCACTCTCGTCGCCGCCGCCGAACACGTTGCCCGTGCCTGGCTTCAGCACACCGTTCTCCATAGTGCCGATGGTGCTTTTGCCTTGGATGGTGAAGTCGACATTGCCAGTGACCTTACCAAGGTCGACAAGAAGTACTTCCGTAAAGAAAATGCCATCACCGGCAGGGTGACTCGTGTTAAGCGAAGGATGGTTACTCCATATATAAGATGTAAATGTGCCACTCGTTGGAGGCGCGATATAACCACTATAGATATCAACGACGGGACAATTCTTGTCCTTATTATAAATCCTGACCTCAGGAATGGAGGCAGAATAACCACCGCCGTATGCCGAGCCTCGCACTTCCGTGTCGGTCAGCGTTGAGATGACGTTGTCGTTTACACCGCCCAAATTTCCTGCTCCATAAAAATTCTTTTTTACAATACAATCCTTGAGCGTGTTGGTGACACGGCCCGTGTTCGTAGTCGCAAACTGCGCGGAGAAGTAATAGCTACGGTTGACGACCGTATTATTTTGGGTGCCAGTAGAAGTATTAATGACCTCGTATTCATAATCGGCTTCATAGCCCTGATCCCGACTGCGATATCGTTGGGGGTGATAATTGCTGTTGACGGTACCAGCCCATCCGGAGACATCGTCTATTGGTGCGGCAACGTTATCAGTGCTAGCATACTGCATATAGTTGGTACCACCATTGCCGGCTCCAAAAAACACGCCGAAAGTAGTGCCTGTAGCACTCGTTGTGACCGTTTTGCCGGATACCATGTCGCCAAACTTGGGACCGCCGCAATATTTGTCGACAATGCTGTTGTCGATGACCACATCAATGGAGCCTTTCACTATCTTGTAATTATTACCTGTAGCTTGGGCCATGACACCACCGCCGTAAAACTCTTTGATGCGGGCATGGTTGATGCGCCAAGTGACATCACCATAGATACCCTCCTTTCCGGCAGCGGCCACATGGTCGAACTTGCCGCCGTCAATGTAGGCATGTGGACTGTCCTGATTAGGAGATACTCTCTCGTTAAAGTTACCTGTAAGAAAGAATTTGTCAAACTTGCCGCCAAGGGCATTGACTGCACAATGGCGGGTTGGAAAAGCAGCATTTTGGTTGACATGAGCTCCAGGCGTAAAACCATACATATACACATTGCCACCTACGATGATGTAATTAATCTTATCATCAGCAGTTGACCAGGCAATAGCACTATTACCTTTCACATATTGCTCGTAAATGCCACCATTCAAAATGAGAGGGGCATACAATGTAGCACTACGATTCTTATTGCTAAACTCATACTGTCCGAATCGAATCAAGGCAGTTTCAGTCACCTCGAAGTGGCCTAACGGATTGTAACAGCCCAATGAATAAAACTGGGTGGATCCGTCCTTCTTGAGGCCAAGACCAATCTCCACTACGGGAAGAAAGTCTATACGCATGGGGCAAATACTATATCGATTTGTATTAAGACCCAACTGCCACTCAAGACAATAGTCTGGCTCATTGTCAAAGTCGAAATCGGGACTCATAATGGTGAAGGCACGTTGACTTGGATCGACACTCTCATTACCTGTGCAATACTGATGGTTGCCGACAAGCACAAGAGCATTGTCGAAAACATCTGTTCCAGCAGTGAAATAGTCAGTTGCCACTTGCTTAATCTTGCCAGAACGAAGAGTTTGTCCGTTTTCAAGAGTAGAGGAGCGAGCACCAGATGGGGCAAAAGCCGTACCTGGCTTATTATTATCATGTTTGAAATCAACTCTATCATAGTAGAAATCACCATTGCCCAAATAGACTGCTTTTCCCCAATGGGCTTTGATGGTGATGGCCGTAACGCCGTTAGGCACATAATAGAAACCGCCTTGGGCGAAGATGCGGCCACTCACGCTGTATTTGTCTTTCTTGGTGCAGTCGCGGTCGGCGAAATTATAGCCATTCTGCCAATCTGCCACAAAGGTCCCTTCTGTGCCGCCTGTAACATCTGTGATTTCCCATCCCGTCACCGCATAATTCGTGTAGTTACCGGCATATTTCGTTGTCCAGTTGGTGCTGCTCGGGTTGCCAAACACGGTGTTGTAATAAGGCAGTTGCACTTTGCAATAGCAATAATCGCCGCGCAAGGTGTCCATGTCAGTGATAACGAGGGTGAGTTGCACATCAGAAGCAGTGTAATGGTCACCACTTTTGACTGTGACATCCAATGTGCCCAGTTTCTTGCCTTCCCACTCATTAGCTGAGATGCGCCATGCAGCATCAGCATCCTTATTAATGGGAGAAGGGTAATAGCCAGGAGATTTCAATATGGGGAATGGTGCCTCTTCGGGGGCAAGCACCCATTTAGCCATGAGCGAAGCATCCTTGGGCACAGCCTGCACTTGGGCTGTGGTCATAGTAGAAGGTGCTGATGATGCACCCACCCACCAACCACACAGCTCGCGGTTGCTGTTGAGCAAGGAACGATGGAACTCGTAACGGGTAAGGTAGTCGTAACGGGCTGGCCAAGAACAATTGTATTTATGAGTAGTTGCTGGGCTCTGTGCTGCGGGGGAGAATGAACAACTATCGCTGTAGAAGTTGTAGTTGTTGATGCTGTTGTTACCACTATTGGTTATCTTCTCTCCTCCATAGACAGGCCAAATATTTGAACTGGTGATGTCGCCGTAATACATGCAGTTAACCACCATGGTGCGCAGCTTATAATACTTGTTGTTTGACACTTGAGCGGTGCTGGCAAAAGTATTATGACCCACAATGCCGGCGGCGCGGGCATTGTTGCTGGTGCTGCTCACATCGGCATAACTGAAACAGTTCACCACGCGTGAGTCATCGCGCAAGCTGCCCACAATGCTTCCGGCACAATTCGTTGCTTCAACGCTGGGATGGTCACCATCGAGGAAGTCTTTCGTGTTGGGCAAAATGCCACAATTATAGATGCGGGTATAACCCGTGGCTACGCAAGCTATGGCACCCACAGTATCAGCAGGATATGAAGTGCTGGTAATATTGACCCCTTTAAGATTGACATTGCGTATCACGGCATTGTTAGCAGTGACAAAGAGGGGGTTGGTAAGGCCACTGATGGTATGGCCGGCACCGTCAAATTGGCCAGAGAAAACATTATTAGTGGGGGTGTATCCCGACGCGTCAATGTCAGCCCCAATAACATAATTGCCCGTGGCGGTCATTGCGTTCAGTCCAGCCACATCGGTAATTGTAGTGGGTGTTTGTCCCCATCCCAAAAACGGAGCAAGCAAAACAGCCCCAATAATTAATGCAAGGCCGCATCTCTTTTGTTTATTTGTCGTAATATGTATTCTCTTCATAACCATATAATTTACTATTCACATTTATATTTATTTAAAACATTTATTTAAGAAAAATTATATTTATTTAAAATATTTATTTAAGAAATATTTAATAGCAAAAATCGTGCAAAAGTACGCATAATCTTCCAATAATTGTATTCCTTTTCACATTTTTTTCTTGTAGGGGGTGGGGTGAAACTAACTGATTATCAATAAGTTATAAACAAACAAAAATAAAAGGGAATATTTCTAACCCATTGTCGTTATTTTTTCACGGAAAATGGAGGATTTTTCAATGAAAAAAATGCCTTTTTAGACTTTTTTGCATTGTCACCATATTCCAATGTGTCAACATTATGTTTTCGCTGCTAAAACTCAAGTTTATTCACGACTTAAGGCAAAGGCACACCAAGGCCGCCAAGACCATCAACAGGGGGATGATTTTGCTCTTGATGTTCTGCTCGTGGAAGCCGAAGATGCCATAGACAAATGAAACCACAAGGCGCACGCCGTATAATATAAGAGGAATGAGCACCACAACGGCAGCCTCCTGTTTCAAACCCGTCAGGTAGATGACATCGGCCACGGTGACAAACACAGCCATTGCCGCGATGCCCCAACGCCACTCGAAGGGTTGCTCCTTGCGCTTCGGAAGCCAAATGAAAAAGAACAGCACCGCCATCATCAGGAAGTCGTAAATCGTGTACCACGCCTGAATGGTGGCAGGCGAGATGCTCTCCTTGCTGAGGAGGAACTTGTCGTAGACGCCGCTAAAGGCCACCAAAATCGCCGAACCGAGCAGCATATACACCCACTTGTTCGACTTGAACTCAATGCCCTCCAACTTGCCCGAGCGGTTCATGAAGTAGAACGAGATGATAGCCAAAACCACACCAGTGCCTTGCAGCCAAGTCAGGCTTTCATGGAAAACACAAAACATCAGGATGACGGTGATGGCCGGCCTCAGCTGGTTGACAGGCCCCACCACCGTGATGGGCAGGTGTTTCATGGCCGAGTAGCTGAACATCCACGAGCAGAGAATGAGCGCGGTCTTGCCCATGATGAGCAGGTGCTGGCGCGGAGTCAGCGGCTCGATGAAAAGTTTCTGCATGAAGTCGCCCTCGAAAAGGCCCGGATTGAAGTGCGACAGCAGCACAAAAGGCAAAAACAGCAGGCCGCTAATCATAGTGCTGTAAAACAACACAGGAATGATGGCATTGCCGACGACGGTCTGTTTCTTGAAGATGTCGTAAAAGCCCAAAAGGACGGCTGAAGTCAGGGAAAGGATTACCCACATAACAAAAAATGGTTTTTGAAAAATCAGAACACATCTTCGTGTGTTCCCGTATCAAACAAGTAAAGCAAACAACGATTTCTCACAATACGGTACACCAACACCCAGTCGAATTGAACATGGCATTCACGAAAAGCCTTGTAGTTGCCCGAAAGTTGGTGATCCTTGTGCTTGGGGTCCAAAGGGATACCTTCAGCCAATTGGCGCACTATATCATCAAGCAAAGAAACATCAAGGCCACGTCTTTTTGCCAACTTGTACGATTTCTTGTACCTGCTGGAAAATTCAATGCTCATCATGGGCTTATTCGTTTATTTTTTTCAAATAATCGTCAAAGTCGCGGCATTTGGTGGTGCGTCCGTTCTTGAAGTCGTCAATGGCTTCGTCAAGACCCGATTTCTTTTTTGTCGTCTTGGCCTTACTGATGCCATCGAGTTTCAGCAAAGCGGCTATCAATCCTTTTATTGCCGGATTGGTAGCATCATATTGCAAAGTGATTGTTTCCATTTTTCCCGTTTGCTTTTCGGCAGCAAAATTACAACTATTTTTCGATTTGGGAAACGTTTTGTTCCAAATCAATGTAAACCGGCAGATGGTCGCTGAAGCCGCCAAAGTAGCGCGGCCCGATATAGGTGCGGAACAGCTTCTTCCCGTGATAGGTATCGTCGTCTTCCAACATGAAATCGGCATGAAAGATTCGTGCGCTACCTTCTTTATAATGAAGCCCTTCCCTATCCTCAATCACGGCAGGGGTGACAATGATTTGGTCGAAAACCTGCCAATCGGCCTGATGCTTCAGAGTGCCCTCAAAACCCAAACTGTCGTTTTTCCCGAACAGGTTGACCAAGCAGCCTTCCTCCATCTCGCTCGGATGGCGCGCCCGCAGCACATCGTAGACACTTGGGTCGGTGGGACAGTCGTTCAGGTCGCCCATGATGATAATTTTCAGTTGGTAATTTTCGGGCATCGAAGCACAAATGGAATCGACCTTGGCTCGCAAAATGGCAGCAGCACATGAACGCGAACCCACCGTTTCCAACTCGCCACTATAACGGCTCGGCCAGTGGTTGACGAAAACATGAATCGTATCAGCCTGTTGGTCAATGAACTTGGCATACAAAATGTCCCTTGAATGATAGGCGGTGTCTTCGGGATTGTAATAAGGAAAAACGGCACTTTCCACCAACGAAAAACAGTCCAAGGAATACACAATGGCCGGGTCGATGCCGCGCTTGTCGGGACCTTCGTAATGCACAAAGCGGTAGTTGTGCTTTTTCAGCGGAGTCTGTTCAAAAACGGCACTCAACACATACTCGTTTTCCACCTCGCACACGCCCATGATGCCGATAGGCCTGTTCTCCGACATGGCAAGAATGGCCTTATACATGTTGTTGCGTTTCTTGTAAAATCGGCTCTTCGTCCAATGCTGCATACCGTCCTCGGTAAAGGCGTTGTACGATTTCGTGCTGTCCACAAAGGGGTCGAAGAAATTCTCCATGTTCCAGAAAGCGATGCGGATGGGCTCGTTTTGGGCTGACACTATTGTTGTTATCACAAAACTCACAAAACAAATCAAAACAAGCTTTTTCATAAAATCATAGGAAAGCTGCCAACTGGCGGCTTTCCTGCGGCGACATGGTTGTGTAGCCGCCATTGCTCGCAAAGCAGTTTTGAATGTTTTGATGGTTTTGTGATAAATCTCCATAATTCCTCTTTTGTTTCAGCTGCAAATTTAGGAATTGTTTTTATTTTTGCACCATGAAATCGAAATTGTTCATCTTTTTGTTCTTGCTCGTCACCCATTGGGGCATGGCACAAAACGCCCATTTCTGGGACGGCATAGAGACTTTCGACGGACCAACGGACAACAACCCGCTGTTGGCATCGCAGTTGGATTTCTATTTCGACAAGTTAGTGGCTCCCCTACCCGACTCCATCACTTTGGAAATCAACAGGTTGATAGAGAGAACCGAATACAACACCGAGCTTCGCGATTTCATCCTTTGGCACCTGTTGGAGAAATACCAAAACCCCGAGTACATGAGCCAAGACCAAGTGTTCGTCTACCTTTACGACCATTTCTTTTCCCAATTGGAAATCAAGGACTTGGATAAGCGTAACTTGTCCATGATTCGCAAAAAGGCAGAACGGTTGAGAAGGCTGGCACTGTACAACACTGCACCGAACATCAAACTCCACGATTCCATTGATTTACAATCCATTGAAAACGAATTCACGGTCTTGTTTTTCTATGACCACGACTGCGACGTCTGCCATGATGAAATGCTGGACTTGGATTCGGTTGCACAACGCCATAGCAATATCACCATTCTCGCCATCGACTCGAACCTTGATAGTTCAGGCGGATTTGAAATACGACCAAAAGGAAACGGTTCAGAATCCCCCATTCAAAACTTTCAGGTGACAAATCCGACAGAACTCAATGGAATCTACGACGCTTACGACATCGAAACCACGCCCCTGCTTTACGTCCTCGACCGCGACAAGCGCATTGTCGCCAAAAAAATTCGCGCAAGGCAGGTGAATTTTTTCATTGAATAAGATTCGGCATTGCAGAATGAATAAAAAATCCTATTTTTGCCCACTCAATACTAACCTTTAAACTATATCAAGATGAAAAAGTACGTTTGCGACGTCTGCGGTTATGTTTACGACCCAGAACAAGGCGACCCCGACAGCGGCATCGCCCCCGGCACCCCGTTTGAGGCCATTCCCGACAATTGGAAATGCCCGCTTTGCGGCATCGGCAAGGACAGTTTTTCTGTCATGGAATAAACGAGAGACTTAGGACATAGGACTATAGGACTGGAGGGCATCCCCCGTCCTAAGTCCCTCGTCCTTAGTCAATTAATGCAACAAATAATGGATACCAAGGCATTATTCAACATAGGCTACGGCCTTTATGTGCTTACCACCAACTACGACAACATCGACAACGGCTGCATCGTGAACACCGTGATTCAGGTCACGAGCAACCCGCTGCAAATTGCGGTGACCGTCAACAAGGGCAACTACACGCACGACCTCATCAAGGACTCTTGCGTATTCAATGTTTCGATGCTGACCACCGAAACGCCGATGAAGGTGTTTGAGCATTTCGGGTTCCAAAGCGGGCGCAAAGTGAACAAGTTCGCCAACTGCGAGGCCGAGCACCGCGCCTTGAACCATGTGCTCTACATCCCGAAATACACCAACGCTTATTTGGCCTGCCGCGTCACCAAGAGCATCGACTTCGGCACACACACCATGTTCATCGCCGATGTGCTTGATGCTCAGGTGCTTTCCGACGTGCCTTCCGTGACCTACGACTATTACCAAAAGAACATCAAACCCAAACCGCAGCCCGCCGAGAAACCCAAGGACGGCAAACGTCGCTGGGTGTGCAAGGTGTGCGGCTACGTCTATGAGGGCGACTTCCTCCCCGACGACATCGAATGTCCAATCTGCAAACACGGAAAAGAGGATTTTGAAGAAATTCTATAATTATGCAACAAATAAAATTAACCGAAAACATTTATTACGTCGGCGTGAACGACCGCCGCACCGACCGTTTTGAAAACCATATCGAACTGCCCAACGGCGTTTCCTACAATTCCTACCTCATTGTGGATGAGAAAGTTGCCTTAATTGACCCCGTTGAGGCGGGCTTCATCGAGGAATATCTTTTCAAAATCAAATCGGTGCTGCAAGGCCGCAAAGTCGATTACCTTATTATTAATCACGACGAACCAGACCATAGCAGTAGCATCGCAGCGGTGCTTCGCGAATGGCCCGAAGTGCAGGTGGTGGGCAACTCCAAAACCTTTGCACCGCTTGAAGCATTTTATGGTCCCATCGAGAACAAGAAAACCGTGGCTGAAGGCGAGACTTTGAGCCTTGGCAAGCACACCTTGCAGTTCTTCATGGTGCCGATGGTGCATTGGCCCGAATCGATGGTGACTTACGAGCAAACGAGCGGCATTGTTTTCAGCAACGACGCCTTTGGCGGCTTCGGTGCCTTGAACGGAGGCATCTTCGATGACCAAGTGAATTTGGCCTTCTACGAGGACGACATGCGCCGCTACTACGCCAACATCGTCGGCAAGGTGGCCATGCAAGCCCTGAAAGCCATCGAGAAACTTGGCGGTTTGGAAATCAAGATGATAGCCCCTTCACATGGCCTCGTTTGGCGTAGCAATTTGGCTTGGGTCATTGGCAAATACACCCAATGGAGCAAGCAAGAGAGCGAAGAAGGCGTGGTCGTCGTCTACGGCTCGATGCACGGCAACACCGGCGTGATGGCCGACATCGTGGCACGTGGCGCAGCCGAGGCGGGCATCAAGGAAGTGAAAGTCTATGATGTGGCCAAGACCGAGGTTTCGTTCATCATGAGCGACATCTGGAAATACAAAGGTGTCATCATCGGAGCCTGTGCCCACTACGCCAGCATGTTCCCCAATATGACCCTTTTGACTCATGAAATCAATGAGTTCAAGCCGAAGGACAAGGTTTATGGTCTCTTTGGCGGCATGAGTTGGAGCGGCGGCGGCGTGAAAACCCTCGCCAAATATGCTGAAGAAGGCAAGTGGAATCTCGTGGCCGAAAGCGTCGAAGTGAAAGGCGCCCCCATCCGCGAAGAGGATTGGGACAAGCTCTACAACCTTGGAAAGGCAGTGGCCGAGGCCGTTAAGGGGTGAGACCCCTGCCCTATCAAAAAATGAATCCCTCCGTTTCGGTTGAAGTGGAGGGGTTTTTGTTAGAACAAATCTTCAATATTCATATTAAAAAAGTCGGCAAAAGGAATGCCGTCCGTCCCAATGACAAGGTCACGTTTTGGGTGGAATCGCTCGCGGAATTTAGGCAAGCCGCTATTCATCCCGCGCCGACCGCTTTTTACTTCCAATGCAATTACATCCCCTTGACGCACAATGATATAATCGACTTCATCGGAACGCTCGTGCCAATAATACACCTTGTAGCCTCCCTCGTCGGCACCACCAAGCAGATAGGCACCCACGGCAGACTCCACCCAACGGCCCCAAACATTGGTATTGGTTCGGTCTTTCTCGTAAGTGGTTCCACGATAAGCAGTTAAGAGGGCATTGTTATAGACCTGGTATTTGGGCACCGACTGGTAACGGCGGGCTTCGTCGTTGGCAAACTTTTGCAAGCCAGTCAGTAAGTTACATTCGTTAAGAATCCCCAGATAGGAGGACAAAGTAGTAACATTGCCAGCATCCTGCAATTGGCCCAAAGTCTTGGTAAGCGACAGCAATTCAGCCGAATACGAACAACCTATTTCAAACAACTGCTTCATCAAGGCGGGCTTGTAGATGTTGGAAGTCATGATGACATCTTTTTCGATGGCTGGAGCCACGAGCGACTCTTTAACATATTTCCGCCAGCGTCGTATGTCCTTGACAAAAGCCGCCGTGCCGGGATAGCCTCCATAATAAATCCACTCATCGAGCGTCCAGCCGAAAGCGTCGCTCATTTCCTTGGCAGTCCAATGACCCAATCTTATCAACTCAAAGCGACCTGCAAGCGACTCGGTCAATCCCTTACGCAACATCAACCTTGAAGAGCCAAGGAGAAACACCTTCAGTTGTCGGCGACTTCGTGTATCGGCATCCCATTCACGCTTGACAATCTCGCTCCAATTCCTGATTTTTTGGATTTCGTCAATGACGAGTACCGCCTCGGTCTGTTGCCGTGTATCCATTTGGCTTCTGGTGCTTTCCCAAATCCGACGAACCCAATCCGTGTCTTCCTCATCGATGCCGTCGGCATTATAAAGATAGTTCGGCAATTGGCAATCAGACAACACCTGATCCATCAATGTGGACTTTCCAACCTGACGTGGCCCAGCCAGCACTTGGATGAATCGCCGTGGCTCGTTCATTCGGTCGAGGACTTCTGAAAATATCGGTCTTCTAAACTCCATAATGTTCAATTTTTGCTTACAAAATGTTCAAATCTTCATTACAAAATGTTCAAATCTCCGTTACGAAATGTTCAAATCTCCATTACAAAATGTTCAAATCTACGTTACGAAATGTTCAAATCTCGGCTGCAAAAATAATGCTTTTTATATTATAAAAGCCTCAAATACCAATTTTTATGCGAAATAAATCACATCTTTCGATTAGACTTTCGTTTTGTGAAGGCACAGAGTAGAAAGAAAACCGTTTGCTTGGGTAGAATTAGGAAGAAGTTTTACGGAAATCTGTAATTAATGAAAAATTCATAGTCAATTTGTGGAAATTCATGTTTCTTAAAACACGAATTATCAGGAATTATACACGAATTTACAGAAATTGTAATTTATTAATCACTTAGAACATACAATTCCATGTAATTCAATACAAAAATCCGAAAAGCCAAAGAGGAATCTTGTTGCCAAGCACATATTCCTCATCGGCAGATGCAATAAATGTTCAATACATAAAACACTTTTGAAAGAAAAATGTTTTATATACTGAACATTTAGAAGAAATTTGCCCTAATATTTGATTAAAATGTTTTACATACTGAACATTTTACGTTCAAATCTGTTCAGTAAGCAAAACATATAGAAAAATCCCCACCCAATCGGGCAGGGATTTTTCAGATACCTATTAATATTAATAGGTGTGCGGCTTATTTGTACTCAGCGAGCACGTCCTTCACGCGGTCGGGGGTCATACGGCCGTAGACCTTGTCACCGACTTCGATGACGGGGGCTAGACCACAAGCACCGACGCAACGGAGGCAGGTCAGTGAGAACTTGCCGTCGGGAGTGACTTCACCGACGTTGATGCCCAACTGACGCTTCAGTTCGTCTAACACCTTCTCGGCACCACGCACGTAGCAAGCAGTACCCAAGCAAACGCTAATCGGATACTCGCCCACGATGCCGTAGACTCTCGAAACCGGGATGCCCAATTCCTTGGCCACTAATTCTTGGACTTCAGCAGGCAGATAGCCATACTCGCCCTGAACCTTGTGCAGCACATTGATGACCTCACCCGGCTTGTTGCCGTACGACTTGCAGACGTCCTTGATGAAGTTGATCTTCGCTTCTGATAATTTAATAACTGCCATATTTATTTCCTTTCTATTTTTTACTGGTTATTGAATTACTCGCTGATTTCAACATGTTCTGACTTGTCGAAATAGTGGGTGTGCAGCAGTTCGTGTGACAGATGGCCGCAAGGCTCACCAAGATACTCCTTGTACAACTTAATGATCGAAGGATTCTCGTGTGACTTACGGATCGGTTTGCCAGCATCCTCGCGGTAGATGGCTTCCGTGCGCTTCTTGATGATCTCGCTGTTGCCGTGGTGGTAGGGCTGACCAGCGCCGCCGACGCAACCGCCGGGGCATGCCATGACCTCGATGGCGTGGAACTGTTCCTTGCCTTCGCGCACTCTCTCAAGGAGGGTACGAGCGTTGCTCAGACCGTGGGCAATGCCGATGTGGATGGGCGTACCATCAAAGTCAACCCAAGCATCGCGGATGCCTTCCATACCACGGAGTTCGGTGAAGTCGATCTTCGGGCATTGTTTGCCGGTGAACACCTCGTAAGCGGTACGGGTGGCAGCTTCGATCACACCACCAGTGGCGCCGAAGATGACGGCAGCACCCGTGGATTCGCCCAACGGGTCGTCGTAGTCCTCGCTCGGCATATCCTTCAGGTTGAGGTTGAACTGCTTGATCAAGCGGGCCAACTCGCGGGTCGTCAGGACGTAGTCGATGTCGGGATTGCCATCCTTGTAGAATTCCTTACGCTTGCTTTCGTACTTCTTGGCCAAGCAAGGCATGATGGAGACGACGACGAGGTCTTCTCTCTTGATGCCCATCTTTTCTGCCCAGTAGTTCTTGGCGATGGCGCCGAACATCTGCATAGGCGACTTGGCGGTTGAAGGCACATCCAGCATGTCGGGGAAGTTGTGCTCGAAGAAGTTGACCCAACCCGGGCAGCAAGAAGTGAGGATAGGCAGACGGACGCTCTTGTCGCCAGCCATGAACTTCTTGATACGGCCGAGGAGCTCGGTGCCTTCCTCCATGATGGTAAGGTCGGCAGTGAAGTCGGTGTCGAACACATAGTCGAAGCCGAGGCGACGCAAGGCAGCGGCCATTTGGCCGGTGACGATGGTGCCGGCAGGCATACCAAACTCTTCACCAAGGGCCACGCGAGTAGCGGGAGCCGTGTTGACGATGACGGTCTTCTTCGGGTTGTTGATGGCAGCCATGACGTTGCGGGTGTCGTCCACCTCGCTGAGGGCGCCAACGGGGCACACCTGCACGCACTGACCGCACATGACGCAAGGCGAGTCGACGAGGTCTTGCTCGAAAGCAGGAGCCACGACAGCACTGAAGCCACGGTTGATGGCGCTCAGGGCACCAACGGTCTGGATGTTGTTACACATGTTCTCGCAACGGCGGCACATGACGCACTTGTCCATGTCGCGCACGATGCTGGGCGACATGTCTTGGCGATAGTGGCTCTGTTCACCCTTGAACGGAATCTCGCGGATGCCGAGGTACTGGGCAAGGCTCTGCAATTCGCAGTTGCCGCTCTTGGCGCAGGTCAAGCAGTCGGCCGGGTGGTCGGAAAGGATGAGTTCGACCACAGTGCGGCGGGCGTTGATGACGCGGGCGCTGTGGGTCAGCACTTCCATGCCTTCCACGCAGTCGGTGGCGCAAGCCGGGGCAAGGTTACGACGCGGACGGCCGTTGAAGTCTTTCACCACTTCGACGACGCAAACGCGGCAGCCACCGGGTTTGTTTTCAAATTTCATTCCTGCCAGTTCAAAATAGCAAAGGGTAGGAATATGGATACCGGCCATACGGGCGGCTTTCAGGATAGTAGTGCCTTCCGGGACCTGAATCTGTTTGTTATCAATTGTTACATTAATCATAATATGTCTCCTCCTCTATTTTATTTGACAGAAATGGCATTGAACTTACAGGTTGAGATACAGGCACCGCACTTGATGCACTTGGAAGGATCGATCATCATCGAAGGCAGCTTGT
The DNA here is from genome assembly GCA_900318465.1 of uncultured Bacteroidales bacterium. Lineage (GTDB taxonomy): Bacteria > Bacteroidota > Bacteroidia > Bacteroidales > F082 > Limimorpha. The sequence continues at coordinate 65,490 of ONKQ01000028.1, forward strand.
GGCCGGGAGCGATGTAGTCGGTCTTCGAGATGGCCTCGGCGGGGCAGTTCTTCTTACAAGCGCCGCAACCAATGCACTTCTCCTTGTCAATTTCATAACGCATGAGCTTCTTGCAGACGCCAGCGCGGCATTTCTTGTCAACAACGTGCTCAACATACTCGTCCCAGAAGTTGTCAAGGGTCGAAAGCACCGGGTTCGGTGAAGTCTGACCCAGACCGCAGAGGGCGGTATCCTTAATCACAGCGGCGAGGTTGCGGAGTTCCTGAAGGTCGTCCATAGTGCCTCTGCCTTCCGTGATCTTGGTGAGGATTTCGAGCATACGCTTGTTACCGATACGGCAGGGCGAGCACTTACCGCAGCTCTCTTCGCAGGTGAACTCCAAGTAGAACTTGGCGATGGCCACCATGCAGGAGGTGTCGTCC
>ONKQ01000020.1 GCA_900318465.1 uncultured Bacteroidales bacterium
CCGAAAAAGCCTTGCTACAACTATGGTGACCACCTACGGCGTTTTGCGCGGTATTCATTCCGGCATTGTGCAAAACGAGGTTGTTATGGACGATTTGTTCCGACAATAACACTCAAAAGTGTCCATATCTCAACAAAATTTCGAGTTATGGACGCTTTTGCGACTTTCCTTGGTTCCCGAATAATCCCAATATTAAACCCGTTCTTCTGATCAATCACCTATTAAAAGAAAAAGTTATGAGGTAAATGTACTTTATCTGAAAAAATGTTTGATATAAAGTACAAAAAGTTCGCACTTTTTTTGTTTTTGGTATGGATTTTTCAATACCTTTGCATCGTGATAAAAAGCATTTGGCATGAAAACTTCCAAGATAATAGCCCGTGAGGCGGAAATGGCGGAATTGAAACGGTGTTACGAAAGTAACCGCTCGGAGTTCGTGATTGTGTATGGCCGAAGACGTGTGGGCAAGACTTTCCTTGTGGATACGTTTTTTGACAAGAATTATGATTTTACATACGTTGGTGGACACAAGTTGTCGAAGGTCAAGCAACTTCGTGGATTTGCGAAGGCTTTGAAAAAAGCGGCGGGACTCAAACTCCAACCCAAATTCTCTTCTTGGGAAGACGCCTTCGATGCGTTGGAGGAATATATTGAATCCCTCCCCGATGAGAAACGAAAAGTAATCTTTATAGATGAGATGCCGTGGATTGACACGCCACAGTCGGAGTTTGTGGAAGCATTGGAGTCGTTTTGGAATGGTTGGGGCGTACGCAGAAAGGATATCATGTTTGTTGCCAGTGGCTCTGCTTCTTCTTGGATGATGGATAAATTGGTGGATAATCCGGGAGGCCTTCATGCGAGAATCACCAACAACATCTATATTCGTCCTTTTACGTTGAAGGAAACAGAGGAATATCTGTTCAGTCGAGGCATCAGATGGAGTAGATACCAGATTCTTCAGTTGTATATGGTAATGGGTGGTATTCCTTTCTATTTGAGTCTGTTGGATTCAGGACAAACGCTCATTGGAAATATAGATCGTTTGTTTTTCCGTAAGAATTCGGAACTTCGAACCGAGTTTGATGAATTGTATAACGCCGTTTTCAATAAAGCCGACAAATACCTTGAGATAGTGTCTCTTTTGAATGGGAACCACGACGGGATGACTTATACAGAACTTCAGGAATCCAGTTCTCTTGAAGGCGACCGATTGACCATTGTGCTGAAGAATTTGGAGCGTTGTGATTTTATTGTTTCGTACCAGCAGTATGGTAACAAGTCGAGGGGGACGCTTTATAGGCTGGTGGATTTTTATACCCTTTTCTACTACAAATTCATTGATGCTTTGGATAGCAAAGATGAGCAATGGTGGACACATAATTACAATTCCCATTCCGTGGAGTCATGGCAAGGATATGCTTTTGAATTGGTCTGCCTTACACACTTGCCGCAAATCAGAAAAAGCCTTGGGATTTCTGGTATCTCCACATCGGCTTCTTCGTGGCGTTATACTCCGCCCAAGAACGAGAAAGGAAAAAGGGCACAGATAGACCTTGTCATCGAAAGAGGCGACCGAACCATCAACCTTTGCGAAATGAAGTTTTGCGTAGGCTCTTATACTATCAAGAAAAACTATGCAACAGAGATTCGTAGCAGAATGCAACTGTTCAAGGACAAAGAAAAGACGGCTTATGCGTTGAATTGCACTTTCGTCACCACTTTCGGTGTTGCAGAAGGCGTTAACAAAGATATAGTGGACTCGGAGGTGACTGCGGAGAATTTGTTCAGTTGAGTGCCTTCGCCCCAAGTTCCCTGATAATCCCAACAGCAAACGGCAAAGAAGTCAAGAAAGTGCAAACATCAGCGGCAGCTTGGGCGGCTTCGAGGCCTGTGATGCCAAACAGCCAAGGCATGATGAAAACGGCGGGCAGGAAATACAAACCTTGTCGGCACATCGAGAGCAAGGTGGCCTGCCATGTGTAGCCGATGTTCTGGAACAGCATGTTGGTCATGGTGCAAAGGCCCATCAAGGGGAAGGCGATACACTGCCAGCGCAAGGCCTGACTACCCACGCGGATGAGCTCGGGGTCTTCGCCACGGAACCATGAGATGATGTCGGGGGCGAAAATGTAGACCACCGATGCCAAAACAATCAGAAAGGCCGTGGAAAGCGTGATGCAAAACATATAACTCTCCTTGACACGCGCATAGAGTTTGGCGCCAAAGTTATAGCCGCACACGGGCTGAAAGCCTTGCCCGAACCCGATAACGATGGCGAAGCAGAACATAGTGATGCGCGACACGATAGTGAAAGCCGCCACAGTGGAGGCTTCGTTACCTGGAAGAGCATAATGCACCGCCATGCGGTTGAGGCTGATGGTGGCCACCACCGAAAGGGCTTGTCGCGCCAAAGAAGGCAAGCCGCCCCGCGTGATTTCCTTGTAATAGAATAAGGTGGGGGTGAAGTTTTTGAATTTGATATGCACATTACCCGGTCGCGAAGTGCCCCAAAGCAAGACGCACCAACCAAAACATTGGCTCACCGCCGTGGCCAACGATGCCCCACTAACACCCAAATCAAGCACAAAGATAAAGATAGGGTCAAGGATGATGTTGAGGATGGCACCCGAGGCGATGCCGATCATGCCGAAACGGGCGTTGCCTTGCAGTCGCAGTTGGTTGTTGAGGGTCAGCGACGACATCATGAAAGGCGTGGCCATCAGAATGAAACGGAGGTAGTCGTTGGAGTAGGGCAAGATGCTGTCGGTGGCACCCATCGCTCTTGATAAGGGCGAAATGAACACAAGGCAAATCGCACCTGCCAAAGTGCCGATAATCAACGGGGTGAAAAAGCCAGTGGCCGCCATTTTTCCGGCGTTTTCGCCATGTTTGGCTCCCAAGGCGCGCGAAATATAGTTGCCCGAGCCATGCCCGAAAAAGAATCCGCAGGCGTTGATGAAAGCCATATAAGCGAAGGAGACACCCACACCTGCCACCGCCTCCGTGCTGAGATGACCCACGAAGAACGAGTCTACCATATTATAGATGGTGGTCACGAGCATACTGATGATGGTTGGCACGGCCATCTTGAGAATCAGCCTTTTGACGGGCTGCTCGGTCATCATCCGATAACGCTCGTTGAGCTTCCTTTCGTCGTTGATGTTTGACATGGTGAAGGTTGAAATCGAATGCAAAAATAGCCAATAATCAAGACGACTTGTCACCTCTTGCGGATAAATTCACTATCTTCGCGGCGTTAAATCATAATCCTATGAAAATCGTCAGCTACAACGTGAACGGCATCCGTGCGGCCATCAACAAAGGCCTGCTGCAATGGATCAACGATTATCAACCTGATGTACTCTGCTTTCAAGAGCTGAAGGCCACGCCCGACCAAATCCCTTTGATGGACTTTGAGATGATGGGCTACCACCACTATTGGTTTCCCGCGCAGAAGAAAGGCTACAGCGGCGTGGGACTCATCACGAAACAAGAACCCGACCATGTCGTTTACGGCATGAACGAGCCGCTTTACGACAACGAAGGCCGTTTCCTCCGCGCCGACTTTGGTGACCTTTCGGTAGTGAGCGTTTATCATCCTTCGGGAACCACGGGCGACGAGCGCCAAGCCTTCAAGATGGTGTGGTTGGACTTCTTCCGCCAATATGTCAACGAGTTAAGGAAGGAAAGGCCGCAGTTGGTGCTTTCGGGCGACTACAACATCTGCCACGAGGACATCGACATCAACAACCCAAGAAAACACGACACCTCGTCGGGATTCTTGCCCGAAGAACGCCAATGGATGACGGACTTTTTGAGCGACGGTTACGTCGACAGCTTCCGTCAGCTCGTGAAGGAACCCAACCAATACAGCTGGTGGAGCTTCCGTGCCGGTGCCCGCGCCAAGAACCTCGGCTGGCGCATCGACTATCATGTTGTGACCGACAACCTCCGCGACCGCATTGCCGACGTGGGCATTCTGCCCCAAGTGATGCACTCCGACCACTGCCCCATCGTGCTCGATTTGAAATGATTTTCAACAGAAGTCTTGCAATTCCGAAAAATTCCGTACTTTTGCAACGGTTTTAATCCGCTGGCCTTATAGTTCAAGGGATAGAACGGAAGTTTCCTAAACTTTAAATCTAGGTTCGAGTCCTAGTGGGGCTACCATCCTAACCAACTGAAACAATGTTGGTTAGGTATTTTTGTTATTATGGCTAAGAATAAGTTTTACGTCGTTTGGCAGGGCCGCAACCCGGGCGTTTACAGCAGTTGGGAGACTTGCGAGAAGGAAGTTGCAGGCTGCAACGGAGCCAAGTTTAAGGGCTTCCCCGACCGCCTGAGTGCCGAAACCGCTTTCAAGGAAGGTCCCGAGAAATATTGGGGCAAGGACGTGGCGCCCCTTATCGACCTTTCAACGGCAAAGGAGCAACCCTTGAGTCCGGCCATTGCAGTGGACGCTGCTTGTGCAGGCAACCCTGGAAAGATGGAGTATCAGGGCGTGTTTGTTGACTTTGCCACCCAACCCGTGACAAGAAAGCAATTGTTCAGCAGCCCCGTTTTTGAGAACGGCACCAACAATATCGGCGAGTTCTTGGCCATCGTTCACGCGCTTGCCTTGGAGAAGAAAAACGGTTGGAATTGGCCTATTTACAGCGACTCGGTCAATGCGCAACTTTGGGTGAAGCAGAAAAAATGCAAGACCAAATTGCAGCGCAACGCCAAGAACGACTACCTTTTCCAACTGATTGAACGCGCCGAGAATTGGTTGAACGCCAATACTGTGGAAGTGAAAGTTTTGAAATGGAAAACGGAAATTTGGGGCGAAATTCCCGCCGATTTCGGCAGGAAATGAAAACTTTCTTACTTTTACCGCCTGAAATCGTAGGTTAAACAAGATAGAAGATGCTCAAATACGACTCGTATTACTTCCAATGTCCGCATTGCCAAGCTTGGCTCGAAGGTCGCAACCTGAAGGCCGAGATGGTCAACCAGTCTATCTTGTATTCTGACGGTAAAGTGCTGAACGACAACCTTATCACCACACCACAGAAGATGCTGATGTGCCCTTCGTGCAGCCATGTCTTTTGGATTGAAAAGCCTGTCGAGCCGCTCATCACTTTCGAGAAACCCGAGGCAGAAATCTATTCGTGGAACACGTGGCGATTCTTTGGCATCAGCTTCTCCGACAACAAGGGCAAGCTGGCCCTCATCAACCACTACAAGACTTTCCTGAAGAAAAGCCACTACGACCCCAAGAAGGAGATTTACCTGCGGCGTTTCCTGTGGTGGGCCTACAACGACCTGCATCGCAACCACCAGCATGTGCGCCTGAAATACTTGCTCAATGGGTTCATGAGTTTCGGTGTGTGGCACGAAAACCGCAAGATGATACTCGGTGGCGAGAAGCTTTTCATCAAGAATATCAAGGACTTCAACGACAATCTGAAACGCCTTTTGGCTTTGTTGGAAAAACATCCCGAAGAGCAGATTGACCTTGAGGTGCCGGAGATTTACCGCGAGTTGCGCCAGTTCGACAAGGCCAAGGAACTGCTCGACCAAGTGGGCAGCCGCACCCATTTCACCAACGAAATGCTGCGTCACTCCAAATGGAAGGACTCACGGGTCTTCATGGTTTCAGGCTAAAGCATCACTCAGACGATTTCTCTTTTGAGGGCAAAACCTCAGAATCTTTCCGTTGGTGGACAATATCCATTGCGAGATAAATGGCCTTGCGCAACGGGTCGGGCGAGGCTTGGTTGGTGTTGGCAATGTCGAATCCCGGACCGTGCAAAGGCGCAGTGCAAACCGCCGAAAGTCCAGCCCAATAGCAAGCGCCTCCGTTGACCGACAGCAACTTGAACGGCATGACACCCTGCTCGTATGTCATGGCCAAAACCGCATCGTATTTCTTCCAAGCCCCATTTACGAAAATGCGACCGGGCGAGAACGGCCCAAAGGCATAAACGCCCCGTTTCTGGGCTTCCTTGATGGCAGGTGTCACACAATCGTTATCCGTGGCGCTGCCCAACTCGCCCGCATGAGGATTGAGACCCATCACGGCAATCTTGGGCGCATTGAGGCCGAAATCGGTCTTCAAAGCCTTCGACAGAACCTCCAACTTGCGAACCACAAGCGCGGTATCTATCTTTTCGACGGCCTCCCGCAAAGGAACGTCATCGGTGACCAAACCGACACGCATGAAGTCGCTTACCAACACCCGAAGTATATCAGGATTGTTGAAAACAGCGGCAAAAACTTGAGCTTGTTTCGTGTCCACAGCAAGGCTCGACGGTGTTGTCACAAGAGCGTCAAGGTGCTCGTTGCGCAAGTCCTCAATGCCCATCTTCAGCGACAACTTCGACATTTCGACAGAGACCTGCGTGGATTGCCCAGGCTCAATCTTCAACTCGCCATCAACAATGTTGATGATGTTGAATTTCTGCGCCCAAGCTTGTCGCACGTCGCGAGTGAGCGAGTAGTTGAAATCCTCGATTTCGAAGTTCTTTTTGTAGTACGACAACACCTTCGACTGACCGTAGAGCACGGGCGTCAGCAGAGTTAAGATACGTGCATCGGCAAAGGCTTTAAGGATGGTTTCATACGAGATGCCGTTAATGTCGCCGTGGGTCAAGCCCAAGCGTGGGGTCTGTAAGGATTGAGGTTTGTCTTGCATAGTTGCCATTTTTATCGGACTGAAATTCAACGTGAAATCAGCCCTCAAAATTAGACAATAAAATTAAACAAACAACACTTCAAGCCTTTTTTTGCAAAAAAAGGATATTTTTGAAGCCTTCCATGATCTTTTCGGTGGCTCCAACCTGCTGCTCCAAATAGGTTTTGCACGTCGCTGACGCCTTGTTGAAAAACGCCTCATCGTTCATCAAACGGCTGAAAATATCCTCCAATCCGGCAGCATCGTTGACAGAAAACGCGCCTTGCATGGCCACCAAATCCACAGCTTCCTTGAAACTGCCGTATTTCGGCCCAAACACCACGGGACAGCCAAAAGTGACAGGCTCCTGAATGTTGTGGATATTGACGCCGAAGCCACCGCCGATGTAGACAAACCGCGCATATTGGTAGAGTTGCGAAAGGATCCCAATCGTGTCAACAATCAGTATTTTCGTTGGTTGATTGGCATTGATACCCGTATAACGCTGCGCCTCGGGGAACATGGCCTCGATTTGTGCGACATGACTTTCCGAGACATCGTGCGGCGCAATGACAAGACAATAATCGACGGGAAGTTTCGGCACAAAAGCCTCAAGCAGTTTCTCGTCGGGCGGCCATGTGCTTCCAGCGATGATACATTTCCGACCGCCGATAAACTTTTCGACTTCGGGGAAAGGTCGGGCTTGTTTTGCAATGGCTGCCACACGGTCGAAACGGGTGTCGCCGCACACGGTATAGTTGTCGAAGCCATTCTCTTTCAGCAAGGTAGCGGTCGTCTCGTCCTGCACAAAGAAATGCGTCACATTGAGCAACTGCTTGCGGAACCAATTGCCATACGACTTGAAGAAATACGACTTTTCATCGAATATCAACGAGATATAGAATAACGGAATGTCCGCATTTTTCAAGGCTCGCATATAGTTGAACCAAAACTCGTACTTGATGAAGAAAGCAGCCACAAAATGATGCCGATGCAACCATTTTTTGGCATGGAAGGCGGTGTCGGAAGGCAGATACAGCACCTCGTCGGCCAAGGGATAGTCCTTGCGCACCTCGTAGCCCGAAGGCGAGAAAAACGACAGCAAAATCTTGAATTGCGGATAATCCTTCTTGATGGCTTCGATGACAGGTCTCCCCTGCTCAAACTCGCCCAACGAGGCAGCATGAAACCAAATCCAGTCGCCGTCGGTCGCAGGCACGTTGCCCTTGTGTCTGCCCAAAAGTTTATCTATGATTTTCAGCTCTTTGCGTTGCTTTCGCCGACCTTCCACCCATTGCTTGGCCTTGGCATTGCCGAAAAAGGCCGCCACGCGCACACCCAAAGCATAAAGCAAGACCCCAAGAGTAAAAAGCATCGCCAAGTCTTAATTGTAATAGTATTCGTCAGGTTGCCGCTGATAGGTGGGAATATTCCAGCTGACGCGGATGCCGTAATACAGGTAGTTGTAACGCTTGTTGGGGTCGGTGTAGCCCACCGGAACGCCATCGAACACACGGAAATCATATTCGCGCAAATCGCGGGTGCGGGCGTATGTGGCCTCAAACGATATTGACACGTTGGCGATGCGGCTGTTGCCGAGATAGAGGTAACCCGTCTCCAAATGCAGTGCTGGGCCGCCCCGCATCCTATCGTAGCCGTAGGCATACTCCTCAAACACGGGATAGGGCGTATTGTTTGTGTTGAGGTCGTAGTCAATCTTGATGCGGTTGCGCAGATAGCCTACGCCGGCTTGGACGAAGATACCGCTATTGGGATTGGGCCAAATGGGGAACAACTTGCCCGCCTCCAATTGGAAATGCAAACCGCGCTGATAGATGGCGAAAGTGGTGTAAAGCCCCGCCGAACCCGTCATCTCGCCGTACTCAGTGGTGATGCTCTCGCCGAAAATATCGATGCGGTCGCCTTTCAGTTGGTTGCCGAAGATGAAGTTGCCATTGGCTGTAAATATCCAATTCGAGGCGTTCTTGAAGACGAAACTGCCGCCGATGGTATTGCTCACGCCATAGTCCGTCTTTAAATCCAACGCCGGAATATGAAAAGCGTAGGTGGCTTGGAACATGGCCACAGGGATAGGCTCCTTCATAATGTCTTTTGGCAACTGGGCTTGCAGCGCCAAACCTGTCAGCAACAACAAAGAGATAAAGAGTTTACGCATGATGTTCGTTTTTCTTCATTAACGCAAAACTGTGGTATTTCGTATTGCGAGCGCAAAATTACGAAAAAAGGCCGCCTCACAGCGAAGCGACCCTAAAAAATCTGAATCCGTTGTCTTTTACTGCTTGACGACCTTTCGGACGATGGTCATGTCGCCCTTCAGGATGCGTAGCATGTAGACACCGTTTTCAAGCCCATCAATTTGCACAGCGTGGCCTTCCACCTTCAGGCTGCGGATGAGCTTGCCTTCCATATTGTAAACGTCGATTTGATTCATGCCGACACATTCGACTTTGACCTTGTCGGTGGTCGGATTGGGATAGATGCTCACCAGTCCGTCACTTTCCGTCAAGCCGTTGAAATAGTTGGCGCAAGCGGCCTCGGAAAGGTCGGAAACACCCTTCTCGAACACCGACTGCACGGCGTAGCAATGCTCAGCATCGATGGCCATTTCGGTGTCTTTGTAATTGGTTTCCGTCAGGTTTTCGGCAATCAGTTCGCCATCGCGGTAAAGGTTGTAAGAGATGGCCCCATCAACCGTATTCCATTCCGTGGTGATATATCCTTCATGCACATCGGAGATGCGGATTTCGGGAACAATGTTGGTGACCTCGAACCAAAAGTCCGTCATCAAGCCCACGCAATCTTCATATACGGGTTCCACCAAAATATGGTGTTCTCCTCCTTCTTCCAACGGGATGCTGAAACCATTGGTTTCTACAAAAGTTGGAGAATCAATGAAATCACCCCTGACGATGTAGGTATCGGCATCGCCATTCCAAGTCACCGTGACCACATTGCCGATAAAGGAATAATCATAGCCATCAACGGCACAAACTTCCGTTGACAAACATACAGGCTCAGAATCACAGCCATAGAGAGAATGTGTTATCACACAGATTGTATTTTCGCCCACAATCGGGTCGAATGAGAATTCTGTAGCACCACCTTGAGGCTCAACCAGCGTGGTATCGCCATTATAAATCACTTCGTAATTATGGACATAGGGGTCGTCGCAACTCCAAGTGAAATGCAAACCGCTGTAATCCATTGCAACAAACGACAAATCCGAAACGGGATCAACTATACAAATGTCAAAGCCAGCCAAGAACCTATAGCATCCGTCCTCGACAGGCCCCACCATAACTTCAAATATCCCCGAAGGAAGCTCTACTGAATAAGAGGAATCTTCTACTGTCGCAACAAGCACCTGATTGATGTACACATCATACTGGCTCACGTATTCAAGAGCATCCCAAGTCAAATCAACAACGTGGTCATTCAGGGCATAATTGAGATTCTCCACCCTTCCAAGGATACATATATTCGTTTGGTTATCCTTGTCACAATCCTCAAAAACGGATTTGACAATGACACCGTGATAGCCCACTGTTGTGTTAAAATAGTAAATCAACTCGTTGGTAGCCCCAAGTAGTTCGTCATCCACATAGACTTGATACTCAACAAGTCCTGTTGGATTTTCTGGGGCTTCCCAAGTGAGGATGATTTGAATATTTTCATCATTGGTAAGTAGAGCGTGTCGCAAGTTCTGCACAGGGCCGCACTTCGACACATCCACCTCGGTGCAGACATACTCGCTTTGGCAGCCGTCGTAGGCGGCATAGACACAATAATTGTAAACGCCCTCATCCACATTGACATCGGTGTAAGTAAGGCCCTCAACCAAGTCAAGGAGTTCGGTCTCGCGATAGATTTCATACCATGCAGGCGTACCGTTTTGAGGCGCTTCCCATGTGAGGACTACATCCAAGCCATTCAGTTCATAATCCAAATTCCGGATTGGCTCGCAAAAACCTGGACCACTGCTGCCCATGTTGCAATCTATGGTGAAAACTTTGTTGCCGCTAAAACCGCCTTGGTTCTCAAAGATGACCGTACCATCCTCGTAAGTAACCTCAAAGCTGCACTGCGAAGCCCCTTGGTCGCTGTGCCATCGAAGCATGAATCTGGAGCCAGAACTCAGACTGCGGATATAAGTCGCGGAACTGCCTTCGTCGATGGTCAATTGCTCCGAAGTCATTCCGTCGGAATAGTTCACTGTGATATAGTTGCCCTGCCAGCCATTGCCATTGGAATCGTGCAACGAGAAGATGATGTTGCAAGCGTTTTTGTAGCTGAAAGTCAACTCTGTTTGCCGTCCGTTGAAGTCCACAAGGTCGAGGGTGAAAGGAATGACGAAATCCTCAGGAGCATCAGCAGCAAGTGTGACATTGAAATCGGCATAACCCATCATATCGGCACCAATTGCGCTGAAACTCTTTTCTGTATCATTCACCGCAACAAACTCATACTCTGACGACAAGGTACCCATCACCATTTCGGCCAATTGGTTGCCCGTATTGTCAACAAAGATGCGCAAATCGGCAGTCTCGCCCGGTTCGAGGAGGCCGTTGCCGTTGTCGTCGTTCAACACAACGGATGTGCCAAATTCCAATCGGGAATCATAAACCGTAACAGCCAAGCCATAAGTTCCCGACTGTTCGCCATCGACATACACTTCCAAATTGAAACGGATGTCCTGCTTGGCTACCACATTGTCGCTGACTGTGAAAGCGAAAGCATCTTCCACCATCATGGTTTCGTCAGGCGCGAAATCTGGACAAGTGGCTGTGTTTTGGGTAATGGTAACGTTTTCATCCCAAGTCGTCAAAACCAAGGAAACATTGCTCACAGGTTCCGAACTTATATTCACCATAGCAACACCCATCGTGACCGACTCGCCCGGATTCAAAACGTTGTTATTGTTGCCTTCAGGGTCATGGATTTGATAACTGAGGTTGTACTGGATGGCACCCACTTGGATGGCTTCCACAGCGGCAAGGACATTAATGCGGCCAAAGCCGTAGGTGTTGCTCTTGCCTTGGGCCAAGGGCACCGCCGTTTCTTCAAGGATTCGACAAATGTCGGCAGGCATCAGATTGGGGTCTTTGCTCAGCATCAAAGCGATGCAACCCGCCGCACAAGGCGTGGCCATCGAAGTGCCACTCATGGTGGTATAGCCATTATTGCCTTGATAGTCCAACGACTTGATGTTCACGCCAGGGGCGCACACATCGGGGCGGATGAGACCTATTCCGGGTTGGTAGGGATAGTCGCCAAACTCGGTATTCGTCCAGGTAACGGGGCCACGCGAGCTGAAATTGGCGGCATTGTCGTTCCCATCAACCGCACCGATGCAAATTGAGCAACTCAGGTCACCGGGATTCTCGCCCTGCACGGCATCCATGTAAGGCGGAGGACAACTGCCAGGCACGCGCACGTTGTTCGGAATGGGATATTGCCATTGGGTGTTGCCTTCGTTGCCGGCAGCAATGGCACCCGCAATGCCCAAATCCAAGGAAGCCACGCAAGTACGGCGCAGCAAAGTCCTTTCCGGCACAGTGGAACTGGCCACGCCGAGCGACATGCTGAACACATCGCAGCCGTGCTCCACTGCCCATTCCATGCCGGCGGCAATCACTTCGGCACCTCCATTGCCGTTGGAATTGATGCACTTGACGCACATCAGCGTGGCATCAGGAGCCATGCCCGTCTGAGAGCCTGCCTTGCCATTGCCCAGCACCGTGCCGGCACAGTGCGAGCCGTGGCCGTGGTCGTCCATTGGGTTGTTGTCGTTGTTATACACATCGTAACCGTGGAGCGGGAACTCATCGCCGCCGTCCCAGAGGTGGTCGACCACATCCAAGTGGTTGTAGTTGACGCCCGTATCCACAACGGCCACCACAACGCCTTGGCCCGTGTAGCCCAAGGTCCACACTTGGTTGGCCCCCACTTGGAGGACATTCTGCGTGATTTCGCGCGTAGCGGAAGCCGGACGAGGTGTTTCGTCCTCTGGTAACCAGCAACGCTCGATGGCGTAGCCGATGATTTCAATGTCGTTGCGGCGGGCGAGGTCTTGAATGGCAGACTTGGTGGCCAAGCACGTCAAAGAGTTCGACATCCACAAGGTGGTTGGCTCGGTCACCATGCCGTTGCGTTCCATCTCGGCCAGCGAGCGTTTCAGGTCGTACTGTGAGGCAGCCGCAAATTCCTTCAACTCATGCGTAAGGAAGTCGCGACGCTCGGCGCGGGATACGAAGTAGTCGGCGCGGCTGCACAGCTGTGCTCGGTCGTATTGCGCCTTCATAATAACGATGACCTTCATCTGCTCGTCGTCGCCACGACGGGCCATTTCCTCGGCCAGCAGCGGGTCGATGGTGCTTTGGGCAAAGCCGAAAAGCGCACCCAAAACCAACAAAAGAGTGAATAATGATTTTTTCATGGCAGTAAAGTTTGACTAATTGAAACTGCAAATGTAAGAATGTTTTGGGATTGTCGTATCTTTGTGGCCCATTTTTACAACTATGTTGGAAAACAAATACACTGAATCCGTCCTTCCAAACGGAATCAGGCTGATACATAAGGGAAAAAAAGGCGAAATTGCCCACTTGGTGCTGATGGTTGAAACTGGCACCCGCGATGAACTGGCGCACGAGAACGGACTTGCCCACTTCGTGGAACACACTATCTTCAAAGGTACAGTGCGGCGCAAGGCTTACCATATTTTGAGTTGCCTCGACAACGTGGGCGGCGACCTTAATGCCTTCACTACCAAGGAGGAAACCTGCATCCAAGCCACTTTCCTCAAACAACACTACCAGCGCAGCCTCGACCTCTTTGCCGACATTGCCTTCCACTCCACCTTCCCCGAAAACGAATTGGCCAAGGAGAAGGAAGTCATCTTGGACGAGATCAATTCCTACCTCGATTCGCCTTCGGATGAGATTTACGACCTTTTTGAGGAGATGGTCTTCAAGGGGCATCCACTGTCGCGCAACATTTTGGGAACCAACGACTTGGTGAAAGGCTTCAAGCGGCAGGACATCCTCGACTTCATGGCCCACAACTACAGCACTGACCAAATGATTTTGGCCTCCATCGGCGACATCAGTTTTCATGAGTTTGAGCGTTTGACGATGAAATATTTCGGCGACCAACCCGCGCACCTTATCAATAAAAAACGCGAAGTATTCAAGAATTACCAACCCGAAAGACGCATAGCGAAACGAAACAACCACTTAAGCCACTGCATTATAGGAGGCTTGGCACCCGAGTTTGGCAGCCCACTGCGAATGCCAATCGTGATGCTCAACAACGTTCTTGGCGGTCCGGCGATGAGTTCGCGCCTTGGGCTGAACATCCGCGAGAAATACGGCTTCGCTTATAGCATCGAGTCGCAATACACGGCCTATGGCGACACTGGCCTTATCAATGTCTACATGGGTGTCGACCCCGATTCGTTGGAAAAGGCGATTGGGCTGGTTTACAAAGAGATTGACAAACTTTGCCAGCAAAAGTTGGGTACCATGCAACTGCAACATGCCAAGCAACAACTCATCGGACAGGTTGCCTTGAGCTACGAGAGCGGGATGAACGAGCTGCTCAGTGCGACACGTTCCCTCCTCATGGGCGAACCGATTGAATACATGGACGACATCATTCGCAATGTGGAAGAAGTTTCTGCGGGCGACCTTTTAGAGGTAGCAAATCAGGTGTTCGACAAAAAACAACTAAGCCAAATTGTTTTTGAAGGTTTTGAAAATTGATATTTAAAGCGGAATTTTTCAATTTTAAACGACATAAAATCGTTTTTAATTGATTTATTCAAAATTTTTCTGTTTTTCTATTCATTGAAGTACAGAGGTTTATCTTCTGTGACGAAAAATAGTTGAAAAAAGTGCTTGACAAAATATTTACAGGTTGTAAATTTGTGCCATCGAAACGACCTAAACAGCAATTAAAGCGGAAATATTTAGATTAAAAAAGTTACAAAAAGCGGAAAAAGGCCACAGAATTAATGACAACATGAAACAAAAACTAACGGAATCACTAACCTTCAAAAACCCAATGACATGAAAGCAAAGTTTTACCTTATCCTCACTGGCCTGCTGATGGCCGCCTGCATCACGAGTTACGGACAGGAAATCGTCAGCACTTTCGAGCACCCTATTGACCAGGTGTTTTCATACAATGACCTTCAGATTTGCTCCGACGGATCTGTGTTGTCGGGCATCTACTGCTACAGCCCTACGAATGGACAATGCACAGGCATACATGTCTGCAAAGTTTCCAGCGAAGGCCAATTGATTGATTCGCTGACCTTCCCTCCCGCGTGGGAATTGCTCGGCATACCAGGAATGCCTGACGTTTTCCTCCTCCCCGATTACCGAATCGACAACGAAAGCGGCGACCTGAGCATTGAAATGACTTTCATCGATGCCGACCTCAACATCATTGACCACATCACGACACTGCTGGCCAACGCGTCTGAGCTTGGCGCATTCATGAAGGATATCATGTTCGTCTCACCTAATGGCGACCTCATCGTCACTTACTGGACGGAAGACGTGTTCCACATCGCCCGCATCGGACTCGACGGCACCGTGGAAGCCGCCACCGAAACAACGCAAATACTTCCACAGAACCCCACCGGTCAACATCTTGCAGACAGCGCTTTGTTTTACACAAAAATGGGTGTTTTCAGCGAGTTGCCAGAAAGCTTCTACAAATTAGGGGGCTATGTCCCAGAAAATGACAATGATGCTTGGCCTCTCATCGCTTATATCTTCGATGAGAACCTCATTCTGACAGACACTATCGTGTATAGCTATTTGAACGAAAACAGCAGTTGCGAACTTGCCGGATATATGGACCACATGACCCCTGTCGCGAAATGCACGCCAAAAGAGACTTACCTTTTGGCTGCGCAAATCCGGAACAGCGATGACACCTACAGCACATCATTAATCAGATATGACAAAAACCATAACCCGATGGCGGCGGTCAATCTCGTATCACCAAGCAATTCCCTCAAAGCAGGCACGCCCATCTGTACGGAAATAATTGACGAGAACACCATTTACCACACCTACAGTACATACCCCTACAATTATTTTTCTCCTGTAGTAGGTCTGGCTCGTTTGGACAAGGACTTGAACGTAGTTTGGAACATCAAGCTTCCACTTGTGCCGAATGCCATGAGCTACGGGACCACGCTTAAAGTACTCGCCAACGGCAATATAGCTGTGAGTGTCGCATCTGGCACTTTATTCTCTACGCTCTACATTTACATCATCCACGACGACGACCCGACCGATATGCCCGAAATGACAAATAAGGATTGTCCCTTCACCCTCTACCCCAATCCCGTGAGAGACCAACTGACCCTCCGCTTCGACGACGGCACTGAGCCTGAGAGCGTTGAAATCTTCGACCTGCAAGGCCGCTTGGTCGGCATCAAGGCCAACTGCATGGAAAGCATCGACATGGATGCAATGCCAGCAGGTGTTTTCATGCTGCGCGTCACGATGAAAGACGGGGCAACCTACCACGAAAAGATATTGAAAGAATAGAATAAAGGCTTTTTTTTCATAATGATTTGGTTTTAGTTGTAGAGACGGTGCATGGCGCCGTCTCTACTATTTTGTCAGCCCAAATCAGTTTGTCTTGAACTTATACTGCACCGCTTTCAGTTCCGCATTGGCCTTCGTAATCTTGTTCTTCAGATTTTCCTTGTAATTCAATACTTTGGCAGCGATTTGTGCATCGCTTAAAGCCAGCATTTCGGCGGCGAGAATGGCAGCATTGAGGGCACCGTTCACACCCACTGTGGCCACGGGAATGCCGGGAGGCATTTGGATGATGGACAGCATGGCATCCAAGCCATCAAGCATACCTTTCACGGGTACGCCGATGACGGGCAAGGTGGTGTTTGCGGCAATCACACCCGGCAAGGCAGCTGCCATACCAGCGGCTGCGATAATCACTTTGATGCCGCGACCTTGGGCTTCGCGGGCGAAAGTTTCAACTTCCTGAGGTGTGCGGTGCGCGCTGAGGGCGTTCATCTCAAACGGGATTTCCATCTCATCGAAGAACTGTGCGGCTTTTTCAAGAACGGGAAGGTCGGAAGTGCTTCCCATAATAATGCTTACTATTGGGGTCATAATTTTCTGTTTTTTGTCACAAAACCGTCAAAACTTGCAAAACCCTTTTGTTGCTTGGGAAAGTCGCCAACCGGCTTTTTCCCAGCGGCGAGGCGGTTGCCGAGCCGCATCCTTTCATTATTGAAGTTTTGCATTGTTTTGAGAGTTTTGTGATTAATTACTCCGCAAAAGTAGTTTTTTTCCCAATGCGGTTGACCCAATAAAAGCATTTTGTATATTTGTGTCGCCTTACCCACAAAGGCAAGCAAACACTAATCCTTTGAAAATGAAAACGGTAAAAGTTTTAGACAAGGAATTTGGGCTGTATATCCCCCAAGAAAAAATCGAGGCTGAAATCCAAAATGTGGCCGACCAAATCAGCCGCGATATGGAAGGCATGAATCCGCTGTTTCTCGTGGTACTCAACGGAGCCTTCATGTTTGCCTCCGAACTGTTCAAGCGCGTGACCATCCCCTGCGAGATCAGTTTCGTGAAACTGTCGTCATACGCTGGCACCGAAACCACCAATGTCATCCGCGAACTCATTGGCTTGGACCATCCTCTGGACGGTCGCCATGTGGTCATTGTGGAGGACATCGTCGACACGGGTCACACCATGCGCTACACCATCAAGAAGCTCCGCGACCTGAGAGCCGCCGACGTGCGCATTGCCACGCTGTTTTTCAAGCCCAACTCGTTCCAATACGACTATCCCATCGACTACAAAGGCATGGACATTGGCAACGATTTCATCGTGGGCTACGGCCTTGATTATGACCAACAAGGGAGAAATTTACCTGATATTTATAAAATAATTGAATAGGATGCGGAATTATGAATGCGGAATGCGGAATAGCGCAAAGCGGCACCAGGCTTCGCCCCTCATTCCGAATTCCGAATTCAGCATTCCGAATTAAAACAATAACATCATGCTTAACATCATACTATTCGGCCCTCCCGGGGCTGGCAAGGGAACCCAATCGCAGTTCTTGCGCGAAAAATACGACCTGACTTACATCTCGACGGGTGAAATCCTGCGCGAGGAAATCGCCGCCGAGAGCGAACTTGGCCTCCAAGTGAAGGAAATCATTGGCCGAGGCGGTCTCGTCTCCGACGAAATCGTGGCCAAAATCATTGAAAAGAAGCTCTCCGAAAACATGGATTCTGCCGGTTTCCTCTTCGACGGCTATCCGCGCACGGTGCGCCAAGCCGAAATCCTTGAAGAAATGATGGAGAAATTCGATATGTCGCTGACGGGCGTTTTGAGCCTCGAAGTGCCCGAGGAACTGCTCATCGAGCGTATGTTGGAGCGCGGCAAGACCAGCGGTCGCGCCGACGACAACCTCGATTCCATCAAGCATCGTTTTGAGGAATATTACGAGAAGACGCACCCCGTGACGGATTTCTATTTGGAGAGAGGCAACCTGCATCCGGTGAACGGCGTGGGCGAGATTCCGGAGATTTTCGAGCACCTTTGCACGGTGATTGAGTCATTGTGATTTTTTTCTTCACAAAACCTTCAAAACTGGCAAAACCTTTTCACGTATCGGTGGGAAGCAAGCCAACCGGCTGCTTCCCGGCGGCATGCGGTTGCGAGCCGCCCACGTTAATAAAGAAGGTTTTGAGAGTTTTGTAAGTTTTGTGACAAAAAATCAATGTTCCCAGCGGATGTCGCGTTTGAGGACAGCAGGCGGATTTCCGCCAATCACTTGATAATCACCTGAAAAGTTCGATTTTACCATCGTGCCAGCCGCAACCACCGTATTATCAGGTACTTCCGCGCCTTTCAGTAATACGCACTTACAGCCTATCCAGACATGGTTGCCAACGGTAATGGCCTTGTCGGGATTGATGCGCTGGTTTTCCGGATTTTTTGACGCGAGACTTCGAGACTTCGGGACTTCGGGACTCGGGACAGTATCTGAGTCCTGCGTCTCACGTCCCTCAGTCTTATGTCCACAATTATACAACGGATGTTCGTCGGTGTCCATCACGAGGATGTCCCAGCTCAAGAGGCAGTCGCGCCCGAAACGGATTTCCTTGGCGCAGACGATGGTGCTTTCCGCCGTCATGTTGAAGTCGGCACCGAGGCTCAAATGACCACGCACTGAGAGTTTTGAGCCGTGCCCAATGCTCGCCTTGCCGCCGAAACTCACCGTGCCACTCACCTGCCAGATGCCGCGTGAGCGTTTTCTGTCGTAATGGCCCACATCGCCGAAGCCGATTTTTACCATTGCCGTTTCAATGTTTTCAGGCAGTTCCACCTTGCCGTGAAGTTCGCGCAAATAGGTACGGTGCGATACCACGACGGGCAGTTTCAAGGCCGTTTTCAGCGGAAAATAATGCAAGTTGAAACGCAAGGTCTTCGGAATCGAGCGGATGATATTGAAGAAATCGAAAGCGGTCATGGCGATTAATTATGGCGCAAAGATAACAATTTACTTCATTGAACCAAAAAAAAGCAAAAGGTCATATATCCATATTTGCAAAAAGTTGCATCTTTGCAACTGCTAATATCTAAGCGTTTAATAACTGAATATGAATATGATTGATAATATATTATCATTTGACTCAATTTCGCCAAAATCACGTTCTATGAAGAAGATTTACATTCTTTTGCTTTTTGCGGCACTCTCATTCCAAAGTGCCGTGGCGCAAAACGAACAGCCCAATCCTTACCAAGTGGCTAAAGAAGATGGCTACGGCTACCGCTCGCTTATCAAACTGCTCGATATGGACAGCACCTTTATCGGCTCGAAATTTGAACATTCCTATCACGACCTGTTAGCCATCTTGTATTCCCGCGTCGGGCGATACAAGGAGGCAAGGCGCGAAGCCGAGGCTTGTGGAACACAATTCCTCGACAATATGAGATTCAAGAATAGTTATAAGAATGTGAAAGCCATCCCCTTGTCGGAAATGATGGACAGCATCATCGCGAACAACCGCGTCATTATGATGAACGAGAGACACTTCAACCCACACAGTAGGGCTTTCGTTATCAGTTGGTTAGAGAAATGCTATGAAAACGGCTACCGTTATCTTGCCGCCGAGACCCTGTTTGCAAAGGATTCCTTGCTCAACGAGAGGCGCACGGTGCTTTTGGGCGAAACGGGGTTCTACAGCAACGAGCCTGTCTATGGCGATATGCTCAGGACCGCGCTCAATTTGGGCTATACGCTTGTGCCTTACGAAGGCGACGGCTTCGGCGTTGACCGTGAGGTGAACGAAGCCAAAAACCTTGTCGAAAGAATCATCAGCCAAGACCCTGAAGCAAAATTCCTGCTTTTGGGCGGTTTCGGGCATATCGCCGACCGCAACGGATGGTACACGATGGGCAGATATTTCAAGGAACAGTCCGGCATTGACCCGTTTACGATGCAATGCACGTTCTTCGACGACCCATACGGCGAAACCGATTCCTTGCAAACCGTTTATTACGACTTGATTGATGCGATGCCCTACCGCGAGCCTATCCTTCTTTATGACACGGTGAAGCATATCTTCCCTTGCGGTTCGGGTATGGATGTCACCTGCTGCCTGCCACGCACACGCTTCATCGAAGACAACATCCCCAACTGGAAACTATACAACGGCAAAGTGCTTTACACCATCGACCGCCGCTTCATCGACGAAAACGGCCTCCCCGAAGGCTGCGTGAGCGCGTTCCTGAAATCGGAGGGAGAAGAATGTGTCACCATTGACCAATATATGTACGGTAAGGATGAAAAGGAATTCAAGTTGGCACTTTACAAGGGTGAATATCTGCTGCGTTTTGATGACGGGAAGAAGTACAAATACTCTACCATTGAGGTGAAATAACTCAAATTTCGCACATCCCTACGGGATGCAAAAAGGTTGATGTTGTTTGTTTTACCGATAGTAAATCCCTACGGGATTAGTCGGATGCTGTGGCAAGGCATCCCATCGGGATGCGAGTTCGGTAAAAACGAAAGCAAGGGACAACAACATCCCATCGGGATGCACCGCAACTTGCGGAACTTGAATGAAATAAGAAAAAAGGTCTCTACCTTTGGATTTGTAACATTTTGAACTACAATATATTGCAATTTTCATCACAGCAAAAAACTCTACTTTGCTCTTTCGTTTGGTTTTACTGCGTTATTTTGATGTATTTTTGCAGAAAAGTATTCAAAACCATAACGCGATGAAAAACATTCGACTTTTTACTTTGTTTGCGCTCCTGCTGATGACTGGCAAGATGACGATGCAAGCGCAAGAGCTTTCCACTATTCCAACAGAGCAGAAAATTTACGAACTTTCTGTGCTGTGGAAAGAAATGTCGTATAACTTCGGGAATATGGACAATTGCCCTGAATTGGATATTGACAGTCTTTACAGGGCGTTTCTTCCCAAAGTAACGGAAACCAAGGATGACTTTGAGTATTGGAAAACGCTTCAACGTTTCATGGCTTGCTTCAACAATGGCCACACCAAGGTTTTTGGCGCGTCAGATCACTTGGTGAAACATCTTGCCTATCCCTTGTTGGCCACCGCTTATCATAACGGCCATGTCACCATCGAGAATTTTGGCGTCCGAATGGCGGACTCGTTGCACGTTGGAGATACAATATTGACTATCAACGGAATGGATGCCCTGGATTATTTTCGGGAGTACCATATTCCATACGTCACTTGCTCCAACGAAGAATACAAGATGCACGAAGCCATGTTTTATTTCGGCAACCTCAACTGCTGCTTGATGAAGAGCGACGAGAAAATCTGCTTGGGCATCAAAGAACAGGACAAAGTGCGCGAGGTGAATGTGTTTGCCGACTATTATCTTGACCCGGAAAAGCGCGGACTTAACGATTCGTTTTATACAGGCGGCAACTATTGGAGAACAGTGAACAGCTTTGTTGCAGACACGACAAACAGTTTCGCTTGCCTCACCTTGACGAGCTGCAACGAGAGTTTCCCTCAAGAGTTCCTCAAGCATTACGAGGAGATACAGAAAGCTGACAACCTGATTATTAACATTTCGTACAATATGGGCGGCTATAGCTCTTTCTGCGACACCGTTCTTGGTTATTTGGTGGATAGTGACACCATCTTCAGATACCCGACGCTGAACCGAGTGAGCAATGCAAGCGCGATGGCTTCTTCTTATTTCATTCCCGAAGAAAGGAAAGAAACAGAGATTGACATTACAAAGTATCAGGAATACTATCTGAACCATACCTTTGAAAACGTGAACTATCAGGAACCGAGTTGGGCCATGTTCGAGAATCCCGTGCCTGCATCGCAACGCTATCACGGCAACATCTATGTGCTGATGGGGCACGAAACGGTGTCGGCTGCCGAGTATTTCGCCATCATGCTGTCGCAAAACAAGCAAGTGGTGTTTTTGGGTGAGAAAACGGCAGGAGCCAACGCGCAACCTTATTATTTCACGTTGCCTTCGGGCATCAAAGCGATGATTAACATTGGAAAGTGCTACGATTTCGACAACCAAGATGCTTCAAGCGGGTTCTCACCTGACTACGAGGTGGATTTGTTTGAGCTGTGGCAAACCAAGTCGCGGAAAAAAGTGCTGGCGAGGATAGAAAGCATAATTCAAGGATTGAAATAATCTGTTAAGCAGAGGAGCATATTTAGTTTACACAGATTGACTGCGAGACTGCGGGACTGCGGGACATTAGCTTGTGACTTTGCTTAGCTTTTAGCCATTAGCTATTAGCTTAGGGGCCACCAAGCTAATAGCTAACCGCTAAAAGCCAAAAGCCAATCAAAGCGGTCAAGGTAAAAGGTTCCCGAAGTCCCGCGTCCCGAAGTCAAAAGATGTTTAATCCTGAACACTTACTTTAATGGATTTTGAGTAATTTTGTGGCGTGAAACTGTGGTTTTATATAGGGATTGTTTTGATGATGGCGGTGTTGGTGGGATGTAAGACCCCGCCGGACTCCCCCGCCCTGACGGGCACCCCTAATCCCCCTGACCCCCTTTCAAAGGGGGAAGGGACTGCGCACATGGCTTTGGAAAACATTGATAGTTTGATGTGGAAGGAGCCAGATAGTGCCTTGGCGGTGATGATGGAATTTGCGGGAAGCCCCAAGGCCGACAGCCTCGATGCCTATAACGGGCATTATTGCCAACTGCTGGTTTCGGAATTGCTGTATAAAAACGATTATGGGCAGAGCAACCGCACGGAATTGTTGCAAGCCATAGGATATTTTGACAGCCTTGTGCGGCAGGCTCCCCCTTTGAAAGGGGGACAGGGAGATTCAAAAACAATCTCCAACCAAAACCACACCATTGCGTTTTTGGATGCAAGGGCCCATTATATGAATGGCGTGGGCTATTACGAGCGTGATAGCGTGGTGGCAGCTTGCGGGGAGTATCTGAAGGCGTTGGAGATTGTGGAAACGCATTTCCCGAATGTAGAAACGCGGCGCGCCACGTCTCTACAACCCAACCACCTGCCCAGGTTTATGGCGTTGACATACGGGCGGCTTGGTGATTTGTTTTCCGGCCAATTTATGCAGGAACCTGCCATCGTCTGCTACAAGAACTCTTTAGTTTTCAGCAAAATTGAACCTACATCGGCCAATGGTATTGCTAATTTGATGAGTCACCTTGGAAATCAATATAGCATTTTGCAACAAATGGACAGTGCCGGATACTATTTCAATGAGGCATTTAAGTATTTAGCCGATACAAACAATTTGGCCTATCGTGATTTGATTTCAGGATTGGCATTGTATAATTACTATTCGGGCAAAAGTGTAGAGTCAGCGGTAAGTGACTTAAAACGAATGGCCACACAAACTAAAGATGAGGATGAAAGGCTGACACGATTCTTTACCATTGGTTCCATTTATTTTGAAATCAGACAATTTGACTCGGCAATGGTTTATTTGACACGAGTGTTTGAAAACAAGGATAATGTTGTGATGAAAAGAGGTGCTGCCAGGTCGTTGCGCGATATTTTCCAAGTAAAAGGTGACACGCTGAAGGCCACCCAATATGCCCGTTATCAGGTGGAAAATCCAGCTCTTGAAGCGGAGAGCAACAGGCAAGTCTCGCAACTCAATGACCTGTTCCAGCAGCATTTGCAGTGGGAGCAAGAGCGAGCCGAGGCCGAAAGGCAGCAGGCGGCGAAGTTGCGGAGGAACAGGATGATCGTTGTGGTGAGCGTTCTCGTTGTGGTGGCTGCGCTGTTGGCTTGGCTGTTCTATAAGCGCAAGATGCAACAGCAGCGCGACGAGGCAAGCCAACAGATGGAAGCCGTGCAAGAGGCGCACCGATTGGAGAAAGCCTCGATGTCGGGGAGGCTGAAGAAGAGCAACCAGGAGCTGCGCGAGCTGAAGGACCAGATGCGGCAACAGGCGGGCAACGGTGCGCCGAAGCAGGAGGCGCAAGCGGTGTCGTTCAACGATGAGCCTATCTGTCGCCTCATCATGGAGCGGGTGAACGAAGGGCAATTCAAGGCGCAGATGGATTGCAAGCTATACCAGGACTATGCCTTGGGCAAGGAGCAGGTGATGGCTTTGCGCGAGGCCGCCGACCGCCACTTCAACCAGTTTACCGTCCGTTTGGCCAAGGCCTATCCCAACCTCACCAAGGGCGACCTTGACTATTGCTGCCTCTATCTGCTCGGCCTTTCGGATGCCGACGTTTCGGCCTTGATGCAGCGCGCCTACAACACCGTGAGCGAGCGCAGCCGAAAGATCAAAACTATTTTTGGCACGGAAGAGCCTCTTTCAGTTGCTCTCATGAGCTTTGCCAACGGCTCTGCATCTATCTGATTATCGGTACGATAGTTAAAAATCCATACAAATCCATACATTGTTTTTCTTGACAGGAGTGGGGGTATTGGTGTAGTTTTGCCGAAAATTTCAAATCTAAATTTCAAAAATCTACAGTTATGAAAACGACAAAACTTTACACCCTGCTTGCGCTCCTGCTGATGGTGGGAGGGGCGACGATGCAAGCCATTGCCTATGATTTCCAGTCTGGAAATCTGTTGTACACAATTATCAGTACCGACCCTCCTTGTGTATGTCTTGACGGTCACATCGACGGGCAAGCCGCACAAGGCGAACTCGTCATTCCTGCATCGGTGGAGCATCAAGGTGTAAATTATGAGGTGAAATCCATCAAAAAAGAAGCATTTTGGAATTGTAGCGGTTTAACAGGAGAACTTGTTTTATCTGAATCAATAACCGAGATTGGTGAGATGGCTTTTGGTCGTTGCACTGGGTTTGTTGGAGAACTCCATCTGCCACATTCGTTGACCAAAGTCAAGTATGGAGCTTTTTTCGAGTGCAGCGGATTCACGGGAACGCTTACCATTCCAGATTCAGTGAACGAGTTGGGTGACACAGACGATATGTATTATTTCAATTTTTCGATATATCTTGGTGCTTTTATGGGTTGCTCAGGTTTCAACCGTTTGGTACTTCCAGAGTCTTTGAAGGTTATCGGGGTGGCATGTTTTGCCGATTGTACTAACTTGGCAGGCCAACTTGTATTGCCCGAAGGCTTGGAAAAAATCAAATATGGTGCCTTTGCTAATTGTGGCGGTTTTATGGGTGAACTTGTCATTCCAGATTCTGTGACGGAAATTGGCCTTACCGATAATGATTATTATCTATATGACTATGGAACTTTTATGAATTGCACGGGATTTACTAGATTGGTGCTTTCTGAGTCGTTAAGGATTGTTGGAATCTCAAGTTTTTCGGGTTGGAATCAGCAAGCTGGGGCACTCGTGATACCTGATAGTGTGAAAACGATTGCCCAAAACGCATTTTTTGAGAGCAGAGGCTTTACTGGCGCTTTGGAGTTAGGCAAATCCGTACAATTCATTGAAAATTCTGCGTTTTGTGGATGTAGTGGCTTAACAGGAACATTGACAATTCCGGAATCAGTAAGGGAAATCGATTTCCTTGCTTTTGCGGATTGCTCGGGTATAGAGAGCGTTATTCTTCCTGCTCGATATGTTTTTGAGAATGAATCCGACCAAGGTTACGGTGTCTTTAAAGGTTGCACGAGCCTTAAGGATATTGTGATTCCCGATGGTTGGGAAACAACAGGAAGAGAGACTTTTACCGGTTGTTCCAATTTGGTTTCCGTTGTTCTTCCTGATGGACTGAAATATATTAATTCCGATTGTTTCAAAGACTGCATCAATCTTTCAGAAATCAATATGCCCAACGGGGTGATTAGCATAGGTAGTCAAGCTTTTTCTCATTGCGAGAGACTTGCCGAATTCGTTTTTCCCGAAAGCTTAGCGGAAATTGGAGCAGGAGCCTTCTCACATTGTACGAGTCTTACGGGCGATTTGGTTATTCCAGACTTTGTGGAGAGGATTCCGATTTACACCTTTGATTCTTGCATCGGTTACAACAATCTTGTCATTGGTGAATCAGTGAATTGGATTGCTGAGTCAGCTTTTGATAATACACAATTCGAGAAAATGATAATCAAGGCGACCACTCCACCAGAATTGAAACGCATGATGACTCCGAATGCATGGCATTTCCCTGTTGACATCCTCATCATTGTTCCATGCGGTACTCTTGATGCCTACCAAAACGCCGAAGGATGGAGCGAATTTACCAATATGCATGAGAGTTTAACCGTAATTTTATCGGTGGTTTCAGCCGATGAAACTGCGGGAACGGTCAGGGTTTTAAAAGAGGCTACTTGTGAGGATAAAATGGTGCAAGTGGAGGCTATTCCCAATGAAGGCTGTTCGTTCTTGTATTGGGAAGTCAACGGCAATCAGGTTTCAACGGAGAATCCATATAGCTTTGAGCTTGAAGAGGACATTGAACTTGTTGCGCATTTTTCGGGAGTAGGATTGGAGGAAATAGAAGGGAGCGTTTCTGTCTATCCCAACCCTACCAAGGAAATGGTAATGATAGATGACATTGAGGCTGCTGAAGTGCAGGTATATAATGCCCTTGGGCAGTTGGTGAAGACGGTGCGGAACTCAAACGAAATTAATGTCTCAAACTTGACGGAGGGCGTTTACTTGCTGCGGATTACCGATGCAAAGGGAGTTTCGCAAACGGAGCGCATTACGGTAATAAGATAAGCTATGAAAAATTCGCCTTCATCCAAAATTCTCGTGGCAACAGTGGTTGCTTTGGCCGCCCTGCTGCTGGCGGGATGCCAGCAGAAGAAACACGAAGTGGGCACGATGCCTTCAGCCGAACAAGCGAAAGCCGAAGTGGACACCACAAAGGAAGACACGATAAAAGCTTTCTACGAGCGGATGATGCGGTGGAAAGTGCTACATGGGGGGATGAGCAGGTGGGAGAGTGATAAATAAAATGTTGTAATCTGGAATCGCAACGTGTTGTAAAACAAAGAAGTGACTTTGCAAAAGTTTGTAATGGCCTTCGGACTTGAAAAAACAGCGAAAATTTGCTATACTTTTGCGGCATGAATTTCAAAACGAATAATTAACCTTAAATTACAGTATTATGAACAACAGAAAATTCAGATTCGGAACGCTGCTGGTGTTTTTAGCGGCAATGACTTTTTCATTGAGCTCTTGTGAGTATATGGTGAATGTCGATTTTAAGATTGCTCACAACGAAAACGACACGCTTGTGCTGACAGGATGGAATGGGACAAACGAAGTTTGTTACACGAGTCCTTATACCAGCAATTCTGGAGATGTGTTCGACAAAACGACTATCAGCTCTTTCAGGGCGGGTGGCGGTTCTTCCACTACCGTTACGGAAGAGCAAGCCTTCATGCAACTCATGTCGGACTATGACAGCGTGATGATTACGCGCCGTTCTGACAATAAATCTACTATCACCTACCGCCATGATGAGAGCGCGACGGATGCACAACGCTATTTCTTCACCCGCGAAGCGTGGAGTTGCACCCCCGAAGGCGAGACGGAAAAAGACAGGACTTACACGCTTATCTTGAAGGAGGAGATGTTTAAATAAACTGATAACATTAAACAATGATAACAACAATGAGAAAAGTAGTATTATTTGTAGTTTCCATGTGCTGCATGGTGTCAGCCTTTGCGCAACAAACCAGGAATGAACAAGATTTGCTCAAACAGATGCAAAGCAAAATCAGGCAGGTGGAAAAATGGAACCGTTACGCCAACACCTTCAGCGAGCAATTGGATAGCGTTTACGGTGACTTTCAAAAAAGTATTTTTGAATATGACGAGCGCTTCAACTGCGTGAAAATCGACTATTACTGGTTTGATGACAGTTGGATGTACGACTATACCGAGAAGTATGCCTATGATGAGCAAGACCGTATCACGATAATCATGGATAGCACCGAAGGCCATGCCAGTAAATCAGTATTCCTATATGAGAATGGCGAATGGATTTCAGATGAATACGAATACGAACTTGATGGTGATGAGTGGATTGCCATCGGCAAATACACCTACGAATACGATGCGGACGGTCACATGGTGCTGTCGGTAGGTTATGCTCTTGAAGAGGATTGGGTAGCGGAAAACAAGATGACATGGGAATACGAGGATGGAAAACTACAGAACGACATCTATTATTACCATGGCGAAAACAGTTGGAATCCTCTCACAAGAAACGATTATTACTACAACGCCGAAGGTCTCTGCCGAGAACAGTTACAAAGCAATTGGGAGGGTGACTGGATAGAAAGCTGGAAGGTTGAATACGAATATGATGAAGCAGGCAACCGACATACAGAAACCACATCAACCATCTATGAACTTGACGACTGGGTTTATACCTACATGACTGAATATTATTATGATGCCAACGGGAATTGCTATTCTTCAGCGAATTACTACAACGGCGATTTAAGGGATTGGGAACTGGAAAACACGATGACCTACAACTACGACCTCTCGGTGCCAGTGGAGACCGTTGCGGGTATCATGATGGTTTGGGATGAGGAGCTGCCCATCCATAACAAATTGCTGGATTGGCAGTTGCGAGCAAATGACGATGCCTATACCACCACATTCTATTATTCAAATTGTGTGGGCTTGAACGAAAAGCCGGAAAGCTTGTTGACTATTTATCCTAATCCTGCCAAGGAAAAGGTGACGATAGACGGCATTGAGGCTACCGAAGTGCAGGTTTATAATGCCATCGGGCAATTGGTGAAGACGGTAAGAAACTCAAACGAAATCGGCGTAGAGGGCTTGCCAGAAGGGGTTTATCTGCTGCACATCCACGACAAGCAAGGCGTTTCCCATACGAATCGGATAACCATCGCGAAATAAGCCATAAGAAAAACCATCTTTGGCCTGATTTTTGCATAATAATCATCTTGTAACTTTAAAATCAACGAGTTATGAAAACAATTAGTTTCAATAAGCGAATTTTGACCACAGTGGTCATCGCTTTGCTTTGCTGTTTCTCGGCAAAGGCACAAATCACCCCATCGGTGTATGCCGGTTTGGGGAATTATACCAATCTTGGAGGAATGGTTGGAATCGGAACCGAAATACAGTACAAATTCGTTTCTGTCAATGCCGCCATAGGGTATGATGGCTGCAACCAGGCATTCTTTCATAAAGGGCACTATGCGGGTAAGGAACGCGTCGGCGACAATCCTTTCATAGGATTCGATGTCGGCATGAAGTGCTATTTCTACAAAGGCCTTTTCGGAGGCGTGAACTATGGTCTTTTAGGCAAATATTGTCTGGAAGAGACCGCAGAACGGGTCAGGGTGGACAATTTTTACGACTTTTCCTTCACTCTTGGCTATAAATGGCACTATTACAAAGGACTTTATGGAATGGCCTGGCTGGGAGTGACTTCCAATAAGGATGCGAACCAGTTTGTGTTCATCTTTGACAGCAAATGTTTTACACCCAGGGTGGGCTTAATCATCGGATACGAATTTAAACATTAAAAATCACACAGTTATGAAAACAATTGCCAAATCAATAATCCTAATTGCGGTCATGATTCTTTACGGGTCATGCAGCAAAATCGTGCAAGAGAGTCCCGAAACCATCACCATCAGCGGCCATATCACCGACGAGGATGGACAACCTGTTGAAAATGTAAGCCTTGACTTGATGTACATAACACGCATGAACTTGTTGGGCTTTTACTATGGTACAGGCATTCACGCAAAGACCGATGAAAACGGCTACTATTCCATCCAATTTGACAACAACGACGATTATTCCTATCGCGTGGATATCGAAAAGGCGGGGTATGACTACGTACAAAGTTACAGTGTTGACCGATGGATCGCCTCGCAAAAACACGATGTCGTGATGAAGAAAAAAGAAGAATACATCGACCTCGGTTTGCCGAGCCGCACCATGTGGGCCAACTGCAATGTGGGAACCAACAAACCTGAAGGCATTGGCGATTACTTTGCGTGGGGAGAAGTTGCTCCCAAATCCACTTACAGTTGGGAAAACTACATACACTGCAACGGAGCTGGTGACCAATTGACCAAGTATTGCAACAATCCAGCCTACGGCTACAACCACTTCACCGACACTTTGACGATATTGGACAGACCTGATGATGCCGGTTGGTGCAACTTCGATTCCAATCAAGGACCGCAGATTCCAAGCAAGGAACAATGGCAGGAGCTGTACCAAAACACCACGCACACATGGACTACCCTAAACGGTGTGGCAGGTGTCCGTTTCGAGGCTAGCAACGGCAACAGCATTTTCCTGCCTGCTGGCGGAATGCGCCATGATGACGGAAACACCGTGGGTGTTGAACACGGCTACTATTGGTTGAATTCGTTCTATACGGGAAATCCGACCAATGCATGGAATTTCATGATCGGTGCCGACCTTGACGTCATCGGCAACAGTACGGCCACAGCCGAACGATACATAGGCTTTTCTGTGCGTCCGGTGCATCCTTACGGTTGGCCATTTTGCCCTACTAATTGATGTAAGTAGATGAGCATATTAAGTACAAAATAGACTACGAGACTTCGGGACTGCGAGTTGAACAAATACTCGAAGTCCCGAAGTCAAAAGATTTTGCAGTTTAATTTTGAACACTTATTTATTCAAAACCTTAACGTAATGAAAAACAGTCGACTTATTACTTTGTTTGCGCTCCTGCTGATGGCGGGAGGAATCTTTGTTTCGTGTAGCACACAATCAGCCGAAAAACAAATTGCCGACCAATTTATGGATTTTTCAGACGAATCCACCAGTTTTGAACAAATCAAAAACGCCGTCAAAGACAGGCGCATTGTCATTTTAGGCGAGGCTGGTCATGCCGACGGAAGAACCTTTGAAATCAAGTCAAAACTGATTGAATACCTCAACGCAAACAATGAGTATGATGTCGTGTTGGAGGGTATGGGATTCCTTGATGGCGCTGTGTTGCAAGGCGTTCTGCCGCCACTGTGCATCGACAGCAACTATCTTGATGTTGCCAATGCTTGGAATCCCTTGTGGAGCCAAACAAAAGAGGCATCCTCTTTGGTAGAAGCCATGTGTAGCGGCAAGGTGAGGTATTGGGGAATGGATTGCAATCCTTCCCTTAGTGACTATTTCCTCATCCCTTATTTGTTGGCTTCCTCACCAAACGTTTCAAGCGTGTTGGGAGGAAATGCCTTTGATTCGCTGATGGCCATTCACGACCGCATGATGGGCATGGATACCACTTTGATGCATAACGAATTGGATTACTTTGATTCGAAGATGAACCAAGCCCAAAAAGCCTTGGAAGAAGAAACCGATTTGGAAAAAAAGGCCATCCTTGACATGGCCATTGACAACGCTTTGGCGTTTTCGGGACAAGTAAGGTTGGGATTCACTGATTGGGATGCACAAAACGAAGGCATCAACATCCGCGACCGGCAAATGGCCGAGAATGTGATATGGTACCTGAACCATTTTCCCGAAAGGAAAGTCATCATTTGGACGGCCAACTTCCACGGAGCCAAGCAAATCAACCAAATCAAATACGGCAAAGAGCCTGACCCGGAGTTGTATAACAAGTATGTGCTGCTCGGTGAGCATCTTGAAAAGACTTTCCCCAAGCAAGTGTATTCCTTGGCATTCACTTCGGGAGGAGGTACCGAGGGCTATTTCTATACAAATGACAGCACAGCGATTGTGCCTGACTCAACATCAATGGAGTTCCAATTGAGGCAGCTTGGGATGGAGTATGGCTTTTGCGATTTGAGCCGAAAGAAAGATTGGGCTGATATGGCTTTCAATAGCACCATATTGGGCTACGATTGTAAGCCTGGCAAATGGGCGAAGATTTTCGATGGCATTTTTTACTTGAAAGAGAATTATAAGGCGCATGAGATTGACAGATGATTAGGGGTAACGAAACATGTAAATTGGAACGATTTTTGCGGCAAATCCATTGATTTTATCAGCAAATCCTCCGCTTATGAAAAAGACCTCTACCCTAACATTTCTGTTACTTTTCCTTGCATCTTCGCTTTCCGCACAAACCAAAACCATCGTTTTCGGCAACCTCGGCGTAGAGAACGTGAACATAAGCATCGTCAATACGCCATACGGAACCAGCACCGATGCCAAAGGCCGCTATGAACTGCCCATTTTCGACCGCACGGAGGCCGTCAACTTGTATTATTCCTGTATCGGCTATCAAGACACGGTGGTGAGCCTCACGACGAAGCAGTTGCAGCGCGACTCGCTCAATATCAGCTTCAAGATGAGGAAGATGAGCTATGACCTTCAGGAAGTGAGCATTACGGCCTATCAGGATTTCTACAGGTCGAAAACCAACCGCAACATTGCCGACATCGCATTTTTGGACGAGAAAATCTACCTTTTGGAGAACAAGCCCAAAGTCTCCGCGATGGTCGTCTTAGACACCGACGGCGTGGAGCAAGCCCGCAAGGATTACGACCAACTGTTTGAAAAACTGCACATTGATGCTTTCAACGACATCATTCTCGTCGGGCAAGACAGTTGTCTGCAAGTGTATCTTGATGAAAAACAAGGCATTTTGCCCGTTTCCATTTTCTCACGCGATGATTACCGCAACAAACTGCTCAAAATCGTGTGCGAGTTCAACGGGGCTTATATCATCAAGACTATGGTTCACGACAAGGGTCTTTATTGGCTCAAATACAACCACGGCAAGAGCCAAGACTTCCTTTATGTGATGAAAGACGGTTCGGAAAAAGAGCCACAATTTCTGTGCAGTTTCATCGACACCCTCGGCTACCGCGCCTGCCAATCGCAATGGATATCCATCCAAAACGAATACCATCAAGTAGTGGCTGAGAATAACGGCATCGACCTCATCAACGAGGAGATTTGGGACGGCAATCTGGTGCGCCTGGCCGAAAACTCCTCACTGCTCGGCAAAACACAATGGTATTGCTCCATTATGGCCAAACAAGAATACCATATCACACCGCTGATATTCAACAACATCCTGCAATTCGTCGACTTGGACAACCGAGAAATCGTTGAAATCGGCACTGATTTCAAAATTGCCAGCAGAAGGCCTCTCAAGGTCACTTCGGGCGAGAAATACTTCATGAACGAGTTTTTGAAAGACCAAGCCACGGGCAAGACTTACGGCCTGTTCACCAAAGACGGAATGAATTACCTCGGCCTTTACGACCCGAAGGCAGGTACTGTGGGCATGGAACAAAAAGCCAGCGAAAAGATTTATCCCAAGGTTTTCAAGGTGCATGACGGCTATGCCTACAGCGTGTTTTTCGATTCAGGAAGCAATCGCGGGGTGATTAGTCGGGTGAAAATAGAATGATTTTCTCACATAGAATGCGCATTTTTTTAGCACGCAGAAATCGCAGAATTTTTTGAAACGCAAAGCGACGCAAAATCTACGTCCGGCAGGTTCAGCGATTTCTGCGGATTCTGCGTGAAATAATTTCCATACCTTTGCAGCATGAAAACCCTATTCAGATTACGATACGACAGCCGCTGGGGAGAGGAATTGTTCCTCACGGGAAATACCTCAGAATTAGGTCTTTGGAACCCCAACAAGGCCATTCCGATGGATTATATGGGGCCTGGAATTTGGTCCGTTTCCGTAGAGACGCACGGCCGTGCGTCTCTACCAATCACCGAATACAAATATTTCATCCGCGAAAACGGCCAAATCCGTTGGGAGGACGGCCCTAATCGTATCCTGCCCGAGGGCAGAGACCGCATTTGGGATTGGTTTGGCCTCACCGAAAGACAGACGATGCAAGGCGTGGCCGTGCCGCTGTTCAGCCTGCGCACGGAGGATGATTTCGGCATTGGCGAGTTTGCTGACCTGCCGAAATTGGGTGATTGGTGCGTGGCCAATGGACTGAAAATCATCCAAATCCTGCCCATCAACGACACAACGACACACTACGACTGGCGCGACTCCTATCCTTACAACGCCATCTCGGCCTTTGCTCTGAACCCGATTTACCTAAACCTCAAACAATTGGGCATCAAGGAAAACGCGGCTTTCAAACGGACGCAGACGACGCTCAACGGAAAAGATTCTGTCGATTATCCGAAGGTGCTGAAAACCAAATGGAAACACTTCCAAATCGCCTTTGAACAGCAATGGGAAACACTGAAAAACAGCGATGATTTCCAGCAGTTTGCAAAAGAAAACAAAGACTGGCTTCCCGACTACGCCCAATTTTGCGCCGAGCGCGACGGCAATGGCACAGAAATCCACCTCTTCCTGCAATACCACTGCGACAAGCAACTGCGCGAGGCCGTCAAAGCTTTGCACGACAAGGGCTTGCTGCTGAAAGGCGACATCCCCATTGGCGTGAATCCCGAAGGCGTGGATGTGAAATCGCATCCCGATTTGCTCAACCTCGATGTGCAAGTGGGTGCGCCGCCCGACGATTTCGCCGCCGAGGGACAGAACTGGGGCTTCCCGTCCTACAATTGGGAGGCTATGGCCAAGGATGGCTATGCTTGGTGGCAACGCCGCCTGCAAGTGATGGCGCGTTATTTCGACGCCTACCGCATCGACCACATCTTGGGCTTCTTCCGCATTTGGGAAATCCCGAAAACGGCCAAGTCGGGCTTGTTGGGACATTTCTCCCCTGCCCTGCCATTGAGCGCGGAAGAGATTGAAAACCAAGGTTTTCATTTCGTCAAGAGCAAGCATTTGAAGAAAGGTGTCGAAACGCTTTTCATCCCTGACCCGCACGACAGCGAAAAGTACCATCCCCGCATCGAACTGCAAAAAACCAAGGCCTACCAAACCCTCAGCGACGACCAAAAACAAGCCCTCGACCGCATTTACGAGGACTTCTATTACCATCGCCACAACGAGTTTTGGAAACAAAAAGCCTTGGAAAAATTGCCCGCTTTAATCAATGCGACAAAGATGGTTGCCTGCGGCGAAGACCTCGGCATGATTCCCGCTTGCGTGCCTGAAGTGATGCAACAGTTGGGCATCATGAACCTTGAGGTGCAGCGTATGCCCAAGGTCTTTGGCCACCAATTTGTGCAGACCGAAGACCTACCCGAAAACTGCGTCTATACCACGGGTACCCACGACATGCCCACCTTGCGCGGCTGGTTGGCCGAAGACAAAGTCCGAACCCGCCAATTCCTTGACAATCTGAATCTTGACGACAGAAAAATCACTGCAAAGACGCTCAAGAAAATCATGGAAAAGCATCAAGATAGCCCCTCGAAGTGGAACATCTACCCGCTGCAAGACCTTTTGGACTTGGACGAAAAAAATTGGTCGCCCAACCCTGCGGACGACCAAATCAATGTGCCTGCAAACGCCAAAAACCAGTGGAAATGGCGGATGAGGATACTGTTGGAAGTATTACTTACGGATGCTCGGGACCACTGATGCTTGACCCACCACTAGTAGTACTACAGCCCGAAGAACTGCCATCGCCCGTATAATGCAAGTGGCTGGCACCCGAAAGGTCGACGCAAATCCTACCATCGCAGTGGATGTAGGCTTCACTGGCACCTGACATCACACCTTCACATCCGTCGCAAACAAGGGCGTAACTATTCCCGACCACCTGTTTAATAATATTGCTGGCACCTGCCAAATTAATCTTGAGCGTACTGACTGCGCCCACAAGGGTGGCATCGGAAGCGCCGGTCAAGTCAAGGTCAAGTTCGTTGGCGAGCACATTGCCCTTGATGTTGGAACCACCTGACAAGTCCATGTCAATTTGGTCTGCCCAAATGTCGCCAAAGAAATTAGAAGCACCCGAAATACTGATATCCACCTCATCGGCATCGATGTCGCAATAGAAATTGGAAGCACCCGACAATTCCACATCAACCTTTTGACCTTCAAGGCCATACTCTGAACGGAATTCCGACGCACCCGACAAGTCGACGCTCGTCAAGTTGACATTGTAAGGGATAACGGCTTTCAACTCACCGCCATAAACGGAAGCCACAGGTTTGAGTCTGATTCTCAGTGTGTTTTCAACGACCTCCACAATCACCTTCGGCATGACGTTTTCGCCCGCCGTAATGGTAATGACATCCACTGCATCGCTGACGGTGACATCAAACGCAGATTCCACTTCAAGTTCAGTGTAGGAACCTGGCACGTTGAAATCCTTGGTAATGAGGTCGCCCGCAACCTTCTGGCAGCCGCTGAAGACAAACAAAACCAAGGCTGAAAGGACAAACAAATACTTCTTCATTTTAAATTGGCCGCTGTTATATACCATCGGGGCTTCGGTTTTTGATTGGTTGATTAAAAATTGGCGTAAAAGTACAGTTTTATGCCTTTTCGTTAAACATTGGAATGTGTTTTTTATTGTGTTTTTGGTTTTTGTTTGTGGAAAAATACATGTTTTGTAGCGAAAATGTTGGCGTGAAAAATTCGCTCAATATTATAGAAAATTGTCTAATTTTGCAGCATATTGTGGTAAATGCATCCAAACATGACCATCGACGACATCCAACGGCTGATACAAAACGACGAGACCCGAACCTTGGAACTGAAAAAGACCACGGGCGAGTTGAAAGACGGAATGCGTTCCGCCTGCGCCTTGCTCAATACTTCGGGAGGTTGGGTGTTGTTTGGAGTTGCGCCTGGCACCCTGCATATTATTGGGCAACAAGTTACCGAAAGCACCCGAAGGGAAATTGCCCACGAACTCACCAAACTTGAGCCATCCATCGACCTCCCCGTGGAATATGTCGATATTCCTGGCCGCGAAGGGTTTCAAGTCATTGCCATACGTTTGGACGGAGCCTCTTTTGGTGAGATGCCCTATACCTACGATGGGAAACCCTATTTGCGCGTGGA
Organism: uncultured Bacteroidales bacterium; assembly: GCA_900318465.1. Classification (GTDB taxonomy): domain Bacteria; phylum Bacteroidota; class Bacteroidia; order Bacteroidales; family F082; genus Limimorpha. The sequence continues at coordinate 37,014 of ONKQ01000020.1, forward strand.
AAGCACGACGATTGTCATGCCTCGCGACATTTTTGAGGAAAGGTTGATGCGAAGCAGGCTGAAGCACTATCCGTGGGAAGGTCAAATCTGCGAAGACATCACCATTGCAGATTTGGACGAGCAACGCATTAGAGGGTCGGTGCGTCTTGGTGTGGAACGCGGAAGAATGCCCGCCACATCGCTCACCGACACGACAGAGCGGCTCGTAGAGGAGTTGAAACTTACAAAAAAAGGACAGTTGAAGAATGCCGCCGCCGCGTTGTTTTTGCGCGACACGAGGGATTTTCCCCAGTTTCTGTTGCGAATGGCTCGTTTCCGTGGAACGGACAAGATGGAGTTCATCGACAACCAACGGGCATACGGCAACTTTTTCGATTTGTTGGATGCTGGCATGGCTTTCTTCTTCAAGCATTTGTCGTTAAGCGGCAAGATTGTGGGCTTCATGAGAGAGGAGAAACTGGAGATTCCTGCCGTTGCCCTTCGCGAAGCACTGACCAACGCGCTCTGCCACAGGCAATTTCATAGTCCAAGTGGCTCTGTCGGCATTGCCATCTATGACGACCGTGTAGAGATTGAGAACACCGGCCATCTACCTGAAGAATTGACGGTGGAAACCATAAAAACCAACCATCAATCATTTGCACAGAACCCACTCATAGCTGATATTTTGTTCAAGACTACTTTCCTGGAAAATTGGGGCAGTGGTGTGAGCCGCATGATGGAAGCCTGCGTGGAAGCAGGTTTGCCCGAGCCCAAATACGGAACAAACGGATTGTTCGTTTGGATTACATTTTATCGTACAACCTCAAAACCGTACAACCTCGAAAACCGTACAACCTCAGAAAACATACAACCTCGAAAGCATACAACCTCGAAAACACACAACCTCGAAAACACACAACTTCAAGAACATACGACCCCACAACCCCATAACCCCCAAACCCCACAACCTCAAAACCCCACAACCTCAAAACCCCACAACCTCAAAACCCCACAACCTCAAAACCCCACAACCTCCAACAAAAAAGCAAGACGCATAAAGGCTCTTCTTTCCATCATTGGAGATAAGGGAGCGAATTTGAAGACTTTAATGGAGGGTTTGAGACTTCGTGACAGAAAAAACTTACTATACACTTATATCAATCCAAATGTTGAGGAAGGCAATATCGCCATGCTTTATCCCGAAAAGCCCAACCACCCGATGCAGTCATACTATCTGACACAAAAAGGCAGGGAATTGCTTGAAAAACTATCGAAAGAAGAATAAACAAATTATATATCACCATGAAATTCACCCCCTACAACCACACCGAAGCCGCACTCAATGAGCGCATCGCACTGATTCTCAATGAAGAGAAGAAAAAAGGCCACGAAAAGGAAGCCTTGAAAACCATCTTCCAAAGCATCGACTTCACGACTTTGGAAGCCTTCGACAACGAGGCCAAAATCAAGGATTTTTGCGAAAAGGCACTGGCTTTCCCGAAACAGAAGCCGCACCTCAGCGTGCCCGCCATCTGCATCTACAGCCCGTTTGTGCGACAAGCCAAGCAGCTGTTGGCTGGCAGCGGCATCCGTGTGGCAACCGTCGCCTGCTGTTTCCCTTCGGGACAAATGCCTTTCGACTTGAAAGTCAAAGAGGTGGAGTATTGCGTCAACGAAGGTGCCGATGAGGTCGACATGGTCATCTCGCGTGGCACTTTCCTCGCGGGAAGATATGACGAGGTTTTTGAAGAAATCAAGACCATCAAGGAAACCTGTGGCGACAAGGCCAAACTGAAAGTCATCCTTGAAACGGGCGAACTGAAAACCGTGCAGAACATCCGCAAGGCCAGTGAATTGGCCATCCTTGCCGGCGCCGACTTCATCAAGACCTCGACGGGCAAGGTGCCCGTGGCCGCCACGCCTTTGGCCGCCATCGTCATGATCGACACCATCAATGAATACTACGAGGCCACGGGCAAGAAAGTCGGTTTCAAGCCTGCCGGCGGCATGAAGGTGCCTGACGATGCCCTCACCTATTATTATTTGGTGAAAAACATCCTCGGCGAACAGTGGCTCAACCCGAACCTCTTCCGAGTGGGAACAAGTCGCTTGGCGGGGTTAATTCTGGAACAAATTATTAAATAAATGCGGAATGCAGAATTATGAATGCGGAATGTCGCAATACGACGCTGGGCTTCGCCCACATTCCGCATTCCGAATTCATCATTCCGAATTAAAAACAGACAAATATGGCAACAATCAAAGGAACTTACAAGGGCAATCTCCGCAATGAGATGACCCACGTGCAATCGGGGAATACCATCCTCACCGACGCACCCACCGACAACCACGGCAAAGGCGAAGCCTTCTCGCCCACCGATTTGGCCTGCGCCGCCCTCGCCGGCTGCATGATGACCATCATGGGCATCAGCGCACAAGGCCACAAGTTCGACATCGAAGGCACCACCTACGAGGTGACCAAGACCATGAACACCGACCCGCGCCGCATTGGACAAATCGACCTCGTGTTCAACTTCCCCGCAAAAGAATACACCGAAAAGCAGAAAGCCCTGCTTTGGGCCGCCGCCGAAAGCTGTCCCGTGGGTCGCTCGCTGCATCCCGACGTCATCGTGAACATCACCATGAATTTTCAAGGCTGATGGAGTACGACAACTTGAAAGGACTCCGACACAGCGAAACGCTCGTGGTGGAGCATAAGGACACCGCCGCCGTTTATGGTTCGGGCGCGTTGGAGGTTTTTGCCACTCCCGCCATGATTGCCCTGATGGAGAAAACTTGTTTGGAAGCCGTAGCCGACAAAATCGGCGAAGGCAACACCACTGTGGGCATTGCGGTGAATATCAAGCACTTGAAAGCCAGCCCTGTTGGTGCGACCATCCGCTGCGAGGCTGAACTCGTTGAAGTGGACCGCCGCCGTTTGGTCTTTGAAATGAAGTGCTTCGAAGGCGAGACCTTGGTCGGTGAAGGCATCCACGAAAGGTTTGTCGTTGACAGCCAAAAGTTTATGAGTAAATTCTAGAATCTGAAAGTTTGATATAAATGTAAAATAGCTATCAGCTATCAGCTATCAGCTATCAGCTATCAGCTATCAGCTTGGCAATGAGCGGCTGAAAGCTGATTGCTGAATGCTGAAAGCCAATAAATAATCCAATGAAATACACCTACCGAACCCAAGGCACGTGCAGTCAGGCCATCGAGTTTGAAATTGAGGACGGCAACGTGAAGAACGTGCAGTTCTACGGCGGCTGCAACGGCAACACTCAGGGTGTCGCCACCCTCGTGGAAGGCATGAAGGCAGAGGATGTCGTCGCCAAGTTGGAAGGCATCCGCTGCGGCTTCAAAGGCACTTCCTGCCCCGACCAATTGGCCAAGGCTATCCGACAAGCGATGGAGAGTTGAAAGTTGAGAGTTGAGAGTTATCAGTTGTTTGGTTGGAATGGAAGGTCTGGCACAAGTTTTGATGAAAAAATGGCTGTTTACGCAATTTCAAAAGCACTACATCGTTATTGTCAATTGAAACAACACTAAAAAATCATGAATATGAAGAAAAACATCGTCACGCTGTCAGCCTTGGCACTCGTTGTCATGCTGACGACATTCAGCGGCTGCAAGAAAGTCCAGCCCAAAGACAACACACCTGCTCCTGAAGGACTTTATTTGGGCATTGTAGGATTCAACAACGAACTTCACACCATGCCGTTGGGCCTGCTCAACCAGAACACGAAGCACAATTTCGAAAACTTCGTCGACAACCTCGCCATGCAAAACGGCACCATTCTTTACCATGCCGTCAACACGAGCCTCAACAGCCTGTCTAACGCCAAAGTACCGGAAAACCTCATCAACGTATCGGTGGTGACCTTTACCGATGGCCTCGACCAAGGCTCCTACATCCTCTCAAATTACAATTCGGGTAGCGAATACCTTGCAGCGGTCAACTCGCGCATCAACAACGACCTCATCGGCGGCAACAACATCGCTGCCTATTCCATCGGTGTGCGCGGCTCCGACGTGGCCGACATCGATAGCTTCCGCAACAACCTCAACAAACTTTCCAGCGACCCCGAGCACAACGTCTTTGAAGTGAGCAACATCAACGAGGCCTCCGAAAAGTTTGCCGAAATCGCGCAGCAGCTTTACAACCAAAGCACATTCTACAACGTCACGCTGAAGCTGCCGGCACAGGAACCCAACACCAAAATCCGCTTCACTTTCGACAACGTGAACGAAGCCGACGATTCTGAATGCTACATCGAAGGCACCTACATCCGCACCAACGGCAAGGGACAACTTACTCAAATCCAGTACGTTGGATTGGAGAGCATTTCTGGTGCCAGCGTCACGGCCACCTCAGAGAACATCTTCGACGTGTTTGCCTTCAAGAACCTGACCGACACCCAAGGCAACCAGATTTCAACCGACTATGTGAAACAATGGAACTGGGTGGAATCGACTCAACAATGGCAATACAACAGCGAGTTCACGCCGGCGGGCAACACTGAAATCGTCGACGAATACAAGAGTGCGATGATCATGCTCGTGCTCGACTGCTCCAGCTCGTTGGGCAACGACTTCACCACCATGAAGACCGCCGCAAATGGCTTCATCGAAACCCTGAGCGGCAACTACAACGGAAGACGATAAGCATTGCAGAACAACAACATGAAAACGGTGCCCGATGGATTCGAGCACCGTTTTTCTTTGCCATTCTCGCGGTAGCGATAGCGGGGCATGCCTCGGCAGCGCGGTAGCCGACAACGGGGCATGCCCCGTTGTTGGCAAAGCCCAGCATAGTCCTATCAGTCAACCACAATCTTCTGTGTCCTGACGGAATCGCCGCCCACCAAACGCAACACATACACTCCCGGGACAAAGTTGAAAGTTGAAAGTTGAGAGTTGAAAGTTGAGAGTTCTTTTCTCACTAATTCTTTGCCGAGAATGTCAATGATTTGGAGGGTTCCCGTGCCGTTGATGATGATGTTGCCGTTGTTGATGTAGGCAAACGGTGCATCGGACGCTGAGCCTGTCGAAGCGTCGTTGGCATTGAACACCAAGCGGAAACGGCTGGCGTAGTCGGTGGTCTTGGCGGTGAAGGTGTAAACTCCCCCTTGCCCCCTCTCAGAGGGGGAATTGCCTGCCGGGGTCAGAAGGTCAATGTCTGCGCCGGTCATGTTATCGATGAGGTGCAGGTAGTCCAAATCCATGTTTTCAACGTTCACGGTCAGGGTGTAGGTGCCGTTCTTGGCGGCCTTGAAGTTGATGGGTTGTTCTGTGCGGCTGGATTGCTTCGCTTCGCTCGCAATGACCGCGACAGCCCAATCCTGTGCGTCCTCGGTGGCATAAATGCGTGTGCTGTTCTCGTTCAGCGTGAATTTCTGGGCTAGTGGACAAAAATTAGGCTAAAATCTTTGTGGAGTTCAGAAATAACAGGTGTTGAGGAGCGTTCAAAGGTTATGAACAAAAAAAGTGCATTCA
>ONKQ01000017.1 GCA_900318465.1 uncultured Bacteroidales bacterium
AATCAGCGCGTTTACCGTGTTACAATACATCAACAAAACAAACAACAAACCTATTGGTCAAATTAAATATGCGCTACTTTAATTCCGCCAACGAGTTATTAATCATTAAACTTTAAACGTATGAAGAAAAATGTATGTTTCTTTCTGATGTGCTTTTTTGCCATCATCGGCATGGCACAGGCACAAAACCGTGGCGAAATCCAATTGAAAGCCACTGAAATGAACAATGTAACGATTTCACAAGACCAACTACCCGCCGTGGGTTCCTGGTTCTCCTATGTCGGTGATTATTCATCACCAAGCATTATCGGCATCGGTATGCCCTTCAATTGGGGCTACATGCTTCCCGATGCTTTAATGAAAGAGTACAGCGGCTGCAGCATTACCGAGTTCGCTTTCTTGGATGCAGGAGAAGAGCAATTTGCCACCTCCTACACCGTCAACATCTACGTTGGCGGCGATACTGCTCCTGGCACTTTGGTTTCTTCCCAAGAGTTTGAAATCACAGGCACGGTCGGCGATGTTGTCACCTTCAGGCTCGACACTCCTGTCGAAATCGACGGCAGGCAAAACATTTGGTTGACTTTCTTCAATGACGGTTCCATCCAATATCCCGCCCCTGCCGTTGCCGACGTGGGCAACCCCAACAGCCGTTGGATCGGCATCGACGGATACGGCTGGGTTGACATGGCCTCCCTCAGCAGCGAGGCCTACAGCTGGTTGGCATGGGTTTATGTTGACGGTTACGACTGGATGGGAGAAAGCAGCGAATCCGTCTCAGTTTATCCCAACCCCACCACAGGCAATGTGAATATCGTTGCGTTAGGCACAAATCACATCACCGTGCTGAATGCTCTCGGCCAAGTGGTTTACGATGCCAACGCCGATGGAAACATGACGACCCTCGACATGAGCCAATTCCAAGCGGGTGTCTATATGGTGCGCGTGGCCACAGAAAACGGAGAAAGCGTGAAACGCATAAGCGTAGTGAAGTAAAACCTCAAAACCATACTACAATGAAGAAATTATCCATCATCATAGCTTTCCTGCTATTTGGTATAGGTCTTCGCGCTCAGCAGACCAACCTCACCGAAGCCGTCGACTTCACCGTGACCGACTGCCACGGACAGACCTACAACCTCTTTGAAATCCTCGACCGCGGCCAAGCCGTTTTCATCGACTTCTTCTTCTACACATGCGGCCAATGCCAGGTGATTTCGCCTTACATCACGGGTTCCTATACCCAGATGGGCTGCAACTTGCACGACGTGTTCTACATCGAGATTTCCTACATCGACAGCGATGCCACCTGCCAGCAATGGGCCAACGAATACGGCGTTGAATTTCCTACCGTCGGCGTTCAAGGCGGCGGCAACGAAGTCTTCGAGCTTTATGGCATCAATGCTTGCCCCACCCTCGTCCTCATCATGCCCGACCGCAGCATTCCCATCCAAGGACTGCTGGATCTCTATCCTTTCTCGGCACAAGATGTGGTCAATGCCATGCAGCGATACGGCCTTCAGCCTCACGACTGCACGGGCACACTGACCGTCAATCCGCAAACAATGCACATCTTCAACGACGGCGAGACCTACGAGCCTGGCCTGCTGACCATCTCCAACATGACCGCTGACGACGTGACTGTCGATGCCTTCACCGCTGACCCCATCTTTGCGTTGCGTTGCATGTATGAGGGCCAAGATGTCTCCGAAGGCATGACTGTGGCCGCTGGCCAAACTGCCATCGTGGAAGTCTATGTCGACGTACCTATAAAGGAGTCATTCGAAGGGCAAATGTATGTCAACACCTCGGCGGGCAACTTCGAGGTCAACATCATCTACGAAACAACCGTCGGCATCGGCGAAAGCAACTCGACACTGGCCTTGTACCCAAATCCCGCCAACGAAAGCGTAACCCTCCAAGGCGAAAACCTTGGTGCAGTAAGCATTCACAATATATTGGGACAAACGGTCGAAACCTTCTTCACCAACGAATCGCAATTGGTCATCCCGACAGCCAATTACCAAAACGGCATCTACTTCGTCAGGACAAGCAACGGGCAAACGCAACGCTTGGTGATTGTTCACGAATAAGCACAGGGACTTCACATTTTATCATTTTTTATTACGTTAATAATGCTAGTTTGACAGCGACAATTTTTTTTGGCAATGCAAAACACAAAACGCATTGCATCCGTTGAAGTCTCTGAGGCCACCGAGTTATTTTCGGTGGCCTTTTTGCACCTATCTTGTTGACTGAATTGATTTGGTGAATCAAATAGGTGAATTAATTTGATGGGAGAATGTCGAAGGCTGCAAGTCTTCGGCATTTTTTCCTTCCGACGTTATTTTACATGACGTTACTTCACCTAAAGTATGAAGAGTGCGTCATGTACTCTCAAGTTTTATTCATTTATTTATTAATTATCAAATCATTTTTTTATGCAAAAGAAAGTAATTTCTTTGATTTTGGGGCTCTTGCTGGCCACAACCGGGTTGGCGAGAGCCGAAGAGCTGACCGTAAACGCAGGTACTGTCACCAATGCTTACGTGCCAGTTTACGGTTTTTACGCTGACGCCTATCTAAAGGCGGAGTTTGTGACACCCGCTGCCGACCTTGCAAGCATGGCCAACAGCGACATCACAAGCATGAGGTTCCAGATCGACCTTCCTGCATTGGAGGCTTGGACTGGGACTTTCCAAGTTTTCCTAACGGAAGTGGACTACACCACCATTAGTGCGTTCCAAGGCACTGAGGGCGCGACCATCGTCTATGAAGGTCACCTCGACGGAACGGGCGAACAATTAGTGGTGGACTTTACCACTCCCTATTCTTACCACGGTGGTAACCTGTTGATCGGTGTCTATCAACCGACGAGAGGTAACTACAAATCCATCACTTTCAAGGGCATCGACGCTCCAGGAGCCAGTGTGCAGAACTACAGCTACACCAGCCTTGAAGCCATCACACCTATCGCGCGCGATTTCCTGCCCCAAACCACTTTCGTCTACGAAGCGAGTGCTCCTGTCGAGCATCGCTTGGTGGCACTCGTCAATGAAGAAGAGGTGAATGCCCTCAATGTGGGCACCCGTCCCATCGGGGCTTGGATGGAGCCTTTCCACTTCCAACTGAAAAGCGAAGGTGCCGCCGCCACGGTGACGAACCTCGATTTCACTCCGCAGGACGGACTCTTCGTCTTGGGAGACATCGAAATGCCTTTCGTGATTGGTCGCGACGAAACCGTTGACCTCGATATCAGCACCGATGGCGTGGAAGCCGGCGTTGTTGAACGTCAGTTTGTGGCCATTTACCAAGAAGCAGGTCGCACGGCTGCCGTTTGGCCCGTCATTGCTGATTTCTACGCTCCTGAGATTCCTGATGTGGTCGAAATGCCGAGACCTCACGGCGAAATCACCTTCCCCTATGTGGAAACGGTCGCAGGGATGCACAACGACTACACGCTGCCTTTCGCCGACATCGTGGAAGGCAACGACGCCGTGTTTGAGCTCGTCATCGATACCGATGCAGTGGTGAATGCCCGCGTCAGCAATGGCGACAACGGCAAGGTGGCCCTCTACACCGAGGATTTCTATGGCGAAGGAGGCCCAATGGCCCACAACAACTACACGGGCCCGCTGCCTACCACTCCTGGCAACCTCGACATCAGCGCAGGCCCCGTCATTGAGAACCTGCCCGTCGTCCCCGGCACCTATTATCTCGTGGCCTCTTCGACTTCCGATCCGTTCACGGTCGAAATCAACACCGAGCCCATGCCCTGCCCCGAGCAAGCCTACGACCCCACTCCGGCTGACAACACCGACGGCCTTGAGCCTGCCAGCGTGACCTTGCAATGGCATCTGCCCGACTTCGCTACGGAGTATCGTCTGGTATTTGGCACAACCTACTATCCCGACCCAGAGCATCCGCAATCCGTCCTCGTAGACTGGACGCGCGACCTCGCCGAAACCTACACGGTGACCAACCTCTGGAACAACACCAACTACTTCTGGAGAGTGGATGTGCGTAACGCCAGCGAAGGTTGCGAAACCCTCGGCGAAGTCTGGGGCTTCACCACTCACCTCAACAAGCCTCACGACCTCGTCGCCAACGACTACACCATCTTCAACGACGAAGAAGTCACTTTGAGCTGGACGGCCATCCAAGACCGCACCTTCCGCACCTATTTCATTTATCGCAACGGCGTGAAGGTTGGCGAGACCAACACCAACGACGTGAATGCCACAAGCTATGTGGACGGTCCGTTGGAATACAACATGAACGGCTACGAATACTATGTGACCGCCGTCTATGACGAAGGCGAATCGATGCCCTCCAACACCATCACCGTGCAAGTGAGTGGCTACACCAACGAGACGGGTATAAACGGTTATGTTTGGGAGCAAGATGGCGAAACTGGCATCGAAAATGCCACCGTCACCCTGACGGGTCAAGATGAGTTTGGCGACACCCAAACCTATACCGCCACGACCGATGCCAATGGTTACTACAGCAAGCAAGTCTATGCTGGCACCTACAACATTGCCATGGCCTCGAAGGATGGCTACCAAGATGTCGTAACGGTTCATCCGTTGCCCTTCACCGTGGCCTACAACGCCCAAGAGGACAACGTGAACTTCATCATGGACGAGAACTTCGACCCTGTTTGCACCGTCATCGCCGAGTACTATCCCGACAGCCTCGACCCAGAAAGCCCTTACGTGAAGGTGTACTGGGGCTGCGGCCTGCCTGGTGAGGAAATCATCGAGCCTTTCGAGACGGGCGACTTTAGCCTGTTCGACTGGCAGATCGATGCTAACTATCCTTGGAGCATCACCACTACCGATCCGTATGAAGGCACCTACTGCATGATGAGCGGCGGTGCTGGCGTCAACAACGTCATCAGCAACATGACCGTAACGGTGAACATCCCCTCCGACGGCGAGATGAGTTTCTTCGGCAAGATCTCGTGCGAACAAGGCTGGGACTACGGTTATTTCTTCATTGACGGAACCCAGATGGGTCAATACACCGGTGCTGGCAGTTGGGGCGAGCGCAAGTTCCCCATCACCGCTGGCGACCACACTTTCATGTGGCAGTACACGAAGGACGGCAGCGTGAACAACAACGACGACTGCTTCTATGTGGACTACATCACTTTCTATCGTCGTCCCGAACCGTTGGGAGCCGGTTGGCATACATACCTTGAGGGCGAGTTCAACGACGCACTGCGCTCGAACCTGACCGACCAGCCTGCTTTCGGATACCACTATCCGACAAGCATCACCAACCAGTACAATGGCTTCATACTGACCAAAGTCTCCATGTTCAGCGACGACCTCTATGGTGCTGTGGGCGGCAACTACACCTGCAACATCTACCAAGGCGGCAACACTCCCGGTGCCGGCACCTTGGTTTCCACCAAGACCGTCGACCTGCCCGTTGGCCTCGGCGAATGGGTTGATTGGGATCTCGACACTCCCGTCAACGTGGACGGCAGCCAAGACCTGTGGGTCATTTGGCAAGTGAACGTGGCTGGTGGCATGGGTTATCCTGCCGGTATGTGCAACAGCGACAGCAATCCGAATGGTGACTGGTGGAATGCTGGCGAAGGTTGGGAGAACTATGGCGGTGGCGTTTGGACCATGCGCAACTACTTCACCGACCGTTCAGGTCGCAGCGTGGTTCTCGGCTCTGCCAAGAGTGTCCAGAATGCACCTTTGGCCATGAATCAAGGCGCCAAGATCGACAGCAGACTCCGCACCATTGCTAAGGGCGACAATAGAGTGGTTTCCGAGAGCATCAATCCGAATGCCTCAAGCAGGCCGTTGGTGATGGCTGAAAGCAACCGCGCTTTCTCGCACTATCGCGTCTATCGCACCGATTGCTACTATGACGGTCCTTATTACGAAGGAGACCCTGGTGGCACCGTGGTTCTCGCCTGCGAACTGACCGACACCGTTTACATTGACGTGAGCTGGCCCGATGCCGCTCCTGGCGTGTACAAGTGGGGTGTCGGTGTCGTGTATGCCGGCAACCGTGGCGCAGAAATCACTGGTCCTATCCACTGGTCCGAACCTATCAATGTCAACAACGCTAAAGCTACTCGCAGCGACTACACCTACGGATTTGAATCCGACCTTGAAGGCTGGACGGTCATCGATATCAATGCGGGTGAAGGCACTTGGTTGCACAGTTCAGCCAACCCTGGCGGCTATGACTACACCACTCATGCCCATGGCGGTACTGGCTTTGCCATGTGCTACTCGTTCATCGACTATGTTGGTTCCTACAACACCGACAGTTACCTTGTGTCACCGCAGAAGTACAGCATCGAAAATGGTTCCACCATCACCTTCTTCGCTGACAATGCCAACGACACTTATCCTGAATACTTCTCGGTCTGCGTTGCAACCACTGCTGATGCTCCGACGGCTAACGACTTCACGCAAGTGTGGAGTGGCGGCGCCAAGGGTGGCTCGAATGCCAAGGCTGATGTACGCCATGACAATAACCGTTATGACAACTGGCGTGAGCACAGCATTGACCTGAGCGCTTATGCCGGTCAGGAAGTGTGGATTGCTTTCCATGACGTGAACTATGACCAATATGAAATTTGGATTGACGACGTGACCATTGTTGCTGGCAGCGGCTCCGGCCCGACGCCTCCGACACCAGGCAACCCGATCCAAGAGCCTCGTGAGAGCGAAATCGTGTGGTCAAACTGCCTCGAAAAAGACATGTATCTCAATGGCTTGGTTGACATCAACGTGCTGCTCAACAGTGCCGACAACCCCGCAGGCATTGCAGTGAACTTCGTCAACCTGAACGAATACGAACAAGCTAACAACCCGATAGCTCCCATTACACTCGACGAAACGGGCTTCTACAGTTGGGAAAGTTTCCGCAAGGGCGACTACCTCTTGAAGATTGAATTCGATGGATACTATCCGATTGAGGACACCGTCCACATCTGGGAGGAGACCCACCTGCGTTATGTGATGACCGAAATCCTCTACGGCGTTGACAACCTCTATGTCTCCCGCACTGGTTGGGCCATGTGGGAACCTAACGGCACGCCTGGCGGCGGTGGAGGCGGTCAAGGTGGCAACGGTGATTCCTTCTTCGAGGACTTCGAAGGCGGTCTCAACGGCTGGAACGTACTAACCGTCAACAGCGATGGTGGTTCGTGGATCCACAGCAATGACAACCTCGGCGGCTATGACTACACCACACTTGCCCACGGCGGTACGGGCTTCGCCATGTGCTATTCCTTCGTGGACTATGTGGGTGCCTACAACACCGACAGCTATCTGATTACTCCTCAAAAGTATGACATCGTCAACGGTTCCACGCTGAGCTTCTGGGCCGACAATGCCAACGACAGCTATCCTGAGAGCTTCTCGGTCTGCGTTGCCACAGCCGACAACCCAAGTGCCAGCGACTTCACTCAAGTGTGGAGCGGTAGTGCTAAGGGCAATGGCGGTGCCAAGACAGAAGTGCGTCACGATGCCAACCGTTACGAGAACTGGCGTTCACACAGCATCGACCTCAGTGCTTATGCTGGTCAGAGCGTGTGGATTGCCTTCCATGATGTCAATTATGACATGTATGAGATTTGGATTGATGATGTTGAGTTGAGCACAGGTGCCAAGAGCGGCGACCGTCACCTCGAGTCCTTCAAGGTGATGTGCACCTCAATCGACGGCGAGCCTATCTACAACGCCAACGTTCCTGCCAATCAACCGTTCTGCCAGTTGGCCACCGACGAACTCGTCGAAGGCGAACACTACATCTGCAAGGTGGCTGCCATCTACAGCACCGGCATGAGCGATTGGAGTGAATGCGTGTGGCAATATGAAAGTTGTGAGAACTACGCTGGCACCCTCAACGGCGTGACAGTCAACGGCACCACCATCAGCTGGGATTACCCAACTGGAACAGGGCCTGTTCCTCCGCCACAACCGGGCGAGAATGCCGTGGTCGTGCTGAACGTTCCGACCGACATTTGGGGCGATGGTTCCGGCTATCAAATGCTGCTTGATGTCGACGCTACAATGTACACGCAACTTGAAGCCGCCATGTATTTCGACGAAATCGGCAACTTCGACGGCTTCGAATACACGATTCCCGAGAACGCCGACTATGGCATCAACCCTGCTAACATCGTCGTCAACAACAGCGTGGCCATCGAAATCCCCGCTGGCACCTACGACTATGCCATCATCAACCCCGACAAAGTCAGCACGATTTGGTTTGCCGGCAACAGCGGCAATGCTGAGAGCAAAGGTGACGACATGGTGTATGAAGCCGGTAAGATGTACACCTACACGCTTTCCAGCTCAGGCACTGGCGACATGATTACCTTGACCATCACCGACCGTAACGGCATGGTTTCTGTGCCTACGGGCGAGAATGTGGCCACGCAGGCGAGAGCCATCCGCACTGCCGAAAACCTTGCCAACCGCGATGGTGAGTGGTACTACTACGACAATGGCGTCAATGTGGACGGCATCGGCACAGGCGGCGGACAGTTCTACTGGGCCGTCATGTTCCCTGCCGGTAGCTACACTGGCAACGCCTTGACCAAAGTCTCTGCCTACGACTACATGGCCATGACGGGCAATGTGACCATCTACAATGACGGCGCCACGGCTCCTGCCAACCAGGTAGGTCAGATGAACGTGACCTTCACGGGTGCTGCAGACTTTGTCGAGTTCACCTTCGCCGAGCCTGTCACCATCGACCCGACCAAGAACGTCTGGGTGGTGTTCTACAACGAAAGCGGCGCCACCTATCCTGCGGCTTGCTGCGACAACACGGGCGATGCCAACGGTCGTTGGGTCTCCATGGACGGCGTTGATTGGATGGATATCCTTGAGGCCGCTCCAACACTGAACTACACTTGGATGATTCGCGCCTATATCGAGGAAGGCGGCACACCTCCACCAGCGCCTGGCGAGACTGACTGCATCGGTGCCATGATCTTTGCCGACGGTGAATGGGAGGCCTTTGTGCCCGTCCCGACCAACACTTACGAATACACTGGCAACGCTAACGAGGTGTGTGTCCGCATGGTGTATCCTGGCACGGCCGAACTGCCTGACAACAACTACTACTATGCCATGAGCTGCCCCGAGTGCGTCGAGCCTGCTTTGGCTTGCGAAAGCGACATCACCATCCACGGCGAAGCCCTCACGACGACCGACCAATCCAAGATTTGGTGGGGTGAGCAACCCGTTCCCGGCAACGAATGGCTGTCATACCTGTCCATTGATGATGAAATCCCCGTCGACGGTACTCTTGGCGCACAAGGTATGCCGTTCTATTGGGGTTGCATGTATCCTGCCAGCATGATTGCCGAGCAAGGCTTTACCAGCGGTGTGATTGACCAAATCTGGTACATTGACGTTGGCGACCCCGAACTGACTGGCAATTGCGAAGTGCACATCTACCTTGGCGGCGACAATGCTCCTCAAACGGAAATCACCTCGCAGACCTACTACATCGATGGCGAGCAAGGCTTGAAGCCTATCCAACTCGACCAACCGGTGGCCATCGATGGTACACAAAACCTGTGGGTGATGTTCTACACCGACGGCTCCATCGACGCTCCCGCACCAATGACAACTTATCTTGGCGACCCGAACACTATGTGGATGGGTGTCCAAGACATGTGGGTCCCGCTGTCATCATTTGGCTACACCTACAGCTTCATCCAGTTTGTCCATGTGGGCAACGGTGGCAAGGGTGAATTCCTGACGATGAACGATGGCACTGCCACCCACTTCACCAACGGTATGACCCGCGAGGCCAACCTGACTGTGAAGCCAACAAGCATGAACTCGTTCAATGCTTCAAGCTTGCGCGACGACAACGGTGCTCCTGTGAAGTACAACGTGTATCGTTCGACTGACAACGCCGACTACACCCTCATCGGTGAAGTGCCTTACGTTGAAGGCCAGACCTACTATGAGTACATCGACACGCCTGAGACCTCTGCCGACTACTATTATCAAGTCCGCACGGTCTATGAAGACGGTTGTGAGTCAGTCCCGGCCTTGAACGCCGACGACCTGACGCAAAACTATGTCCTTATTGCTGTCAATGTCGGCATGAACGAACAGAGCGACAATGTCGCCCTCTTCCCGAACCCGACCAAGGGCAACGTGACCATCCAAGCCCCGGGCATGAACCGCATCACAGTGGTGAGTGTCCTCGGTCAAGTGGTCTTCGATGCCGAAGTCCATGCCGACGAATACACCCTGAACATGGCCCAATTCAACACGGGCATGTACATGGTGCGCGTCCACAATGCAAACGGCGTGACAGTGAAACGTGTCACAGTCATGCAATGATAGTCCCGTAGGACTGTCATAAAATCAAGGAGGCGATCCGCATTGGGTCGCCTCCTTCCTTTTAATCAATATTCCTCAGATTGTTCCTCGCCGCCGCCACCGCCATCATCATCGCCACCGCCTTCGCTATCGGGACGGTTGCGTTTCATGTTCTGCTGGTTGATGCGATAGTTGAAATTGAGCGAGAAGGAACGGCGATTCCAAGTGCTGGTGTTGTATTGCCAGAAGCCATCGCCCCACGACTCACCACCCCAACTGCGCGAGTTGAACAGGTCGCGCACATTGAAAGTGATGGTGCCGTTGCCATGCAGGATTTCCTTACTCACGGCAAGGTCGATCCACCAGTTGCCTTTGTGCATACCGAGCGGTTCCTTGTGTGGTCCCATCACGTGCGCAGTCAACTGGAAATCAAACCAATTCTTGATTTTGAACTTCGACACGGCGCGTCCGAAAAGCATCCACGACTCGGTGGGATACTCCTTGCCGTTGATGGTTCCATTGGAGTACGACCTAAAGAAATTCACGTTGCCGTTCAGGTTCCACCATTTCGTCATTTGGCCTTGGGCGACCAACTCCACACCGAAGTCGTCGGCCTTGCCGAAGTTGACGGGCATACTGTAAAACACGCTATCGACCATATAGGTATAACTGCGTATCGTGTTGGTTCCGTGACGGTAATAGGCAGTAAAGTTGAAACTGGCCTTGTCCCAAAAATGGATGTACCCCAACTCGTAGCTATCCATGTAAGTCGGCGTAAGGCTCGGGTTGCCCATGCGGATGTTGCGGTTGTCGTTGTAGGAACGGAACGGACTCATCTGCCAAAAACCCGGACGGCGGATGCGGCGCGTGTAGCTCACCTGAAACTGGTTGAACTCGTCCACTGAATAGTTCAAGTGGGCACTTGGAAAGAAATCGAAATAGGGCTTGCCGCCGTTGATGGAGTCGGTGCCATCATGGGCATAGCCTTTCAAGTTCGTGAAGATATTGGTCATTTCAGCACGAAGGCCGATTTGTCCCGACCAGCGGCCCCAGTCGTTGCCGAGGCTGGTGTAAAGTGCAGCCACCTGCTCGTTGTAATTGAAATCATAGCAATAGTCACTCAAGGGATTGTAAATGCCAAGACTGTCTTTTTCAGTCACTTCCGAGATGCTATTGATGTCGCGGTTGGTGTATTTTCCACCGATTTCCCACTGCGCCTTGGTGAGGAACGGATGCACATAATCGATGCTGGCCTGCAAATTACGCATATTCTGCTGGCTGCCAGTCTTTTGGTACAATTCGCTCAGCACCTGCTCCATATTCTTGTCGGAATAAACCTTCTCGGTGATGTCGGAACTGGAATTTTCCGCATTCGTGAAGAAACGCACATTGGCTTTCAGGCTGCGACCCTTACGCTCAAAGGTCTTGTCGTAATCCAAAGTGACCTCATACATCGGCTCATATTCCGCATAATCCTCGGCGCGTTCATCGTAGGACGAAGTGCCCTGCAAAGGGTATTGGTCAAAATATTTCACCACGGGATGGGTCTCTAATCTGCCGTAGCGATAGACGAAAGCCGCGCTAATGATGTCGTGGTCAGTGATGTAATAGTCGGCACCCACGCGCACATTGTGACCCATTCGCCTCATCCGGCGCTCGGTGGTTTGGTCGGTGAGTTGGGTGAAGATGGTGTCGCCATCGATGATGTCGCTATAGCGTTTGGTGAGATTCACGCCGCCACCGATGTTCGAGCGGTTGTTGAAGCCATAGCTGCCAAAGAAATTCCAGCGTCTCAAACGGTAGTTGGCCGACAGGCTCGCACCATACATCCACGGATAGCCGCCTCTGATGTTTACTGCCCCGTTGAAGCCTTGACGTTTGTCCTTTTTCAAAATAATGTTGATGATGCCCGCCGAGCCTTCAGCATCGTAACGTACTGAAGGATTGGTAATAACCTCAATGCGTTCAATCATGTCGCCTTGAAGGGTACGCAACGCGTCCTGAGTGCTCATACCCGAAAGTCCCGACTCCTTGCCGTCGATGAGGATGCGCACGCCGTCATCGCCACGCAAACTGACATTGCCCTCCACGTCAACCGAAACGGCGGGAATGTTCTCCAGCACCTCAATGGCATTTCCGGCCGTGTTGCTCACGTCCTTACCCACGTTGAAGACGCGCTTGTCTAAGGTCATCTCGTAAGTGCTTAGCTCTGCCACCACTTCCACCTCGTTCAGCACCTGTTGGTCGGGTGAAAGACCGATGCGCCCCACATCAACCATATTCTTCGAGCCGTCCAAAGTGACATTTTTGAACGACTTCAGATAGCCCATATATTGGATTTCCAACACATACCGCCCTTTCTCAAGCGCAAGCGAGAACTGTCCCGTGGGTTCGGTGATACAGCCCGTGACGAAAGTAGAGTCAGGCAAGGTGCAAGCCCTTACAGTGGCATATTCCATTGGGATGCCCGTAGTATTGTCATACACATGACCTTTGACCGTTATTGATGCAAATGTATACTGAAAGCTGAACAAAAGCGTCAGTAAAACAAGAAGTTGTCTTTTCATACAAAGGATTTTTCTGCTCGTTAAAGAGTGCAAAAATAGGTTTTTTTGCCCAAAACCATGTTGGATTTTTTGGACAAAATGTAAAAAACAGCGTAATCCTAACGCATTTTCAAAGATTCTTGGGGGCTCTATGGATGCGTATTGTCAAAAATACCCCTATAATCAGCCATAAGTCGGAAAAAATTTAAGTTATGGCTGATTATAGCGGTTTTCTATGAAAACAAGTCGTCAAGAGTGACCTCGTTTTGGAAGGTGCTGGCATATTTCCCATTGGCCAATCCAAACGAAGAAACCAGCGTTAATTGGATAGAATAACTTGGAGATGCCAACGATTCCCTAAAATTCTTCAGTCGCGTCCTCAGTTTCAGGTCCTCGTCCTTGTCCAAAGCATACGGAGCCTCGCAAAACTTCGTCTCGCAAAGGTTGACCGTCTTGTCTTTGCGGTAAATGACCAAATCGATTTGCGAACCCTGTTCGTCATCGTTCCCGGGCTTCATCCAAGCAAATTCCTCTGTCAAAATCCCGCTGATGCCCAACTTGGCCTTGATTTGGGTGACATGCTGCAAGGCCAACATCTCAAACGACAAGCCCGCCCAAGCATAAAACGCTTGTGTGCCTTGAATCGACGACCAATAATGCGCCTTTCTTGCCTTGTCGTCCGCCAAGAAATGGAAGTAAAACAAAGTGAAGAAATCAAGCAACTGATAGCGTTTGCGCCGTGCATCGACTCCAATCAGGTCGTATTTCCTGATGAAGCCGCAAATTTCAAGGTTTTTGAGGATTTTCGAGAGCGAACCTCCAGAGGTAATCCCCGAATCCTTAAGGATTTGTTCGCGCGTCAGGCCATTCCTGTTCTTGCTCATACAGGTGACAATCTTCACGTAATCCTCTGAATTTCTGAACAATGACGCATACAAATTCCCAAACTCATCCGCAAATGCAGCGTCTTTGTTGAAAAGCAGTGCATCCACATTTTGGCTCAAACTCTTCGAGGCATCGAACATGCTCAGATAGAACGGGATGCCGCCAAAAATCATATAAGCCTCGGCCACCTCGTAGCGCGACAAATTCATCCCCACGCTTTGCAGCATTTCCTCCGACTCGCTCAAGTTGAAAGGCCGCAGCAAGAGGCGTTTCGTAATCCGGTTGTGCAAGCCGCCGTGGTTGTTGATGAGCTTGTCCATAATCCACGACGACACGGAGCCGCACACGACGAGCATGATGTCATTCCGCATCGAGGCCCAGCCGTTCCAGAAATGCTCAAGCGCAGCGATGAAGCCTGATCGCGGCGTGTCCATCCACGGCAGTTCGTCCAAGAGGATGACTTTCCGCCCTTCGCCAAGCGACAGGAGATAGCGAATCAAAAGGTCGAAAGCGTCAATCCAATCCTTGGGCTTATCATCAATGCTTTTGTCGTATAATTGCAAGGTTTTGAAGAAGTTCTTCAATTGTTTTGCTGTCTTCTCATTGGCCAATCCCGCCACGGAAAACACCAATTCTTTCTCGAAAAGTTGTTTCACCAAAAAGGTTTTGCCCACCCTTCGGCGGCCATAAACCGCCACAAATTCAGCCTTGTTGGAATGGTAAAGCCGCTCCAACTCTTGGATTTCCGCCTTTCTCCCGACAATGTTCTCTTTCATGGTTTGTCGTTTTTATGCGGCAAAAATACAAGAAAACATGTTATAATCAGCCATAAGTCGGAAAAATTTTGAGTTATGGCTGATTATAGAGGCCTTTTTATTGTTATGCATTGCCAAAAACGGCATGAAAAAAGCCGACATTGATGCCTGCTGGTTTCTTTGGTACACCATTTTGTGGACCACCAATTAGTGTACCAAATAATTGTAAAAGCCACATTATCCTTGCGCACTATCAAAGATTTTGGGGTTTCTATGGTTGCGCATTGTCAAAAATGCTTATTTTTGCGGCATGATTTTCAAGAGAAAGATATACGCCAAACTGCTCGAATGGAAGCAGTCGGCCAAGGGAACCAAAGCCCTGCTCGTGGAAGGGGCGAGACGTATCGGCAAGTCCACCATCGTGGAGCAATTCGCCATGACGGAGTACAAATCCTACATCCTCATCGATTTCAACGATGTGAGTGCCACCGTACTCAACGCCTTTGAGAACTACCTGAACGACTTGGACGCTTTCTTCGTGATTCTCAGCGCAGAATATGGGGTGACGCTCCACCGCCGCGAGTCGGTCATCATCTTTGACGAGGTGCAACGCTATCCCAAAGCAAGGCAGTCGATAAAGAAATTAGTAAAAGACGGGCGATACGACTACATCGAAACAGGTTCGCTCATCTCCATCCGCGAGGCCGTGAAAGGCATCACCATCCCTTCGGAGGAGCGTTCCGTCAGGATGTATCCGATGGATTTTGAGGAGTTTGCGATGGCTATCGGTGATGAAAGCCTTGTGGCCTACATCCGCCAATGTTTTGCCGAGCGGAAGCCTTTGGAGCGCAACCTGCATAACAAGGCCTTGTTCCGCTTCAAGCAATACATGCTGGTCGGTGGGATGCCGCAAAGCGTGTCGGCATTTTTGGAAAACGACTGCAATTTTGCTTTGGCCGACCAAGAGAAACGCGACATTTTGGCCTTGTATCGCAACGACATCATGCGCATCGATGCCCAATACCGCTCCAAGGTTTTAGCCATTTTCGACCAGATTCCTGCTTTTCTCTCGCGGCATGAAAAGCGGGTGGTGCTTTCTGACATCGCCAAAGGCTCCTATTTCGACCAATACACCGACACTTTTTTCTGGCTCGGCGACTCGATGATGGTGAACGAATGTTTCAACACCACCGACCCGAATGTGGGTTTGAGCCTGAACGAAGACCGCACCTTGATCAAGTGTTACATGGGCGACACAGGGCTGCTCGTGAGCCATGCCTTCAGCGAAAACGAGATTGCCGACGAGCAACTCTACAAGCAAATCCTCAACAACAAACTCTCGCTCAACCAAGGCATGTTGTATGAGAACGTCATTTCGCAAATGTTGGTGGCCAACGGGCATAAGTTGTTCTTTTACACGCACTACAACGAGGAGAAGCACCGCAACGACATCGAGATTGACTTCCTGATTTCCAACATGAGCAAAACCAAGTACAAGGTTTACCCGATAGAAGTGAAGTCATCCGCACGCTACTCGACAGCCTCATTGGACAACTTTGTGCCCAAGTTCCACGAGCGCGTCGATTGTGCCTACATCATCCACCCAAGGAATCTCACCATTAGCGAGAAACGGATTTCCATCCCGCCCTATATGGCCATTTGCCTCTGAAAAGCACAGCCATACCTGCGCATTGTCAAAGATTTTGGGGTTCCTATACCTGCGTATTGTCAAAAACGACGCTATAACCAGCCACATGCCGGAATTTTTTTGAGTTATGGCTAAGTATAAGCACATTTCATGCGCTTTGCAACTCTGTTCCAAGGGCGTGCAAGGTGCGGCGGATTTGCAGTAAGCGTTGCTCGCTCGGCTTTGAAATGCCATAGATGTAACGCGCCAACAAGCTTTTGTTGATGCCTATGTCATGTGCCACTTCCGACACGTTGAGCCAAGGGAAACGCTTGAACATGGCCGCCACTTCGTTTTGGCCGTTGGGTTCGCTCGTTTCGTAAAATGATGAGATGTGCATGTCGGCATCCAATTCTTCCCAACGGATGGAAGTGCCGTATTCATCAATACTGAAGTCATTGCGTTGTTCCATCGGGGCTTCTTTTAGTTCGGGATAAGCCTCCAACGGACGGCTCAACACGCGGCCTTCGGTCGTTTTCACATAAATGCGCTTTTCGTCAAACCAGATGTTCTTTATCTTTTCCATATTCCTTGATTGTTTAGTCAAAACGTTTATGCCATTCCTCAATGAAATCCTCGCGATAGATGGCGCAAGTGTCGATGGCCTTTTTGATTTCTTGTTCCTTAAGCCCGTGGTTGTAAACCAAACTGACCGAAGGCTCCAAAGCAATCTTGGCCTTCTTTCCGTTGCAGTCCACATGCACATGGATGGGCGAATGTTCGTCCAAATAAAAGAAGAACCTCAATCCAAATAACGTCAGCAGGGTTGGCATGGCAGAAATTTTCTGCAAAGGTAGGTATAAATTTTATACCTGCAAGGTTTTGGCTGTATTTACAAAAAAAGCCGACATTGCTGCCGGCTTACTATCTATTAGAATTCATACTGTTTGCACCAAACAAGTCGAACTGAATAGCCAGCAATGCTGTTGTTTTGATAAGAAAACGGGAAATTTAATCCATAAGATTCAAAAAAGTCCAAATACCAGTCTCGTTCAGCTAACCAATAATACCCCCTTCTTCTTACAGCTGATACATTGTAATTTACCCTATAACCAGCCCAAGGAAGAAACACAGCGCCATGCGTTTCTAAGATGTCTTTCCATGTTTCTTCTGAGATTCTATTGTCCTGGTAATTAGGGTTAGGGCCGTCGTTTACATTACTCAATTGATAAATAGAAGCATTCCAGTCATCTGGAAGTAATATAAGCCCCTTTATATTGTTGACCATTCCTAAAACAAAACGAACTCCAGAAGGGGTTTGGCGTCCATATAACAAATAGTCCCATTCTTCTTTTGTAAGTGTTCGCCAAGGATAAGCAAGTCCGCCTGCATTACTGATAGGTTTCGTGCCCCAGTCCACAAAATCTGTGATGTTCATAAATGCGACAAGGGTTGGACAATTTGCAGACCCCCATGCAAATAAATCTATCCAGCCGTCATAATCGTTTGAAATAAGATGATTGCTGCTTCCAGGCACAGTGCCTCCGAAATCTCCATTTAAATCAGGTATCTCTGTACCAACATAGTCCCATTGGTTTTCAGCGAAACGCCATGTGAATGTTGAGGCTTGGTATTGAAGGTTGCCTTGAGAGAAATAAACCTGTAATTCTTCGCTTATGGAGAACGGTCCGTAGCAAGGATAATCTTGCAAAGTAGTAAAAGACTTTTGCTCGCCATAGTAAATATTGTTGTCGCTTGTTTTTGCATAAGCCCTTACATAGTATGTGGTATTTGGGGTGAGCCCACTCATCCATATACCATCCCATACAGGATGAAGATTATCATAAACACCACTCATATTAGTTATGGTATGTATTGGGGCATCATTTGTCGGATTTTCAGTTGTGCCACAATAAACGCCTGTTGTGATTACATCCATGTCTTCATTAGTTACAACCGTAAATCCACATTTTGCACTAATTCTACCAATAGAATTAATCTCCCCTGTTGTTACAATCGGATAAGACAGTACGGAATCATTTTCCATTTCATTGCCAGCACGAATCGGGCGGACAGAAAGACCGTGATAGCGTTCAATTTCATAATCGGAAAAGTATGTTGTTGACCCAACAAATCTCATTGCTTTTCTCGGATTGTATTCAGAAAGAGTTTTTGTCCAATAATGTCCAAATGCCGCATGTTCTAATAGTCGGTCTTCCATCATTCGACCTGCAGCTGGAAAAAACAAGGTATTACCATTATTCGCAGTTAATAAATATCCGACCATTCCATTTTGAAGAGTCCATGTTTTTGTCGTATTCTGCAACAATTCCTCAAATTCTTCTTTGGTTGGTGTACGCCAACTATTGCCCCAATTAGTCGTAGCTGCATCATCTTCGGGCTTAAGTGTCGTCAAATTGTCCGTAAAATGGTTAAGTCCGACATGCGAATCGAAACAATACTTGGTAAGTGCTTCACCGATTTGATAACAATATTTGTAATTGCTCCAACTATAAGAATCCTTGGACTCTGTTTCTCCCCATGCAAAATAATAACCGCATTCTTCTGGAGTATTGGCACCAACGTTGCAAGTAGCCCACAAAGTACCGCTTGGCAAACCAAGGTCAACATATACTTGGCTGTCCAAACCGCTGCCATTGTTTCCATTGCCCCCGTTATCTCCTCCGCCATTGATGGGGTCTTCTTCGGGCTTACATCCTACGGAAAAAATCACCGCTGTCGATAGCGTTATAGCTGCTAATGCCTTCAAAAGATTTTTCATTGCAAAAGTGTTTAATGTTTTATTCCTTAATTGTTGCTGCACAAATGTCATTCGTAATGTCCTTCCCCTCATCCAATGACCAACACCTGAATATTGGTTTGTTACCTTCCGTTTTGCTCCGAAGGCTTGAAAGTGTGCCCATATCATAAGACTTGACTATTTCGATGAAATATCTGAGTACATCTCCTTCTTTCGGGTTGTTTAATTTGACAAAATCTTTCATGTGTTCATGGCCTGAAGCGTTATTGGCTTTGAACTCAATGAGAGCAATTCGATCAAGCCGATTATTGAAGATAACTAAGTCAAATTCTCCTGAACGACCGCTTTCATCTTGCCTCGGAGTTTCTCCTCTACGAAATCCTTTATAGGGATCACGAGTTGGGGTCTCAACGGAATAGAACACATCCCAACCTTCGTTGATTTTCTTATTCAATTGCTCAACAAAAACGAAACGGAGCTCTTGTTCGCTAATACGTGTTGTATCATCTCGTTTTTGTGGAAAGACAATGCGGCTCAATCTTTGCCTATTTGGACAATCAAGTTTTGGAGCGTTTTCTGCTTGATAATCGTATGCATCTTGAATTGCCTCGAAAGTGTTACGAATAATATCTTCTATGCATTCCTTATCTTTTGTATTTCGCGTATTGTAGTCCATACTTTTTCCCTAATTCCGTGTCAGGTTCCAACATCCTGTCTATTGCTTCCCCGATTCGGCAGATTTACAATTACACACAAGAAGGCTAGGAAACTTGATTTGCACCTATTCTAGACATACAGGCCCTGGAAAACACCTTTGAAGTAAAATAGATACGTTTTCCCAGCCTGTATGCATCAACAGAAAAAATGTTGAATACAAATTAGACTGGCAAATTCGTATCTCATATCCACTTCAAAATTTCCAGATTTTGTATGTCTGGATACAAGCACAAATTGCCCTCAACTGCTCGGTTTTTTCCCCGAACAATCGAGGGCAAAATTACAAAGATTTTGTTTTGTGCAAGAAAAAAGACGGAAAAAAGCACCAAACTTTGAAAAGTGTAGTTTTCAGCCCCAAATTTCTATTGAAAAGTGTAGTTTTCTGGCGTGGTTTTTATATTGAAAAGTGTAGTTTGGAGCAATAAACAAATCACATCGGATCCACATCAATCTGCACCAAAACGGCCTTATACTCGGAATTCTGCTGAAACAAATGAATCTGTTCAGCAATCAGCTCCTTCACTTTTTGGGCATTATATTCTCGGCGGAACTTTACCATCATCTGCTTGATATACAAGTTTTTGACCCTCGAAACGACTGGATATTCCGGGCCGAGCAGGTCTTGCTTGAAGATAGGCCGAAGCATTGAGGCCAACTCCGCTGCGGCAGGGTTGAGTTTCTGGTAGTCCTTGTGTTTCAGGCGAATAAGAATGAGGCGATAGAACGGCGGATAACCAAACTGCCGCCGAATGACCATCTGTTTCTCGTAAAGCCCACGGAAATCGTTGCGAAGCACATCTTGGAGAACGGGATGCGCCGGCTCGTAAGTCTGGATGATGACCTTGCCCTGTTTGCCTTTGCGCCCTGCCCTACCCGCCACTTGCGCCATCAGCTGAAAACTGCGCTCATGGGCGCGGAAGTCGGGGAAAGAGAGCATGTTGTCCGCATTGAGGATGCCCACCACCTTCACCGAGTCGAAATCCAAGCCTTTCGTGACCATCTGTGTGCCTACGAGGATGTTCGTTTCCTTATCCTGAAATGATTCCAAAATGCTTTGATAATCATTTCTTGAGCGTGTGGTGTCTAAGTCAAGGCGGGCTACTTTGGCATCGGGCATGACGAGAGCCAAGTCTTCCTCAATCTTCTCAGTACCAAAGCCATGCATCCGTATGTTGGTACTGTGACACACAGGGCATTCAGTGGGCACATTGGTCGTGTAGCCGCAATAATGGCAGCGCAAAACGTTCTGGCTCTTGTGGTAAATCAGGCTCACGTCACAGTTGATGCACTGCGGCACATAGTGGCACTCGTCGCACTCCAAGCGCAGCGAAAAACCACGCCGGTTTTGGAACAAAATAACTTGATTGTGTTCTTCCAAAGTCTCCTTCATCGCATCGATGAGGGTACTGCCAAAGTCGGCCTTCATGGTCTTGCGCCGCCGCTCCATGCGCATGTCGCTGAGGATGATTTCGGGCATTTGCACGCCACCGAAACGCTCCGTGATTTCCACGAGATGATAACGCCCGCTCAAAGCGTTGTAATAACTTTCGTAAGACGGTGTGGCCGAGCCGAGTACGACATTTGCCTTGTGCATGGCGGCCAACACAATGGCGGCATCGCGGGCATTGTAGCGCGGCGCAGGGTCGATTTGCTTGAAACTGCTGTCGTGTTCCTCGTCGACGATGATAAGCCCGATGTCGGAATAAGGCAAAAAGATGGCCGAGCGAGATCCTATGATGATTTGATGCAACTGCGACTGGGTCTTGCCAAAGTCGCGCACCTGCTCCCACACCTCTACCCTCTCGTTGGTGCCGTACCGAGAATGGTAAACGCCCAAACGCTCACCGAAATATTCTTTCAAGCGATTGATAATCTGCGCTGTAAGTGCAATTTCAGGAAGCAGATACACCACTTGTTTGCCTCGGTCGATGGCTTCCTTGATAAGCTTGATATAGATTTCAGTCTTTCCCGAAGAAGTCACGCCATGAAGCAAAACGGGTTTGTTCTCCGTAAATCCAGCCTTAACATCATTAAAGGCTTTCTGTTGGGCTTCAGTCAGTTGAATACTGTCCACATCGGTCTGCACCTTGAATTCCTTCAGTCTACTGACTTTCTTCTCATAGACCTCGAAAATGCCCTTATCGGTCATGGTTTTCAGTATCGTAGAGGTCGCGTTGGCTTTCTCCAATAGGCTTTTCACCAAGATTTCATTGTCGCAGTCCCCACCGAGGGTGATAAAGGCGAGCAATACCTCCAACTGCTTGTAAGCGCGTTTCTCCAAATGGTTCATCAACTCTTGCAACTTTGCATCGTCGCGATATTCCGCCGATAGCCGCGCAAAACGCTCGTATTTGGCCTTGTATTTCTCGTTCAATTCCTCTTCCATCACGAGAATGCCTTTCTCCATCATCGAATGGACAAGCGGCATCACCTTCTTGAAACCGATGATTTTGCTCACCTCGCTGATAGCGATTTTAGGCTTGATTTGCAGGGCTTCCACAATGAGGTATTCGAAGTCGTTCAAAGGTATGGAGTCGACAACGTAGTCAGGCGAAAGGGCAACGGTGGTCTCACTGCTGAGTTTCAAGGCGGATGGCAATGCGGCCTGCATCACCTCGCCGAGATGGCTCATATAGTATGACTTCACCCAGTCCCAAAACTTCAATTGCAGCTCGTTGACAAGAGGCTGGTCGTCGAGCAAATCCATGAGGAATTTGACTTCAACTGGGGGCACGGTTTCTGAAAGCCCGACAATCAGCCCCGACATGATTTTGGTCTTGCCGAACTGCACCACCGCCCTTTGGCCCACGCGCACTTGGTCATTCAAGGCATACGGCACACGATAGGTGAAAGTGCCTGGCACCGGTATCGGCAACAGAACTTCAGCGAAAAGTGTAATTCGGGAGTCGCTCATGGGATGACTTTTTTTGCACGCAGAATACACTGAATTATGGGAATCGCAATGTGCCGCCTATTTTCAATCCGTCAGGTTCTGCGCATTCTGCGAGTTCTGCGTGAGAGAATTCATAGTAAAAACATTCTGCGTGAAACTTAATGTGAATTGACCGTGGCATAACCAATCAACTCGTCATAGCCCTTGATGGCGTTGTAAAAGTAGAAATACAGCTTGTAGACGTTATTGGTCTCCCAATGGTTGCCTGCCGTCAGGTCGGTCATCACTTGGCCGGTTTTTCGGTCGACGGTGGCAAACATGAAGTTGTAATAGCCTTGTTTGAGCAGCATCGAGCAGGTGTAGCCGTGCAAGCGATAATCGTAGGTCATGCGGTTGTTGTAATTGAAGCACCAGTCGTTGATGGCACCCATAATGTAAAGGTCTTCATGCGTCAGCGGGGTATCGCTCTTGTAAAAGAAGTTGATGCGGCAATAGTCGGCTTCGGTCGCGTTGTCCAAGTCCTCGTTTTCCACATAGATGAACTTCTCCCCGTGTATGTCCTCGTAGCTCGCGTAGGCTTTCCGTGCCCTCGATTCACAAGTGGCGATGTCAAACTCGTAGTAATCGTCGGTCTCGCGGATATGGGCCAGATTCTCCGATTGGAAATACACGTTGCTCGTATTGAACCTGAGGTATTGGTTGGCCCCTTCAAAAACCGTCTTAGGATGATGCTCAAAAGTGATGTAGTCAGGGTAAACATAAGTAGGTTTCAATCCAAAGGCGGCATTGTCCCAGCGACCGTTCTGCCTAAGCGTCAAATAGCTGAATTGCTGCGTATTGACCGAAATATAACTGCTCATGTTGACTTTCACATTCAGCTGTTGGTGCGTGTCGGTCAAGGCCAAGTCGTCGGGATAGCGGGGCACTGTGGCTCCTACATGAGCCTTCTCGTCAACAACCATAAAACGGCGGGTGAAAAGCAGGTCGTTCAAGTCGTCGCTATAAACAATGAGCAGGTAGTTGCCCGAAATGAGCGGCTGCATGTCCTCCTTGGGAAACAGCAACCGATAGTTGACGTACTCAACCAATGTGTTGCGCGAAAAGGCATAGTCGTCCACACGGTCTGATTCGAAGCCAGAAGCATATTGTATGCGCTGGATTTCAGTGGGTTGCCAATCGTGGTTGCAATGGATGAAGGTGTAGTTAAGCACTTCGCCGTCGCCACCAAGGATGTCGAAACTGAGGGTGAGCCGCTCCGTCATGTCCTCCAATGGAATTATAGGGTCTTTCAATTGGTCGCCATCGGCAAAAAGCAAGACGGTCTGCACCTCCGGGCGATAGTTGATGTTGCCGCACGGCAAGCTGAAATCCTGTGCCCAAAGGCTTGCGGCAAAGCACAGGCCAAGCAGTAGTAAGGTGAATCTTTTCATCGCGTAGTATTTGCGGCAAAGGTAAATAAAAAAAGCCGTTTTTCAACGGCTTATTCTTCAAAGATTTTCCACGATGCGTCGTTGCACCTCACGGAACTCTTCTTCGCTCAAATGGACGTGCTCTTTCTTGAAGTCCAAATCGCCTTCCTGCGTGATGGGGATGAGGTGAATGTGGGCATGGGGCACTTCCAAGCCGATGACGGCCACGCCAATGCGCTTGCAAGGTACGGCCTTCTCTATGGCTTTGGCAACTTTTTTGGCGAATACCATCATCGCGGCCAACTCCTCATCGTCGAGGGCAAAGAGGTAGTCGTTCTCGCGTTTGGGAATGACCAAAGTGTGACCTTTCATCACGGGATTGATGTCCAAGAAGGCGAAAAAGCGCTCGTCTTCAGCAATTTTGTAGCAAGGGATTTCGCCCTTCACGATTTTTGAAAAGATGGTGGCCATATTAGTTAGGATTTAGCGGGTGATTTCAAGCACTTCAAACTGCATCTTGCCGGCAGGAACTGTGATTTCGGCCATTTCGCCCACCTGTTTGCCCAAAAGTCCTTTACCGATGGGCGAGTTGATGGAAATCTTGCCTTCCTTGAAATTGGCTTCCTTTTCCGGCACAATAGCGTAAGTCATCACCATGTTGTTCTTGGTGTTCTTGATCTTGACGGTGGAATAAAGCAGTACCTTGGAGGTATCCATCTTCGACTCGTCAAGCACACGGGCGTTGAAGATGAGTTCTTGCAACTCGGCAATTTTGGCTTCCAGCAGGCCTTGGGCTTCCTTGGCGGCGTCGTATTCGGCGTTTTCCGAAAGGTCGCCTTTGTCGCGAGCCTCTTGAATTGCTAAGACGATACGCGGACGCTCACGCAAAATGAGGTCGTCAAGCTCGTCTTTCAGTTTCTGCAACCCTTCTTGGGTAAAGTATTTGATCTCTGACATGATTGTTGTGTTTTCTCAAAAAAAGCGTCAAAAAAGGAGACCCTTACCGAAATAAGGGTCTTCCTTTAAAACCGCTGCAAAGATACGTATTATTTCGTTTCTTTCTCGCTATTATCAGAAATTAATTCTGATACCGAATGAGTGTGTGCCTTTGAAGGTATAGGTGTCTCTGAAGGAGTAGTCGAAGGCCATTCTCATGGGATTCTCATCCTTCGAGAGCGGCACCTGCACACTCAGACCGGCACTGAGGCCACGATTGACGTTCATGCACTCCATGTTGTCGATGACACCACCCTTGGCCCAGATGCCATTCTCGTAGGTGTAGCCAGCGCGCACCAGCAAGATTTCTCTCCAGCCATACTCCATGCCCAACGTGATTTGGTCGTTGGTGAAGGAGTTGGACGAGAAGTTGCCGGCGATGGTGAGGCGGTTGTCATTACCCATGATCCAGTCGTAGGCGGCTGCGATGCTCAATTGGGTAGGCAACTCAAACTCATCGGCGCGTTGCACGACGGTGAACTGCTGCGTAGTACCTTGGGTCAAGAAGGCTTTGTAGGCCAAACCGTCGCCTGAGTACTTCATCGTAGGTCCGATGTTCTTCAGCGTGATGCCGAAGTGAACGTTGTCGTGGGGACCAGTGACATACTGGATGCCAGCGTCAATGGCAACACCGATACCATTCATATCCTTAATCGACTCGCTGATGATCTTCAAGTTGAAACCACCGCTGATGCTGTGGGAGAACGCATGGCTGAAAGCCAAGTTGATGTTCATCAGATTGGGACTGAAGTAACCGAGCACATGCGGATCAGGGTTTTCGTAGGTGGTAATCGGGATTTCGCCGATGCCGACGCTCATGAACGACAGGCCCAACACGCTCGACTCGCCAATGCGGGCCAACACGCCGAAGGAAATGAGATTGAGTTCGCTGCCATGCAGCCAGTCGGTATAGGAGAAGTCGATGTCAATCCTGTTGCACGAGGTGATACCGGCCACATTGCCGAACATGGCGTCCAAGCCATGTACTCTCGCCATGCCAGCATTGCCCCAACCCGATGAGGCTGCCCACGGGTTGATGAGCAACTGCGATGCACCAGCCTGACCTGAACGGTCTTTATTACCTGCTATTGCCTGGGGAGCGGTCAGTCCAAGAAGAATGACCATGCTCATTACGATATATCCAAATGATTTCTTCATGATATTTACATTTATACGGTTAGCAATTCCATTGATTTTAGAAGGTGTTCAGGTCAACTTTACGCATAGCACCGTAGAACTTGATGACGCGCTCGCTGCCACTGGTGTAGTCCTTGATGTGAATCAGGTAGAAGCCACTGGAGATAGGCGTGTTAGCAAAGTTGGTGAGGTCCCAATCAATGTTAGGTTCGTCATTGTCCTTAGTGAACTGGCGCACCTTGGTTCCACTCAGCGTGTAGATGGTCACCACGCACTTTTGAGGCAGGTTGGCAATCTTCACACGGTTCATCAGGGCGTTGCCTTCGTACTCGGAGTAAGCGTAGTAAGGATTCGGCACCACAGTGATGAGGTTGAGGTCATCCTCGGTCTTCTTAGGCTCGTTCAAAGTCGGGCTAAGTCCCTCGATGGAGAACCTATACTGCGGCATCAGGTCGTTGATCATCAACTCCTCGGAAGCCACCTCCAACGGGCGCGGGCCATAACCGGAAGCGTAAGGCTTGGCAAGGCGGATGCGGATGCGGCAGTCGTTGCCTTCAGGCAGCCACTCCTCACCTTCAATACCCATCGGCATACCAACCCATTGCACGAGCTTGAAGAACTCGATGTTGAAGATCTTGGCTTGGCCGGAATTGGCATGTTGGATGAAGTTGAGGGTCTTGAAGACGCGGGCACCAGCATCGTAGGCCGGGCTGACGAATTCCTTCCAAGGTGAGCTGGAAGCCACCGGGATGGAGTCTTGACGGAAGATGTAGACATAGTGCTTACCACCCATCACAGGCTGGCCATCAGAACCGCGAATAACTGCGGGGTCGGCCAACTGATAGAGACCGTCGTCGTATTCCACAGTGGTCTTCATCAGCTTGGCGGGGTTGAAGATCATGTCACGTCCGTTGAGGTCTTCCAAATAGGAGTCCTCACCGAACATCAAGTTCAAACGCATACCCGATTCAACGTCGATGACGTAGCCCGGGAACCAACCCATACCCTGAGCGGCAATGTAGTTGGCATCGGTAGGATCGAGGCTGCACGAATCAGGATTGTTCACCCAGTCGATGTTGGTGACAGGTCTGCCCTGACGGTCGACTGAAGCATGCTTACGCAGGATGAATCTCTCAACGCCACCTTCGGAGAGTCGCTTGTCCATACACATTTCGATGACGGGGCAACGGGTCCAAAGGTTGGTATCGGAAGTAAACACGATATCCAAGCTGTTGGCGAAGCGGAATCTCTCAGAGCTCTTCGAGTTACCGTCGAAGACAGGACCAGGATTGGTGCTGAAGCCTTGCTGATGGACAGTGGTCAACAGATAAGGAGCCCACGTGCCGCGAGCAAGATTCTCGAAGTTCTCATTCGGGTCCCAAGGCTTGCTGGCGCCTGCGGTGTAGGCGGCAGACGACATGCTATAGTCGTTGTTGGCAGCATTGTTGATGTCGACATTCGTACCAGAACGGATCCAGTTGAGAACCGAAGAGGCACCGGCGTTATCGGTATCGCGGATACCATCGAGCCACACATGCTCAGGATCGTCGAATTCCATCGATGAGGTAATGACACCGTTGTTTTCGGCCACAACCGCATCGTATCTATGCCATTCATTGTCATAATACATCTTACCAACCTCGATGCAACCAAACTCGTAAGGCTGCTTGATGGTGATGGAGATACCACGGTCGATGAACATCTGTTCGTCACCGTAAACGGTAGTGGTGTCACTCGGGATGGTATCGTTAGTGGCGCGGTCGACCAGAATCCAGTGCGAAGCCAAACGCACGGCAGAGTCGCCTTGGATTTCCTGGTTGCCGGTAATGTTATGGGTGTACGATTCAATGAAATCGGTGAAGCTAAGCTCATAGTCGGTGTTGACCACATTCAACGGGTCGATGATCTTCACATCGAGAGGGCCATAACCAGCCTTGTAGCTCGGATGGTAGCAAACGGGATAACGAGGATCGCCAAAGCGAATTTCATCACTGGCAACCTTCACATTGCCGTTTTCATCGAAGAGGATCTTGTTCACAGTCTCATCTGTCAGTTCAAGCTCGTTGCTGCCATTGCCGACACCCACGATACGGGTGATGGCCGGCTTGTCGCCATAAGTGGCGTTCAGCACAGTACCGTTCACCGTCTTGTGAGGCACAGCCGTGTAGCACTGGATGTTCTTACGACCTTCGAGATAAGGCTTCTGCTGACCTTGGAGGCCGAGAGCGTCGTCTTGTGAGTAGGTCAAGAAGTTGTTGTAGGCGTAGGCCACAGCCATGAAGTAATAGGACTTGTGGTTGACAAGGGTCGGGTTGTCGCCCGTCGAGAACTTGTCTTGCGTGACCACAAAGCTGTGGGTGATGCCGGCATCGCTGCCGTCAACCTTCAGGGCGGGAACACGCGCCTGGATGGATTCATCATAGTTATAGTTGATGATACGACCCACATTATTTCTAATATCGCACTGGAACACCAAACGAGCCTTGTCGGAATTGTCAAGTTCGTCGGCACCCACTTCAGCATTCACCAACTGATAGACCTTGTAACCCTCGAAACGATAGTAACGATCATAGAAGGTCTCCTCCGTAGTGGATTGCTCGATAGGATCAAGCAATGTAGTAAGCACGCAGCCAACTTGGCAATGGATGGTATCATACAATGTGCCGTCGAAGCCTTGCGGGATATAGAGGACGGTGTCAACTCCATTCAGGACGCACTCGATGGTATCCATAGGACCATTGGGATCGTAGTTGCGAGGCATGTAGATCAAAGTATCGGTGCAGTCCACCCATGCCTCAATCTCATCATGGTAAATCTTGGTATCGATGCGCGAAATCGGAATTTCAGGATCGAGTTCAACGTAGCTTTCCTTATAGTTGTTGGAAAGGGCGGTGTTCGACAGATAGATGATCAGCTGTTGGTCGAGTTCGCGGATGGTCAGGTCAGGAGCGTTGGGGCCGTCGATGACCTTGAAGCAGTTGTCGAACAAGGCTTGGCACTTGTCGTCGACCACGCGGAGCAATTCAACAGAAGCCCAGGCACCGCCTGAAGTGGCACGAGCCCACGGCACACCGAAGGTGATGTAGTTGACAGCACCGGGTTCCAGGGTGAAGGGTCCAGCCGACTGCATGAAACGACGGTCGTCAGGAGCGTTGTGGCACTCTTCCTCAGTCCAGAAGAGGTTGTTTTGGTTGAAGCCGCCATTCGGCTCAACGCCGCCAGTACCCCAGTTCCACGGGTCAGAATCGCCGGGGAACATGAAGTCGCACTCAGGGCCGACCACGTCGCTGCCCGAGAAGGCGTTGCCACCGTAACGCATCTTGGCACCATTCTTCCAAATACCACGCAGGTAGTTGTAGTATTGCGGAGCAGTCTCGGGGTCACCATTATCGGCGGAGCTGTTGTTGTGGTACACGAAGCGGCGCATACCGAAACGCTCATCGTCGACGATGCCGTTACCGAAGTTCACGCCGTTGATGCTTTCGTCAACAATCTGGTGACGGGCAACAGTGTCGTAGATAATCTCAAGGGTGTCTTGAGTCACAGGGTCGAGAATGGCGCTTGCGATTTGCAGCTCGAAGCTATATTTCGGGTTGTCGAGTCCGTCGGGGTCCATATAAGGTCCCTGGAAGAAGTCGATACCGACCGCCGGAGGCTGGGCACCGTAGGCTTCAGGCTGACCGCTACCGTCGGTGGCGGAACCATTGTAGCCGTAACCCAAACCACGCTCAACGTCGCAGCCCACATAGTCGTCCTTGGCAAAGCCCAAGTCAACGTCGGTCCAAGGCGAGAAGTAAGTTCCCGTCAAGGTGTAGGTTGAACGGTTGATGATTTCGTAGCTGTAGAAAGTCATGTTGTTGATTTCGTCGTTGGTGGCGAAGGCGAAGGCTTGGGCACGGATTTCCATACCGATGGCCTGACCGCCCGACTCGGTGTGCGATGCACCTTTATCGTTGAAGATCCACCAAAGGGTTTGGTCGCCTTTCAGCACTTGGTCGGCCAGCAAGGAGCCGTGGATGGAGCCTTCAATTTCCTCATCCATTGTCGGGATCTTGGTGTGGCACAACTCGTTGTCGATGTCATAGTAAGGATAGTCACCGCGATCGGGATCATATTCACCATTACCGTCCACATCATAGAAAGGAGCCAGATAGTGGCTGATGCCTTCAGCATCGTCATCGCTGGGATGTGCAGGCCAATTCTTGATGATGGTAGGCATCGTGTAATCTTCAGCAAACTTACCTGTGGATTGGTCGTAGGCGGCGAGGAACTCGTCAACTTCAGCACGGGTAATCTTGAAAATCTTGTCCCACTTGGCGCAGGTCTCAGGCGTGACGGAAGCTTTGCCGTCGACGGTCAGAGGGCCTGTGTAGTAGTCGTTACCGACCTGACGGAAACGCAGGGCGGCGCATTTCAGCTGCTGGTTGACGTCGACACCGGCAATCCAGAGGGAGCCGGCATAGAGCGACGTGGCAGCGCCGTTGGCAGGGATGAAGTACTTGGAACCAACGCCACCGGGCAAGTCCCACCACATATCACCACCTGCATTGACACGGGTCTTCACGTTGTTGATGTCCAACCACTCAAATGACGAGGAAGGAGTACAACCGGCTGCGGTTTGGGCACGTTGGCCCTTGCCTTTATCATCAAAGTGATACTTTTCAGCCTTTCCGGGAATCACGGCACCTAGAATAAGGAGTGCCGCAAGAGTTACATGAACTATATTCTTCATAATTTGTATAATTTTTCGTTTATGGAACCATTCTCGTCATTAGAAGTTAAAGCTTAAGCCCAAACGAATCTGGCGAGGCGTTGAGTAGTTGCCGCCGGCATTGACATAAATCTGATACATTTGGATGTATGCCTCAGGATCAAGCTGGGTTTGGATTTCACGCTGCCACTCGGGAGCCGACAGATAACCGTCGTCATTGGCGTTACCCGTGGCGTTATAAACGTTCAAGATGTTCTTCGAGTTGAGCAGGTTGAGCACTTGCAGATAGACGTTGACGAAAGCGTCGTGACCCTTCTTGCCTTCCTCGTTGCCACCGATTTTGAACTTGATGTCCTTGTCGACACGGAGGTCGAAACGGAACGAAGCGGGCATTCTGGAACCGTTGTAGGTACCTTTCAGCAGGCTGGTACCTTGCTGGATGGGCGACAAAACCTTACGGGCAGCGGTGTAGGGAGCACCCGAACCGCCGTTCACCACCAGCGAGAAACCAGTGTTGGCCAAAATCTGGATGGGCTTCTTGCCGCTTGCCTCGCGCTTGATTTCAGGACCATTGTATTCCTTACCATCCTTGAAACGATAGTCGAGGGTCAGGTTGAAGCCGTGACGACGGTCGCTGTTGGAAGGATAGGTTGATCTCAGGTTAGGCACACCAGCGGCGATAAGGGCCGAAGCGGTGGTGGCAGAGGCACCCGTCTTGTTATCGAACTGGAGGGTGTAGCTGGCACGCACACGGGCGTTCTTGGTTCTACGCAAGTCGTAGCTGGCCGTCAAACCCTTAACCGTACCGAAGTCGAGGTTGCTATAGCTGTTGTAGGCCTTCGGGTAAGCACCGTTGAAACGGTACATCTGGATCATGTTACGAAGCTCGCGGTAGTAGGCCGTGATGGTCAATGAAGAAGTGTTGTTCAGCTTTTGCTTGAAACCAAGTTCGTAGTCAATGGTCTGCGAGGGCTTCAGGTTGGGGTTATCAACCGTGTTGCCGTATTCATTGAAGTGCAGATAAACCAGCGGGCTGCAATAGAAGTTTTCGGTAGGACGCTGCGTCAAAATGTCGTAGTGGGCATAGAACAAAGCCTCATCCGAAATCGGGAAGGAGAAGGAGATACGAGGCATCACGCTCCAAGCGGGGTCGTAGTCCTTGAAGGAGTTGATGTCGACCTGCGACTGCGCGGGGTTTTTCACCCAAGGCGTAACGCCAGTACCCATGTTCAGGTCTTCAGCGTCGGCGATTTCCTTACCTTCGGCGTTGAACCAAGTGTGGCCGTTACGGTAACCGACAATCTCCGTCATCTCATCAACCTTGTTCACGTAAGGCACATAGTCGTCACCAATGTTATCGGGGATGGAGATGGACTCAATCTCGCCTTGGAAGTGGAAGTCGTCCTTCAGCCTGCCGCTTGCAATGGCGTTCTTGATGTCGCCCACAGTATTGAAGTCATAAAGGACATACGGGTCTTTCAGCACCTTCTGGTTGGCATCGAAGCGGTCGACACGCACACCGATGTTGAAGATCAGGTCTTTGAAGGCGAACTTGTCTTGGATGTAACCAGCCAAGTAGATGGGCTGTTGGGCACCGATCTCACGGGTGAAGTTGCCGTTCTCGTCCTTGTTGTTGAAGAAGTCTTCCATAGAAGGACGCTCGGTGAAGCCATACTTGCGCTTGCCATCGTAGGTGTAGCCATAGTAGTCGACGTAGAAGTTACCATCGCGGGTCAGCTCGTCGGCACTGAACATGCTCAGGTCGAAGCCGCCGGGCAGTGTGGCAGTGTGTCTCACACCTTCTTCGTCATAATATTGGATGGTGTTGGCATCGAAATCGTAAGTATCAATCAAAATCCAGTCGGTGCCTTGGGGATTCAAACCCATAGCCTTACGCAGGTTGGCATCGAAAGTGTATTGCATGTTGGCGTCATACATTCTGTGATAGTTGACGGTGTCAACAATACCGTCAATGGCGGTGGCGTAGGCACTGCTCATATCCAACTCTTGGATGTGGTAGTTGGAGAGGTCACGCATCAAGGTCCAGTAGGAAGCACCTGCAAAGCCCATGTAAGCGCGGTTACGCATCTCATACTGCAAGCCCAACTTGATTTCATGGCTGTTGTCGCCACGGCCGATGGTCATGGAGCCGTTCACATTGATGGCCACTTGGTCGGTCGACGACTTGGCGTAGCTGGTTTGGATGGTGCCCGGCACTCTATACATACCGTATGCCGACGAAGGAGTCAGACCATTGATCAGACCATTGTTACCAACGATATTCGACAGATTCATGTAGTTGTTGAATGGGCCGTAAGGCTCATAAAGGTCAAAATAGTTCTCAACATAATTGGCCAACAAGGGGTTGAAGTCGTAGTTTGTACGCTCAAATTCCACCAAGGTATCGTAGAAGTTGTTCAGCACCCACACATTGTTGAAGCTCTTGTATTCGCCGTCGACCAGCACCGAGTCAATCGTGGCAGTGGTGAAGGCGTAGTTGGGAGAGCGGTGGATAGTGAACTTACCGATGTTACCATAGGCAAAGATGTTGTCCCACAGGTCGGGGTCGCCCTGCTCGGCATGAGTGTGAGTATAGTCAGCTTGGATGCTATAGTACACATTGGAAATCAGCGAAGTGCTTTCGGGGTCGCTGGGGAAGCGCTGTGAGAATCTCACATAACCACGATAAGTACCAGATTTGTAGAGGTAGTTCTTGTCTGTGTTGAAGAAATAGTCACCTCTTCTGGCTGAATAGTGGGCTTGGCTTCTATAGAACGAACCACCGAGGGTGAGGTTGGTGGTGGGGCCTGTACGCACGTCGATTTTACCATTGACATTCACACTCCAGTTTGAGGAGTTGTTGAGGTATCTGGTCTCATAGAGGTTGTCGCGATGGGTGTAGGAAGCCATCACGTTTGAACCTGTACCAGCACCGGAGAGGGTCAATGGGTTTTTCTCAATGTAATCCATCCACTCATCGGTGGCGCGCCAGAAGTTGGTGGCCGAGATGCTACCCACGCGGTTGTGGGCAAGGTCGGCAGCGAGGAAGAAGCCCAACAGGGACTCCTCTTCCTTCTCACCTTCTTCAGTGCGTTTTTTCAAGAGAGGACCGTTCAAGCTGAGGCCGAGACGCTTGTGGCCATAGCCTTCAACGGAGTGCTCATACTCAATGCCACCACCCCAAGTACGGCTGGGGCCTTTGGTGGTCATGTTGATGATACCGCCGCTGGCGTCACCATACTGGGCGGGCGTACCGCCGAGGATGACGTCGACTTGGTCGATAGCGCCTTGAGGCACACTGTTGCTACCGATGACTCTCACACCGTCGATGTAGTAGACGGCGCCTTCACGGGAACCACGGATGGAACCGACCTCACCGTCAGCGGAGAACACGCCACCAACACTGGCAGCGACGCCTTCAGCCGAGCGGTTAGGCAGCTTCGCGATTTCCTCGGCGGTGACTGACTCACCGGAGGTCGTGTTGTCCTTCGAGATCAGAGGGATCTCATAATCGATGACGATGACAGCATCCAAGCTAATAGTGCCACCGACCATCTTAATGTCGTAGTAGGTAATCTTGTTGGCAGGGATAACAATGTTGTTCACTTGGAACGCATTGTAGCCAACGCAGCTTGCCTTCAGGGTGTAGGTTCCCGGAGGGATCGGGTTGATGTCGTAGTTACCGTCGAAGTCAGAGGATGCACCACCCATCTGCGAGCCGCCTTTCTCGATGATGACGTTTGCAAACGGTACAGGTTCTCCTGTGTCGTCGGTAATCTTTCCTTTGAGTCTTCCTTGCTGTGCCAAAGCCATCGTGCAGGTGGCCAAAAGGATTGCAAGGGTCATTAGTAAATTTTTAAACATACCTTGTAATTTTATGTAATACTATACTTCATTTAGTGCATTAAAAGTCGTCAAAATTACAACCTTCTTGGAAAGTACGCAAGAAAAAAATTCATTTTGAACGTTTTTTTCTTCTCTATTTTACTGAAATCGGATACAACATTTTGATATATAATCATTTATATGGATGAGATTTTTTGCATTTTTTTTCGATTTTTTTCGGTCTGAAGCCAAAAACGAGTGAAAATGATGAAATTTTCGGTTTGAATTGGGAGAAAATCGGTTTGAATTAGGAGAAAAACGGATTGCTTCTCTGCCTCCGACGCATCTTTTCGGCGTGTTTTTTGTCTTTTTGGATCATTTTTTTGGTCTTTTTGGCCTGATGTTTATAGTGTGCCGACTTGGCCTTGTCGAACTGCTTCTTCGACTGTTTTTCCATCTTCTCCATCTGACGCTCAGCCTTGCGCATGGCTTTTGACGGCCTGTTGGAAGCACACGAGGCGAAGAGCAAAAGGAGACTCAACACTGCGACAATGACGGTGGTTTTTCTTCTCATATCTGTTGA
Organism: uncultured Bacteroidales bacterium; assembly: GCA_900318465.1. GTDB lineage: Bacteria > Bacteroidota > Bacteroidia > Bacteroidales > F082 > Limimorpha. The sequence continues at coordinate 35,180 of ONKQ01000017.1, forward strand.
TTTGGACGCAAAAGTAAGAATTTTCCGCCGAACATATACTTTTGGACGTGTTTTTTGCGTTACTTTGCCATGATGAAAAAGCGCATTTTACACCTATTAATATTAATAGCACTTCTGGCAGGATTTCACGGCTGCCAAAAGTATCCGGAGAACCCCAACCGGCCATCTATGCCGTTTTCGTTCTCGATTTATCCCAACACGATTCAATATCAGGAGATTAACTTCGTCAGCGGGTGGATCTACCTCACTTCCGAGGTGGAAAGCACAAGCCGTGGCATCATCGTTTACCGCCAAAGCGACAACGAGTTTCTCGCCTACGACCGCCTGCCCCCAAACGAGCCTAACGCCTGCACCGACAGCCAAGGCCACACGACGCGCCTTGTGGTCGACTTCCCCTTTGTGGTTGACCGATGCAACAACGCTTACTACAACATCCTGAACGGACAAATCATCGTTGCCGAGCCCGACATGATTCCCAACTTCCCCACAGAGGGTGTGCCCGTTTACCCGCTCATCCAGTACCACACCAAGTATGATGGGCACAAACTAACGGTTTACAATTGACTGCGGAGCTATTCTAAGGCTTCGCGCAATTTCGAGGAAAAACAACGAAGCAATCCCATGCAAAAACGCATCTAATTACAATTCAACAACTTAAACGTTCAATTGTTGAAAAATGTTGAAAAAGTGGAAACGGAAATCCTTGCAGGGTTTCGCGAGTCGGGCTATTTTTGCAGCGTAATCGTAATACTAATAATTTCATTTTGTGCATCCCTTGGCAAAGCCTGCCTATCGGTGGGCTTTGTCATTTTTCCATGATACGGCTCTGCCGCTCAATGGAAGCCTGATGGATAGCCTCAAACACCTTATTAATTAATATAGGCGACAGGCCCAATTCCTCACCCGTGGCCATTAGGTCGGCGAGAACCTGTTTCCAACGGTCCATCTGAACCACGGTCACATTGTTGCGCTTCTTGTATTCGCCAATTTGCGCACTCACCTCCATGCGACGGGCCAAGAGTTGCAGCAGCTCCTCGTCGATGTCGTCGATTTCGCTGCGCCATCCGGCAAGGTCGTGCTCCACGCTACCCGACTGCTTGGCTCGGAAAACCAAGCTTGCCAACAATTGCCGTAAAGCTTCGGGCGTGATTTGCTGACGGGCATCGGTCAAAGCCTCGTCGGGACTGATATGACATTCTATCATCAAGCCGTCCGTGGCCAAGTCGAGCGCTTTCTGCGCCGTAGGCAACAGCAATTCACGGTTGCCGCAGATATGGCTCACGTCAGTAATCATGGGCACATTCAGCCTTCGCGTCAACTCGATAGGGATTTCCCACATGGGGAAGTTGCGGTAAGGTGTCTCCTTATAGTACGCGAAGCCACGATGAATGGCCGCCAATTGTGTCAGACCTGCCTTTTGAAACCGCTCGAAGGCACCTAACCAAAGGTTCAAGTCGGGCGAAACGGGATTTTTGATGAACACGGGGACGTCTACACCCTTCAAGGCATCGGCCAGTTGCTGCACCGAAAACGGATTGACCACCGTCCTCGCCCCAATCCACAGCGCATCGACATCGTATTTCAGGGCCAACTCGACATGGTTGGGCGTGGCCACCTCAGTGATAGTAGGCAAGCCCGTTTGCAGCTTCGCCTCACGGAACCATGCCAAGGCTTCCTCTCCCCTGCCCTCGAAGGCATCGGGGCGGGTGCGGGGTTTCCAGATGCCACCTCGGAGCATTTTCACTTCGGGGATTTTGGCCAAGGCTTGTGCAGTTGCGAGGATTTGTTCTTCGCTTTCCACGCTACAAGGGCCGGCGAGAAGTAATGGGGTTGCGCTCGATTTCAAATCCATATTCATTATTTTGCCATTATTCATAATTTTTGGGGGATTTCGGTATGATTTATTGCATGATTATCCCGACTATTATATGCGGGGATTTGCATGACCCGATTATTGTATGCGGGGATTTCGCTACGCTTCATCACCCGCCTAATTTCCTCCGTCACTCCGTGACTGACAGTCCCGTAGGGACGACGGATGCTAAACGGGGATGAAATGCAATGCAATCCCCGGCAAACCAAACCACCATCCCATTGAACCCCGCAGGGGTGACAGGATTCCGTCCGTTCAATCACAAAATGCATAATGCTCATCATAATCAATCCCATAACCTTCCAAAATCCCCTTGTATTCTTCACGATAGGTTTTTGTCTTGTGATGTTCGGCCTGGGTGAGGATATAATTCGTGGTTCGTTCCATCAACGACGGACTGACGCTGAACGCACCATAACCATCCTGCCAACTGAACGGTTCATAATACGAGTCCAAACGTCTCAACCATTTGCTGCTTTTCGCCTTGATGACGCGCATCAAATCCGACAACGCCACGGTTTTCGGCAACGACATTAATATATGTATATGGTCGGCGACACCACCAACGGCAAACGGAACAGCACCTTCATCACGGATAATCCCGCCAATGTATTGGAACACACGCGCCAAATCCTCATTGCGCATAACGATGCCCGTGCTTTTCGTGTGGAAAACGATGTGGGTGTACAATTGGGTGTATGTGTTGGCCATTGTTTGATGGTTTTGTTGTTTTGCCGTTTTTTCGGTATGCGGGGATTTCGCTGCGCTTCATCGACCGCCTAATATCCGTCGTCACTCCGTGACTTTGCAAATGTACATAATTTTATCCAACCATTGCGTTTTTTTTCGTTACTTTGCACCAAAATAAGACGCGGGACTGCGAGACGCGGAACTGCCAAACTTTTTCAAGCATAATAGAAAAACACCATACAATGAAAAGAGTAGAAATCAAGCAAGCCTTGCAAATGCAAGCCTCTGACAATGAGATTACTGTAATGGGCTGGGTGCGCAACAAGCGCGGCAGCAAGAACGTGGCCTTCATCGCCCTGAACGACGGCTCCACCATCAACAACCTGCAATTGGTCATCGACCTGAACGTGATTCCCGAAGAGAATCTTGCCCTCATGCACGCCGGTGCGTCGTTGTGGGCCAAGGGTGTTTTGGTCGCTTCGATGGGTAGCGGTCAGGCCGTGGAACTTTCGGTGAAGGAAATCGGGCTGTTCGGGCCAGCCAACCCCGACGAATACCCGCTGCAACCCAAGAAACACTCCTTGGAGTTCCTCCGCGACATCGCCCACCTGCGCTTCCGCACCAACACCTTCGGCGCCGTGATGCGCTTGCGCCACGCCATGGTATTCGCCATCCACAAGTTCTTCACTGAGAAAGGCTTCTACAACATCCATACGCCATTAATCACTGCCTCCGACTGCGAAGGTGCTGGCGAAATGTTCCAAGTGACCACCTTGGACTTGAACAACCCGCCTCGCGACGAGCAGGGCAACATCGACTACAAGCAGGACTTCTTCGGCAAGTCGACCAACCTCACCGTTTCGGGTCAGCTCGAAGGCGAGTTGGCGGCCACGGCTTTGGGCAAGATTTACACTTTCGGCCCGACCTTCCGCGCCGAAAATTCCAACACCACGCGCCACTTGGCCGAGTTCTGGATGATTGAACCTGAAATGGCCTTCTACGACATCAATGACAACATGGATTTGGCCGAGGAGATGCTCAAATACTTGATTCAGTACGCTTTGGACAACTGCATGGACGACCTTCAATTCCTCAGCAAGCGTCTGCAAGACGAGGAAAAGGGCAAGAAAGAGGAAGATAAGTCGATGGAACTCATCAGCAAACTGCATTTTGTGCTTGAGCATGAGTTTGTCCGTTTGACCTACACCGAGGCCATCGACATCTTACACAACTCGAATTATAATAAGAAGGGCAAGTTCCAATATCCCGTTGACGGCTGGGGCGTTGATTTGCAATCCGAGCACGAGCGTTATTTGGTCGAGAAGCACTTTAAGAAGCCTGTCATCCTGACCGATTATCCCAAGGAAATCAAGGCTTTCTACATGAAGCAAAACGAAGACGGAAAGACCGTCCGCGCCATGGATGTGCTCTTCCCCGGCATCGGCGAAATCATCGGCGGCTCTGAGCGTGAAACCGACATCAATAAGATTCTTGACCGTATGCACGAAGTGGGCATCCCCGAGGAAAGCATGAATTGGTACTTGGACAGCCGTCGCTTCGGTTCCGTGCCGCACTCCGGATACGGCCTTGGTTTCGAGCGCCTTATGCTCTTCATCACAGGCATGGGTAACATCCGCGACGTTATTCCGTTCCCACGCACACCAAAGAATTGTTTATATTGACGGAGGACAGAGGACGGAAGACGAAGGACAGGGGACAACATCCCCAATTCTCAAGTCCTAAGTCTCAAGTCCTAAGTCCTAAGTCTCAAGTCCTAAGTCCTAAGTCTCAAGTCCTAAGTCCCAAGTCCCAAGTCCTAAGTCCTAAGTCTCAAGTCCTAAGTCCCAAGTCCCAAGTCCTAAGTCCAACAAAAATGAACAACCAACGATTGACTCAAACCCAGCGGCAAGAACTGAAACTGTCGCCGCAGCAGATCCAACTGATGAAACTGCTGCAACTGCCTTTAATCGAACTTGAACAGCGCATCAAGGAGGAGATGGAAGTCAACCCCGCCTTGGAAGACTCGCATGAGCACGACGATTACGAGGAGAACGAGCCAACCGTTGACGACACCGACAACGGCGAGAACGACGACTACAACGACGATGAGATAAGCTTCAACAAAGACGACGAGTTTGACATCAACGACTACCTGCCAGAAGAAGACCTCGACGACTATTCCTACAAGCTGCAAACCAACAACTACAGCAGCGATGACGACCCCTACGAGGCTCCCGTCGTCAGTGAGGAGACATTCCAAGACTACCTGAACCAACAGTTGTCCTACCAAGACCTCACCGACGAACAGTTGGAAATCGGCGAATATATCATCGGCAACCTCGACGACAACGGCTATTTGAGTCGTCCCATCAGCAACATCGTTGACGACATGCTATTCACGATGAACATTTCGACCACAGAGGAGGAAGTAACCAAGGTTTTGTCCATCGTGCAGCAACTCGACCCGCCCGGCATTGCCGCCCGCAATCTGCAAGAGTGCCTGCTGATCCAATTGAAACGGCTTCAACAAGATTATCCTTACAACGATTACAGCCTCTCCATCACCATCATCAGGGACTTTTTTGAAGAGTTCACGAAGAAGCATTACGACAAGATTGCCAAGAAATTGGAAGTCAGCAATCGCGAGATGAAGTCCGCTTTGGACGAGATTCTGAAGCTCAACCCCAAGCCCGCCGATGCATCAAGCAGTGGCACAAAAAACATCCACTACATCACGCCCGACTTTTTCGTGTTCGTCAGAGACGGAAAAATCGAACTCTCCTTGGATGGCCGCAACGCCCCTGAGTTGCACGTCAGCAAGCAATATCTCAAGATGCTGGAAGACTTCTCGAAGAGCAAGGACACCCGCAGTATGCAGGAAGCCGCCCAATTCGTGAAGCAGAAAATAGATGCCGCCAGATGGTTCATCGATGCCATCAACCAACGGCAGAACACGCTCTACATCACCATGAAAGCCATCGTTGACATGCAAGAGGATTATTTCCTCACAGGAGACGAAACGCAACTCAAGCCAATGATTCTCAAGGATGTAGCCGAAAAAGTTGGTTTGGACATCTCAACCATCTCGCGCGTGGCCAACAGCAAATACGTGCAAACCCCTTACGGCACCCATCTGCTCAAGTTTTTCTTCAGCGAAGGCATCACCAACGACGAAGGCGAGGAAGTCTCGACACGCGAAATCAAGAAAATCTTACGCGATTGCATAGAGAGTGAAGACAAAACCGCCCCCATGACCGACGAACAATTGATGATAGTTCTGAAAGACAAAGGCTACCCAATTGCGCGAAGAACCGTAGCAAAGTACCGCGAGCAATTGGGGATTCCCGTCGGTCGAATGAGGAAAAAGATTTAATCTCCCGACCCTTTTAAAAGGGAGAAACCTTTTTGCGGAACTATAATAATAAGGTGAAAATCCCGTTGATTAGGTTGTGAAGACGAACTTCTATACAAACAAAAAACGCTGGAAATGGGCCTTGGCTACCATAGCCTTGTTGCTCATTGCGGCCTCGTTGTGGTATACCAACCGCCTTGTGAAGTCCATCGCCGAGCAGGAAACCCGCCAAGTGAAAATGTGGGCCGCCGCCATGGAACAGCAGGCCATGATGATGAAATCGACGGAAAAGTTTTTCAACAAGGTCAGCGAGCAGGAGCAACTGCGCGTCGAACTATTGGCTAATGCCTATCGGCATGTCATCGACATTTCGAGCAACGAGAACACCGCCATCTACCTTGACATTTTCCGCAACAACATCAGCATCCCTTTGGTCATCACCGACACCAAGGGCAACATCCTCAACAAGGCCAACCTGCCTCCCGAACAGGAAGGCAAGCAGACTTTCGACGACGAGATGAAGCACTATTACTCGAAATTTCCGCCCATCAAAATCGACCCAGGCTATGGCTCCATACAGTATCTACATTATAACGAGTCGCTGATTTACACGGAGTTGAAGTCCGTATTGGAAGGCATGACCAAACACTTCATGGAGGAAATCACACTCAATTCGGTGGGTGCGCCCGTCATTATCACCAACGAAGACCAAAGCCAAATCCTGAGTTTCGGCAACTTAGACTCGCTAATGATGAAAGACAGCAGTTATGTGGCTCAACAAATAGCCATCATGCGCGACGAGAACGAGCCGTTGCAAATCGAGTTCATGAACACCGGCAAGGCCACTGTCTTCTACCGCACCTCCGACTTGGTGGAACAGATGCGATATTACCCTGTGATTCAGTTCATTGTCGCGGCTTTGTTCATCCTCATCGCCTATCTGCTGTTCAGCTACGCCCGTCGTTCGGAGCAAAACCAAGTGTGGGCAGGCATGGCCAAGGAAACCGCGCACCAGTTGGGCACGCCCCTCTCCTCTCTGATGGGCTGGATCGAACTCATGAAGATGCAGGAAGAGCCGTTTGCCGGCACTTACGAGATGGAAAAGGACATCGAGCGGCTGCAAATCGTCACGGACCGCTTCTCAAAAATAGGTTCCATTCCCGTGCTTGAGCCGACCAACATCATCTATCACATCAGCGACACCATGGACTACCTGCAAAAACGCTTCTCCAAGAAGTTCGAGTTTGAGGTCAATCTGCCCGAGGGCGAGTTGGTGCTGCCGCTCATCCCCTCGCTGTTCCGCTGGGTGCTTGAAAACGTGACCAAAAATGCCATCGACGCAATGGGCGACCACGGCAAAGTGACTTTAGACCTCATCGACGACGGCGACCATATCCACATCGACATCAGCGACACTGGAAAAGGCATCGCCAAGTCGCAGCTGAAACAAGTGTTCAACCCGGGCTACACCAGCAAGAAACGCGGCTGGGGCATGGGGCTGAGTCTCGCCCGACGCATCATCGAGGACTATCACAAAGGGAAAATCTTCGTCAAGTCGTCCGTCGTCGGACAAGGAACAACTTTCCGAATCACACTGAAGAAATAAAAAAAGGAGGCGGTGCCTCCTTTTTTCTGTCTTACTTCACAACTATTCGTTGCGATTCCGAATTGCCCGCTTGGTCATAGACCTTCAGCAGATACACGCCCGATGCCAAAGCACTGACATCCATCTTGTTCTGCAAGCTCTCCGCAATCAGCTGACCCGTAAGGCTGTAGACCTCGGCCTTTTGGAAGCCTTCTGCTTGGATTTGGATTTCGTTTTCGGCAGGCACAGGATAGACCTTGAAACTGACGGTTTGAGCATTCTCGTCAACGCCAGTCAAATCGATATAGGTCATATTCACCTCGAAACCGTAGAACGACTTGGTGTCGGCATTGTAGGCGTAAGCCATTTCAATGTCGCCATTACCAGGCACGAAACCGTTATCCTCTTTCACCTTGCAAGAACCGCTGATGGCGTTGCCATCCTCGTATGTGTAACTGTAACGCTCAGTTTCCTCCCACGCGCTGCCCGTCCATTCCTCATACTGTTTGGAAGTGAAAACATCGCCGTCGTATGAATAAGTCGTCCTGCTATCATTCACCCAAGCATTGTTCGACCATGTTTCCTCAAGTATTTCGCTGAAATAAGCAGAGGAGAAACTGGAATGAAACGTATAGGTTAATTTCTCGTCGTTTTGCCAAGCACCGCCTTGCATGTATTGTATCAGCAATTCCATGCCATCCATGCCATAAGTATAGGTATACAACTCATTCGACGACCATGTGGTACCGTTCCAGTCCCAATAGAGAATCGTGGATGTGGAACCGTTGTAATTATACACAGCCTTTTCCACATTCACCCATTCGCCATCCTCAAAATACTGGAGAATGACCTCACTAACCATACCGTTTTCGTAGGTATAGGAAGCTCTGGCCACATCCATCCATCCTTCGTCGTCAAAATCCTGGACGAGCATTTCAAGCACTTCGCCTTCAAAGCCATACTCGTACGAGATTATCTCGTATTCCTGCCAAATACCATCCCAAAGAACTTCATAAATCTCAGTCATGAGCGTGTATTCATTCTCATCGTATTCGTATGTGACGCGATATTTGTCACCGTCGGTATCCTGCCATTCGGCAGTTTGAGGCACCACGTCGTTCCTGTCGCGAAGTCCATAGTGCTTCAGCATAGCAGCTCTCCCAATGGAGCGCAAATTGATTGTGTTCTGGGCCAAGCCCACATTTCCAAACGCCATCACGAAGACGGCCAAAGTAATCATTAGCTTTTTCATTGTTGTAAGTATTTAGTTTTTAATCACATCGAAATAATAGTTGATCGACTGGGTCAGCACCGTATCCACTAAGGTCGAATCGGGCGCAAATGGGTATTCCACCTTGTATTTGCTAAATGAAGCGAAACCGTGCAGGCGAATGTTCTGGGCTTCGTTTTGGTAGACGGAACTCATCAGATTATAGGCCTTGAACCTCGTCCCAACCCGCATCATGTATCCGCTTGTCATGTGGATCTTGAAATCATTCTTGTTTTTTGTCGGAGTGCCGATATACTCGCGTGAAAATCCTGCCTCCGGGCAATTGATCCTTAACTTGACCGTCTTCTCCGTAAGCTTCGTGATGCTGATTTCGGCATCGGGGCAAATGTGGCAATCCTGGTTTTCGATAAGCCCGTCCTCAAACGCGCCCTCGATGTTGGAAAAGGTGTATTCGCCAACTATGTCATCAATGGAATAGCCGTAGCGATACTTCCACTCCTTCTTCTTCTCGCAGCTCGAAAACGCGAAGGCGAGAACCAGGAGCAATGCTGTTAAAGTGATGTTTTTCTTCATGTTTCGATTTATTTGATGATGATTGTTTTCGTTTCAATAAGGCTGCCGTCGAGGGCTTGGCGCGTCAGGAGATAGGTGCCTTGTGCCAGACCTTCAACAGAAAGAACCATTCGGTCAGTTTGGGTGAAGCACTCTGTTTTCAACACTTTTCCGTTGAGGTCACTCAATATGATTTGCCCGTCAGAAAGGGTATTCCAACTCACATTCACCTCTTTTTGGGCGGGATTGGGGAACACCAGCATCGAATCCTCCGACACGGCAAACTCTTCCATGCCAAGGGCTTCTTTGTCCCACACAGCCAATGTGTATTCACCCGGTTGTACATCGTCGAGGATGAAACGGCCTTGCCTCCAGTTGCTGCCAGGATAGAGCGTGTAAGCGATTTCATGCCAAGGTTCAGAAACATTGCGACGATAGAGCAAGGTGGCCGAATCGTTTTGGGTCTCGATGATGTCACCGTCGTTATTTTTGGAATAGTCGAACCAACCTTCCACCTTGGCCTCGCCGAAGTCGAATCGGTTGATAGTCCAGAAGTGCTTGGACGAAAGGGTGAGGTAAGGAATCAACGGATCATTGTAAGGCCCAACAAGATGGTTCTCCACGCTGACGAAAACCGAGTCGGTGAGCGACTGCGGCTTGGCTGTGAACATGGCGAAGTTTTGTTGCGACATGTTGCGTAGCATCATGTTCTTCTGTGTCTTGCCGTCTAACCAATTGTTGTTGAAGTCGCCAATGACACCGATAGGCTCGAAACCGACCGAACATGTTGCCTCGTAATGCAGGCCATCCCAAACAACTCTTGCGGTTTCAAGTTGGAATTCAGGGCCGATGAAAGTCAACTCGTAAACATTGTGTTGCCCGATGTGCGTATCGCCAATGTGCTGGTAACGATGCTCCAGCGTCACATCATACCATTCACCGGCCTGCTCCACCGATTTGATGACAGCATAGAGGTGGGGCATACCGCTCGAATAGACATAGGTGTCGAAGAACCCATGCATGTCGATGCCCGAATATTGGGTCAGGGCTTCGCAAAGCTGTTCGGATGTGGCCGTCTGATAGGCATATTGTTGGAAATAGGCGCGCATGGCTTCAAGGAAAGTCTCGCGTCCCATGTAGTTCATCATCGTGTTAACGATGACCGCGCCACGGTCGTAAATGGCCGTGCCGTCGTAGGTCATATTCAATGGCATGTTGTTGAGCGGCATCCAATTGCCTGAGTTGTTGCACCAATTGTTGATATTGTTGACCAAGTTTGAGATGGTATTTTGGAAATGCTCCTCGCCATAAACGCCCACCTCGTAGAACGCGCCCCAAAACTGCGCGAAGCCCTCATTGAGCCACATGTCGCCAGCATCGGCGCAAGTCACCAGATTGCCCGACCACATGTGCGAAAGTTCGTGGGCGAGATATTCCTCATTGTCGGTGTTGCCACTAATGACGCTGGTGGCCAAGGCAATGTTGTCAGTGTGCTCCATGCAGCCCTTGCTCGTGCTGACGTAGCCAATGCGGTTGAACGGATAAGGGCCAAGATTCTCCTCGAAAAACGCCGCTATTTCATGAATGTGGGCAAAAGTGGCCTCCACGCGACCGCTCAGGCTTGGCGTAGTGTAGACCTCAATCGGGATGTCGCGCTCTATGCCGTGATACACATCCTGCCAAAGCACCAAGTCGCCGACCACGAAAGAGATGTGGTAGGTTGCAATCTCCTGTGGCGTGTTCCAATGCCATGTGGAGGTGCCGTCGCCGTTGTCGATGGTTTCAACGTGGTTGCCGCCGCAGATGGCTTTCTTGTCGTTGGTGGTCGTGATGAACAGGTCGTAGGTGGCCTTGTCGGCGAAATTGTCCACGCAGGGGAACCAAGACTTACCGAGGTTATGCGGCTGACTTTCGAAGCCCACGCCGAGGTTGTAGACATATTGGCCCCACCATTCCACACCGCCCCATGTCTCGCTGAAGGTGTTGCCACCATAGACGATGTCCAACGTGGCAGTGCTGCCAGCTGCCAAAGGCGAAGCCAAATTGATGGTCAAGAAGTCGCCGCTTTGCGAGAAATCGGAAACCGTGGCTCCCGTGGCCGTCACCGCACTGACTTCCAAATATTTCAGTTCAAGAATGACTTGCTGCAACGAGGCTGTGGCAGTGAAGTTGACAAAGGTTTCCCCTTGCAGGGTGTGGTTGGTGAAGTCGAAGTCGCCAACGTGGATTTCATAGTGCGTCACATCGATGTTTTCGCCAGGAGTTTGGGCTTGGACGAAAGTCATCAATAGCAGAAAAGCCAACAAAAAGGATAGTTTTTTCATATCATCAGGATTTATTTGTTCAACATTGGGTTAGTATAAATCGGGTCGGTTTGAATCACATTGCTTTCATGCAAGGCACGGTCGACAATGCGAATCTCGAATTTGATGGTGTCGTTGGGCGAGAATGGGTTCTGCACGGTCAGTTTGTAGTCCATAGTGCCACTGATGGCCTTGGGATCCTCCGAATCGCGCAAGCGGCGGAAACGTGCATTGAAAGTCACTGTGTCATAAAGCACAAGCGTGTCGCCGGGATGGGTCGGCACATGCGGACTCAGCAACGGCGTCTTGACGAACACACCGTTTTCCGCCTTCATGTAGTCGACAACCATATTATAATAATAGGGGTCGTCGAAGCCGAAGGGATAATTCGTGTCCGCATCGTTGAGGCCAAGGTCGCCGTCGCCATCGGTGTAAGAGAAAGAAATGATGCCCTCACCGCTAAACGTACTGTCTGCATTGAAGAGATAGGTAAAGCCTTGGTATTCAATTCTTGGCTCGATGGGATATTCCACCGGCTTTTGGCAGGCCGAAAATGCGAGCAAAAACAGTACAAAGGCTATGGCTACGGTTTTCTTCATCACATCTGATTTGAGGCGGTAAAAATACAAATATTTCTGCTTGGAGAAGCTTTCCAAAGGCAGATAATCTATTGAAAACATTTATCGTTGACTATCAGTAAATTAACATTTTTTGTTCAAAAAAAGTTCGTGGAAAAGTGTGGAAAAGTGTTGACATGTCCACAAAAAACCTATCTTTGCAGCCTGTTTTGGCACGAAAATGGCAAGACAGAACGAGCAGAATTTTGAATTTGATGCCGAGTTTATATATCATATCAGGCTGTAACGGAGCGGGAAAGACGACCGCCTCACTGACGGTTTTGCCCGAAACCCTACAATGCAAGGAGTTCGTCAACTGCGACGAAATCGCCAAGGGCCTCTCTCCGCTCAACCCCGACGGTGCCAAGGTCGCCGCAGGCCGCCTGATGCTCTCGCGCATCAAGACCCTTATCGCTGACAAAGCCGACTTTGCCATCGAGACCACCTTGGCCGCAAAATCCTACCATGCACTCATCAAGAAAGCCCGCGAAGAAGGCTACAAGGCAAGCCTGATTTATTTCTGGCTGCAAAGCCCTGAACTGGCCATCAAGCGTGTGGCGGAGCGCGTGAAGCACGGCGGCCATCATGTGGACGACAGCATCATCCGCAGGCGCTACAAGGCGGGCATCAAGAACCTTTTCAACCTTTACTGCCCCGTCGTTGACTATTTCCTGTTCATCGACAACAGCATCATGCCCTCTGAGGTCATCGCCGAAGGAAACATCAAATCCATCAAGTTTTACAACGAAGAAAAATTCAAAAAAATCAGACAATATGACAACAGTAACAGTGAATGCCAAGAAGAATGAAGTTTCGTCCTTCACCAAGAAATTCGCCACAACGGCACATTCTGCTTCTGCGACGCCAACGGCAACATCTACACCGTAAAGGCCAAGGAAGTCAGGGCCATGATGGAACAGGAATAATCTCCTGCATCACATAGAAAACACGAACCACGATTTACAGCTTTTGCTGCGAATCGTGGTTTTTTCGTATCTTTGGCGCCGTAAAAGCATTTTGATCATGAATAAAAAAGCCTTTCTCTTTGTA
>ONKQ01000045.1 GCA_900318465.1 uncultured Bacteroidales bacterium
GGCGTGGCATTCACCCGCAACCCCGCCACAGGCGACAACCAATTCTACGGCGAATGGCTGATTAACGCCCAAGGCGAAGACGTGGTGGCTGGTATCCGTACTCCCAACCCGTTGAACGACGACACCAAGAACGAGCAGAACAAGCACATGCACTCCATGCAGGAGCTGATGCCCGAGACTTATAAGGAACTCTGCGAGGTGCGCCGCATCCTTGAAGAGAACTACCACGACATGCTCGACATCGAGTTCACCATCCAAGACGGCAAGCTCTACATGCTGCAATGCCGCGTTGGCAAGCGCACTGGCGTTGCCGCTCTGACCATGGCTCTCGACATGCTGAAGGAAGGCCTCATCGACGAAAAGGAAGTCGTCATGCGCCTCACCCCCGAGCAACTTGACGAGCTGCTCCACCCCATCCTCGACGCTGCCGACGAGAAGAAGCACACCGTCATCGCCAAGGGTCTGCCCGCAGGTCCTGGTGGCGCTGTCGGTCGCATCGCCCTCACCAGCGAGAAGGCCAAGGAATATCGTGCCGCTAAGGTGGCCAACATCCTGGTCCGTGAGGAAACCAACCCCGAAGACGTCGAAGGCATGCGTGCCGCCGACGGAATCCTGACCGCCCGTGGCGGTATGACCTCACACGCCGCCCTCGTAGCCCGTGGTTGGGGTAAATGCTGCATCGTGGGCTGCGACGCCGTGAAGATCGACCTCGAGAAGGGCATCGTGAAGATTGGTGACCAACAGTTCAAGGAAGGTGATGTCATCAGCTTGAATGGTTCCAAAGGTTGGGTCTATGCCGAGCCCGTTGGTATGATCAACGCCACTGAGAACCCGCTGTTCCAGCAGTTCATGAAGTTGGTTGACAAGTACCGCAAGATGGGTGTCCGCACCAACGCCGACAACCCGGAAGATGCCCAAAACGCCGTCAACTTCGGTGCCGAAGGTATCGGTCTGTTCCGCATCGAGCACATGTTCTACGGCAAGAACAGCGAAGAGCCGTTAGCCAAGCTGCGCAACATGATCCTGGCCAACACCACCGAAGAGCGCGTGGCTGCCTTGGCTGAACTCGAGCCTTACATCAAGAACGCTGCCAAGGGCACGCTGAAGGTCTTGAACGGCAAGCCGTTGACCTTCCGCTTGATGGACCCGCCCTTGCATGAGTTTGTGCCTCACACCGAAGAGAAGCAACGCGCCCTTGCCAAGGAACGTGGCATCAGCTTCGAGGAAATCAAGAAGCGCATCGACGCCCTCAACGAAGTGAACCCGATGATGGGCTTGCGTGGTGTCCGCCTCGGCATCGTCTATCCCGAGATCACCGAGACCCAGTTCCGCGCCCTTTTCCAGGCCACCGCTGAACTGATGACCGAGGGCTTTGACCCGCATCTGGAGATCATGGTTCCGCTGACCATCAACGTCAAGGAGCTTGAGCACCAGAAGGCCATCGCCAACCGCGTGAAGGCTGAAGTGGAAGCCAAGTTCGGTGTCAAGATCAACTACATGTACGGCACCATGATTGAGATTCCTCGCGCTACTTTAGTGGCCGACCAGATCGCCAGCGTAGCCGAGTTCTTCAGCTTTGGCACCAACGACCTCACCCAAATGACCTTCGGCTTCAGCCGCGACGACGTCAACGCTATCGTGAAGGACTACATCGAAGAGAAGATCATCCCTGCCGACCCGTTCAACACCCTCGACCAAGAAGGCGTTGGCCAACTCGTCAAGTTGGGTGTGCAGCGTGGCCGTAGCCAGCGCGCCAACCTCAAGTGCGGCGTCTGCGGTGAACACGGTGGCGATCCCGCTTCGGTCCACTTCTTCTACAAGGCCGGTTTGAACTACGTGAGCTGCTCGCCGTTCCGCGTGCCCGTCGCACGTCTGGCTGCTGCTCAAGCCGCTATTGAGGAAGAGAGAGCAAAGTAAGAATGCTGAATACAGAATTAAGAATGCAGAATTAAGAATGCAGAATTATTGGTTCTGCTTTCAAAACAGAGAGCCTTCGGAAACGGAGGCTCTTTTTTTTTGAAAAATTGCAAATAAAACGGAATTTTTGTTACTGAAATAAAATAATTCTTATTTTTGCGGAACAGAAAAAGATGCATCCATCTCATGAAAAAGCTTCTCGTCATAGCATTTGTTTTGCTTTTCGCCCAACTCCAAGCACAGGTAAAGATTGAGGAAACCGAAGCCCGCGCCTCTGCCGAGCGTTTCATCAAGCAACAGGGCAAAGTCAATGTTCGTGCTTTGACGTTGAACGAGGAAATCAAAAGCAAACAGTCAGGCCAGACCAACCTTTATGTGTTTTCCATCGAGCCAAAAGGGTTCGTCATCGTTTCTGCGTTAGGCGACATCCTCGCCTACTCTCTCGTTTCCAACATGCCTTCCAGCAACACCCTCCCTGACCACATTACCTATTGGCTCAACCTTTACAATGCACAGACGGATTATCTCATCGAACATCCACAACAAAGAAGAAAACCTAACAGAAGCAAAAAAGAAGTTGAACCACTACTGACTTCAGTTTGGGGGCAAGGATGTTATTTTAATGAAGCCTGTCCTTATGACACTTCGGGGTATTGCCAGCATTCTCCGGCGGGTTGTGTTCCTATTGCCATGGCACAAATCATGTATTACCACAAGCGTCCGCTTAATGGCAATGGATCATTAGCCTATTCATGCCCTCCATACGGTACACTTTCCGCTGACTTTGGCAATACCTCATACCTATGGGAAAAAATGTGCGACACCCTCCATGAAAGCAATCCCGCCGTCGCAGCCTTGGTTTCCCATTGTGGCATCAGCGCAAAAACGCATTATGGCACCCACTCCAGTTCAGCGAGTAGCATCAATGCAGCCAATGCATTCATCCGGTATTTCTATTACCCTAATGCCACCTTATTACGCAGAAGCCATTGCAGCGATGAAGAATGGATCAATAGTATTAAGGAGGACCTCGACAATTCAATTCCCATATACTACGTCGGTTATTCCTCCGACGTGGGCGGCCACGCGTTTGTATGCGACGGCTATGACAGTCAGGGATTTTTCCATTTCAACTTTGGTTGGAACGGTAACGCTGACGGATACTTCACCATCAACAGTCCTTCGGGCCACGCCTTCTCCTACAACCAAACCATCATTCACCATCTGTATCCCGCGCCCGTCATCAACATCTATATAAAAGAGGAAATTTGCGAAGGCCAGAACTACAACTTTTTCGGCAGGCAGCTCAATAAAGAAGGTCATTATTACACCTACAATAATAATAAGCTGCATGAGCTTGAACTGATTGTAAACTCATTACCCGACCTTCATTGCAACAATGACACCATTGTAGAATATGGGCATCCTCTCACGCTCAACGCTTTTGGTGCCGACAACTACCTTTGGTCAACGGGTGACACTACCGATTGCATCACCATCATTCCAGAAAAGGACAACACCTATTCGGTTATCGGATATAATGCCCTTGGCTGTAGCAAAAAAGTTTGGGTTAAGGTTCAAGTATCCCACAAAAATGCTGGTGAAATCATCCTTTTCCCAAATCCAGCCAATGACAAGGTGACTATCAACTCGTACCTTATCGATGCCGTGGAAATTCTGGACCTCTATGGAACACTTATCGAACACGTCGACGCGAACCGTGAGGCCGTCGAAATCGATGTCAGCCATTACGCCAGCGGAATCTATTTCATCCATGTATCCCAAATGAAGAACCATTATTACACAAAACTGATCATTCAACATTAAACTATTTACAAACCAACATACATTTCCATGAAAAAGACTCTCCTCATAGCATTTGTTTTGCTTTTCGCCCAACTTCAAGCCCAAGAACGGATTGATGAAAGAGAAGCTTTTTCGGCTGCCGAACAGTTTCTTCAAAAAAACACCAAGTTGCAAAATCCCCTAATGGCTTTAAGCGAAAAAATTGGCAGCAACCAATCATCAGGCCAGACCAACCTTTATGTGTTTTCCATTGAGCCACAAGGGTTTGTCATCGTTTCCGCTTTAGGCGACATCCTCGCTTATTCTCTCGTTTCCAACATGCCTTCCAGCAACACCCTCCCCGACCACATCACCTATTGGCTTAACCTCTACAATGAGTCCACCGACCAACTCGCCATGCATCCTGAACAAAGAAAGGAACCAACGAGAAGCCAAACGGCAGTTGAACCCTTGCTGACCTCTTGTTGGGGGCAAGGATGCTACCACAACGCGGCTTGTCCCAACGACGAGCATGGCCCTTGCCAACACGTCTCGGCGGGTTGCGTGGCCATCGCGATGGCGCAAATCATGTATTTCCACAAGCAGCCAGTGGTGGGAAAAGGGTCAGTGACCTATTCCTGTTCGCCTTACGGCACCCTATCGGCCAATTTCGGACAAACTGTATACCGTTGGGAAGACATGGCCGACACGCTCCACGAAAGCAATCCAGCCGTCGCCAAACTGGTTTTGCATTGTGGCATTGCGGTCAATATGCAATATGGCGCACACCTCAGCCTTGCCGGCAACCCTAAAGCACTCACTGCCTTACGCCAAAACTTCGTCTACCCCCATGCAAAATTGTTGCAACGCGGCAACCTTGCCGATGAAGAATGGCTCAACTTGATTGCCAACGATCTCGACCTTGGCCGTCCCGTTTATTATGCCGGCAACTCCGATTTGGGAGGCCATGCCTTTGTTTGCGATGGCTACGACAGTAACGGATTGTTCCATTTCAACTTTGGCTGGGATGGCGTGGCAGACGGCTATTACACCCTAAACGACCCATACGGTTTTTCAAGGCGGCAAGCCATCATCCACAACATCTATTCTGCCAACAACATACCCATCAACAGCGACGAGCATGGCATTATTTACGTTTCCCAAGACGGTACAGGCGATGGCTCTTCATGGGCAAACGCCACCTCGGAACTCCAATTGGCCATCTTCAAGTCAATGGTAGACAGCACCTGCATCTGGGTTAAGCAAGGCACTTATTATGGAATGCCATACGATGAATACGCATTCACTTTGGTAGACAAATGCAGAATGTATGGAGGCTTCAAAGGCGACGAGCCATTCGGCTACGACCTGTCATTGCGCGATTTTGAAACCCATCCCACCATCTTGGACGGCAACCAATCGCAAGGCGTAGTTGAAGTAACTGCCACTTTCGACGGCAACTCCGTCCTCATCGATGGCTTCACCCTACAAAACGGCAACGCATCGCAAGGTGGAGGCATATTCATTAATGGGAGCGCAATGGTCAGGAACTGCATAATAACCAACAACAATGCAAGCAACGGAGGAGGAATCATGCAGCGCACCGAAAGTCCTGTCAGCGTCGTTATTGAGCACTGCGAGATTTTCAACAATTCGGCATCAAAAGGCGGAGGCGTTTATGATTTGGGCAATGCCACCTATCAGCACTGCCAAATACATCACAATACGGCAAGGCAAAATGGTGGAGGCCTAATGTGCAACAACAGCAACAACAATGAACAAAGCGTTTTCGTCGGCTGTACCGTTTGCAACAACACCGCCCAAGCTGGCGGAGGACTCTATTCAGGCACTTCAAAAGCCACTTTCTGGAGTTGCATTTTCAACAACAACACAGCCCAAACAGGTGGTGGCTGCGAATTGGCAAAAAACGCCAAACTCTACAACTGCACCATCGTCAAAAACGAAGCGGAAGTCAACTACGGAGGAGTGTGCAACAGCCAACCTATAGATAAGAATTACATTATGAATTGCATCATCTGGGGCAATGTCAGCCAAGGCGAAAACGCCCAAATCTGGCCTAACGATTGCTGTTCCCATTGCGCCATCGAGAATGATGCATCAGAAACAGAATCCAATTTCAAAGCCGAAGCCCAAAACAATGGAAATTTGCCACGTTTCTATGTCAGGTTCCACAACCCCGGCGATACGGCGGGAAGCACTGGACATGGCAGCGACTGGCGACTACTACCCAACAGCCTTTGCATCAATCGTGGCATCGCAATCGCCAACCAGCCCGCCACCGATTTGGACGGAAACCCTCGCTGCCAACATGGTAAAATCGACCTCGGTGCCTATGAATCAAATACAGCCACACAGTTCATCGATGCCTACCTGTGCGAAAGCGACGACCCATACTATTTCCAGGACTCACTCATTGCAGAATCTGGGTTTTACACTTTCCTGCACCACAGCAGCCCCTTCGATACGCTGGTCGTTATCCACATGCAATCGCCGCCGCCCTCGATTTTCTACACGGAGGAAATCTGCGAAAACGAGACCTTTGATTTCTTTGGCACAATGCTCAACGAATCAGGGCGATATTCCGCAACCATAAACTGCATCACTTACGAGCTTGATTTGTCCATAAAGCCATTGGATCATGTGAACATGGAAGAAGAAATCTGCAAAGGCGAGACTTACGACTTCTTTGGAACGCCACTCACCCAAGCAGGAACCTACTATGATACAGTGGATTGTATCGTCTACAAGCTATGTCTCGACATCAAGCCAACAGGTTTCTATCACATGGAAAAGACCATCTGCGAAGGCGAAACTTACGACTTCTTTGGCCGTATTCTCAACCAATATGGACATTATTTCAAGACAATTGATTGTCAGCACTATGAACTTGACCTGACCGTAAACCCCAAGCCCGTGCTTCGTTGCAGCAACGACACTCTTGTGGAATACGGCAACCCCGTCTATCTTTATGCTTCAGGTGCCGATTCCTACCTTTGGTCGACGGGCGAAACCAACGATAGCATCCTCGTTTACCCATTTACGGATAGAGCATACACCGTTACTGGATTTCTTCAAGACGGATGTAGCAACACCGCCTCTATCATGGTGAAAATAATCAACGAAGCCGACGAAATAGTGCTGTATCCCAACCCAGCCGACAGCAAAACAGAAATCTACAAGCCGCTCATCGACGAGGTGGAAGTGTTCGACCTACTGGGTGTGCGCATAGATCGCATCGACACCAATCGCCAATTGGTTGAGTTGGACGTCAGCCATTACACCAATGGGGTTTATATCGTCCACATCAGATGCCTCAACAACCATTATTTCCAGAAACTCGTCGTCAGGCATTGACAATCACTGTTTCCATAAAAAACAATATCTTTGCACCTTAGAATGAAAAAACTTCTCGTCATAGTATTATTAATGTGCATTGCCCAACTCAAAGCGCAGGTAAGGGTTGGGGAAGCCGAAGCCCACGCCACTGCCGAGTGTTTCATCAAGCAACAGGGCAAAGTCAATGTTAATGCTTTGGCTTTGAGCGAGGAAATCAAAAGCAGACAATCGAGCCAGACCAATCTTTATGTGTTTTCCATTGAGCCACAAGGGTTTGTCATCGTTTCCGCGTTAGGCGACGTACTTGCCTACTCTCTCGTTTCCAACATGCCACCTGTCAACACTCTCCCCGACCACATCACCTATTGGCTCAACCTCTACAATGAGTCCACCGACCAACTCGTCATGCACCCTGAACAAAGAAAGGGACCGACGAGAAGCCAAACGACAGTTGAACCCTTGCTGACCTCTTGTTGGGGGCAAGGATGCTACCATAACGAAGCGTGTCCGAGCGAGGCATCCGGTCCATGCTATCATGTCGAGGCGGGATGTGTGGCTATCGCTATGGCGCAAATCATGTATTTTCACAAGTCGCCTATCACAGGAAACGGCGAGACAGCCTACACGTGTTCGCCTTACGGAACCTTGAGCGCCAATTTCGGGCAAACCACTTACCAATGGGACGAAATGGCCGACACACTACAAGAGAGCAACACCGCCGTTGCGACATTGGTCTACCATTGCGGCATCTCCGTAAGAATGAAATACAGCTCCAATGGCAGCGGTGCCTATTCGCAGGATGTACCCGAGGCTCTACAGCAATATTTCTATTATCCTGCCGCATCCTATGTAAGAAGAGCAAATTATGACAATCAGCAATGGCAAAGAATCATCAGGAACAACCTCAACCAACAACATCCTGTTTACTATGCAGGTGCATCAAGCCTTGGAGGACATGCTTTCGTCTGCGACGGTTATGATGGCAACGGGATGTTTCATTTCAACTTCGGTTGGGACGGCGTGGCCGATGGCTATTATACGCTCGACTCACCATACGGTTTTTCAGATAATCAATCTATTGTCCACAACATTATCCCCATCGACAACATCCCCATCCATTCCGATAGTCACGGAATCATTTATGTCGCCCCCGACGGCACAGGCGACGGCTCATCTTGGGAGCAAGCCACCTCAGGGCTTCAACTTGCCATATTAAAATCAACAATAGATAGCAGTTCCGTCTGGGTCAAGGAAGGCACTTACACAGGAAATCCCGACGAGGAGTTCGCCTTCACTCCCTTGGTAGGCTGTAGGCTTTATGGTGGCTTCAAGGGGGACGAGCCCTACGATTACGACCTGGCGCAAAGGGACTTTGAAGCACATCCAAGCATTTTGGACGGAAGCCAGAGACAAGGTGTAATAGGCGAAATATCTTATGGTAAAGACACCATCATCATTGACGGTTTCACCATTCAAAACGGTAATGCAGAGTATGGTGGAGGAATCCTATTGCAAAGCAACACGCAAATCAGAAAATGCAGATTCTGTCACAACCATGCCCAATCATACGGAGGAGCCATTTCACAATATTACCTGACAAAACCCAGAACCATCCTCATCGAAGACTGTGAGTTTTTCGACAACAAAGCAGATTATGGCGGAGCCATCGCCGACTATGGAAGCACATCTGTTTCTCGTTGCATTTTTCACGACAACCATGCCTTATCTGATGGAGGTGGTGCCTACTGCATCACCAATGTTGCACACAGTCACTATTTCAGCTGCACATTCAGCAACAACATAGCCCAACAAGGAGGCGGCATCGCCATCTTTACAGGCCGAGGTCCCACTTTCTGGAATTGTCTTATCAACAACAACACGGCACAAACCGGAGGCGGATGCTATTTGACAAAAAACACAGACCTCTATAATTGTACCATCGTAAAAAACGAGGGGACAGAGGCTTACGGAGGAGTTTATTTCAACAGCCCGGCAGACATCAGGAATTGCATCATTTGGGGCAATGTTTGCACAAATGGAGACATCCAAATCGGACCACTTCAAACCTACACCTGCTGTGCCATTCAAGGCCAACCTACCGAGAAGGGCAACAATTTCAGCATAGCCCTTGAAAACGATGATGATTCCACAGGGTTTTACGTTAGATTCAAGGACGCAGACGTCGCTGCCGGAAGCATCGGGCGCGATGGTGATTGGAGACTTCAGCCCAACAGTTTCTGCATCGATCGTGGCGATAGTATTATTAACCAGCCCGAATTCGATTTGGACGGAAACCCGCGTTTCAGACACAAGAGCATCGACCTTGGTGCCTACGAATCGAACACAATTGCCCATTTCATTGAAGCCATATATTGCGAGCATGACCCATACTATTACCAAGACTCTCTTATTCCAGGCATAGGCTATTATTCCTTCCTTTACCCCGGCACCCAATACGACAGCCTTGTCATCCTTCACATGACAAACCCTCCCGCCACTATCTCTCACATAGAGGAGATTTGCGAAAACGAGACATTTGATTTCTTTGGCACACCAATTGCCGAATCGGGTGTGTATTACAAAACCATCAATTGCATAACCCATGAACTGGAATTAAGCATTAAACCTTTGGATTACATTTCTATGCAAAAGACAATCTGCATAGATGAGACTTTCGATTTCAACGGCACAATACTCAACGAAACAGGAACCTATTACGACACTGTGGATTGTATCGCATATAGGCTTGACCTTGATGTAGAGCCATTGGTCAGCCATCACTTGGAAGAATTTATCTGCAAAGGCGAGGCATACGACTTCTTCGGCCATGTTCTCCAAAATGAAGGGCATTATCTTGAAACAATTGGATGTCACTCTTACGAGCTTGACCTGACTATCAACCAGCCCCCCATGATCCATTGCAGCAACGACACCATAGTAGAATTTGGCCATCCAGCTTTTTTGGTTGCTTCGGGAGCCGATTCCTATCTCTGGTCTACAGGCGACACCACAGACCGCATCATCGTCTACCCAAAGGAGAACAAGGTCTATTCCGTGACAGGATTCCTCAATGGTTGCAGCAGCATGGCCAAAGTCATAGTAAAAATAGACCTTTCAAATGATAGTCATTCTGATGATGAGACTTTTATCTTTCCGAATCCCGCCAATGACAAAGTCGAAATCTATGCACCACTCATTGATGAGGTGGAAGTCTTCAACCTTTTAGGCGTGCGCATCGAACAAATCCGTACAGAGCGCCAAGCGGTCAAGCTGGATGTCAGCCATTACACCAATGGGGTTTATATCGTCCACATCAGATGCCTCAACAACCATTATTTCCAGAAACTCGTCGTTAAGCATTGACTGGCAACACTTCAACGCTAAAGGCGAAGGCTCTTTTTTATTGCATGACATTTCCAATTTCATTATTTTTGCGGCATAAAAGAAACCACATTCATGCACAACGAGAAACAACAATCCGCAGCCGCAGCAAAGTTCGCTGAACGATGGAAAGGCAAAGGTTATGAGAAAGGCGAGTCGCAACTGTTTTGGACCGAACTGCTGACCAAGGTATACGGCATAGAGAACCCGAGCGAATTTATCCGTTACGAGGAGCAAGTCAAAGTGGACAAAACCAACTTCATTGACGGACATATCCCTTCGACTAAAGTCTTGATCGAGCAAAAGTCCTTGGGCAAGGATTTGCGTGCCCCCATCACACAAAGCGATGGTGGCAAGTTGACCCCGTTCCAACAGGCCAAGCGATATGTGGCCAACATGCCACTTTCGCAACATCCACGCTGGGTTGTGACCTGCAACTTCGCTGAGTTTTATGTTTACGATATGGAGTTCCCCAACGGTGAACCTGAGCATATCTATTTGAAAGACTTGGAAAAGGAATACTATCGATTGCATTTTCTCGTCGATGCGAACAGCGAGCACATCACAAAAGAGATGCGGGTTTCTATGCAAGCTGGTGATATTGTAGGACGCATTTATGATGCCCTCCTGCAACAATACGGCGAAAGCACCGATGAAACCTTGCGCTGGCTCAATATCCTTTGTGTCCGCATCGTGTTTTGCCTTTATGCCGAGGATGCGGGTATTTTCCGCCACGACCAATTCCATGATTTCCTCGCAGGATACAATGCCAATGACTTGCGCCAAGCCTTGCGCGACCTGTTCGTGGTGCTCAACACACCTTTGGAAAAGCGCAGCCGTTATCTGAAAGAAGACTTGAAGGCCTTCCCTTACACCAACGGCGGATTGTTCGAGGAGGAAATCGAAATTCCGCAGTTTACTGAGGAAGTAAGACAAACCCTTTTGCAAAACGCCTCGTTGGACTTCGATTGGAGCGACATCTCCCCCACCATTTTCGGCGCAGTGTTTGAAAGCACCTTGAATCCCGAAACACGCCGCAGCGGTGGAATGCACTACACCTCCATCGAGAACATCCACAAAGTCATCGACCCATTGTTCCTCAACGACTTGCGACAAGAACTCGACCTTGTTTTGGCGGAAAAAGTGGAAAAGCAACGCCAACGCAAACTCGACGAATACCAAGACAAACTCGCCTCTCTCACCTTCCTTGACCCGGCTTGTGGAAGCGGCAATTTCCTGACAGAAACCTATTTATCCTTGCGTCGTTTGGAGAACGAGGCCATCCGAGAACGCTACCACGGACAGATGATGATGGGAGATTTCAAGAATCCCGTCAAAGTGAGTATCCATCAGTTCTACGGAATCGAAATCAACGACTTCGCCGTCACCGTGGCCACTACTGCTTTGTGGATTTCGGAATCACAGATGCTTGCCGAAACCGAGCGCATCATCCAGCATGACATTGATTTCTTGCCGCTGAAAAGCTATGCTAATATTCGTGAGGGCAATGCTTTGCGGATGGACTGGTCCACATTGAAGGAAAATGTAAGCCGGCCCTATCTTTATACGAAAAAACTCAATGTCTTTGAGGTTGAAAAGATTTCAGAAGATGTTTTGTCTGCGCCATCCGAAGCTCATGAGCCAGCAGCACAATATAATAAGGTGTACGACGAACTGAATGTCATTACGGAGAAAGTCGAGAAAGGGCAACTTCCTATGGAACAAGCCCAACAACCCGTTGTTTATGATTACATTATGGGCAATCCGCCGTTTGTGGGGGCAAGAATGATGAATGCCCGACAGAAAGACGACCTTTTTGTAGTATTTGGCAACGAATGGAAAAACATTGGCAACATGGACTATGTCAGCGGATGGTATATGAAAGCCTCCCAAATTTTGAAGCAAAACAGTCATACAAGAGCGGCCCTCGTTTCTACCAACAGCATTACTCAAGGCGAGCAAGTGGCCAATTTATGGAAGCCTTTGATGGAAAAGATGGAAATCCAAATTGACTTTGCCTACCGTACTTTCCGTTGGGACAGTGAATCAGATTCTAAGGCACATGTGCATTGCGTCATTGTCGGTTTTTCCAACAGACATGCTTCGCCTCGGTCCAAAACCATCTTCGATGAAAATGGGGATGCCAAACCTGTCGAAAACATCAATGCATACTTGTTAGACACTGGAAATGTGTTTGTTGAAAACAGGAAAAAGCCCATCTGCCAAGTCCCCGAAATGCTTTTTGGAAGTATGCCTAACGACGGAGGAAACCTAATCATAAGGGCGGAAGAATATGACGAGTTTATCAAAAGAGAGCCAAATGCTGCAAAATATGTTCGTGAATTTCTTGGTGCAGACGAGTTCATCAATGGAAGAAAACGCTATTGTTTGTGGCTCACCAATGTAAGTCCTGCTGAATTACGCCGGATGTCTTTGGTGGCAAAACGGGTTGAAGCAGTCAAATCATTGAGATTGGAAAGCCGCCGCAATGCCACGAAGACACTTGCTTATATACCGCACTTGTTTGGAGAAATTCGCCAACCCGAAAGCGGAAATTATCTTTTAGTTCCTCGCGTTTCCTCTGAAAATCGTCAATACATTCCTATTGGATTCTTGCCACATGAAGTCATTGCCAGCGATGCAACCCTCATCGTTCCCAATGCAACCCTTTTCGAGTTCGGAATCTTGACTTCAAACATACACAATGCATGGATGCGCGTGGTTTGCGGAAGGCTGAAAAGCGATTATCGTTATTCTGTAAACATCGTATACAACAATTTCCCTTGGCCTAATCCTACTGAAGCACAAAAGACAAAAATCGAGAAAAATGCACAAGCCATCCTTGACGCAAGGGCAAAATATCCCGGTAGCACATTGGCCGATTTGTACGATGAAACCTTCATGCCAGCAGACCTGCGCAAAGCCCATGAACAGAACGACCGCGCCGTGATGGAGGCTTACGGATTCAACTCCAAAGCTATAGCTGACGAAACCGAAATTGTCGCTGAACTTTTCAAACTATACCAAGCACTAACGAAATAGACCTATCCTATCATGCCTCAACCAGCTCGATTTCCGTATCCGAAAGATAAACCAAATACCCCCGAACCTCCTTATCAGTCATGCTCTTAATGGCTGATACATAATCGTTTAGCTGCTTATTGTGCTTCGGGTCTTTCTTGCCTGTCTTGTAATCAAGAAGATAAACCACATCGGAAAGTTCGGCGTAGCGGTCGAGGCGGCGGATTTCGCCTTGATGAAGGATTTCGCACTCGGTCTTAACTTTGGCGGAAGGCGCAAAGGCTGCTCCAATCCGCTGATGTTGAGCCATTTGCGCGAATTTATTACGAATCCAAGCGGCAGTCTTTTCGTTAATCGTGCCTTCTAAAATGTAGGGGGAAAGCACCGATTCCATCTCGTCAGCAAAGCGGATTTTCGACAAAATCTGATGTACCATCTCACCCCATTCGCGAGGTTGCATCGGGTCATTGCCTTCCATCCAAAACATACTCGGCGTAGAGTCAACTTTGATTTTCTCGAACCAGTCGCTTGACATGGAGTCACATATCGTATTTTCTTCAGTGTCAACCGATTTTTGCTCCTTGGGGTTGCGGAAATCCGCCTCTCCATAGCGATAAATGGTCACGCCGTCGGCATCTTGCGTTTCAATATTAATATGTGTATCGTTCACCCAGTCGCGAAGCAAGTTGGGCTTGTCAGCCTTGCCCTGTTTGGCAATCACATACAACCGCTGGACTGGACGCGTAAAGGTCACATAAAGCAAATTCAAGTTGTCCAATTGGTTGTAATGCCGCTCGCGCTCAACATGTTGCAAAGCAATCCCGCCCATGTTTTCGGCATTACTGTCCAACTTGAACATCACTTGGTCAAGGTTGGGCAAGGGTTCAAAACCGAGCGTCTGAGGCTGCAACCACTCTTCTTCCGCCTTCGATTTGTTCAACTTCTCGTCCAAATCAGTGATGGCCTCTGGATAGATGACCACATTGAACTGTAAGCCTTTAGACTTGTGTATCGTCATGATATTCACCGCATTGCCGCTCACCGACTTCACGGCCAAAACATTCTGTTTCTGTTCCCAAAAGTCCAAAAACTCAAGAATGCCTTCATTGAGGTTCGACTGATGCTTGAACACCTCTTCCATGAAATAATTCACGAAATCATCGCGAAGCGAATCCAGACCGTATATCCTTAACAATGAAGCACATAAATCGTACAAACAAGTTGCCTTCGAGAAAGCTTTGGCCAAAGCATCGGATTCTTCTATACCCAAATCAGGCTCAATGGCTGCCAAGCCATTGGCAATAGCTTTCACATTGCCGAACAAACCATTGAGAGGGCCATCGAAAGGTTGCGACTGCGTCAAGCGTCTGTAAAACAACATATTGGCAATATAAGCCTCGTTGGTGTTATGAATCAAATAGCGCAACGTGTTGACCAAAAGCTGCACCTTGGCCGACGATTTCAGCAGTATGGATACTTGCGAGATTACAGGGATGCCCTTGTCATTCAAATAATT
The DNA here is from genome assembly GCA_900318465.1 of uncultured Bacteroidales bacterium. Taxonomy (GTDB): domain Bacteria; phylum Bacteroidota; class Bacteroidia; order Bacteroidales; family F082; genus Limimorpha. The sequence continues at coordinate 14,978 of ONKQ01000045.1, forward strand.
GGCGATTTCCGAACCCAGATCGGTCTTTCGTGTAAGCACAGTGATGTCCTCAAAACGGTACCCGTGATGCTCCGTCAAGTCGCGGATAAGTTCCACTATCCGACCAAAGGAGTAGTCAGGTCGGGTTTCTGCATCGTAAAGCTCAATTTGCACCAAGCCTTCATCCTTTTTGGCGGGCTGTTGGGCTATGGAAACCGCTTTTCCATTCGCTTGAGTATCATCCTTATACACCTTTTGCAGGTCGGGAGCCAATTGGAGATAAGCACGTTCAAAAAAGGCATTGTTGAATGTCACCACGTTTTGGAACGAGCGGAAATTAGTCCCCAAATTATGGAAATCGAAATTATGCTGAAGGTTGAGCTGGTATTGCTCGAAAGCGGCTTTGCGCTCATCGTTCGGAAGGGCATAAATCTCAGGCAGTTGCACAAGCTGTTCCACCTCACCGCTACGGAACCGATAAATCGACTGCTTGCCATCGCCCACCACCATGCTCATTCCACCTGTCGACAAACCGTTGTCAATCAATGGAATGAGATTCTGCCATTGCAAAATCGATGTATCCTGAAACTCATCGACAAAGATATGTTGGAAACGCTCTCCGATACGCTCATACACAAAAGGCACCGAGAAATCACCCATCACCTGATGCAACAGTTTGTTGAACTCTGAGATATGAACCACTTCGTCTTCCTGAGCCAGACGAACAAACTCAGTGCGTATTTTGGCGCGCAAGGCGTAAAGATACAGCAAGTCGCGCTGCGATTGATAGAACAAATATGCCCCAAACTCCTTTTCGTAATAGTCATTCAACGGCTCAAGTACGGCAAGCAAGGCTTCGTTGGCGTCTGCTTTCGCTTTGTCCGACAAGCATTTCCGAGCCTCTAAAGCCTTGCAAAAATAGCTGTTGGGCTTGCCGTAGCTCTTTTGTTCCAACTTATTGATGAACGAAACGAATCCCCGGTTCTTCTGCACATAATCTTCTGCTCTTGTGCCATATTGTTGCTCAACTGTGCGAAACTGATTGACAAAATCCCGAATCCTTTGCTCAAAACCTTTTGTCCTATCTTTCAGAAATTCAAGTGTTTGCTCGTATTGCTTAAGGTCTTGGATATTGTTGTTCTCGTCTTTTTGGTAGGCCTTCTCCTGCATCAGTTTCTTGACAAACTCATTCAGTTGCGAAGCCAAGTTGAGCGATTTCTCATTGGAAAACCTGTTGTCGCTAAAGTCTTGCAACAGCCTAACTATGAACGGATTGTCTTCGCTGATTTGCAAACCGATGTTATTGGTGACCGTTTGCGCCACATCGTCATTGTCGATGCTCACGGTGTATTGGCTCGGCAGTCCAAGGTCATGGGCAAAGGTACGCGACAATTTCTGCACGAAAGCATCTATAGTGCTGACACAGAAGCAGCTATAGTCGTGGATGATACGTGTCATCAAACGCTGTGCATTGCGCTTCAATTCCGCATCCGAAATGCCCAATTCACTGATTAGGTCAGCCTCCATCGTGTGCTCCTCAACCTTCTCGCTTGTAATAATATCGTTCAAATGGCTGACAATCTTTGCCTTCATGTCGTTGGCAGAGGCATTGGTGAAAGTAATGGCGAGAATATGGCGGAAATTGTCGACCAGGTGCTCACTGCCGAGACAAAGTTTCAGGTATTCCTTGACGATAGTGTACGTTTTTCCAGAGCCTGCCGAGGCTTGAAAAACCTTGAAATTCCGCATGTTGTCCGTAATCATGGGTTATCCTTTCCTTTTGGTTTGCCCATCATGGGGCCAGTGCCAGGCACAAGGCTCTTTTTCTTCCGAAACAGGTCTGCGAAACGGTCGAATGAACGGCTGTAACTGAGACCAAGCCCTTGCGTGTAAGGCGCAAGACGGTCAAACGCGAAAGTGGAATAATTGGTGTTGTAATTGGAATGGTTGTAGAAATGCGCCTGCAAACGACCGTCCTCGGTCAGTTTGTAATACACGTCGAACTCACCGATAAGATTGGAGGCATTGCCTGAATTGCCGCCATTGTTGGAAACCACGCCAACGTTGCTCTCAATGGTCAGACGATTGTCGAAGAACTCCGATTTCATGGCAATTTGGTACTCCTCGTAATTGTCACTGGAGTTTGAAGTGTGGTAGCGCAAACCAACATTCACATTGTCGGTGATGTTGACACTCAAAGCACTGAAAATCAAGTTGGACGTCAAAACACCCAAATAGTTTGTTGAGTTGTTGTTGGCGGTATTACCTGCATAACTGAACGAACCCAATATGAGCAGCGACAAAGCCTGTGAGGTCATAACTGCCTGATTGGTAGTGTCAATAAGGGTAAAAACCGTCTGCGCCACATCTTCCGAGGCATTGGGCAAGTTCATGCCAAAAGTGATGGTCGGATTGAGTAATGCATCTTTCAAATGGATGAGACACTCCACGTTGACATTGGTAGACGTTGAGGCAGTAGAGTCGACCTGCACTCCCAACGACGCCAACGAGGTCTTCACGTTGTAAGCACCTGTAGCATCGATGCGCCCGTTGGTCGGATCGCCGGTGAACACAATTGTACCTCCTTTCTTCAAATTGAAATCGCGCGTCAGCACGTCCTTGAAATTCAATTGGAAATGTCCATTGGCAATCATATAGTCGCCAATGAGCGAAAGAGGGGTACTACTGGATGTGCCAATCTTTATGTTGCCGTTGCCCGTGGCGTCAAGGATGCCGATGCCGGGAAGAGTGATGCGAAGGTCGGCCTGGTCGTTCACGTCAACATCCAAATTAATGGTCAAATTGCTCTTTTTCTTATTTTTCTCTTCCTCCTGATGTTGCTCCACTTCCTCCTCATCAACTTCTTTGGGTGGTTGCACGAATACGATAAAGTCGTTGTCCTTAACGGTGGTGGAATGTTGTATGGGGATAACGACCTTGGTTCCCTTTTGGGTCATGGCTTTCACGCTGAGCAATATATCGTTGAACGGACCCTTCACCTTTACAAGTCCATTGGCGACGACGGAGCCATAGAAAGTGTCGTTGTCCTTGGCGGTGGTGGCCATGGCAAGGAACTGGCGCGGATAGAGCGTCAAGTCGAGGTTGAAGTTTTTCAGATGGTCGTGGGTTATCTTGCCGTCCACCATGGCACGGTTGCCGACCGTGTCGACCAAAACCAAGTCCTTCAACAAAATCTCCTGGGAATTGAGAGAAATGGTCGGCTCAAAGGAATAGAATGTATTTAAGTAACCCACTTTGCAGCCGCCATCAATCACTTTGATCTTACCGTCCAATATGGGTTGCTTGAGCGAGCCGGTCACAGTCGCCCAACCTTCGGCATAGCCTTGCATCCGCGACACTGCCCCTGCAAGGACGGGTGTCAACACATTGAGCCTCAATGAGTCCATCTCGATTTTGAAGTCAAGATTGTCGGTTTGTCGCGCCGTGTAATAATGGCCCGAAACATCCAAGGTCTGTTTTCTTTGGTCAATGATGTCAACCGTCAGGTCGACAGCTTTGTTTTCATGGTCCCAAGCACTGCGGATGGTAGCATCTCCAATCTGCCCGCCATCCATGCCGAGGCGGTTAATAGTCAGGTCGGCCAACACCATAGGCTTCTCCTTCAAGTTGCTCAGGAATGCTTCGCCCGAAATCAGACCATCTATGTCAAATCCCATGCGCTCAAATAGAATGTCGAAGTTGGAAATGTCAAAAGCGTGAAATTGAACTGCCAAGGTATCATGCTCTTGCTTAGGCACATATCCATCCACACGCACGAATTGGTCGCGATGGCTCAGCATCAAATTGGAAAGTGTGATGCGACCCTGATTAAAGTCGACAAAATTGTTGGGCGAGAATTGCCAAAGCGTGTCGTTGATGCAAATGTCTCCATTTTTGATAGTAAAGATGCCACCATCCTCATGTGGATGGAAACAAGTTTCAATCGCAGCGTGGTTGCGGATTTCCTCCGACTGGTTGTCCCAATTGATTCGCGCCGTAATGGTGTCGTCGGCCATTTTCGAGGACAGCAACAGATTGTCCAAGCCATAGGAAATCGTGTCGGTCTTGGTGATATTTGTCCAAGCAATTTCACCAATCGAAAGCGACCCAAACGCAGCCGTAGGTCCATTGAAATTTCTGAGTACCAAATCGTTGATGTTCAAATCGCCAATCTTGATGGACTGGGTGCGAGCCGTCAGGTTAAACTGCCGCGACTTTGACGTGAACGTACAGTTGACCGAGGTGTTTTTCGCAATCTTCAGGTTGGGCATGAACAGCCGACTCAGCGTTTTGGTGTCTTTCAGCGTCAGGCTCACGATGAAATCCTGTTCCACGTCGTTCTTGAGCTTGTATTCTTGGAACTCCTCCTGGTTTTTTTCAAAGATGGGAAAATGCACGAAATAGTCGCCATACTCGTTGAACGAATTCATCATGTTGGCAAAATTCATCTTGCCCGCCATCTCGAAGTCGAAAAAGTCATTGGTAAGGCTGATGCGTCGGTCCATCAGATTGTCATTGACGATTGAGGCATCAAAATAGCTCATGTGATAAGTGCCTCGGCTGTCGTGGAAAGTCGTGTTTTCCAAGTGCAGCTCACCTTCCATAACATCAAGGTCAAATCCAGTCAGGTTGGCCACAATACTTGTACTGACTTCGGAAATGCTGTCGTTTTTCATCAGTTTCAAAGCACTCAAGTCGGCGTGACTGATGACAGCGGTGAAGTCGGCTTTCGGATATTTCTTGTCCGTGAAATCAATCATGCCATCGAAATCAAGACCAAGTTCATCATCGTCAATATTCAGTTTTCCTGCAAACCGGCCATCTTTCATATCGCCGTTGAGAACCACTTCATCTATATGGTTTCCAAGTAGTTGAGCGCGATAAGCCTTGCCATTGACTGTTAGGTCGATGTCACCATTGCGAGGAAACTTTGCCGAGAAGTCAGCATTCAAGTCGAGGCAGCCCACAAATTTCGAAGCGTTGGCCAACAGCCCGGCATTGAAACGGTCAGATTTGATGTTGCCCGAGATAATATTGTCGCCATTGGCCATTTTTTTGCGTTTCACGTCAAGATCCACATTACCAATCTCGGAAAGCATGTGTATGACGGAACTGAAATTGTTGTATGAACCTTTGAAATTCACACTCGCCGTGCCCGACTTCATCGCACTCAGCGACTCAGGAAGCGGCACGGTGCCTTGCGCCCCGGGAATATGAAAATTCACAATGTCATCGTAGGTGAAACGTAGCTTCTTGATGTTCAGTTTGTGCTCACCATCATTAAAGTCAAGAGGATGCATCGAAATGCTGCCTTGAAACGAAGTCGACTTCCCAATTCGCGCGTTGATATTGTCGACAGAAAAATGCGCTATCGGCCCCGTGAAACGACCTTCAAAAAAGACTCGGTTGGGCATCTGGTACATGACCGGAGAAAACACGCCAATGTCAGACAGCACAACGTCAGTAGGATAAATCGTAGCATCGAAACGGACTGAATCAACAAAGCTTTTGAAAGCCCCAAAGCCATTGTAAAGCATGTTCAAGTCGGTATGAATCAGGCTGTTGTTCAATTCCATCTGCAAGTCCGTCAAGTAGATACCGCTCTGTCCCACAATGACATCAGATTGCAGCATCTTGAGGTTGAGGCCGCTCATCTCCTTGGCTCTCAACATTTCAATGACAGTATGAATGGAGTCACCGATAATCTGCAAATCCTTCGCTGACAGTGAGATACTATCAATGTCAAGATGGGAATAGTCGATGGCATTTTGCGCAGTCAGTTCCGGCTTGTCGCTATTTTGGTTCCACATGAGGAAATCCAAATTGACAATGAGGATATTGTCAATCTGCAACATTAAGGGTTTTGCGCTTTTCTCTTTCTCGTTTCCCGAACTGAAAAAGTCGGCCAAGAACTGGAAATTAAAGAAGTCCTCGCCCTCGTATTGCACCAAATTGGCTTTCGTATCGCGCAACAAGACGCGACCAAAATGGATTTTGCCCTCCAAAAGCTCTGTCACATATATTTTTGCCCGAAGTCGGTAAATATTCGCCAAATCATTGTTTCTCAAATCCTTAACCACTGCATCCTCAATCATGACATTAAAATCGGGCGTGACGACCAAACGTCCCACCTTGATATCGGCACCAGTTTTTTCGGAAAGGTAGCCTCCAACAAAACGAACCGCAAACTTCTGAATGATAGGGTCTTGAATACCCACAAACAGCGTCGCGATGATGGCGAACACCACCATAAACAAAATCAAAATGCTATGGATAATCTTTTTTTTGATAATTTTGACCCTCCAAATTGAGACTATGAACGAATATATTTTAGGCATCGAGTCTTCGTGCGACGACACCTCAGCCGCAGTGCTTCAAGGCACCCGTGTGCTCTCCAACGTCATTGCCAGCCAAAAGGTTCACGAGCAGTACGGCGGCGTTGTCCCCGAACTCGCTTCACGCGCCCACCAGCAGAATATCATCCCCGTCATCGACACGGCCTTGAAGACTGCAAAAATAGGAAAAAATCAGTTATCGGCCATCGCTTTTACACGTGGACCCGGACTTTTAGGCTCTTTGCTCGTAGGAACCTCATTTGCAAAGGCTTTCGCTCAAACCTTGAACATCCCAATGGTGGAAATCGACCACATGAACGCGCATATTTTGGTGCATTTTGCCACCGACGACACCCATACCGAGGTGCCTGACTTCCCATTCCTGTGCCTCACCGTTTCGGGAGGCCACACCCAAATCGTGGTGGTGAAGGATTATTTCGACATGGAAGTCATCGGCAAGACCATCGACGACGCGGCAGGCGAGGCCTTCGACAAAACGGCCAAAATACTCGGTCTGCCCTATCCTGGCGGTCCCGTCATCGACAAATTGGCCAAAATCGGCAATCCCAATGCTTTCAGCTTTGCCAAACCTCAGATTCCCGACCTTGACTACAGTTTCAGCGGACTGAAAACCAGCATCTTGTACACTGTCCGCGACAACCTCAAACTCAACCCAAACTTCATCGAGGAAAACAAGGCCGACCTTTGCGCCTCGGTGCAAAAGACCATCATCGACATTTTGATGAACAAGTTGGTGAAAGCAAGCAAGCAAACAGGCATCAAGACCGTGGCCATCGCTGGCGGCGTGAGCGCCAACAGCGGCCTCCACGATGCCATGCTCACTTTGGGCGAAAAATACCACTGGAAGGTGTTCATTCCGCGCCTCTCCTACTCCACCGACAACGCTGCTATGGTTGCCGTGGCCGGTTATTTCAAGTACCTGAAAGGCGAGTTTGCTTCACAGGATTTGGTGCCTTACGCACGACAAAGCCTGAAGGAATAAGATACAACAAAAGCGGGACGCAAACAACAACGTCCCGCTTCAATCATACATAATAAAACACCCTATCTATATCTATCCTATTCTTCTGTAATCTTCAGCTTTTCTTCAAGCACCTTGAGGTCTTCCTTGGCTTGGCTGATCTTCTTCTCGTACTCGGCACGCATCAGTTCGCTGTTCTTGCTGTTGGAGAAGAAACCGATGTTGTTCTCAAGCACAGCGATTTCGTCGCGCAGCTTCTGGATACGCATTTGCAGCTTCGAGCCTTCCTTGCGCACACGGTCGCCTGCCGACGGGTCGTCCTTCCAGCCTTCCATCATCTCGCGGAACTCGTTGGTTGAAGCCTCGTTCTGGTTGCGGCGCATGGCATCAAACAGGCCGTCAATCAGTTCGCGGTATTCCTTATTAATAGCTTCCTTCTGGCGGAACGGCACATAACCAATCTCCAACCATTGCTTCTGGAACGCCTTAATAGCATCCATATTCTCATTACGGACTGCACTGAGTTGGAACGCCTTAATCTGCTCAAGCAGGGCACGTTTGGCGGCGAGGTTGGCTTCCTCCTCGTTGCGGCGACCACTGAAATGCTCGTTCTTACGGTTGAAGAAGGTATCGCAAGCGGCGCGGAAACGCTTCCAAATCTTGTCGGTGTGGCGCTTCGGCACGGGACCGATAGTCTTCCATTCCTCTTGAATCTTCTTCAGTTGCTCGGTGGCGTTCTTCCAGTCAGTCGATTCCATCAAAGCCTCGGCCTCAAGGCAGAGTTGCGTCTTGCGCTCAAGGTTTTCGGTCTGCTTGTCCTTCATCGACGCGAAGAACTCCTTTTTCTTTTGGAAGAAGGTATCCATAGCAGCCTTGAAACGTGTCCATATTTCCTCGTTGTCTTTCTTCGAGGCAAGGCCGACAGTCTTCCAAACGCCAAAGATTTCGGAAAGCTCGTCCGACTTTTTCTGCCATGCGTTGACGCTGTTGTATTCGCCATTCAGCAACTCCTCGGCCTTCTCGCAGAGGGCTTTCTTGGCTTCGAGGTTGGTCTTTTGGCTTTCCTCCAACTTGGCATAATGCTCACGGCGAATCTGGTTGATCTTGTCGGAAGCGGCCTTGAAGCGTTCCCAAATCTCTTCCTTCTTCTCCTGCGGCACGGGGCCAATCTCCTTCCAGTCCTCATGCAGCTTTTGCAGTGCCTTGAATGCCTTGGTCATCGATTTCTCGTCAAGCAAGTCCTCGGCTTTCTCGCAAAGCTCCACCTTCGATTCGAGGTTTTTCTTCATGTCGAGGTCACGCAGCTCGCGTCCGATGCGCACCTTGTCGAAGAATTGTTCCACCAAGAAGTGGTAGGTGTTCCATAGGTTGGAGTTTTCGGCGGCAGGCACAGGGCCGATTTCCTTCCAGCGGTCTTGCAGGGCACGGAAATCGTCGTAGGTCTTCTTCAGCGAATCGTCGCTGGCAATGATGCCCTTCAGTTCCTCGAGGATGGCCTGCTTCTTTGCAAGGTTATCAACTTTCTGTTTCTCAATGTCCTCGTTCATCTTGGCACGATTGGCCTTGAAGATGCCAAAGGCCTCGTTGAAACGCTGCTCAAGCGGGTCTTCATTGTGCTGGAAGCTCTCTTCCGAGCCACCGCCTTGCAGGAACTGCTGCAACTCGTTGTCCAAGTCATCTTTGTTCAACTTATTGAAATGGATACGGATGGCTGCCACCTTGTCCTTGATGGCCTGAATGTCAGGATTCTGTACGGCCTCCTCAAGCAACTCAACGAGTTGGAGCTTATTCAGTCCTTCAAGCTCGTTGCTTTCCTCGACGGCTTCCTCCTCTTCCAATTCGGCTTCGGCAGGCATGTCGATGTCAGGCAATGCTTCATCTTGCGGCATCGGGGTTGGCTCTGGAGCTACATTGGCTTCCACAAGGGTATGCACATCAATGCGCACCTTCGAAGGCAAAATGCTCGGTTGAATCAGCTTGATGATCTTCTTTTTCTCGACAGCATCAATGGCTTTTTTTACGCTCTTCTGCGTAACTTTTTCATTCTCAATCCCTTCGACAGTTTCGGGGTTTTGATTCAGTTGTTCGTTGTTTTCCATTTCAATTCATTTTTAGGATGATACAGGGTTGTTGCGCCCCGACCTTGGGTTCTACAATAAAGCTTGCAAATATAGGAATTATTTGAATAACAATCAGTTTTTATAATAATTTCTTTTTCCGAAATTTTTCAGCAAATAGTTATATTATTGGAAATCAACAGATAAAGATATTTTTTGGAAAAAAGTTTTGGAAATTGCTTGCGGGTATTGAAAAAAAGCCTATTTTTGCAGCCGCAATTCACAGCCGAGGAGAGGTGGGTGAGTGGCTGAAACCAACAGTTTGCTAAACTGTCGTATCCAGCAATGGGTACCGGGGGTTCGAATCCCCCCGCAGTCCGGCTAGCGCACCTGCTTTGGGAGCAGGGGGTCGAAGGTTCGAATCCTTTTGCCCCGACACACGAAACGAAAAGGAGCCTCGCGAAAGGCTCCTTTTTTGGTTGATCATTCTCCTTCCATCAATTTCGAGAACGCCGCCCTTTCGCCATCATTCAACTGGTCTTTCACCCAACCCTCGAATGGTTGATTTTTCTTTGATTTATTGTAACAGCGTTTCATATTATCGAAATACAACTTAGCATCTGGATGTCGATAATCCCTGTTTAGCCATACTTTTATGGCTTTTACGAAATAGCGCAACGCATTGAAGTGATCTCGCTTAGAATCAAATACAAATGCTAGGTTGTTGTAAGACGAGGCGGTGTCTGGATGGTCCTCACCCAACTTCGTTTCTCTTATCTCCAACGCCTTCTTATGATACTTCAACGCATTGTCATAGTCGCCCTTGGCATAATACACCCCTGCGATGTTGTTGTAGGTACAGGCAGTGTCTGGATGATTCTTACCCAACTTCGTTTCTTTTATCTCCAATGCCTTCATATAATACACCAACGCCCTGTCGTAGTCGCCCTTTTCATCATACATCACAGCAATGTTGTTGTAAGTCTCGGAAGTGTCTATATGGTCCTTACCTAATTTTGTTTCTCTTATCTTCAATGCTTTTTCAAGGTATTTCAACGCCTCGTCATAGTCGTCCTTGAGCCAATATACACCCGCAATATTGCCGTATGTTGTGGCTGTGTAAAGATGTTCTTTGCCCAACTTGGTTTCACATTCTATCACAGCAGTTTTATAGTAATCCAAAGCCCTATCATACTCACCCTTGGCTTCAAATGTTTTAGCGGTACTAATAATAGAAGCAATAGCTGATATTGCCAAAATTTCATCAGCAGATTGTTTAGCCTCTTTTGCACTTTTATTGGTTTGTTCAACAAGCTCCTTCAACTTTTTATCTTGTTCTTCCAATTTTTCTTCGTGTTCTTTAATGACCTCATCCGTTTTCTTATTAAACAAATAAGACACAGAGAAGATTATCACAGATATTAGCACACCAAAGAAAACGAGAATGGAATTAATGTGGGTCAAATAATTGGCATACAGCTGCTTGCTGTCGTCTTGTGCCTTGCTTAGCACAGAGGCATTCATGGCTTCCAACCGAGCCATTAAGGCATTGTGGTAATTCTGCCGTTCCAACGAGTCGAGCTTCCGTTTCAACACATTGTCGGTCGTGGTCGACGAATCGCCCACCCTTTGCATCTCGCCCATTTGCTCCAACCCAAAAACGGTCAGGGCATTCGATTCGGTCACCAACTTCATTTGCTCCTGCAATTCCGCAATGCGTTTGGCGTTTTCAGCATTGGATTCCTGCATTTTTCGGATTGAATAAAGCGAATAGAGCGAGCAGGCCAACAGCAACAAAAGGACAGCCAACGAAGCGAATATCCATTTGAAATAGAACGTTGATTTCAATAACTTTGAATCCTTGTCTTCCATAATGTGAAATTTTAGCGTCCAAAATTACGACTTTTTCCTCAATGACAAGCATTTTACAAAAAAGAACGAGCATTGAAGTCATTCCAAAATCATTTTTCCTAAATGTAGGTATTTATTCTTGCGTCGGAAAATTAATGCAACTTCGTCCGCTTAATCAAGTAACTCGTCAAAACTTGGTTATAGTCCTTATTAATATCGGCCTCAACATAGTCGATTTGGTATTGGTAGCAGTGGCGCAATAGAGCCTCTTTGCGTTCGGCCATTATCTTTTTGTAGGTTTCCTGAACCTCTATGGGGTTGAGTTTCAGCGTGTCGCCCGTCTCCAAATCGACGAAACGGTACGGGCGGTTCTCGAAATCTAAGTTTTGTTCCAAATTGCTGTCAAATACATGGAACAGAATGACTTCGTGTTTGTTGTATTTCAAATGCTCCAAGGCCTCAAACATCGGCTTGTAGTCAGCAAGGCCGTCGAGCATATCGGAGAAAATCACCACAAGGCTGCGGCGATGCGTCATTTCGGCAATCTGGTGCAGGCATTGCGGCGTTGAGGTGGTCTTTCTATTGTTTTTGTCGTAATCGTCAATCAGTTTCTCCAATTCGCTATAAATCAATTTATTGTGAACCATTGACGACTTGGCTGGCTCGTGGAAGGCAATCGTTTCGTCAAACAAGTCCAAGCCTACGGCATCGCGCTGGCGGCGCATCAATTCCATCAGCGAGGCGGCAGCGTAAATGGAGAAAAAGAGTTTGTTAGGATGCTCAAAGTCAACCTTTTGCCTCACGGGGAAGCACATACTTGAACTTTGGTCGATGACCAATTGGCAGCGCAGGTTGGTTTCCTCTTCATAGCGTTTCACGAAGAGTTTTTCAGTGCGGCCATAGAGTTTCCAGTCGATATGACGGATGGGTTCGCCGGTGTTGTAGAGGCGATGTTCGGCAAACTCAACGGAAAAACCGTGGAAAGGACTCTTGTGTAAACCCGTGATGAATCCCTCCACGATTTGTCGTGCCAAAAACTCAAGGCTGCCGAACTGCGTGAGCCGGTTCCTATCGATTGAAAAGTCCAAAATTGAATGCAGAATTAGGAATGCGGAATTAAGAATGCAGATTATTCCGCATTCTGCATTCCGCATTCCGAATTACACTATTAGAACAGCTTCTCTAATTTCTCCACAAACACCTTCTTGGGAGCGGCTCCGACGTTCTTGTCGACGGGCTGTCCACCCTTGAAAAACAGGACGGTGGGGATGTTCATAATGCCATACTTGCCAGCGGTGCCAGGACATTCCTCCACGTCGCATTTCACGGCAATCACCTTGCCTGCATATTCTTCCGAGAGTTCTTCGATGATGGGTTCAACCTTCTTGCAAGGGCCGCACCAAGTGGCGCCAAAGTCCACCATCACAGGGAGTTCCGATTTCAGGACGACTTCTTCAAAACGGTCGTCAGTCATTTGAATTACTGCCATTTTCTTGTTAGTTTAGTTTATAATGATTCTGATTTTCAATAAATGAGATTGCAAAGATACAAAAATTTCGATAAAATCAATTATTTATCATCTTACAAATCGTTTCAATCATTTGTTTTGCGGGTTCAATTTTGTCTTTCAATTCCTCTGGATCCGCCTCAAACGCACAATTATAGTCACTTTGTTCGCGCATCGTTTGCAACTGATTGTACAATTTCCCAAATTCGGCAGGCAACACGCCAGTTTTGACATATTGCTGTCCAAATAAGGCATGGGAACCGTGATGTGTATGCACTTGATGCCCATCGTGGATGAACAAAGCCGAAATGGCGTGAAAAACAGCATAATACAATCTGTTTGAAACACCGTTCCATAAACCTGCCTCTTTCAAAATCTCCACTTCCTGAAAAGTCCGCTTGGCACGCTCCATCTCCAATTGAACCATCGTTTTGCGTTCTTCATCGCTCAAACTCATACCAATACGATTTTATCCTGTTCAACATTCTTATAATAAGGAAGGAAACTCCACCCTTGCCATTGCTTTTTGGAATAGATATGCGGACTGATTTCAGCGTTCAATTCCCAACCCAATTCACGGAAAAAATAAGCCAAATCGTAGTCTTCGGAAGTGATTTTTGACTTGTCAAGCAAAATAAGCAAATCCCAGTCGCTATTTTGGCTTTCATCGCCACGGGCGCGAGAGCCATATAGCCAAAGCGAACTGCCTTGGGGCAACACGGCCATTGCCAACTGCTTGATTCTCTCCAATATCTGACCTTTATCCATAACGCAAGTTTTTTCCGTTTTGCAAAGATACAAATTTTTCCGATTACCGCAAATCAAACTCCACAAAATTCGAGAATGGGGCTTTCTCCAATAACGGCAACACCTCCTGAGCATTAATCGAGCCTTTTACAGGGGTCATGTTGCAGGACTTTTTGCCTAACGGGTCGACAAGATGAATCTTATAGTTCTGTTTTCCAACATTTTGCTTTATCATCTTAACAAATTCCTCCATCTCGGCCTGGCCCATTTCAGCCACATTGAGCGTAAGGTAAACCGTCTTTGAAGTGCTTTCCAACAGCGAATCCAGCAAACGGACTTCGGTGAAACGCACCTCAAGCGTCGAAGGAGCCGCGTTGGGGTCTTGGCCGGGACGCGGGAAGGGTCTGTCCAAAGTGCCGTAAAGCATCACAAACGAGTTGACTGTCAGCAAGTTTCTGCAATTCAGGTAGTTCTCCTTGAACAAGGCAAACTGCAACGCGCCGCTTTGGTCTTCGATGGTGAAACGCCCGTAAGGATTGCCGTTTTTGGCCGTAAACTCCTCAGCACGTGTGATTTGTCCACCAAGACGCACCGCTCTTCTGAGGTTTTTCTCCACATCGTTCATGGCGTTTTTCAGGCCTTCCACGTCACAATTGGCGAAATATTTCAGCGGCAAATGATAAACCTCCATCGGGTGCGAAGAAATATAGAAACCCAAAGCCTCCTTTTCCATCTCCAACTCCTTCATTTTCGACCACGGCTCGCAGTCGGGCAGCGGCATGGAGAAAGCCTCCTCTGCCCCACCTTCGTCGCCGCCAAAACCGAAGAGATCCATTTGGGATGAGTTCTTGCGCTCGTTGTAGGAAGCCACCATGCGCAAGGCCTTTTCGGAGAACGGCGAGGACTCGTTGGGCGCAATGTTGAACAGCATGGCACGATGGAAACCCTTGAAACTGTCGAAGCAACCCGCCATGCCCATACTCTCCAACGCCCTGACATTAAAGGCTTTATCTGCAATACGCATCAAAAAGTCGCCAAAGTCCTTGAACTTGCCGTTGGCTTCGCGCTCGGCCACGATGCCCGAAACGACAGCCTCGCCAACATTCTTGATGCCGCCCATGCCGTAGCGGATTTCGCCCTTTTCGTTGACCGAAAACGTGTATTCCGACTCATTCACGTCGGGGCCAAGCACCGCGATTTTCATGCGTTTGCACTCCTCGGTCATGAAGTTCACCTTCTTGATGTCGCCCAATTCGTTGTTCAAGACCGCCGCCATGAACTCAGCGGGATAGTGCGCCTTGAGGTAGGCCGTTTGGTACGACACCCAAGAATAGCAGGCCGCGTGCGACTTGTTGAAGGCGTAGGAAGCAAACTTTTTCCACTCTTCCCAAATCTTTTCGAGACGTTTTTTCACCTCGTCTTCGGGCAGGTTTTCGGTTCGGGTCAACTTGGCCACACCTTGTTTCATAAACTTGCCGTAAAGTTCCTCCATCTTTGCCAACTGCTTCTTACCCATTGCTTTACGGAGTGTATCTGACTCGCCTCTCGTGAAGTCGGCCAACTCGCGCGAAAGCAACATCACCTGCTCCTGATACACGCAAATGCCGTAGGTGTCCTTCAGGTACTTCTCCATGCAATCGAAGTCGTATGTGATTTGTTGTCGACCTTGCTTTCGGGCGATGAAGTCTGGAATGTTGTCCATCGGGCCGGGACGATAGAGGGCGTTCATGGCTATGATGTCACCGATGACAGAAGGCTGCAACTCGCGCAAATATTTCTGCATTCCAGGCGATTCAAACTGGAACGTGCCGATGGTATTGCCCGCCGAATACAGCTCGTAGGTTTCCTTGTCGTCAATCGGGATGTGGTCGATGTCGATTTCGATGCCGCGCGTTTTCTTGATGTTGCGCAACGCATCTTTTATTAATGTGAGCGTCTTCAGACCCAAGAAGTCCATCTTGATCAAGCCAACGGTTTCAATGACATGGCCATCGTATTGAGTTACAACGACTTTATTCTTAGTGAGTTTATCTTCAACCGTGGCTACTGGCGCGACATTCGTCAGGTCATCGGCACCGATAATCACGCCGCAAGCATGGATTCCGATTTGTCGGTTAGTGTCCTCCAACTCCTCGGCGTAGGTCAGCATTGAGGAAATGTTTTCATCCTTGCCAGTCAGCAATTCATGCAGTTCGGGGATGTATTTGTAGCAGTTTTTGAGGTTGACCTTGGGCATTTTCTTGGGCAGCGTGCCTTCCACGGCTTTCACCGCCGCCTCGTCGAAATTGCGGTCAGGAATGTAGCCCTTAATCTTGTTCACCTCGGGCAGCGGCACCTTTTGCACACGCCCCACATCGGCAATGGCAGACTTGGCCGCCATCGTGCCGTAAGTGATGATGTGCGCCACCTTTTCCTTGCCGTATTTCTTTGTCACCCAGTCCAATACGCGCTCGCGGCCATCGTCATCGAAGTCCACGTCAATATCGGGCAGGGAGATACGGTCAGGATTGAGGAAACGCTCAAACAGCAAGTCGTATTTTAAGGGGTCTAAGTCGGTGATTTTCAAACAATAGGCAACCACTGAACCAGCCGCCGAGCCACGACCCGGCCCCACTGAAACACCCAATTCCTCACGCGCTGCACGGATATAGTCACTCACGATGAGGAAGTAGCCTGGGAAACCCATTGTCTTCATCACATGCAACTCAAACTTGATGCGCTCGATTTGCTCCTCAGTGAGGTTCTCGCCATAACGTTGGTGCGCACCGTCCCAAGTCAGTTTGGCCAAATAGTCCGCTTCGAGTTTGATACGATACAAACGATTATAGCCGCCCAATTTCTTGACCTTCTTTTCAGCTTCCTCTTGCGACAAAACCACATTGCCGTGCTCATCGCGGGTGAACTCGTTGAAAAGGTCTTCTTCGGTGTATTTTTGTCGATATTCTTCCTCCGTTCCAAAATCCTTTGGAATGGGAAAAACAGGCATAATCGGGTCTGAATCAATGCTATAGTTTTCGACTTTATCGACAATTTCCTGTGTATTTTCAAGCACTTCGGGATGGTCGGAGAAAATGCGGCCCATCTCGGCGGGCGTTTTCAACCACTCTTGCTTGGTGTAGTGCATTCGTGTGGGGTCGTCTAAGTCCTTGCCCGTGCTGAGGCAGATGAGGCGGTCGTGCGCCTCGCCGTGTTCCTCCTCCACAAAGTGAACGTCGTTGGTGGCAATAACCTTCACATTGTGCTTTTTCGCCAAACCAAAAATGATTTTGTTCACCTCTTTTTGGCGCTCGTAAACCTCGGTGTCGCCGCCAGGTTTGTCGGTTTTATGTCGCTGGACTTCAAGATAATAATCCTCTCCAAACAGACTCTTGAACCACTCGATTGACTCTTCTGCACCTTTCAGGTCGCCGTTCATGATTTTTTGCGGTACCTCGCCCGCAAGACAGGCCGAACTGCAAATCACGCCCTCGTGGTATTGTTCCAAAAGGCTGTGGTCGATGCGCGGATTGTAATAAAAACCATCCGTGTAGGCGATGGAACTCAACTTGCAAAGGCTGTGATAGCCTTGCTTGTTCTTGGCCAATAAAATAAGGTGCCAGCCACGGTCTTGTCGGCCATCCCGCTTGTCAATGCTGACTGGCGCACAATAAGTTTCTATTCCGTAAATCGGCTTGAATAGTTGAGAGTTGAGAGTTGAGAGTTGAGAGTTAAGGTCTTCGATTTTTGCAGTCTTCTCGTCCCCTGTCAGTTCTTCACATTCGCCACTTTCTATTCTTTTCTTCTCCTTTTCAATTTCCTTGATGGCATCTTTCACTTTGCCGTTTTCCTTGTTCACTGTATCGGCGAAGTCCTTGATACCGAACATGTTGCCGTGGTCGGTAAGCGCGAGGCTAAACATACCGTATTTCTTGCATTTCTCCACCAAATCAGGCACTTTCGACATGCCATCAAGCATGGAATAATGCGAGTGGACGTGCAGATGCGTGAAATGCTGCGGCACATAGTTTCCGATTTCAGGCACTGATTCCTCCTCCACTTCCTCATCGTCGAAATTAGCTTCAACTTTGATTCCTGCCGGCTGAATCACATCGGGATTGGACGTTTTGAAGTCGGCAATGAATTGGGAATCAACATGCAAGTCGTTTTCGTCAATCACGCCGCGACGAACCAATTCGAGGAAAACACGCGCCGTGGCCTCCACATCAGCGGAAGCATTGTGCGCCGAGTCGAACTTCTCGCCAAACAGGATTTGGTGGATTTCTTCCAACTTGGGGAACTTGAACTTACCATTTTTGCCGCCCGGAAGTTGGCAAAAATCGGCAGTCTTTTCCGTGCAAGTGTCAATAATCTGCCAACGGCGCAAAGGGTTCTCGCGACCGCTGCGCAAAAACTCGCAACCCAACACATTGAGGTCGAATTTGATGTTGTGCCCGACCAAATATTTGGCCTTGGCAGCCGACTGCATGAAAATATCCAGCACCTCATTGAGAGGTTTACCGTGTTTCATGGCATGTTCAGTAGAGATGCCATGCACCATTTTGGCCGCAATGGGAATCTCAAAGCCCTCTGGCTGAATGAGATAGTTATGGTTTTCCACGAAACGGCCTTGGTCGTCATGAATCTGCCAAGCCAATTGCACCATACGCGGCCAGTTGTCAAAATCGGTCAGCGGAGCGCTGTCTATTTTGGGGAGACCCGTGGTCTCGGTATCGAAAATCAAGAACATAATCAGTTGATAATTGAAAGTTTAAAGCTGAAAGTTTGGAGCAAAAACTGCCTTTACTTTCGGGGTTCAAAGATAGGGAAAATATGGAAATGAAGCAATGACAACAAACAATTATCGAAAAAGCATCAATACCCCATTCCCACCAACCACAAAGGCAGTTTTTTCCCGATGGGAAACTCCATCGAGTCAGCCAAAATGTAGGAATCGGGAAGGTCAGCGATTTGGTCGAAGGTCTTGTCCTTGCCACCCACCTCGAAAGTGATATGCCCGTCAATACGAAAATCACCATTCGCTTTTCCATATTCAACCGTATGGTTTACAGAAAGTTGATTGACCACAAAGCACTCCCTGATGGTGCCTATTTGCCTTTGTTGGCCGAGAGCATAGAACATGTTGGGATTGTGAAGATAAATCTTGTCGGGCTTCTGCAAACGTGTCACGGACTTGTTGTCGGAATAAAGCAGATGCAGCAGTTCGGCACGTTGCAGGTATGAAAGATAAGCCAAAACCGTCTGTTTGTTGAGTTCAAGGTATGTGGCAAGTTTGGCAATGTTCACCTCATAAGGAACATTCTCGGCCAAAAAGAGCATCAAAGCCTTGATTTTGCGCGTGTTGGCACTGTCAACACCACAAAACTGCGTCAGTTCCTGGTCGATAATGAAACTGACGACATTCTCAATGCGGCTGTAGTATTCCTCCTCCTCGCCATCGAAAAAAGGATAATAGCCCGCCCTTAGATATTGCTCAAACATGGCTTGGGGACGACACACCTTATTAATTACCTCGCAAATCGCGTCGGGACGGGAAAGGATTTCGTCAAGGCTCCTGACGGGCAATTGGATACCTTTGTAAAAATGAAGATATTCGCGGAACGATAACCCCTCCATGTCATAACTGAGCACACGGCGCGAAAGGTCGGCATCGGCATTGAGAATCTGCAAAAGCGACGAGCCGCTGAACGTAATCTTCAAATCGGGATAGAGGTCAATTATCTCCTTGATTTCCTTGCTCCATGTAGGATATTTGTGTACCTCGTCCAAGAAAAGATGCTTGCCTCCCATCAGTTGGAAACGCTCGGCAAGGTCGAGCAAGGTGTGGTTGGTGAAAAACAGGCTATCGAGCACACAATAAAGTACTTCGCCCGCATTAACACCATACATCTGTTTGATATACTGACGAATAAGCGTAGTTTTCCCCACACCGCGTGAACCTCGGATGGCCACCAACTGCTTTTCCCACGATATGTTTTTCATCATGTCGCGAACGATGTCCATGCTCACTTGCGAAATCAGAATGTGGTGTTTCTTGAATAGCGTTTCCATAGTTTTTCCGATTATTTCCGCTGCAAATATAGAAAAAAGGTTGTTATAATAACCGTTTTTTACAAAATTTCGGTTAATCTATTCACCTTTTTATATGAATTTTGGTTAATATACTAACCGATTTACCTCACAATTACCCGTTAAATCTTCTCCTCCTTCGGCTCCACATGGATGGAAATATGCGTCTCCTCGCCGTAGCGTTCCTTCAGCAGGCGTTCCATTTCGGAGGCTTTGTCGTGGGCTTCCTTCAGGGGGATGTCACCGTCCATGAGGATGTGCATTTCGATGGCATAATGGTTACCGATGCGACGGGTGCAAAGGTCGTGTGGCTCGGCGACGCCCGGCACACGCCTCACAATGTCCAAAATCTCGTTCTCCACCTCATCGGGCAAGGATTGTTCCATCAACTCACCCATGCCGTTCTTGAGTAAATCAATGGCGACTTTGACAATGAGCGCACCCACGGCAATCGAGGCAATTGGGTCAAGCACAGCCCAACGTTCACCCAAGAGGATGGCTCCACCGATGCCGATGGCAGTGCCGACCGACGACAGAGCATCACTGCGATGGTGCCAAGCGTTAGCTTTCATGGCCTGCGAATCGAGTTGGTCGGCCTTGCGCTTGGTGTATTGGAACGTCAACTCTTTCAACAAGATGGAAACCAAAGCCGCCATAAGTGCCAACATCCCAGGCTGGGGCAAAATGCCGCCTTTCGCCCAAAAAGCGATTTTCTTGGCACCGTCAATGAAAATGCCCACGGCGACCGCGAAAAGCGCAATGCCGATGAGCGTGGTCGCCAAGGTCTCAAACTTGCCGTGACCATAGTCGTGCGACTTGTCCTTGGGCCGGTGGCTGATGCGCACAAAGGCCAAAACGATGATGTCGGTGGCAAAATCGGAAACCGAATGTACAGCGTCGGCAATCATAGCGGAACTGTGGCCGACGATGCCCGCCACAAACTTGAACACCACCAGCACCACATTGACCGCGCTGCCCCAAAGGGTCACTTTATAGACTTCCTTTTCCCTATTCATGATGCTTTCTTTTCCGTCAAAATCATGAACAAAATCGCAAACAGAATCAGTGCCACGCCGATGGCAACATTAAGGGTGAAGGCTTCCTTGAAAACCAACGTCCCGATGAAAATGGCCGTCAAAGGTTCGAGGATGCCGAGGACTGAGGTTTTGGTTGCCCCGACAGCCTTGCTCGATGCCGCCAAGGTGATGGTGGCAATGGCCGTTGGCAGCACCGCCAAGCCCAAGACATTCAACCAACTAACCGAATCGGGAACGGGATTCAAATGGACTCCGAAACCCGACAAAGCAAACAACATCAGCGATCCGATGAAGAAACAATAGAAGGTCAAAGTGAGGTTGGGAATGGCCTTGACTTGCTTGCTCAGGTTGACGATAACTATAAATAAAGTGTAGCACAATCCCGAAGCCACCACAAGCGCAATGCCGCGCCAATCGATGAAACCACCTCCACCTTTTATGGAGAGCAACACCGCGCCTGCCACGCCTGCGAAAATGGAAATCCATGTCTGCCAAGTCGGGAACTGTCCGAAAAGCATCATGATGAGCGCGACCATAATGGGATAAACATAAAGGATGCTCGTTGCAATACCTGAGGGAATATATTTGTAGGCCTCAAACAAGGTGATGCTGCATCCCGTGAACAAAACGCCGAGAATCGCCATCAGCCCGAATTGCTTCCATGTGATGCGGATTTGTTTCTTCGCAATGAGCATGAAAGCCAGCATTAATAAAGTGGCCACGCAATAGCGGTAGAACAGCAATGAATTGACATCCAATCCTTTGTTGATGACGGGAACGCCAAAAAGCGGATTCATTCCGTAGGTAATGCCTGAAATGATGCCCGCCAAATAGCCCCAATGAAGTGTGTTTTTCTTCTCCATAATGGTTTACATGAAACTGCTGCCTCCGATGAACTGACGCAGCATGGAAGTGGCCGGAATCTCGCTGTCGGGCACGGGAGTGAAGTAATGCAAAAACCTTAGCAGACGGTGTGCCTCGGTGTATTCGGGGCAGTTGTGTGGCACGGTGGCCAAAATGCTTTCGGCGTGGTTGCGCATCACCGCAAACTCAAGTAAGTAGGCCGAGTTGAACATCACATCGGCGTTCTCTTGATAAGGATTGATCCACTTTTCCTCAGCATTGCGAACGCTGGCCCACTGACTGATGGTCTGACGCGCCGAGAACGCACCTTTGTTGTAATCGCGGACGATGCGGCGCAAGAGGCGGTTGTCGTCGGTCGGAATGGTGTTGTGGTCGTCCAAAGCGGTGCTGGTCAAAGTGGAAATGAAGATGCGGAACTTGGTCGGCTCTGGAATCTGATTCGTCAGCAATGGGTTCAAGGCATGGATGCCTTCTAACAACAACACACAGCCTTCCTTCAGTTGCAACTTCTTGCCGTTGTATTCTCGGACACCCGTAACAAAGTTATATTCAGGCACTTCTATCTCCTCCCCTTTCAGCAAAGCAATCAAGTCGCGTTCAAGGGCGGCATGGTCGACGGTCTCGAAATTGTCGAAGTCGTAAGTGCCGTCGGGCAACTTAGGCGTATCCACACGGTTGACAAAATAGTCGTCCGTCGAAAACGAAATAGGTTTCAGTCCGCAGGCCTTCAGTTGTATGCTGACACGGCTACAGAAAGTGGTCTTTCCGCTACTGCTCGGTCCAGTAATCAGCACCAAACGGACAGGATTCTCACTGTAATACCGGCGATTGATCTCCTCTGCAATCTGCACGATTTTCTTCTCCTGCAAGGCCTCGGCCACTTGCACCAACTCACGCGCCATCCCGTTTTGGCAGGCATGGTTGACGTCGCCCACCGTGCTCAACCCCATAATTTCATTCCATCTCAGGCTTTCCGAAAACACCTCGAAAGTCTTAGGCTGGTCGTGGGTCTCGGCCAAACGATCGGGATGGTCGCGGTCGGGAATACGCATGAGGATGCCATCGCGATAGGACTCGATGTCCCAAATGCTGAGGTAACCCGTAGAAGGCACCAAGCGGCCATAATAATAATCGGTCGTGTTATCCAAAGTGTAATAGTCGGTATAGGCTTTCCCGCTGGTTTCCAACAATTTCACCTTATCCTCTTGCCCTAACTTGCTGAACATGCTGATGGCTTCCTCGATGCGAGCCTCGTGACGGTGGAACTGGATGTCGTCGGCCACGATAGCCCTCATCCGCACCCTGAGTGCAGCAATGTCGTTGCTATCAAGTATCTTGCCGTCACTTTTCTTGACACGACAATAGAAGCCTTTGGAAATGGGGTGTTCCATGCTTAGCTTGCTGCCTGGGAACAAATCTTGTGTTGCCTTGTAAAGCAGGAAACCCAGCGACCGGAAATACACCAAACGTGCCGTGTGGTGAGTCAGGTCGATAAACTCCACGTCGCGGCTGTTGTAGACGCGGAACTTCAAGCCCTGCGACACATTGTTGACCTTGGCCGACACGATGGGATAAGGCCTTTCAAAATCGAATTCCGAAAGAATCTCAAGCAAGGTCATTCCTTCTTGAAACTCCTTGGTTGTCTTTGTGTTAAGGCAATAAATCTGAATCATGGAACGATTGGTGTTTAGTCGATGACTTGGTTTTGGATGCGGTTGATTGCGTCAACGGCGAGCTGGTAGTTGGGATAGCTTTTCAGGATTTCCTTGTAGATTTCCTCGGCTTGGGCGTACTTGCCCATCTGTTCCAACACACGGCCCTTGTTATAATATGCATCAAGGTATTTGGGATTGGCCTGCAAGGAGCGGTTGAAGTAATCCAAGGCAACCTCATTGTTCTCCAAATACACGAAGTTGACATAACCCACGTTGAACAGCACCATGTAGTTGTCAGGTTGCATCATCAGCAGTGTGTCGTAATGCTTCACCGCCTCTTCAGGCTCGCCGTGACTTTGCAGATACAAAGCCAATTCGTAGCGGGCATTGGCGTTGTCGGGGAACTGCTGCTGTGCCTTGCGGATATAGTCCAAAGCGTAGGGCGGCTGTTGCACGGCATAAATGCGGCAAATCTGCTCCACCGGGTCGTAGAAACTATCGTCCTGCTCGGAGGAAATCTGGAAATTCTTCAAAGCGTTCACCGTATCTTGCTGGGCAATAATAAAATACATTCCGCGCACAAAGTAAGCCCGTGGGTTGTAGGTTGAGAGCGACAAGGCTTTGTCGAGATAAGCCCAAGAGAGTTTGAAGTTCTGCTGCAACAGGTTCAGTTCGCCCAGTTTCACCAAAGGGCGCGCATCGCGTTGGTCGATTTCGGCGGCCTTGTTGAGCGTGACGTCGATGTTGCCCTCGTCGCCCAAAGCATAATACACGTCGGCCAACAAGAGGTAAGTCTCCACGTCGTTGGGGTCAAGGCGCAGCGACTGGTTGATGTCCATCATGGCCGCCCCCACCTGCTCATTGGCGAAATAAGCCTTTGCGCGGTTCTTATAGAGTCCTGCGTTGGTGCTGTCCTTGGCGATGGAGTCGTTGTATTGCCGAATGGCTTCTGTCACGGTGATAGGCTCGTCGCTCTCCTCTACCGTGTTGATGGTTTCAGTTTTCGGCGTATTGTTGCAGGCAAACAAGGCGAGCAGCAGGCCGAGAAATAGGATGGTTTTCTTCATTGTCAATTGGATTATCATTTTTTTACCGCTTTGCGTCACTGCGAGGAACGAAGCAGTCCAGACAATTATCGATTTGCTCATTTTCTGGATTGCTTCGTCGTTCCTCCTCGCAATGACGGCCACGATAGTGATTATTCCTCACTCTTTTCCAACGCCTCGAAAATCTTGACTGTCAGTTCATCGGCAAGTTCGGGATTGTCCTCGATGAGTTTCTTCACCGAGTCGCGGCCTTGGGCGAGTTTCGATTCGCCGTAGCTGAACCACGATCCGCTCTTCTTGATGATGCCCATCTCCACGCCGAGGTCAACGATTTCGCCACTGCGCGAGATGCCTTCGCCATAAAGAATATCAAACTCGGCCTTGCGGAACGGCGGAGCCACCTTGTTCTTGACGACTTTCACCTTCACACGGCTGCCCTGCACGTTCTCGCCATCCTTAATCTGGCTGACCTTGCGGATGTCGATACGCACGGAGCTGTAGAACTTCAAGGCATTGCCGCCCGTGGTGGTCTCAGGATTGCCGAACATCACACCAATCTTCTCACGCAGTTGGTTGATGAAGATACAAACGCAACCCGTCTTGTTGATGGTGGCAGTGAGCTTGCGCATGGCTTGGCTCATCAGGCGGGCTTGCAGACCCATTTTGCTGTCGCCCATCTCGCCTTCGATTTCGCTCTTGGGTGTCAAAGCGGCCACGGAGTCGACGACGATAACATCAATCGCACCGGAACGGATAAGGTTCTCGGCGATTTCCAAAGCCTGCTCGCCATAATCGGGTTGTGAGATGAGGAGGTTCTCAACGTCAACGCCGAGTTTGGCGGCATAAAAACGGTCGAAAGCGTGTTCCGCGTCGATGAAGGCGGCAATGCCACCTTTCTTCTGCGCCTCGGCGATGACATGCAAGGCCAAGGTCGTCTTGCCTGAGCTTTCAGGGCCGTATATCTCGGTGATTCTTCCTTTTGGCAGACCGCCCACGCCGAGGGCGTAGTCCAATCCTATCGAGCCGGTGGAGATGCTTTCCATCTTCTCGGCCTCCGCGCCAAGGCGCATGATGCTTCCCTTGCCGAAACTCTTCTCAATGTTTCCCAATGTGGCTTCCAAAGCCTTCAGTTTCTCCTGCCTCAGTTTTGCGGCTTCCTCTTGTGTTTTTTCTGTTGTCATGATTGTGGGGGTTTTAGATTGTTGATTGTTTATTGTTGAACTGTTTAATTGTTGTTGATTTCAAGATTTCTAATTTCAAGATTTCAAGATTATTCTGATGCGAAACGCTTCTCACGCGGTTCATTTTTAAGGGGACAAAGGTAGTAATTTTTGGCATATCGACATTATTTTGGGTTAGTTTTTGAAATTAGAGTTGCATATTATGAAAAAGTTGTATTTTTGCAATTGGAAACATCGGATACAGTACCGTTTGAGCCTGCCTCTTTATCGGCATTTGTTGCAGGCTGCGAAGTATTACTGGAAGCCGGTTCCTCATTCTGCAATTCGGAAGCAGACCAGATGTTTTCCTTGTTTCTACCGTATCTTTTCGACAAAACACCCGCACTATTGACGTTCCAATAGGTGTCATCTTTCGACAGTTGCACCCATAACGTATTGTTATGCTCGTCGGCAAGTTGCACCAAGTAGGTTTGGCTTTCACCCTCACCCGCATTCTTGTACGTGTTACCCTTCTTGATACTATTGTAGTTTTGCGCAACGTATGCCACGAATGCCACAACCGACACAAAACCGGCTTTCCTAATTTGGTCGCCGTGACGAATTTCAATGTGCATCAATCCGTTGTTCCTATCACCGATTGACAAGCGAATAGGTGCTGGCGGCAGGTTTTGCTCCACTGTAATCTGTCCAAAGTCGATGCCTCCGTCTGGGGCTTCTACAAACGGCAATCCGTTTTGATCCATTATTGTTGAGATGCGGTATTCCATCGTTTTTGAGATTTGATGCCGCAAAATAACGAAGTCTGTCAAGACAAAGCCGTTGATTAAACGTTTGTAGTCGACTGTAGTCGTTTGTTGTCGTTTGCTGTCGGGTATAGTGTTGATTGTCTTGTTATTATAAAAATCATGTTTTATTCGGTTTTATAGAGGAAATCTGTTCGATTTTTAAACATGTACTTAAGCGATTCTACCATGCGGCCAATAATCCGCATATTCTGCGGATAATTAACCGCAAAACTTGCGGTTTATTAAAATTATGTGTAGTTTTGCAGCCGAAAAAAATGAGATATGACAACTTACATCCATCAAAGTGAACAATGGCCACACTTCACTTGGGACAAGGAACTCATCGCAGACAAATTGGCCGCCGTCAACAAAGCCTCAGGATTTCTGATGGGCCGACTGAACGCCATCGGCTTCGATGCCCGCCTGTCAGCCAACGCCGAAATGCTCTCCAACGACATCATCAATTCCTCCGAAATAGAAGGTATTTCACTGAAAATCAAACAAGTGCGTTCTTCCATTGCCAAAAAACTCGGAATCGCATCGGATGCCGACGAGCCATCAAGCCACTATGTGGAAGGCATTGTGGATATGATGCTCGATGCTGTGAGCCATTACCGCCAACCTCTCACCCATGAGCGTCTTTTCGGCTGGCACAACTGCTTGTTTCCCTCAGGGATGAGCGGCTATTCGAAAATCGATGTGGCGCAATACCGAAAAGGCGAGATGAAAGTGGTTTCGGGAAACTATGGGCGCGAAAAGGTTCATTATGAGGCCGTTGCCGCACAGGACGTGCCGAAGGAAATGGACATCTTCTTGGAGTGGTTCAATACGGACTGCGCCTCGCCCACTTACCTAAAGTCAGCCATCGCACATTTTTGGTTTGTCTGCATCCACCCATTCGACGACGGGAACGGGCGAATAGGTCGCGCCATCGCCGACATGGCACTCTCACAGGCCGACGACTCTGCCATGCGATTCTTCAGCATGTCGCGCCAAATCAACAAGGACAAGAAGTCGTATTACGATGTGCTTGAGCGCGTTAGCCGTCAAACGAATATGGACATCACGGAATGGCTGACATGGTATCTCGACTGCATGGCGCGCGCCATCAATGCCTCGGACGAGGTGCTTTCGCGCATCCTACAGAAAGCCGCATTTTGGCAAAACCATGCCCATGTAGCGTTCACGGAACGACAAAACAAGGTGCTGAACATCTATTTGGACGGCTATGTTGGAAAGTTGACCGTTAAAAACTGGGCTAAGCACTGCAAAGTGTCAGCCGATACCGCCGCCCGCGACATCAAAGACCTTGTTTCGAAAGGCGTTCTTGAACCGCAACAAGGCCGCATGAGGGATGTTTTCTATGGCATACGTTGCGATGATGAAACCTTGCTTGTTCCTGGTCCTCAGGAAGATGAGGATTGATGTTACCTTTTCAGAAATTGGTTACATCTATCATATAACAAAACTACGAATAGATTCCCGTAGCCTAATTTCTTCTGTTTCCATTATGGCGACATAGTCACTAAACGATGCACATTTTTGGTCAACGTTCATGCCAACCAATAGCATTTTTCCACCCCTACCATTAATATCACCCTCCATAAATAGACTTTCACCCAATGAAACAGGAACTATCAGTCCGCTGACATTTGCATCGAAAACATGCATATAAGCCAATAATTGGAAACGGTCTTCTCTCTGCTCTTTATCAAACAATGATTTATGTCTTTTGTATTTCGCATCGAACACGACCAAACCATCAATAAAAAAATCAGGCTGAGCCAATACCTTTCGAGGGTCGGTGAATATGAGTTTTCCAACGTTGTTTGTCCCATTATGTGGATGTATTAATCCAATAGGCTTCAAAACAGTATCCAAATATTCCTCCCAAAGCCAAGCCCCATCAAACAAAATGCCGTAAATCTGATTGTCATCATTGCCGTATTTCAATTCCTCATGGCGAAGAATCTGCAAGCAAAGTCGTTGCAAATCACGGTATTCGCTGAAATATGGATGGCTTATTGGCCTGTCATTCAAATTGACAATCCGATTTCTTTCGTTTCGGTTATAACTCGATGTCGCATTGTTTATCAATCCAACCGCTTCCTTGGTCTCGTCGTCGTTGCCGAGGATATTTCCGTGATATGGATGGCACGCGATGTATTCAATGGTATGCCTGACGAGTTGGGTGACATGATTGTCAACGGCATATTCCCTTGTCGAATAGGCTACTTTGCCCGCAAACGGAATGTTTTGTCGGATATGACGCTGAATATCAATCCTTCCGCGCACATTGGCATCGTTATAATTCCGAGTCTGATACTCTTTGTAAATCCCCTGTCGCAATGCCCGTTTCAGAAAAGCGGGAAACAAATAGATCAGAAAATCGAAAACGCTCTCGTTGTCGGAATCGTGTTTCAAATCGAACAGATTGATAGCGAACACTTTCTGCAACATATAATGAAGGAAATAATCTCCTTGTTGCTGCGCAAAACGTGAACGGATGGAAACTTGGGTGTCGTTATAGCCGACAAAACCCATAATATTTCCCGTAACTAATTGATTTTCATTATTTACAAAAAAGACATGCTCCGTCCCGATCTTATCGCCATATTCGCCAAAAGAGTGAGGAAAAACAAGCAGGCTGCTGCCATCGTCAGAACAAAGTTCCGCAATGGAAGGTTTGGCCATACATTTCAGGGCGTCGAGTTCCTGACCTTCAGGAATGGCTTTGGTTGTGCTATTGTCTTGGGTCTGAATCATTCATTCTGCGATTCGGTGTTGCCATCGTAGGCTTTCTTCAATTGCGCCAATTGCTTCTCCGCATCGCGGTTGCCGCGAAGATATTCCGAGAGCAAACCTCTTAAATGGTATTCCCACAACTTGTCGAAATCGCCATCGTATTCATCCAACTTCAAGAAATAGGCCGCCCCAATTTGGTAGGATTTGTTTAGCCCAAGTTTTTCGTCACAAATGGCATTGTTCAATGCGGTCATCCGTTTTTTGACTTCTTCAGCATGAACCATCTTGTCTTTCATAGCCTCGTAACTTTCCTCTGCCGTGACTTCCTTCCATGCGAAGCGGCGACGCATGGCAAAATCCATGCTCTCCACACTTCGGTCTATGTCGTTCATCGTTCCGATAATATAAACATTTTCAGGGACATAGAAGCCTTTCTTGAACGCATCGCCCTCTTCAATCATGTTTTGGTATTGCGTCTGCACCATGCCTTTCTCACCCCGATAGCCCGGGTCGATGGAAAAGAACAACTCGCCGAAAATCTTGGAGATTTCGCCACGGTTGATTTCGTCGATGATAAAGACGAAAGGCTTGTCACTTTCCAGCAATGCTGCCTTGCAAAACTCTTTGAACACGCCATCTTTTCTTTCAAAACCCACATTGCCATTACCATCATTTCTCGGACGCAAACCTTCCACAAAATCCGTATAGTCATACGAAGGATGGAACTGGACAAAGCCACATTGCTCATTAAATTGTGTCTGCTCTTCTTCAGTCAGTTGGTCTTTGACCTCTCCAAAAATCATTTTTTGGGCAATTTGCTTTGCCAAATAAGTTTTACCTGTTCCAGGAGCACCTGAAAGAATAAGACTATGGTTGGTACGAAGAGGATTGATATATTTTTCCATAATAAAAATACTATTGATTTGTTCTATTATAAAACGATTATCTCCTTTAACACTATCTATTCTTTGAGGAGATGGAATTTGGTTAGAACCATTTGCCGACCAAATATCAAAATTCAATTTACACTTACTGTCTAATTTGACAATCGGAGATAGTTTTTTAGATAGAGTCCCATACGATGCTGTTTCTTCTTCTCCAATAACTAAACCTACTCGTTGGCGGAATTAAAGTAGCGCATATTTAATTTGACCAATAGGTTTGTTGTTTGTTTTGTTGATGTATTGTAACACGGTAAACGCAGTGATTTTA
>ONKQ01000104.1 GCA_900318465.1 uncultured Bacteroidales bacterium
AAGCAGTTGCTGCAGGCTATGATGGATGAGTTCCAGCGCAGAGACCTGCGAAATCTTTACCTTTGGACCGACACCAGTTGCACCCACGAATACTACCCTCAGCATGGTTTCACACTGGTAGGTCAGTTTCTCAGCGAGGTCTATGACTCGTACGCTCCTGGCTATACCACATATATCTATAAGAAAGAGTTTCGATTAAACGAGAACAAAGCGTAATTGCTCGCTACAGTTTGAGACCTGATTTACGGATTTTTGTTTTTCATTGTAACATTTGTTACGCCCCACCTCGTTCAGCGGCTGTAATTTTGCAGCCAGAATTCATCACTAACTCAAAATACATCGAACTATGAACGAGAAAATGTTTTGTTTCCAATGTCAGGAAACTGCCGGATGCGCCGGCTGTAAGATTTCAGGAGTGTGCGGAAAGACCCCGCAAGTAGCTCATGCCCAAGACCTTTTAATCTATGTCCTTAAAGGATTGGGCGTCATCGCCAACCATCACCAGCACGGATGTGGACACGAATATTGCGATTTCCGCAAGAGTATCCACGCCTTCGTGAACGACGCACTGTTTTCGACCATCACCAACGCTAATTTCGACGCAGAAAGCATCTACGCCCGTATCGATAAAGGCTTAGAATTGCGCGAAATGTTCAGAGACCGAGTGACCAATAAGAAAGGCATCGTGCTTCCGAAACTTGATGTATTGGAATGGAGTTGCCCCCGCGAGCAATATGACGAGAAAGCCCAAACCGTCGGCGTGCTTGCCGAAACCAACGAGGACATCCGCTCGTTGAAAGAGTTGACCATGTACGGCCTCAAAGGTATGGCCGCCTACTTGGAACACGCCGCTCGCCTTGGCCAAGTCGATGGTGACATTAACGAGTTCATCCTGCAAACCCTTGGCCAATTGGTGACCTGCAACGATGCCAACGAACTCACTGCTCTTGTTCTGAAAACTGGCGAATGGGGCGTAAAGGCGATGGCCCTGCTCGACAAAGCCAATACGACCGCTTACGGCAACCCTGAAATCACCGAGGTGAATATTGGTGTGGGCAACCGTCCGGGCATCCTCATCAGCGGCCACGACCTCAACGACATTGAGCAACTTTTGGAACAAAGCAAGGACGCCGGCATCGACATCTACACCCATAGCGAGATGTTACCTGCTCATTATTACCCCAAACTGAAGAAATACAGCCACTTGAAAGGCAACTACGGCAACGCTTGGTGGAAGCAACGCGAGGAATTTGAGAGTTTCAACGGCCCCATTCTGTTCACCACCAACTGCATTGTGCCGCCTGCGGCCAATGCCACATACAAAGACCGCGTTTTCACCACCAACAGCACGGGTTTCCCAGGTTGGAAGCACATCCCCGCTGATGCGAGCGGCAAAAAGGATTTCAGCGAAATTATCGCTTTGGCCAAGACCTGCCAAGCCCCGAAGGAGATTGAGACGGGCAAGATTATAGGTGGTTTTGCCCACGAGCAGGTGTTTGCCCTTGCTGACAAGGTAGTAGAGGCTGTGAAAAGCGGTGCCATCCGTAAGTTTGTGGTGATGGCGGGCTGCGACGGTCGCATGAAGAGCCGTGAATACTACACCGAATTTGCCAAGGCCTTGCCCAAGGATTGCGTCATCCTCACGGCAGGTTGCGCCAAGTACAAGTACAACAAACTTGGCTTGGGCGATATCAATGGCATTCCGCGCGTGTTAGATGCGGGCCAGTGCAACGACAGTTATTCGCTGGCACTCATCGCATTGAAACTGAAGGAAGTGTTCGGCTTGGACGACATAAACCAACTGCCCATCGCCTATAACATCGCCTGGTACGAGCAAAAGGCTGTCATCGTTCTGTTAGCCCTGCTTAGCCTCGGCGTGAAGAACATCCACCTCGGCCCGACCTTGCCCGCGTTCCTTTCACCCAATGTGGCCAAAGTCTTGGTCGAGAACTTCGGCATTGGCGGGATTAGTACGGTTGAGGAAGATATGAGAATCTTTGGAATTTAACGCTTCTTGTAACCTTTCCCCTCTTTTGTGATAAGGCCCTCGCTCACCATCTCCGAGAGGACACGGCTGAGTGAGGGTCTTGTTGCGCCAAGTTGTTCGGCAGCAGCAGCCACTGAGGTGATGCTGCCGTTGGCTTCGAGGTATTCAATGACGCGGTTGCGAAGGCTGTTGACGGCAAAGGTGCGCATCTTTCGGCTCAGGAAACGACCTCGCTCGGAGAGGATTTCAAGGAAGGTGCGCAATACGGTCGGCTCCTGCTGCATAAACTCGAAGAAAGCCTCACGGTTAATATGCCACACGGCGCAATTGGTGAGGGCGGTGACTTCCACAGGGACGACATTATTGTTGGCAAACAGAAACGCTGGAGCCAGCAGCATAGGGGACTTCAGATGGTCGACGAGCACTTCGCGGCCTTCCTCACCCATCATTCGTGCCTCGGCTTGACCTTCGACAAGCACCA
Organism: uncultured Bacteroidales bacterium; assembly: GCA_900318465.1. Classification (GTDB taxonomy): domain Bacteria; phylum Bacteroidota; class Bacteroidia; order Bacteroidales; family F082; genus Limimorpha. The sequence continues at coordinate 2,469 of ONKQ01000104.1, forward strand.
TCAGCGCACGACATGGGTCACCTGGGTTGAGCATCCGCCTTCCAGCGGGATAATCCTGTCGGCGACAAGGGCTTTCTAGCAGACGCTCCAAGGATTCATCGCTGCATCCTGCAAAGAGTTTGATACGTTTCAGTTCTTTCATAATAGTATTTTTTCAGCGCAAAAATACGGAAAAAAGTGCCTGATGTAACATTTGTTACGGTTTGCCGCAATGGAAGAAACTACTTTTGTAACATCAAACCAATGAAAGGAGACACAACTATGAGTTACAACGATTGGAAAGACAAAACCGTGAGTTTCAAGAAGATTGACGTGCGCGGCGTACAGGGCAACTTTTTCCCTGGACTGAAAATGCAGGCTGCGAAGATGGCCGTCGGCGAAGGCATGGAAATCATCCAAAGTTTTGAGCCGATTCCGCTTTATGAGGTGCTTGAAGACCTTGGTTTCGAGCATTATACCGAAAAGGTGGCCGAGGCCGAATACCACACTTACTTCTACCGCGCCCAGATGAAACAGGCCGAGAAAGACATCCCGATGCGCCCTTACGCCCTCACTAACATGGCCTTGATCGATGATGATTTGGCACAGACCGCCGTCAACTTCTGGGACTTGACTTGGAACGACAACCGCCGTCATCTGCCATATGAGACGCGTTTGTTGCTCTCGCTGACCAACGCCGTCGGTGCAGGTCGTATGCGCCAAGCCTCGCGCGAACTGGTGAAAGCTTATATTCACGGTCTCGACTCCGCCGCTTTGGACGATGTGTTTGAACTGCTGGCCTGGAACCAAGGCATCGGTTATTTCAGCTCCGAGATTGGCCCTTCCACGCTGTTCCAAGCCTACAAGACCATCAAGCAGATGGAGAAGAAAGGCAACAGCCGCGCCGAAATCATCGAGGTGCTGAAAGAGAAGTTCACAGAAAAGAATCCGGACATTAAACTCATGTAAAATGGAAATCACGAAAGACACCCGCTTGGCTGACCTCATCGCCCAATATCCGTGGCTGAAAGGGGAAATGGCAAAAGTGAACGAGAAGTTCAAGATGCTCAACTCGCCCATCGGCAAGATGATGATGGGCAAAGCCACCATCGCCGAAATGAGCAAGAAATCAGGCATGGAGGCGGAGGTCATTATTGGAAAAATAAAGGAACTGATTGTAAAACATCAATAAGAAAGGAGTAAAAAAACATGAAGTATCACGTAAATGACAATTGCATCGGCTGTGGGCTTTGCGAGTCCATTTGCCCCGAAGTGTTCAGCATCCAAGGCGACGTGGCCGTGGCCATTGAGGGCGATGTGCCGGAATCGGCTCTCGCCAGTGCCGCCGAAGCCAAAGAAAGCTGTCCTGTGGGAGCGATTGAAGAAGCGTAACACAAAGTTCTAACAACCCAACCGCCGCAAGGGTTTTCTTGGCTTTTGCGGCGGGTTCTTTCCCTATTCCTCAAACTTATCCTTGCCTCTCATCGTATGGCGCAAGGCGCTGACTAGTTCCTGCGACTCCTGGACAAGGTTGAGGAAGACAGTCATGCTCTCAATGTTGAGTTGTTTGGTTTGGATATCCTTAATGATTATTTTACGGTAATCAGATAGCTTGCTTTGGATTTTGGCGGCATCATCGCGAATTTGATTGCTGGTTTCATCGGAGAAAGCCCGATTGAAAATGCATACTATCTCATCGCGAAGGATGAGAAACTCTTTGGCATAACCAATGGGAATAGGACGGAAATTATTGCCGACATGCTCTAGGCATGGCTCGCCCATGCGTTTCAGACAGTAAACCATTTGCGAAAGGGAATTGATGATTAGGAAGTACCAAGTGCCTTTCTCTACACTTAACACTGGGTCTATACGGCGCAATGCGACAATCTGTTTACGGCGCTGACGCTTTATATCTTTGCGCTGACTATCAAACCGGGCAACCGTATGCTTAAGCATACGGTAATCTTCGTTAAAGAAAGCGGTAGTTAGGGCTTTGTAGTTCTCTACCACGAATTGAAGGTTATCTAAAGTAGTAATTTTCAAATGTTTACAAAGCATAACCCAACATGCAGTTTTATCACTACTATGCAAAATCTCCGTAAACAATTTATCGGTTTCTTCGTTTCTGTTGTTCTTCTCATGGCGCAAATTGCTGCGGATGAGCAGGATGATGGACATAGCAATGGCAATAATCATAGCCACAAACGATCCAAAGAATAATGCATTGGTGACGAGGAAACAAATGATAAAGGCCGCGCCCGCGGTAATAAACCAACCGCCAATGACACTCAAAACACCCGTGATGCGAAACACAGCACTTTCGCGATTCCAAGCACGGTCGGCAAGCGAAGTTCCCATGGCCACCATAAAAGTGACGTATGTGGTGGAAAGCGGAAGTTTCATGCTTGTGCCGAGAGCGACAAGAAGTCCTGCGAGAACAAGATTGACGGCTGCGCGAATCTGGTCGAATGCCGCGCCATTGGGCAACACTGCTTCGTCGGCATTAAAACGCGAGTCAATCCATTTCTTAATGCGATTGGGTATCAATGCTGCAACAGTTGTCGCTATTTTTTGGTTTGTGCGCACCAAGGCACGGGCGACACCACTTGAGCCAAACATCTCGTCGCCCTCATTTTGACGGGATAGGTCAACTGAAGTTTTCACCACATTTTGTGCCTTCTTTGAGAGCACCAATGAGAGTACCATGATTATGCCTGCAATGACCAGATAGATTGTGGGAGTGTGCGCCGTGTCCATCAGCGATTTCATCATAAACGACGAAGCATCGCCCGAACCATTGGCCACATAGTCATTGTAGGCGTCAAGACCCGTTAGGGGCACACCTACGAAGTTCACCAAGTCGTTGCCAGCAAATGCCATGGCTAACGCAAAGGTACCCAATAGCACCACAAATTTCAGAATGGGCAGTTTAAAGGCACTCAAAATCGTCAAGATGATGGAGAAGATAGCGAAACCACCTCCCAAGATCAGCCATGTGTTCTCATCGATGTACGATTTCACC
>ONKQ01000103.1 GCA_900318465.1 uncultured Bacteroidales bacterium
AAAAGTATTAGGAATCATCGCGATGGCCATCATGGTTTCGGTGGGTCGCGTGTATGCCGATGAAGGCATGTGGCTCCCGATGTTCGTCGAGCGCCTGAATTATGTTGACATGCAGAAGATGGGGCTGCAACTGACCCCTGAAGAGCTTTACAGCATCAACCACAGCAGTCTGAAAGACGCTATCGTGGGCCTCGGCAGCGATGCCATGCCTCGTGGCTTCTTCTGCACAGGTGAAATCGTGAGCGAGCACGGTTTGCTCTTCACCAACCACCACTGCGGCTACGGTGCCATCCAAAAGCTCAGCTCCGACCAACACGACTACCTTCGCGACGGCTTCTGGGCCAAGAACTACGGCGAAGAACTGCCCGCTCCCGAAATGACCGCCAGCTTCCTCGTCCGCATGGAAGACGTGACGAAAGTCATTCTTGCCGAGGTGAAGGACGACATGGACTATCAAGACCAGCAGGCTGCCATCCGCAAGAAAATCAAGGAATTGGAAACTGCCGCTTCGGAAGATGGCAAGTACAATCCCGTCATCAAGGGCTTCTTTGAAGGCAACGAGTACTACATGTTTGTCTATCAAGTGTTCCCCGATGTGCGTCTCGTGGGCGTGGCCAACTCTTCGATTGGCAAGTTCGGTGGCGACACCGACAACTGGATGTGGCCCCGTCACACTGGCGACTTCTCAATTTTCCGCGTTTATGCCGACAAGGACGGCAACCCCGCCGCTTACAGCAAGGACAATGTGCCGCTGACCCCCAAGCATCACCTTCCCATCAGCCTTGATGGTGTGCAGAAGGACGACTTCACCATGATTTGGGGCTTCCCGGGCAGCACCGAGCGTTACATGTCGAGCTACGGCATCGACTATAACGTGGACACCTTCTATCCCGCCATCATCGACATCTTCGGCACTCAACTCGCCGCGATGGAAGAATACATGAAGGTGGACGAGCACATCAACCTGATGTATGCCGACAACCACGCTGGCTTGGCCAACACTTGGAAGAACTTCATCGGCCAGTGCAAGATGCTCCGCAAGAACAAGGTGAGCGAGATTTCACCAATTGGGTCAACAAGAACAACAAGGACGAATACAAAAACGCTCTCCCGAACCTGAAGGCTGCCTATAAGAACATGGGCAACGTGGCCAAGTACATTTTCTATCCCAACTTCGTGGCCAGTGCAGGTCCCTCTGGCATTGCTAGCCAGTTTGCTTCTTACTATGAGGCCAATCAAAGCAAGGACAAGGAAGCCGAGCAAATGGCTCTCTCGCTGCTTCAGGCGATGGACGTGGATGCCCTCTTTGCCGAAACCGACCCTCAAGTGGAGAAAAAGACCTTCGCCGAAATGCTGAAGTGCTACAAGAATGCCTTCAAGGGTGAGCAACTTCCTGAAATCTACAACATTATCGACAAGAAATTCAAGGGCGACATTGATGCCTTTGCTGATGATGTCTACACCAATTCAATCTTTGGCACGCCTGAGAATATCAAGGCTTTCTTGGCCAAGCCCAATCCTAAGAAGATCGGCAAGGACTATGCCTACCTCATGCACAGCTCGATGATGGATGTTCTCATCAACCACATGGGTGCATATCGCTCAGCCATGCAGTCGGTAGGCGAGAACGACCACGTCTTCGTGAAAGGTCTGCGTGAATACTATGCTGCCACCCAACCTGGCAAGAGCCTCTATCCCGATGCCAACTCAACCATGCGCATGAGCTACGGTTCGGTTCAAGACTACATGCCCGCCGATGCTGTTCACTACGACTACATCTGCACCGCTAACGGTATTCTTGAAAAGTATGTGCCCGGCGACTATGAGTTTGACGCTCCCAAGCGCCTCATCGACCTCATCGAGAAGAAGGACTTCGGTGCCTACGCCGACGACAACGGCGAACTCGTTGTTTGCTTCCTTTCGACCAACGACATCACTGGCGGCAACTCTGGCAGCCCCATCATGAACGGCAAGGGCGAACTCATCGGCCTCGCTTTCGACGGCAACTGGGAAGCCATGAGCGGCGATGTCAACTTTGAGCCTAAACTGCAACGTACCATCAACGTGGACGTGCGTTATGTGCTCTTCATCATCGACAAGTACGCCGGCGCCACCAACCTCATCAACGAACTCGACATCCGCAAGAGCGAACCCAAGCCGCTGCGCGTGGAGGAAGAGGAAATTTGATTGCCTTTGCAGAGACGCAATGCTTGCGTCTCCTAATCACATAATGTTTTCGAGACGCATTCAATGCGTCTCTACAGAAAAAACGGCCATCAAATCATTTGGTGGTCGTTTTTTTCTATTTTTGCAAAATCATTCAATTCCATCGCCATGAAAAAGACCCTTTTATTCTTGCTTTTGTTGCCGTTTACGCTCTTTGCCCAAGTCACCGACGACTTCTCCGATGGCGACTTCACCCAAAATCCCGCATGGTCGGGGACGGTGGATAAGTTCATCGTAAACAACAACTTGCAGCTTCAACTCAACGCGGAAGAAGCAGGAACGGCCTATCTTTCCTTGCCTTTTCAGGAATACGAGACGATGGAGTGGCAGTTTTGGATTCGGGAGGCATTTGCCCCGTCGGGAAACAACTTCACTGACGTTTGGCTTTGCGCCGACAATGCTGATTTGTCGCAAGTTACGCAAGGCTATTTCCTGCGTTTCGGTGAGGCGGGCAGCAGCGATGCCATCGAACTTTTCCGAAAGGATGCCAATGGTTTGCAAAGCGTGTGTCGCGGCACGGATGCATCTGTTGCCTCATCGTTTTCCGTTGCAGTCAAGGTGAACTGCGACCGCGAAGGCAATTGGATGTTGCAGACTTGCTACGACAATTCTGGAATCTATATCGTTGAGGCACAAGGAACTGATGACACCTACGGACGAAACGGCCATTTTGGTTTTCATTCCACTTTCACGTCAAGCAACGCCAAGAAAATCTATTTCGACAATGTGTATGTCGGCCCGCGCATCGTCGACCACGAGCCACCCATGCTGCTGACTTGCGAAGTGCTTGACTTGACCCATCTGCAACTTGCTTTCAACGAGGCTCTTAATGAGGCTTCGGCATTGAATCCTGCCAATTATTTGGTCGACAACGGTTTGGGAAGTCCCGTTTCGGTTGTTTTCGGCGACAATATAGCCTCGGTGGTGCTTGCCTTTGAACGCGAAATCGGCAACGGCGTGAACTACACCCTGACAGTCAGCGGCGTTAAAGACTTGTGGAACAACGCAATGGAGCCGACCAACATGAGCTTCTCCATCTATGAAGCCTCGGAATACGACATCGTCATCAACGAAATCATGGCCGACCCCAATCCCGTGGTGGGCTTGCCCGAATGGGAGTTTGTGGAACTTTACAACACCACCGAGTTCGGCATCGACCTGAAAGACTGGCAGATACAAATTGGAGCCAACGACCTGACTTTTGGGAGTTTTGTCCTCGCGTCGCACGGCTATGTCATCCTTTGCCATAACGATGCTGTCGCTGAACTGCGGCAATACGGCTACTGCATCGGCTTCAGCAGTTTCTCGGTGGGTAATAGTTCTTCGGCGATGTACCTCTACAGCAAGGGCGGTGTCCTGATTTCGAGGGTCAACTTCAGCAACACATGGTATCACGATTCCGACAAGGCCAACGGCGGCTGGTCGGTGGAGCAAATCGACCCGCTGAATCCCTGCGCGGGAGCCTCCAACTGGACTGCCTCGGAGGATGCCTCGGGCGGTACCCCAGGCCGCATCAATTCGGTGAATGGTGAAAACAGCATCAGCCCGAAGGTGGAGCGCGTGAGCATGTTCTCCGACTACATCGTGCAGCTGTGGTTCGACCAGCAGATGAATCCCGCAAGCCTGTTGGAACTTGCGAATTACCGCATTGACGAGACGGGCGCGCATCCCCAACAAATCAACATCAATCCCGTTGACCCGACATACGTGGAGCTGCTTTTCGACAACGGCTTTGCGGAAGGCATCGTCTATACCTTATTAATTAATGGCGTGACCAATTGCGTGGGCAACACGATTGAGCCTGACACAAGGGTGCAGTTCGGCATCCCATACGACATTGCCGAGGGCGAAATCCTCATCAATGAAATCCTTTTCGACCCCATTAGCCCAGGCGTTGACTATGTGGAGCTGTACAACAACACCGACAAAACCTTCGACCTCAACACTTTGATGCTCGGTGTTGTGAAGGAGAGCTTCCCCAATCCCGCTGATACGACCTTGAAGGAAATCACTTCCGAAAGCCGTCTGTTCCTTCCCAAGACATACGTTTTGCTCTCCACCAACAGCGAGATTGTGGGACAGCAATACGACTGCCCGACCGACAACTTCGTGCAGATGGCTTCCTTCCCAAGTTACGCCAACGCGGGCGGCATAGCCATCCTCATGAGTAGAGACGGCACGATGATTGACCAAATGGTCTTTTCCGAAAAGATGCACTATCCACTGCTCAAGGAAACCAAGGGTGTTGCGTTGGAGCGTGTCGCCTTTGACCAGCCTTCGATGGATGCCGACAACTGGCACTCTGCCGCCGAGCAGGTGCATTTCGGTACGCCGGGACAACCCAATTCCATGATGCAAACGGCGGAGCCTTCGCAGGATGAAATCAGCATTAGTCCGGATGTGTTTTCGCCTGATGGCGACGGCTTCGACGACGCCTGTTTCATCAATTACCGTTTCGACGAGGCGGGCTACACGATGAACATTTATATCTTTAACGTGGCCGGACAATTGCTTCGCCATTTGGTGAAAGGCGAGTTGGTGGGGCAGGAGGGAAGCATCCTTTGGAACGGCTTGGACAACAACGGCAACAAGGTTCCCGTGGGCGTTTACGTCGTCGTGACCGAAGTCTTCAACTTCAACGGAAAGGTGAAGCAGTTCAAGAACGCCGTGGTGGTTGCCACGCGGTAATTGCCTATTTTAGGTTGCCTATTTTAGGTAATTTTAAAAATTTTCTAATTAATATTTTGGTATTCTGTAAGTTAGATTACAGATTTGATTCAATCCATCGCAGGAAAAAGATGTCATAAATCTGGTATGCGGTCCTCTTTTTTCCTACTATCGGCAATAGTAGTTCTTTCTCCGACAGCGACTTTGTCATTCGTTTGGCCGAGGTTGCCCCTCCTATGTTGTATTTTGAAAGGAATTGGGTGGAAGTGGGTTGTTCCACGATGCCTTCCTTGGCCACCGCAATAAGGAAATTCCATTGCGCTGGAGTCACTAACTCGCGGTATTGCAGATAGTTGTCGGTCAGTCCTTCCAAAATGTCCACACAGGCCTTTTTCACTTCTTCCATTCCGATTGTGTCGGGTTGCATACCATAAATGGCATTGCAGAGCGTTTGGGTATAAAAAGTATAGCCTTGCGTCCAGTCCATGATGTATTCCAAGGCATCTGCCTCGATGCTCATGCCACCTTGCTCGAAATGTACTTTGATGAATTGTTTGTATGTTTCGCGGTCGATTTTTCCTAATGACATCACTTTTGAACTGGAGAAAAACGGCCGTCTGGCACTTAGGAACATCTCGGTCATGATGGTCCGTTTGCTGCCGCAGAAAATGAAGTGCGTGTTGTGCATCTGTTGGATGTGGGTTCGCAGCAGTGCCTCAATGTTCTTTTCGGGATATTCCGTGATTTGTTGGAACTCATCTATGGCCAAAACTATTTCAATTCCTTGTGAATCAATAAATTCAAGAAGTCCGCCAAGGGTGTGTTCCTTTTCGGCGGTCAGTTGGTAGTTGATTTGGATTTGAGGGATGCCAGTCAAAGTGTCATACGAAATCACGGGGCGCAGACTTTTGATGAAAGTGAGGAATTTGCTTCCTATGGCCGACTTTTCGGGGAATTTTTTCAGTACGGCTTCGGCCATCACTTTAATGAAATCGGACATGGAGCGGGTCGCGAAAATGTCCACATAAAGCGTTTCAATGGGCATCTTTTCTCGTTGGATAATGTCGAAAAGATGGTAAACCAAGCCTGTTTTGCCGTACTTTCTTGGCGAAATCAATGTGGTGTCGGCACCGTTGCGAATGTTGCGCAACAAGGTTTCGGTTTCTTCAATCCTGTCGCAAAAATACTCTGGCGACAGGTAGCCTTTGATCAAAAATGGGTTCATGGCAATCGTAATTGATGCGGCAAATATACGCTTTTTTTCAAAATTACCTATTTTAGGTTGCCTATTTTAGGTAATAAGTAGATGAGCAAGTATAGTTTAAACGCGAAACTGCGAGACGCTTTGCGTCATGGCGAGCGAAGCGCGGCCATCCAGACAATCAGCTTAATCTCTAGATTGCTTCGTCGTTCCTCCTCGCAATGACGCGAAGCGGCAGAAAGTCCCGAAGTCAAAAGATGTTGCAGTTTAATTTTGAACAGTTACTTATTGGCAAAACTAAGCAGTTCAAGAACGCCGTGGTGGTTGCCACGCGGTAATTGCCTGTTTTAGTGGCCATTTTTACCCTATTGTTCCTCTTTTCTTACCGAATTATTCCATAAATGCTAAATCATTGAATATTAAATCTTTAAATCTTTAAATCATAAAAATGAAGAAAAACAACAAAAAACTGAAAGCCATAGTGCTTTCATTGGGATTGGGTGCGGCCATGCTGACAGCCCCGTCCGTAAAGGCCCAAGGTGTCTTTGGCGACATGCTTGACAACTATTACGCTGAAAAAGAACAAACGAGCCAGAGTGGCGGAGCTTTGCTGAGAGGCAACGGCGACCGCAGTGACGGCTCAACCTTGGGCAATGAGGCCTTTGGC
>ONKQ01000055.1 GCA_900318465.1 uncultured Bacteroidales bacterium
CGATGGCTATACCGATGGAACTTCGGGCGATTGGTTGACCCTCAGCCGAGAAATCCGCACCTTCAACGAAGACAGCCTTTTGGTCAGTTCGCAAACCGAGAAATATAACGACAGCACCATTCTCGTCACTTATGGTTATGACGGACAAAGGCACAGAACCAGCATCTTGACACAAAAACGAAACAGCGGAGTGTGGGAGAATCAAAAGCTGGTGCAATACCACTTCAATCCAAACGGTCGCCTCACCCGCGCAGAGATCAAACTATGGCAAGACGATGCTTTTGTGGATGCCCATCGAGCAGTCTATGAATTGAACGAAATGGGCTATCCTGCCACGGTCACCTTTGAGAGATGGGACGGCGAGGCCTGGAGATATGGCGTTTGGCAATCCGACTTCTACCTCTACGATGAAGGCCACCTGCAGCAACAAAACGACATGCTTTACAGTTATAGAAATTCTATCCATAAGATTGTCCATAAGATTGAGCTATCCTATATCGTCACAAACAATCCAAGGGAACCACTCCTGCCCGACAATTCCGAATGGTTCTACGAAATCGAGAACGAGGAAGGCACTATCACCTACCAGCATCTCGAATACGCTGCCGACACCACTATCGGCACACAACGCCCGAAAATCATCGTCCGCAGCAACACGCACTACGACCGCGACATTTGGACCGAAGTGACGCACGAATATGTCTACGAAGAGAACGGCATCGTGTATTGGTGGAACAAGGACTTGGAAGAGTTCACCACCCTATACAACCTTGCAGCCGAAACAGGCGACGAATGGGAAATCAAAGTAGGTACAGAAAGCATTATCATGCATGTGGACAGTGTGGAGTATATTGATTATGGAGGCCAAAACTACCGCACCCTTCATGTGAGCGACGAGAACGACCTTTTCAGCGGCGACATTGTATGTGGCATCGGCCACATGACCAGCTTCTTCCCCGAAAGGCTGATGACCCGTGGCAAAGGCTACCGCGTGGAAGGTCTACGATGCTATTGGTTAGATGGCAATCTCATTCTGAAAACCAGCAATGGCGGCATTTGTGGTCTATCCCAATCCTACCAATGGCGTTTTATTCGTAGAGACGCACGGCCGTGCGTCTCTACAAGCCGCCTACCGCATCACCAACCTGATGGGTCAAATCCTATTATCCGGTCATGTAGAGACGTCCCATGAAACGTCTCTACAATCCATCGACGTGTCGAACCTGACCGCAGGGATGTATTTCGTCAGCGTGGGCGGACAGACGGTGAAATTTGTTGTGAAATGAATTGAGTGTGTGTTTGAATCCCCCCTGCCCCCCTTTAGAAAGGGTGACGCGCAAAGCGGCGAATATTTCCGCCCCCTGTTCTGACCAAAATCCTGACCCAAAATCTGCGTCCGGCAGGTGTCCCCCTTTGAAAAGGGGGTTAGGGGGATTCGAAGACCCAAACAGAAAAACAAAAATGAAAACCAAACAATTAATACTAACCCTCATAGTGGCCTCAAGCCTATCATCCTGCCATCACGAGGCGCGCTATCTCAAGGAGGCTGAAACGCTCTTCGAGCAAGGCGTTGAACAACGCGCCGCCAAACAGAGCGAAGCCGCCGCCGAGTCGTTCAGCCAAGCCTTGCTTGCCCTTGAGCAATGCAAGCCCGACAAACCCGAAACGAAACGGCTGAAAGCCCAAATCGAGGACAACCTTGGCTTTTGCTATTGGAAGCACGAACTCTTCAACGAAGCCCTGCCGCTGCACGAAGATGCCGCAACCTTGGCCCGCGAACTCGGCGATTCCACCCTGTTAATGAATGTCTTACGCAATAGCGGGCGGGCGGCGGCCTCATTGGGCGAAATTGACGCGGCTGAACAGCATTACGACGAAGCCTTAACCCTCGCCAAAGCATTGAACGACAAAACAATGCAAAACGAACTCCTTTTGGAATCGAGCCGCGATGTGCTGTTGGTGACGGAAGACTACGACCAAGTGATTGAGCGCGTCAGTCAAGCCTTAGGCAACGGTGCCTCTGGCGATGGTCCACTGACTTTGGGCTTGGCCTACTATTATTTGGAGCAAGACAGCCTCGCCATCGTCCACCTCACCAAAGCCACCCGAAACGAGATGGCGGGTGTCCGCATGTCGGCCTACCAAGCCCTTTGCTATCTCCATCAGATGCGGGGCGAATATGCGCAAGCCCTTGAATGTCACGAACTTTTCAACGAAAACATGATGCAGGCCGACCGCGAGCACCGCAGCGAACTGGTGCAGCGCATTAAGGCGGAATACGACCTCCAGATGCAGAAAAACAACCTGCAAGCCGAGCAAAAACTGAAAAGCCTCTATCTCTATCTCGTCCTCGGCGCGTTGTTGGTCGTTTTGTTGGTCACTTTGTTGCTTTTGCGGCAGAAAACGCTGAGTGCCAAGCTGAAAGCCGAGGAGATGAAGAACCAGATGGAGGTGGCTTTGAAGAAAAACAAGGTCTATGTCACGGCTTTGGCTTTGACCGAACAAATTACCGCCTCCACCTTGGACTTCGACCTGAAGGAAAGCGAGTGGGACGACTTCGTGACCCTCATCGACAAGGTTTACGGCGACTTCACCCAACGCCTTTTGACGCTTTATCCCGCCCTCACTAAGAGCGACCTGCAAATCTGCTGCCTCACCAAGCAAGGCTTCAGCAACCAAGTGATTTCAATTCTTATGAACCTGCAAACCAACAGCTACGCTCGCCGCAAGTCGCGCATCAAGCAGGAGAAGATGAACGGGCAGGATGACGAGCGGAGTTTTGAGGAAATTATCAAGGAGATATAAATCGTTGGTATTCAAATGAGAAAAGGAGGCCCGAAAGCCTCCTTTTCTCATTTTGTGCAATCGTAATGCTTATTTCACGACAAACTTCTGCGTGGCTGAACCAGCACTGATGAAGTAGATGCCGTTGCTGAGGTTGCTGACGTCAACGGTGTTGATGCCGGCATGGCCCTTGAAGCTGCTGACGGTCTGGCCCATGAGGTTGCAGATGACGACATCTTCCTCTTGGTTGAGGCTGACGGTCATGCGCTCGCTGACGGGGTTAGGATACACTTGAAGGTTCGTGTTGTTGTACACGGGGCCTTCGCCGATGCCGTCATAGCCGAAGAGTTCCATCAGGTCGAAGGTGAAGCCTTGGAACAAGTTGTCCAATGCGTCGGTGTCGCCACCGCTGCCAATGAGGAAGCTGTCGGGTTGGCCGTCGGTCTGGACCACCACAACGAGTTGGTTGTTGATGAGGTCGATGGCAGCCTGAGGATAAACGAACTCAGTGTATTGGAACATGAAGTCGGCGGTGAGCTGCTTCATGGGCGTCCATGTGGCACCGTTGTCGAACGAGGCGCGGGCGAAGAGCTTGAAGAAAGCCATGTCGCCTGAAGCACCGCCTGTGAGGTGGTGGTCATCCAAGCTCATCCAAACGGCAACCAGCATGTCGCCACTGGGGGTCATCATAAGGACAGGCATTTCGCCGACACCGCCGTTGTAGTGGCCGTGAAGGGTCAGGTCGAAGTCGTTTTGGACAATATTGAAGACTTCAGCCTCTTCAGGGTCGACCAAGGGTTGATCGTTATCGTCCAAAGGTGTGAGGTAGCCGATGTATTCAGGCCACATCTCGTGCGTGGCATCGCTAAAGAAGCACCAAGAGGCATAGATGTCTCTATAGATGTAGGCGGAGTCCATGATGAAGGGCTGGCCGTTGACAGGAGGATTCGGGTTGTTGGGGTCGAAACCATACTCCACACCAGTGCCTCTATAAGGCATGGCGCTGTTCCAATAGGCTACGCCACCGTAACCAGGGAAGTAGTTCGTTGAAGAGATGTCGCCTAAGCCACCGCCAAATTCATAGGCAATGTGCAGGACGTCGTTGTGCCAAAGGGCAGAGGTCCAGCGAGGATAGCTGTATTGAATACCTTCTTCGGGGAAAACGACATCGATACCAGGATGGTGATAGTACTCGGTGCGAGTCCAGGTGTCACCTTCGTCGGTGGAGGTCAGCACAACGCCGTCGCCACGACGGGTGTTCACCACAATGTTCAGCTCGTTGCCGCCCGTGTTTTCCATGAAGTAGGCATCGGAACCGGAGCCATAGATAGCGACATAGTCACGACCGAGGTAGTCGATGGTCTTGTGTTCTTCCCAAGTGACACCACCGTCCATCGAGCGGAAGTAGAAATACGGATTGGTTTGGCCGTTGATTTCTTGGTTGAGGGCAGTGACGAGGATGTGGATGTGTCTGTGGTCGGGGCCGGTGCACATCACAGTCGGGAAGTGCGGATTGTAGTCGGCGGGCATGACATAGATAGGAGCCAAGCTACCCGAAGGCAGGTTGTCCTTGTTTTCGATGATGTAAACCTCGCAGGTGGAGGTGGTGGGGTTGCGCGACACGACGACGATACCGTTTTGGCCATAACGGGCGGCAGTGCCGAAGCCGGTCTTGTGATCCTCGATGAGACCGTTTGAAGTGGTCCATTCATCGGTGTTGGGGTTGTAGATGCCGATGCCAGTGCCACGGTCGGAGTAGTCCTCCATGAAGGAGGCAATCCAAGTGAAACCGAGGCAGCCATCCGGGAAGTGCATCGTCCAGTTCTTGGCGGCCGTGTTGGTCTGCCAGTCGCAGGTGGTGTAGTCCAACTCGGCATCGGTGCGGGTCATGTTGGCCACATTGCCGACATGTTCGAAGATTTCATCGCCTGTAATGGCTTGTTCTTGGGCAACAACGTGCTTCACGTCCTTGCTCGACACTTTCTGCACTTGGGCAAAGCCGGCGAAAGCAACGCTCAATGCCAGTGCTAAGGTAAATAACTTCTTCATTTTTAGTTGATTTAGTTAATGATTAGGTTGATTGATTGTTGTTTGTGATATGTTATTTGGGAGCAAAGATATATATTTTTGTGATATTGGCTATTTTTTTGGGATTTTTTTGTTTCCCGTACGAAGCGCGTCATAGCGAGGAGCGTTATGCGACGAAGCAATCCATGCAATAAGCAGAAGCAGCAGTAGTGGCCTGGATTGCCACGGCCTTCAGCCTCGCAATGAAGCGAAGCGACAATAAAAAAAGGAGGCCCGAAAGCCTCCTTTTTTCGTTTCAAAAAGTATCACTACTTATTTCACAACAAACTTCTGGGTGTCGTTGCCGGCGCTCAAGAAGTAGATGCCGCTGTTGAGGCTGCTGATGTCGAAGGTGTTGACACCGATGCGGCCTTCCATGGTCATCACGGTTTGGCCCATGATGTTGTGGATCGTCACTTCAGCGTTCTTGTTCAGCGTCACGTTGATTTGACCAACGGCGGGGTTGGGATACACAGTGAATTGGGTGTTGCTCTCCATTTCAGGCACACCGACGCCAGCGCCCGGGAAGAGGTCGTTCAGGTCGTAGGTGAAGCCAGAATAGCAGTTGTCGAAAGCATCGCTATCGTCGCCTTGGACGAAGGTGCCCGTCTGGCCGTCGGTTTGGGAGGCCACGATGAGGGTGTTGCCAACCACAGCGGCTTGGTTATAGACGTGCTCGGTGTAGGTCATCATGAAGTCATTGGTGATGTGAACGGGGGTGGACCAGGTTCTGCCGCGGTCGCCAGAGTAGGCGGCCATGAGCTTGAAGAAATAGTTGCCAGCTTCATCGGTTGGAGTGTTTTCGTCCATGAAGGACCAAACAGCCACCAAGTCCCAACCGCCAGTGCCAGGCACCGTGCAGAGCACAGGCATGCAGACGCAACCACCGTTGTAGCTGCCATGCAGTGTGAAGTCTTCGATGTTGAAGGTTTCGGCTTCTTCCCAGCTTTGCCAATTACCTTCATCATCAAGGGGAGACAAATAACCCATATAGGCGGGATTGTCCCAAGATTGATCGCTCCAGCGCGGCCATGCGGCATAGAGGTCGCCATCAATGTAGGCAGAGTCTATGATGAAGGGCTGGCCAGGAGTAGGAGGCATCGGGTTGGTCGGGTCGTAGCCTACGCCTTGATAGTATGAATTACCCTCTGGGCCAAGGTAAGGCAGTGTTTCGCTCCAGAAGGCGACACCACCGAGGCCAGGATAGTAGCTGCCCGAGCCAGGTGCACCATTGGTGCCATTCCATTCGTATGCGATGCAGAGTTCGCCGCCAACACCCCATTGGGCAGAGACCCAACGAGGATACATGAAAGCTACAGATTCGGTGGGGAAGGTGGTGTTGGGGCCAGGGTGGTGGTAGTACACTTTTCTTTCCCAAGTTTCACCATCGTCGTAGCTGTAGAGCACCATACCATCGCTCCAAGCGTTGTTGATCACGAGGGCGAGGCAGTTGTCTTCGGTGGTCTCCATCCAGTAGTAGCAGTTGGAGTTCCAGTCACCGCCGTATTCCGAGGTGAGGAAGGGGAGGATGACGTTTTGCATGTCGTAGGTTTGACCGCCGTCTTTGGAACGGAAGTAATAAAGAGTGTTGTCGCTCGAACCACAAGCAACCATGTGGATGATTTCGCGTTGGGCACCCGAAGTCATGACGGCAGGCCATGCGGGTTCGTTGGTGTTGTCAACTTTGGCAAGGGTCGTGGCGCAGTTAGGAGTGATGTTGTCCTTGCTTTCAATGAGATACAAGCCCATTTCAGAAGCGGTGTGGGCGGCAACGATGATGCTGTTTTCCTTGTAGCGGGCGATGCTGCCGAAACCAGTTCTTTCCTTTTCGACGCGTGCACCGCAATAGGACCATTCATTGGTGTTGGCATCGTAGGTGGCGATGCCAGTACCACGGTCGCCGTAAGAGTCGTCGGTTGCAATGGTGTAGGCGAAGTTCACTTTGCCGTCGGGCCAAACGATGGTCCAAGTGCGTTGGGCATCGTTCGACTGCCAGTCGTAGGTGGTGTAGTCCAACTCTTCTCTGTTAACGTCGAGGCGAACCATGTTGGAGTGGCTCTGAGCATTGGCGTTGGGGTTCATGACGTCCATTCTGCCAACCTTTTGCATGGTGGCGACTTTGCGCATGGCGTCTCTGTTCAGTGCGCTCTTCACTTGCGAGTAACCGGCCACGGTCACCAACAAAACAAGTGCTAAAGTAAATAACTTTTTCATTTTAAATGAGTTTAGTTAATGATTAGGTTAATTAATTGAGTTTGTTTAAAGAATATTTGGGGGCAAAGATAGTGTTTTTTTGTTATGTGGGGATGATTTTTTGAGTTTTTTTCTGTTTTGGGATTTGTTTGCTTGACGGGTGCTGCCTATTGGGGTGTTGCCTATCTGGGTACTGCCACGGGTCGCTGCCACGGATCTCGACCCGCGGTTACTGTAGTCGCGCCCCTTTGGGGCTTTGCCCCCACTGCCGCTTCGCGTCCTTGCGAGGAGGCACGACGAAGCAATCCAGATGAGAAGCAAAAACAAACCATGAACACGAGCCACTGTAATGCATCCTCACCCTGGACTGCTTCGTTCCTCGCAGTGACGGGGAGCGGGACCTCTGGGATTCAAACAAAAAAAGGAGACCCGAAGGCCTCCTTCTTTGCAAAAAAGTTCAAAAAGCTTATTTCACAATGAATTTCATAGTGTTCTCAAAGCCGTTGGCCTTGACGGTCACGAAGTAGATGCCGCTGGCAAGCTCAGCTGTGTTGATGCTGCGCGTGTTGATGCCGGCATTGATGTTGACGTTCTGCTCCTGAACCTTCTGGCCCATGATGTTGAACACGTTGATGCTCATGTCGCTGCTCTGCGAGGCGTTCACCTCGATGTTGAGCACGTCGGTGGCGGGGTTAGGATACACGCGCACGGCGGTCATCGGGTTGATGGCATCGTGGTTCTCGGGGACGCTCACAAACTCGGGATCGGCAATAATCTTGACAGCCATGATGTGGTTCTCAGTAGCGTCAGATTGGGTGGCGTTGCTGCCCCAGTACAAACCTTGCGTCATATCTTCCTGGAAGCCAAACCAGAATTCACCCGGGTTGACCGTGTTGTTCACCGACACGGTGTAGATGAACTCTGAATACTGATACATGAAGTCGTCGATGAGTTCGTCGACCACTTGGTGCCAGTAACCCTCGTCAGCATTGTAATAGCTGACAAAGATGCTTCTGTAGTACTTGTTCAACTCGTTTTCACCACGTTTGGTGTTGGGGCATGAGTAAGCCAAAGCGATGTTGCCATAGGGGTCGATGGACAAGGCAGGCATACCGGACTGACCGCTACGGAATTTGTAGAAGTAGTCTTTTTCGTTGTAGAACTTGTCATTAACGTACTCAATCATGTTACCGTTTACATCCTCGAACATGGGAAGGAAACCTGCCCATTTGGTGGAGTCGGCATGCATTTGGACATAACCGTCGCCAGTAGGCCACCACAGTCTCAGAGCGTGGTGCGGGTTGCCGTCGGGCGATTGGATGGGAGCCTCTTGGGTGTCGTTCCAGTAGTAGATACCGTCAACGGCTCTGCCACTGAAAGTGGTGTAGGTGTCACCGATTTCGTCGTGGATGTACTCATAGGTGTTCATGACCACGTGGGCGATACCGTTGTTGTCGACGGCAATAGCCACGTTTGAGGGACCAAACAGAGTGTCGGTGAAGACGGAGCATTCATCGGTTGCCCAGTCGCAGCCGTAGTAGGGGTTCTCCCAAATGACCGTTCTGTTCCAGGTCAGACCGTCGTCGGTGGATTTGTACATGACAACGTGGCTCTGGAGGTCATCGGAGTAAATCATAGCCACAGTGTGACCGTTGGAGGCGATGTTATAGGCATCAGCTGAATAGTGGTCTGCCTCTTCGCCGTCTTGGGCAAGGGGTGAGTAGGAAATGGTCCAGTTCACAGCATCTTCTGAACGGAGATAAACTTGGTGATGGTGAACCTCACTGTCGCTAACGCTGTGTTGGATGTCGCCAATCACGTGGATGATGTTGTGGTTGTCACCAGAAGTGGTTACTCTGGGCCAGGAGATGTTCTCGCCCGGGTAAGGATAGCCTTCCGGAGCATAGGGAAGTTCGCCCATGTACTGCCATTCGCCTTCACCAGCTTTTTCTCTGGTCCAGCAGCGGCAGGGTGAGTGAGAGATCATGATTTCACCGCTTTCGCCCCATTGAGCGATGGTCGGCCAACCTGTTCTCATGCTTTCGACACGCTCTTCTGGTTCTTCGCCCCATGCCTCTTCAGTGGCATTGTAGAAGTTGTAGCCAGTACCACGGTCAGAAGCCGACTGGTTGGGCTCGTGTGAGAAAGTGGCAACGACACCGACACTGCCATCGGGCAGTTGATACATACGATTGGAGCACCAGCTGTTCGACTGGAGGTCATAAGTGGTGTACATCGTCTCGGCATACTCCATGTCTTGCCATCTGTTGATGACTACGCTCTTGGCGGTTTGGGGAGCGAAATTGGCTGCTGAAGGGTTGATGGTCTCGTTACCCACAGCTACCTTCTTGGCATTGGCTTTGAATGACTGGATGTCACTCTTTGCAACACGGTCTTGTGCAAAAGCACCGAAGCCTAAAGCAAGGCTTAATGAAAGTAGAAGTACTTTTTTCATTTTCGTGTGTTTTTAAATTGGTTATTTTTTAATGGTTAACAATTCTGTTTGAGCCTGCAAATATATAGAAAGATTTTCTTTTGTGGATATTTTATCGCAATTTTTTCCGATTTTGACGAAATTATTTTGTTACAAAGGGTGTGCCATAGTATGGGATCTCTTATTTTATTCAATCAACAATGAGCTTTTGGCTGCAATTGCGTCTCCCCGCCGCGAGGCTCACGACATAAAGACCTTTGGGCAAGGTGGAAATATCGATGTTTTGTTGCCCTGCTCCAAGGCGGCCTGTATAAACGGTTTGTCCCAAGGCATTGCAGATGCTGACGAAAGCCTCGACTTCCATTGGATTGGTGAGGCGGATGGCGTGTTGGCTGCGGTCGTAGAAAAGGTTGAAAGTCTCGTGCGCGTTTTCGTCGGTGTTCCAGTTGCTGCTGAGGTAGATGGTCCATTCTTGTGATTCGCCGTGGGGCGTAGTGACGGTGAACGTGAGCGGTTCGCTCAGGTCGATGAATATGGAGGTCGGGAAATCGGAACTGGCGCCGACGGGGAGAACCAGCACCATATTTATTAAATAGGTATAAAGTTCCTCTTCGGGAATAAACAGGTCGATGGTGTGGTTTTCCGGATGGATGGTGCCTTCATAGTCGGTTGAGAACAGGCCGTTGTTATAAGGGCCATGCGGGGCAATGAGGCGCAGTACTTCGGGATGCAACTCGTTGATGGGCTGATAATTGACGAGGCCGTAAGTCTCGCCGAGGTCGGGACGATGGAAGATGACTTGCTCGGCGTATTCGGGGTTGTTGTCGCCCCAGTAGTTGCCAATGGCGGTGATGTCGCTGTAGCCATTGTTGTAGAGCGCGTATTCGGTGCCGCCGTTCTCATTGCCGAAGATGGCGTTGCCTCCCCAGTCGTCTTCGGTTCCCATGTCGATGTCGTGGTAATAGATGGCGGTGATGCCCCACAGGTTGCCCGAAATTTGGTTGCGGCGCAGCTTGGCCTTGTTGTTCGTGTTCATGCCATAGATGCTGATGCCGCTTCCGCCGTTCATGGGGTTGGTCTCTGTGTTGTTGTCGATGAAGCGGTTGTCGATGATGAGGGAACTCAAGTTGTAGCCTTGCTGGTTGTAGCCATAGCGGTTGTTTTTTACGACGTTGTTTTTCAGCAGGATTTTGGTTTCGTCGGTGTTCATCAGGTCGGCGATGGCGATGCCGCCCGACATGTCGTAGCCGCCTCCTTCGATGGTGCAATTCACGATGCGGATGGTGTCGGCGGCACCTGGTCCGAGGTTGATTTGTGGCTGGTTGATATTGGAGGTAACGTTGTTGTGGAAGGTGCAGTTTGTGATTTGCGGCGAGCCTTTTCCGTTGACGGGCGAACTAATGGCCGCGCCTTCGTTGTTCTCGAAGAGGCAGTTGTCAAAGACGGGGTCGCAGTTCATGAAGTTGACCGCCTCCGACCTGGAACTGGCCCTGAAAAGCCTGAAGTCGCTGTTCACAAACGACGCTTCGCTCCCGATGACTTGGAGTTCAGTCAAATAAGTAAACAGGACTTTCGTAAAACGACACGGTTCCGTGCAGTCCTCAAGGCGGAGCGAGGCGTGGTTGGAAGTGGAGTCGCCGCCAATCCAGCAGTGAAGGTCTTCGGAACCTTCTGCAATCATGGCACCTTTGATGGTTAGGGTGGCGTCAAGCATGTAGATTTGCTTTCCGTCAAGGAGCAGCAGTTTGTCGGTGGGCGAGATGGTGACGTCAGCAATGACCGTAAACACCATGGAGTTGTTGCCAACGACGCAGCCTTCGCTGGCGTTCACGAGGTCGTCAATCGTGTAGGTGGTGCCGTTGCCAGGGCTGGTCCACTGAGCCTTGGCGAGACTTGTCAGGCCCAGCAAAAAGGCGATGATGAAAGAAAGTTTTTTCATAATTGATGATTTTTAATTTTTGCAAAGATAAATACTTTATCTTTACGCGCTGAATGGGAAAGATATAAAACTGATGGAATTATGACACAACAGCAAGCATTACAATTGTTTGAAGAAAAAAAAGTTCGTACTGTTTGGGACACGGATACTGAGAAATGGTATTTTTCTATTGTGGATGTGGTTTCGGTTTTGACAGACAGTGATTATCAGGCAGCACGGAAATACTGGAAAGTGCTTAAAGGGAGAATCGCTAAAGAAGGAAATGAACTGGTAACAAATTGTTACCAGTTGAAAATGGCAGCCGATGACGGCAAGATGAGGATGACAGATGTGGCTGATACAGAGCAACTTTTTCGTATTATTCAATCTATCCCATCACCCAAGGCCGAACCTTTCAAGCAGTGGATGGCGCAGGTAGCTGCCCAGCGTATAGACCAGATGCAAGACCCTGAACTCAGCATCAATCAGGCAGTTGCCGATTATCGGCGTTTGGGCTATTCAGAGGCTTGGATTAACCAACGCATTAAATCCATAGAGGTTCGCAAGGCATTGACTGACGAATGGCAACGCGCTGGGGTGAAGGAAGGTGTACAATATGCCTCTTTGACTGACATCATCACAAGACAATGGAGCGGTTTCACGACGAAAGAGTACAAACAATACAAGGGCTTGCGAAAAGAAAACCTGCGCGACAACATGACCAACCTTGAAATTGCACTGAACATGTTGGCTGAGGCAACGGCAACGGAAATTTCGCAACAGGAGAACCCGAGGGGGTTTATGGAGAGTGCTGATGTTGCCAAACGTGGTGGCAAAGCAGCCCGTGGCGCTCGTGCGTCCATTGAGAAAGAACTGGGGCACTCCGTGGTTTCTCCCATCAATGCAAAGAGTTTGGCTCCACTCAAGGATACGAAAGAATTGCCCGAAAAAGAAATAGAAATTTGAAATCTATAAATAACTCAAATATGAAAAAACTATTATTACCGATTTTGTTGCTCGCCATAGCAGCGTGCTCCACACAACCCAAGGCCGACTACGTCACTGACGCGGCCAAGTATGTAGACCCCTTCATCGGGACGGGCGGCCACGGCCACACCTTCCCTGGCGCCACGGTGCCTTTCGGCATGGTGCAGTTTAGCCCCGACACCCGCATGAACGACTGGGACGGCTGCTCCGGTTACCATACCTCCGACAACACCATCCTCGGCTTCAGCACCACCCACCTCAGCGGAACGGGCTGCTCCGATTACGGAGACTTCCGCTTCATGCCCATCGTCGGCGAGGTGAAGCTCGACAAAGGTGATGAGGAAAACACTGTTTCGGGCTACCGCTCAGCATTCAAACATGAGAACGAAGATGCCAAGGCGGGCTATTATGCCGTGCTGCTTGATGATTACAATACGAAGGTGGAACTCACCACCGGCGACCGTGTCGGTATGATGCGTTGCACCTTCCCCAAGAGCGACAATGCACACATGTTTTTGGATATGGTGGAAGGTGTGAACGACGAGTTCGTGTACGAGGCGAGCCTCACGGTGGAAACGGAAAATGCCATCAGTGGTTTCCGCCGCACCCGCGACTGGGCAAACGAACAGTATCTTTATTTCTATGCCGAGTTCTCGAAACCTATCAAGAGCTGTGCCTTGTATGACAAAGGCGAGCGGGTGGAAGATGCCCGTGTCGAAAGCGACAAGTTGAAAGCCTGCTTCAATTTCGATACCGAGGAAGGCGAGCAAATCGTCATGCGCATCGCCATTTCCGCCGTCGATGTGGAAGGTGCCAAGAACAACCTGAAAGCCGAACTTGCCGAAAACGACTTCGACTTCGATGCCTTGAAGCAGAAAGCCTACGACAAATGGAACAAGGAACTGCTCCGCTACGAGGTCAGCGACCCCAACGAGCCCAATAAGACGGTGTTCTACACGGCACTTTATCATTGCATGGTTGCCCCCAACCTCTACAGCGATGCCGATGGCCGCTATCGTGCGCATGATTTGAAGATTTACAAGTCGGAGAGACCGGTCTATACGGTGTTTTCCTTGTGGGACACCTTCCGCAGCTTGCATCCACTCTTCAGCCTCATGCAGCGCGAGCGCACTTTAGACTTCATCAACACCTTTATTAATAAATATGAGACCAACCCGCACCACATGCTCCCGATCTGGGAATTGGCCGCCAACGAAACCTACTGCATGATTGGCAACCACGCCATTCCCGTCATTGCCGACGCTTATTTTGCCGGCATCCGCGACTTCGACACAGAAAAGGCTCTTGAGGCCATGGTTGCCAGCTCGAAAGACGACTTCCGTGGCATGGGTGCATACATGAAATACGGCTACATCCCGATTGAGCTTGAAGGCGAGGCCACTTCAAAGACCCTCGAATATGCCTACGACGACTGGTGCGTGGCACGCATGGCAGAGGATATGGGCAAAGTCGATATCGCCAAGGAGTTTTATGCTCGCGCACAGGCTTACAAGAATATCTACAACCCTGAGAACCAGTTCTTCCAAGGTCGCAGAAACGGCGGCTGGATGCGTCCCTTCGACCCTGCACAAGTCAATTTCACTTTGACCGAGGCCAACTCCTACCAATACGGTTTCTTCGTTCCGCAAGACGTGAATGGCCACATTGACCTGATGGGCGGTAGGGTGAGCTATGAGGCCAAACTTGATGCCCTTTTCAATGCCCCGTCCAACCTGACGGGTCGCGAGCAACCCGACATCACGGGTCTCATTGGGCAATACGCCCACGGCAACGAACCGAGCCACAACACCGTGTATATGTACAACTTCGTCGGCAAGCCCACCAAGACGCAAAAGTATGTGAAACAAGTGATGGACGACTTCTACACCGACCGCCGCGACGGTTACGCTGGCAACGAGGACTGCGGCCAGATGTCGGCTTGGGGCGTGTTCTCCGCGATGGGCTTCTATCCCGCCACGCCAGCTTCGGGCTACTATGTGCTGGGTTTGCCGCGCTTTGAAAGAACCAAATTGACCTTCGAGAACGGCACGCAGTTCGAGGTCGTCGCAAAGAACCTGAGCGAGCAGAACTGCTATGTGAAGTCCGTCAAGTTGAACGGAAAGCCTTTGGAGCGCAGCTTCATCACCTTTGACGAAGTTTATAAAGGTGGAACACTTGAGTTCACCATGACCGACCAGCCCAACTCCACCTGGGCCACGCAGCCTGAGAATTGCCCTGAAATACACATCTATGGCGACCCGATTGTCATCGTCCCGACCATCAACGCCAATTCTGACACGTTCTTCGACAGCCTCATGGTCACCATGAATCATCCCATCGAAGGTGTGGAGATTTACTACACCATGGACGGTAGCGACCCAACAGAGAATGGGAAACTTTATGAGCAGCCACTTTGCCTGAAGGAAAACACCATGGTACGTGCTGCCGCAAAGGATGCCTCGTCGTGGAGCCGCGTAATCGATGCACAGTATTATCTCATCGATGCCAATCGCAGCGTGAAGTTAGAGAATATGTACAACGAGCAGTACTCGGCTGGTGGCGCCAAAGCTCTCATCGACCATCTGCGTGGCACCGACAACTTCCGCACGGGAGCATGGCAAGGCTACTATGGCGTCGACCTCATCGCCACCATCGACTTGGGTCAGCCCAAGAAAATCAATCGCTTGGCAGGCAGCTTCTTGCAGGAGGCCTATTCTTGGATTTGGATGCCTCGCGAGGTAGAGTATTTCGTCAGCAACGACGGCAGGAACTTCCGCAGCGTCGGCAAGGTGAAAAACGATGTGCCCGTGGATGCCGACGGCGCATTCATCCAAGAGATGGCCGTGCGTCCGCGCACGAATGCCCGCTATGTGAAGATGGTGGCCAAGACGATCGGCACCTGTCCCGAAGGTCACGTTGGCGCTGGACAGAAGGCCTGGATCTTCTGTGATGAATTGGTGATAGAATGACTTGGGACTTCGGGACGCGGGACAAGAGACTGCTGCGACGAATCCCACGTCCCGAAGGGACGATACATTAGTAACCGTAGGTCGCGACCTACGGAGTGTAGTAGAGACCTGCGGAGTGTAGGTCGCGAGGCAGCAAAGAAACAACAATCTCTAAACAATAAAATATGAAAGAATCCATCGTAATCCTCGCCGGCGGCGGTCCGGCACCTGGCATCAACACGGTCATCAGCACCGTGGCCAAGACTTTCCTCAAAAGCGGTTATCGCGTCCTCGGCCTCAACGAAGGCTACAAAAACCTCTTCAAGCCCAATCCCGATGTGGTGGAGATGGACTTCCTTTATGCCGATGCCATCCTGAAACAAGGCGGTTCGGCCCTGAAGATGAGCCGCTACAAACCGAAGAATGAGGAGTTTAACACCGAGTTCTTCGTCAAGAACAACATCAAACTGTTGGTCACCATCGGCGGCGACGACACCGCTTCGACGGCCAACCGCATCTCGAAGTTCTTGGCCAACAGCGGCTTCCCCATCCAAAACATCCATGTGCCTAAGACCATCGACAACGACCTTCCGTTGCCTGAGGGCAGCCCGACATTCGGCTACTATTCGGCCAAGGATGCCGCTGTGCATTTGGTGCAGACCATCTACGAAGATGCCCGCACTTCCGGCAACTGGTTCGTTATCTCCGCTATGGGTCGCGAGGCCGGTCACTTGGCTTTCGGCATGACCTCGGCTTGCCACTGCCCGATGGTCGTCATCCCTGAAATGTTCAACCATGCAGAAGTCACCTTCGACGCCATCATCAAGTTGGTGGTCAGCTCGATAGTGAAACGTAAGTTGTTGGGTGTCAACTATGGCGTGGTCATCATTAGCGAGGGCGTGTTCCACTTCATGAGCGATGAGGAAATCCATAAGTCGGGCGTGGCCTTCACTTACGATGAGCACGGCCATCCTGAACTTGGCAACGTCAGTAAGGCGCACATTTTCAATCTTTTGCTGCAACAACGCCTGAAAGCTTTGGGCATCAATGTGAAGAGCCGTCCCGTGGAAATCGGCTACGGCATCCGTTGCGTCGAACCGAATGGCTACGACCTGACCTATTGCTCGTTGCTCGGCTACGGCGTGAAGAAACTCTTCGACAAGGGGGTGAGTGGCGCAATGGTCACCGCCAACCCGAAGGGCGAGATTGTGCCGTTGTATCTGAAGGATGTGGAAGACGAGAACGGCAAGATCAAACCGCGCTTGGTGAACCTGAATGGCCCGAAAGCCGAACTGATTTTCAATGACGGCTTGCAATACATCATGCCAGCCGACTACGAAGCCGCGAAAGCCTATCTGCCGAATCCTGAAGAGTACGACTTCAAGAAGATTCTGAAGTGGTAATATCGCGGTAAAGTGATTTTTGAGGGTGTGTCAACCAATGGACGCACCCTCTTTTTTCTTTTTTTTGCGAGAAATTTCCCAAAAATCATAGGGACAAAATTTTGTCCATACGGAAACTATATCGTTGATTGTCAATAAAATAATATCGGACAATCCAAGAAAAGCATGGACAAAACTGGGAGGCTCCCCGAAAGCCTCTTGACAAGCGTTTTTTCTGTATATTTTTGCAGCAACAAGCATGGTGCTTCGACGCGCTTTGCGTCATTGCGAGGAGGCACGACGAAGCAATCCATTCGCTTAATCCGCAAAATTCGCCGTTTCCTTTTGTCGGCGAATGGAACGAATGAAACGAATTTCTGGATTGCTTCACTCCGTTCGCAAGGACGCGAAGCGGCAGAAAAGTCCGAATAAAAAAAGTATTGCCTATGAAAGCAAAACAGAAATCCCTAATCCTCTTGGCCGTCGCCCTCGGCGCAATGATGGCCGCCTGCGACTCGCCCGCCAAACGCCTGCAACA
The DNA here is from genome assembly GCA_900318465.1 of uncultured Bacteroidales bacterium. GTDB lineage: Bacteria > Bacteroidota > Bacteroidia > Bacteroidales > F082 > Limimorpha. The sequence continues at coordinate 17,252 of ONKQ01000055.1, forward strand.
GGCCCGCGCCTTATATGAAGAAGGTGCCGAACTGCGCCAGCAACGCCTCTCCGAAGAGGCCGCCGAGCGTTTCCTGCAAGCCTTGCAACTGATGCAAGGTTGCGAAAAAACTACCGAAAACCTTCGCTTGGAAGGCCAACTCAAGGACAACCTCGGTGCAATGTACAACAAACACGGCCTCTTCGAAGATGCCCTCAAAATGCACTGCGAAGCCATCGAATGTTTCCGCCAAATCGACGATTCCACGGCAGTAATGACCACGATGCGCAACTGTGGCCGCGTGGCGAAGTCGTTGGAGCAATTCGCACAAACGAAGCGTTACTACGACACGGCCTTCAGCATCGCCACTTTGTTGAATGACAGGCCGATGCAAAGCGACATCTATTTGGAGATGGGCCGCGACTACTACCTGCCTGTGGGCAACTATCCCGAGGCTATGGTTTGCGTCCGTCGCGCCTTGGAGGGCGAACTCGACGACAACAACACCGACATTGCCAATATGACGATGGGCGTACTTTATTATTACACTGATAACTATGCCAAAGCCAAGCCTTACCTCGAAGCCGCTTTGCGTAGCGAAAGGGCTGGACTGAAAATGTCGGTGTACCAAACGCTCTACGCCATCGCCTACAACGAAGGCGACTTGCAGAAAGCCCTTGAATACCAAGACCTTTTCACGCAAAATATGATGCTGGCCGACAAGGAACACGCTTCCGACAACCTCCAACGCTTGAAGGCAGAGTATGAACTAAAAGCCCAAAAGAGCGAGATGGAAGTTGTGATGCGCAACCGCAGCCTCAAGCTTTGGCTTATCATTGCCGCAGCGGTGATTGCCCTGTTGGTCATTGTGCTGATTGTGAGGAAGAAAGTGAGCGACCACAAATTGGCCGTGGAGCAGTTCCGCAGTCAGGTGGAGCGCGACCAAAACCGCATCCACGAGCTGGTGAGCGACATGGAAAACCTCATTCGTACCAACGACGACCTCCGCCGCGACCGTCAAACGCTCTCGCAAAAAGACCTGCTAATGACGAGCAAGATTATGGGGCGCAACAAGGTCTACTCTACGGCGCAGGGCCTCGGCGAGCAAGTGACCGCAGACACGATGAACTTCGCCCTAAGCGACGACGACTGGGCCGACTTCATCAGCCTCACCGACTTGGTGTACGACGGCTTCTCGCAGCGCCTCTTGGAACAATATCCCAAACTCGGCAAGTGGGACGTGCGCATCTGCTGCCTCTCCAAGAACGGTTTCTCCAACCAAGTGATTTCCATCCTCTTGGACACCCAAACCGAGTCGTACTACCGCCGCAAGACCCGCATCAAGCAAATGAAGATGAACCTCACGGACGACAACCGCACCTTTGAGGAAATTGTCAATGCAGTATAGCTTTTGGCCTTTGGCCCTTGGCTTTTGGCAGCTTCCTCAAAAAGGAAAGTACCAAACTTAGGAAAAAGCTGCCAATAGCCAATAGCTAACAGCTAACAGCCAAAAAAAGAAAATCAATTAATTAACAATCAAATAATTAGAACAATGAAAAACATTAGATTTATCGCAGTGATTGCCCTGATGATGATGGGCGGGATGACAATGAAAGCACAAGACTATCATCCCTGTTTTCCTATCCTTGGAATCCGCCGGAGCCACAGCATAAGTACACCGACATTTACAAAATCGAGGGTGATACGCTGTTGGACGGTGTGTCGTATAAAGTGATGTACGCGACAAGAAACGAAGACCTTACCGGATGGAATCTTTGGGGATTTCTCAGAGAAACCGAGGACGGGCAAGTCTTCTCTCGTAGACCTTCCACTTCTGATGAACAATTCCTGTATGATTTCTCAATGGAAGTTGGAGATACTATTTGTATGTGTGACTATGGGTATGATGAATGTTGTATGGTCGTTATCGAAAAGGGAGAAACCATCGTTAATGGAGAGCCAAGACAACAAATCGTGTTGGAATATCCTTTTGGTAATGGCGAAGAGGAAGTATGGATTGAAGGCATAGGTAGCCTTTATGGAATCGTCGATTCAGGTTCGCTTTTCTTGACGGGAGGATCGACCAATCTTCTTTGCTATTATGAGGACGGTGATTTGATATGGCAGAATACCACTCCCGGGTATAATGAGTGCTATATGGTCTACCCGACACCACCGACACCACCAGAGCCTCATTCTTTTGCTCCCCAAGGCGCGGAGTGGTATTTCCATGTGTTGTCTCAAGGTCCGATCACGGAACCTCCTTTCCATTACATTCAGTATATGGTGACTGGAGAAGAAGAAGTGCAAGGACACACCTGCAGCGTTATCAACGGTTATGAATATGTTTATGAGGAAGACGGTGTTGTTTATTGGTACAATTCAACCGATGAAGAGTTTACGGTGTTGTATGATTTCAATGCCGAGGCGGGTGAGTCTTGGTATTGCGCAGTTGCAGATTATTATCCGTGTTTAATTACGGTCGATAGTGTCGGTAGCGTTACTTGGGACGGCCATACCTACCGCACCCAATATGTGACAGGTGTTATTGAAGATTATTGGACTGTTATGGATGGACGCATCATTGAGGGAATCGGATACGAAAAGGGCCTGTTTCCTGAAGTGGTAATTGACGGCCCGGAATATGAATACATGAGATGCTATCTCGTTGATGGCGAGATGCTTTATCACGAAGGTGATTATGATTGTGATTATGTCCCCCAAACGGGTAGTCCTTGCTGGGATGGCTCGGTGGCCGATGCATACGAGGGCGGCGACGGCACGGAAGGAAACCCTTACCAGATTGCCACGCCTCAGCAACTGGCTTTGCTTGCCCAGCAGACCAACACCGGCACGGGCGGCGACGCGCATTACATCCTCGTGAACGACATCTGCCTCAATGTGGAGAACGACTTCTTCGATTGGCCAGTGATTGGAAAGGAAACCTCACAAAACCTGCCGATTTATTTCACGGGTGTCTTTGACGGCAACGGACATACCATCGAAAGGATGATTATTCGTGAGAACCATTTGGATGCAGGCTTGTTTGGCCATACCCGTGGAGCCGTCATCAAAAACCTTCATGTTACAGATGCCTCCATTCAAGTGGGCAGTGATGTCGGTATCATCGTGGGACAAGCCTACAACACAAGCATCATCAACTGCACTGTGCAGAATAGCTCCATCAGCCATGAGCACAATTCTACTAACTATGTCGGTGGCATTGTGGGCGGCTATTATCCGACGGACAATGCCTCGGATACGGTTTATATCAAGGATTGTGTGAGCGAGGTAAGGTTTTTGAATCCCGAAAGGTTTTTCATTGCTGGCGGCATTGTGGGTCGTTGCATGACGATGAGTGTGGATGGCGGTTATGCGGTCATCGAGAACTGCGAGAACCGTTCCGATGTTAGAGGTTCTCATCATGTAGGCGGTATCATGGGAGATGCCGACAATTCGCACAATGGTGAGAGTTTGGCGCTGATTATCAAAGGATGCAGAAACTATGGAACCATCTCTTCAACCACATTTTGTGGCGGCATTGTCGCGCATAGTTGGGGTATTCAGATGATTGGCTGCCTCAACATGGGAGAGGTGGTCGCGAGAGATGTCAACTCGGATGTACTCGTTGGGGGACTGGCCGCGTTGTTGAAAGAAAGTGTCATGGTGGAATGTGTCAACAAGGGCAATGTGAGATCTGAATCGAACTTTGGCTCGCAAATTGGCGGCCTGGTAGGATACAATGACGCGTCTGTGATAGCCAATTCCTATAACCTTGGTATGGTCGCAGCGCCTAATAGTGCGCCTGCCAATGCCACCGTAGCCATCGGCGGTATTGTGGGCGGTTCAACGGGACGTATCTTTAACGTCTATAACGCGGGTGCGCTCACTGTTCCCGAAACACCGTCGGGTGCTGAAACGGAGGGCTATGGACACATCCTTGGTAAGGGCGACGTTGCAGAGCATTACTTGAACTGCTATTGGCTTGAGCAAGACACTCTGCCCGCTTGCGGTAATATGGAGTTGCCAGGCTCGTCGTCGTTTGTTGCAGGCCTGAATCCTAGTGAATGGATTCTCAATGAAGCTCAATACGGAACCACTGACCTCGTTGAAGCCCTGAATTTCGGTGCAGCAGTCGTGCTTGACTCTGTACCAGAGTATCCTTATCTTACCACTTGGGTGGCCGATACCGAGAATACCAATCAGGGCTTGCCCATATTGGCCTCGATTCCTGAACCCAACGAAACTTTCCAGTCGGGCGACTTGCTCTATTCAATTATCAGCACCAACCCGCCTCATGTGAGTGTGGTGGGCCATGTGGATGGCGATAACGCCCAAGGCGAGCTCGACATCCCTTCGACGGTGACCTGCGAGGATGTAACCTACACTGTGACTGAGATTGGCAAATGGGCTTTCAAGAATTGTTCGGGTCTGACAGGCCAACTTTATTATCCATCAACTATCGACACAATTCAGGAAGGGGCTTTTTATGGTTGTTCAGGCTTTACTGGCACCCTTGACTTGTCTTTTTCGACGGCTGTGTTGAAAAAGGATGTGTTCAGGGAATGTAGCGGATTCACGGAACTCATTTTACCCTTATTCATTTCGGAGATACCGGAAGGGGCATTCTGTGGCTGTAGCGGTTTGACGGGGACACTCATCTTGTCCGAGTCGGAGAGCTTGGAAATCATCGGAGAAGGCGCTTTTGCCCGATGCTCTGGCTTTACTGGTTTGGTTCTTCCGAATGGCTTGAGGGAAATTCGGGAACAGGCTTTTGCTGGTTGTACAGGCTTTACGGGCAACCTTGTCATTCCTGAAACCGTGACGCATATCAAATACCAAGCTTTTGGCCATTGTTCGGGTTTCTCGGGCGACCTTATCATTCCTAATTCGGTTGTTGAACTGGGAAACACGCAAAACAGCAGCTATTATGTCAATCCGGAACCTTATTCGACTTTTGCCGATTGCTTCGACCATCTTGTGCTTTCGCAAGCGTTGGATACTATTGGGCCTCGTTGTTTTGCTGGCTGTACGCGTCTCACGGGCGACCTTGTATTGCCCACTGGATTGAAGGCGGTCTTTGCCTATGCTTTCCAAGGATGCACTGGCTTGACTGGCTTGATGATAAACGATGCTTTGACATCTATAGGAAGCTATGCCTTTAGCGGTTGCAGTGGCATTAGGGGAACAGTAACTATTCCCGAAAACGTCGGTGTGGGCATGGCGGCTTTTGAATGGTGCTCTGGAATAGAGGAATTGATACTCCCTCATCATATCGTTTTCCAAAACAGCCCCGACAAGGGCTATGTGTTCCAAGGCTGTACGAGTCTTACCGAACTTGATATCCCTGAAGGGTGGACACGAATAGAGAAGTCGAGTTTTGCTATGTGCAGCAATCTGCTAAGCGTTCATCTGCCTGAAAGCCTGACATTTGTTGACGGAAGTTCCTTTAGTGAATGTACAAGCCTGTTGGAAATCAACATCCCAGAGGGTGTCACGGAGATTGGCATTGGTGCATTCTCAAAATGTAGCAGCCTCACACACATTGAACTGCCAGCCAGTTTGAGAACCCTTGGAGGACAGTCATTTGCCGATTGCACAAGCCTTTCGGGAATCTTGGTTGTTCCCGATTTGGTGCAACGAATCGATATGATGACTTTCCGTTCCTGCAATCAGCTCGATTGCATTGTCTTGGGCGATTCCATCAACTACATTGCCGAACCAGCATTTCAAGATACGGAGTTGGATTCATTGGTAATCAAAGCCATGACTCCGCCCGAATTGAGACGCATGACCACCCAAGGTGCCTGGCATTTCCCCGATGATTTGTCCATCGTTGTGCCTTGTGGCACTTTGGAGGCCTATCATAACGCGGAAGGCTGGAGCGACTTCACCAACATTACCGAAGATTGCGGCAGCGGCTTGATAGAATTTGAAGGCTCGGAATGGTACTACGAAATCCAGAACGAGAATGGTAACATCACCTACCAGCATTTAGAATATGCCGCCGACACCACCATTAACCACAAGGAGGTGGTCATCATCATCCGCACCAATACCTTATATGATAAAGGCGAACATCAGGATGTGACGCACGAATACCTTTATGAAGAGGACAACGTGGTGTATTGGTGGAACAAGGACTTGCAGGAGTTTACCGTGCTTTACGACTTCGGTGCCTCGCAAGGCGACGAATGGGAGATTAAGGTGGGCATGGAAACCCTCACGATGCATGTGGATGCGGTGGATTATTACAACTATGATGGCCAATGGTTGAAGATGCTGCGGGTGAGCGACGATGGCGACCTCTTCGGTGGCAACATCGTGTACGGTGTTGGTCATCTCTCCAGTTTCTTCCCTGAGCAGCTGATGACACGAGGCAAAGGCTATGACGTGACGGGACTGCGTTGCTATTGGAACTATGGTGATCTGCTCTTCACCGTCAGCCGTAACGACTGCGACGCAATTTATGCAGAATGGCACAACGGCGTTGAGGAACAGGAAACGGTTGAAAACCAATTCAATGTCTATCCCAACCCGACCAACGGCGTTTTGTTCGTAGAGACGCACGGCCGTGCGTCTCTACAGGCCGAAACCTACCGCATCACCAACCTCATGGGCCAAACCCTAATGTCAGGCATCATCACCGCTGAAACCCAACAGATTAATGTGGCCGAATTGCCCGAAGGGATGTATTTTATCAGCGTGGGCAAGGGGGCGCGGAAATTTGTGGTGAATAGGTAGCGTTGTCTGTTCAGCCGCTTTGCGTCATCGCGAGCGAAGCGCGGCGAACCAGAAATGGATTGCTTCGTCCCTCGCAGTGACGCAAAGCGGATACAGAAAAACATGAGAGCCTTTTATGAGCGGATGGAACTATGAAAGGCGCTGCATTAGTGGGATAAACAGGTGGAAAAGCGACAAATGAGCATGACAAAATGTTGTAAAATAAATTAGTAACATATTGAAAATCAACACTGATATTTTACAAAAATTTGTAATGCCCCGAAATCTTGAAAAAACAGTGGATTTTTGCTATATTTTTGCGGCATGAATTTCAAAACAAATAACTAACACCTAAAATTAAAAGTATTATGAACAACAAAAAATTCAATTCCAGAACGCTGCTGGTGGTTTTGGCAGCAATGACTTTCAGTTTGTCTTTCGTGGCAACTTCGTGTCAACCTAAAGAGTCTGTGAGATACAACGCCACTTATACTCCGGGCAACACGGTTGACACCATCACTTTTGAAGCTTGGAGCTTGGGCCAGCTCGTTAGGCAAAACTCCGCTGTGTTCTACCCAACCCCAACTGAAGGACAAAACGAAGAGATTCCCGTTTATGTTTATCATGGGGTGAAAGGTGTTCCAACGGAATTGGCCTTTAATTCCCTTTCTTTGGAATACGACAGCGTCAGATTCTCCCGCAGTTCCGATGGTGCCGCTACCATTACCTATAGCTACATTGAGAATGCCACCGATGCGCAGCGCTATTTCTTCACCCGCGAGGCCTGGAAGTGCGACCCCGAAGGAGAAGAGTTGAAGAGCAGAACTTACACATTTATCTTGAAAGATGAGATGTTTAAGTGAACCTGTGCGTTTCTCTGGACTGCTTCGTTCCTCGCAGTGACGCAAAGCGGAAACAAGAAAATGGAATAACAATCTAAAAATCAATGGAATATGAAAAACTTGAAGATTTGCACCCTGTTTGCACTCCTATTGGTGGCTGGCATTACAGCTTCGGCTGAAAATTTCGACTCGCTTTATCCAATGGGACAGCCATTAGACAGTGTGAAAGCCGCACAAAACCCTCCCCAAGAGTATCACGTCCAAATCGCGTTTAACGGCGGGTATGCTTTCAGGACGGCAAGGTTTTCCAACGACATTTCGAGCGATTATAAGGCCTATTTGAAAAAGCTCCTGCAAGGCTTTGACTATGGCGCCAGCATACGGTTCAATATTAAAAACGGGATTACCTTGGGCTTGCACTACGACCAATTCTCGAGCAGCAATGCGGCATACGTCTATACCTACGATGATGAAGGCAACTATTATGAAGGGCCGATAAGCAATGTCCATTCCATCACATTCATTGGCGTGTCGCTCGGAGCTTTGACGGCCAATTCACAAAACGGCAGGCACATGTTGAATGTTGAAGCACTTGCCGGTTATCTGGGCTACATGGATGGTGTTGAAGAGTTTGGCTACAAATACACATTATCGGGAAAGACTATGGGTTTGGGCCTTGGACTCGGCTACGATTTCAGGATTACGCAGCATGTTGCCATAGGCGCGGAAGCCTCGTACTACATCGGGGCTTTGTCGAAGGTGACCTACGACGACGGCACACACACGGAAGTCATTGACTTGGGCAATTCCAAAGAAGGCTTGCAGCGATTCAACATCAAAGCAGGGATTAGGCTTTATTTGTGAGAAGGAGGGTGAAGCCGTGAATCAAATCCTACTATAGCACAAGAAAGGGCTGCCGCAAACCACGACAGCCCTAACTTTTAACTATAAACTTTTATTGCTGTCCGCTAAAAGTAAAAGAGCATTAGATGACGTGTTCGGAAAGCCAATAAATAGGTGATGGGGAAGGTTGCTTGGAAAAGTAAGCCCCCTCAGTCAAACAGGGTCGGCTCTGGGGGTGATGGATCGGTTGTCTTGAGTATCGCCAGCCAGTCCTGTTCCGGCTCTTCGAAGAAGGTGTAGCAGTTGACATAGTACATGAGCATGATCCTGAACATGGTGGCCAGC